>JAQUWD010000019.1 GCA_028693055.1 Eubacteriales bacterium | reverse complement strand
AAGCAGCACGTAATACAAATAGGTCTTGGAGGCGCTCACTCCCAGATGCGCGTCGGTGGCAATCATCGTGGGACGAATGTACAAGGAGGTTCCCTCAGCGTGAGGCGTCCATTCCTTATCCACGGAAAGCAGCGCCATCAAGGATTCCATCCCCAGCTCCACAGGCAGGGGCGCCATACCCATACGCTCGGCAGAGTTGGCGAAGCGTTCAAAGTTCGCCGTGGGGCGGAACAGGTTGAACTCTCCCTTGGGCGTGCGATAGCATTTCATGCCCTCAAAAATCTCCTGACCATAGTGCAGCACTTGGCAGGCGGGGTCCAGCGAAAGATTCCCGTAGGGCTCAACCCGCGCATCATGCCAGCCCTGCCCTTCGGTATAGTTAATCAGCAGCATATGATCAGAAAAGAGATGCCCAAAATTCAGCTTGCTCTCATCGGTGGGCTTGACCTTCAGGTTGGTTGATAAATTCATTTGTACTTTCATGCACTTCATCCTCCACATCTTCCTGCATCCATAAGAGAGCAAGAGCTTCGCGCCTTTTGACGCTATTCCCTATTATAAACCCAAAGCGGCTGCTGTCAAGGTTTAAGGGGAAGGTAAAACATAGAATCCATTTAGGAATCCATTAAGGACTCAGCCGTCAACAGCCTCAGGAAAGGTGACTGTCAATACCTTGCCGATTTGATTCACGTCAAAGAGAATGCCCGTAAGGCTAGACACCGATTGCCCCGGCAGATAGATCAGCTCGCCGCCCAGACGAACGTCTCGAATTGGCAATATCTGAGGCGTTCCATTTTTATAGACATTCAGGTCCGTCGGGCTTCCGTTTTGCTGCTCCGTATAAGTGATGCGGAACAAATCGCTGCCCAAGGCAAACGCATATTCCGTCATATCCAAGCTATCCGAGGGGACAATCACGCCGCCATCAGCCTGCAAAATCGGTATCAACGGCACATACACCGTATCCCCTAGCACATAGGGCGTTATCAGCGCTCCCTGCTGTTCGCCTTGCGCCGCAGGCAGCCGCAGCGGCTCGCTTTGTCCCGTTAATCGAATCGTCCAGCCTTCCAGCGGTAGAAACGCCGGTTCGGGCGTGGCGGTTGGTGTAGGGCTGGGGGTATTGGTGGGGGTGGGCGTACTGGCATCGGCACTCTCCGTCTGCGTCGTAGCCGGGGAGGCCGTCGGAACGAAAGTGGGCGCGGGCGTTTCGGTTTCCTGCACAGCCGGGGTCAGGGCAACAATCAGGCTCTTAGGCTCCGGCGTGGGGCTGGGGGTAGGCGCTCCATAACGCACCTCGTCGCTATCGTAAAGAACGGTCAGCGTGTTTTTACCCGCAATACCGTCCACCTGCAGTCCATGATTATACTGGAAGCGCTCCACAGCCTGACGGCTCTGATTGCCGTAACGGCCGTCCAGCTCCCCCGTATAATAACCGTAATCCGCCAGCTTTTGCTGTAGCTTTAACACCTCGTCTCCCTTGTCCCCTACTCGAAGCGTCTGATAATCCGGGTTGGGAGAAATATCGATCGTAGGCACCGGCGAAGGCGTAGCGGTGGGCGGCACGGTAGCGCTGACCGTAGCCGTAGCCGTAGCGGTAGGCGTAGGCGTTGCAAGCGTATCCATCACCGCGTTCACATCCGGCGCGTTCAGCAATGAGGAGGCATATACCATGCTCATGTAGAGCAATAGGGTTTTCAGCAGATCCATATTCACTCACCCTTTCTGGACGGCATACCCGTCTCCCTGTATCGCGATGAAAAACGCCCTCTGGGCACGTCGGTAAAAATCAAGCCGCCCATCCGTTGCGCACTTTGAAGGACATCGCCCGCCTCCGCAGAAAGCTCTGCGTCCGTATACCGCCCATCCTTCGCCAGCAAAACGGTAAAGTCCGTAATGGCTGCCAGCCTTGCCGCGTTATGTCCCGCTGCGGCAGAGGGCGCGTTCAGGATCACATAATCAAAGGACTGCGCAGCATCAGACACCAAGGAGGCAAAAGCCGGAGCTGCCGCCACATAAGAAAGCCCGTCAGCCCCATGGCAAAAATCCATAAAACACAATCGGGGTATCGCCGTTGGCAGTATCGCCGCGCGTAAAGCGCCTTCATCTTGCAGGCAATCCAGAACATCCGTTGTTCCAGCAACCGCTAAGCAGTCGCGCAGCCGCGGCTTGTAAGCGTCCAGCTCCATCAGCAGAATGTCGAAGCCCTCCGCGGCAAGCTCGGCAGCTAACAGTGCACAAAGCGCTGCGCCGTCCTCCTCGTTGCTTAGCCCGATCAACGTAAGCGAGCACCCCGGCTGGCTGCGTAACGACCGGACGCGAATTGCCGTATCCTGAAGGTTTTCATATACCAAACGATCCACATAGTCATAGATCGTGCAAGCCGGCGCTCTTTTTTTCTTCACGCTTTCACAGTCTGCAACACCGCCGATGCATGGCAGCCCATTTGACGGATTCTTCCCGTTTTCCCAGCGCAGCGGCCTTCGCGCAGAGCCAAAAAGCATTCCCAGCAGGGAAAACGCCACAAATGAAGCCGCCAGCACCGCAAGGGTTTTGACAACCCGCTTAGGGCCGCAGGCAGACGTAGGCAGCTGGGCTTGGGCGATTTCCTTCATACCTGTAGCGCCCAGCACGGCTCCTGCCTGCGTCAGCAGCTCCCGCCCTGCGGCGTTTGCCAGACCAGCCACAATTACAGGCTCCACCCCCACCGCCTCTACGCCAATCAGATGGGTATCGGAAAGACTGACGGCCCGCAGGAAGGTCTTGCCATCGCTAGGGGCATACGCTAAGACGCTTTGCTGAAATGCGGTGGTATTCAATAGCTCATCGCACTCCCGCGCCAGCATCCGGGCGCGTTGTACGGCATTTTCATCTGTCTCCGTTCCCGCTGGCACTGCATAAAACGTATAAACCGCCATGAACCGATCCGGCTCATAGCGCCAAGTATAAACCGCCGTGGCCAAGGTCAGCGCCAGACAGAAGAAGCTGATAAAAGGCAAGGCACTTTTCCACCTTCGCCCGATTTTCGTCATGCGCATCCCTCTTTCCATTTCGTTTGTTCGGCAAGGAATAGGATATCACAGGTAGAAAAAATTGACAAGCGAAAGACGATGAAGGCTCTGGTCATAGCCATGACAGGACGCTTATAAGCGCGTTATTTTTTCGCCTTAGCGGTCAGCTCCGTCACCACAACGCGACCAATCGTCACGGAAGCAGCCATTTCGTCGGTGAAGGAAAACACCCTTCCCGTTTGGCGCTCCATAAGTAGCGAGAGCGCTTTTTTCTTTTCTTCCACCGTCGCAATAATCTCCGCCGTTCCCAAGCCAATGACGCTTTGGTAGGCGCAGCCGTAGCCGCAGGCAGTCTCGGCGGAGATCAATGCCCATCCGCAGTCTAGCTCAATACAAGCCGACGGATTTTTCTCGATCAGCGCAAGCTTTTTTCCTTCCGATGCGCAATGGAAATAAAAGCAATACCGTTCTTTCTCGCGACAATAGCCAAAGCTCAACGGTACCACATAAGGGGTAAGGCCGTCCGTTAATCCTAACCGCATGGTTTTGCATTGATCGATGATCTTATCGATCTCAACATGATCGGTGATTTCTCGCTCCGCTCTGCGCATCCTACCACGCCTCCTTCCTTGATCAAGCGTTTCTCTTGCTCTGTTCCTCAATGACCTTCCGATAAGGAGCGATCATCCCCTCGTTCATTCGATTGCCCATTTTAGCCTGAATTTTAGGATTGGTCATCAAGGAGCCGACCAGCTTCATTTTTAGAATGGTACCGATTTTCTTTTGAGGAAAATCGTAAATGCCATGCTCTTTATAGAACTTGTGATCGGCCTTCATCAAGCCGCGCATCAGATAAATCAAATCGCGGAAAATCTTCATGCCGCCTACGCCTAAAAAGTTCTGCGGGGGCGTATATTTATGTTCTACAGCATAGGCGAGCTTTGCCGCCAGCTTCTGTATTTCTTCTGCATCGGTGGCGCATCCAGCCAGATAATTGGAACCGACCTCGCATCGGCCCTCGATAATCAAGCGCAGATTGGCTTCTTTGGCGTACTCTCCATTGATGAGATAACCCATAGGCATCCCCATGGTCACGGTTCGGTGACCGTTGCAAAACTGTCGATCATCATAGCGCTTGAAGGACGCACCCATGGAGTGATCCTTGATGGTAAAGGCATAAACGATTGCGTCCGCCGTTTGTATCTGCTCCCGCAAGAATTGATCAAAGCCGTCTTTATAGATACACTTTCCATCTGCGGCGCAATGGAAGCAGCCTAAGCATCCTCCCGAAAATGGATACTCCGCAATATTGATGATACGGGTCTTGTATGGGTATGCCGCCGAAAAATCGGTGATCATCGCCGCAAGCCCATCATCCTCTTGCTCAAGATTCGTGACAATCACGGTATCGACGCCTTCCTTTTTGGGTACTTCCGGCAAGGTAAGCTGATACTTTGGGGAGACGCTCTCCGTTTTTGGGGGAATGGTATCATACAACGCGTTTTCCGCGCAATATAGGGTATAATCCCAAAACGCAACAGCGTCCGCACGCCCCTTTTCCAGCAGTAAATCATCCATATCCGCCGATAGACCGCCGAGGTACCGCAGCCCAAGGTCAAGGCAATTTTCTCGGATATATTCATGAGCCGTAACATCAAAGAAATGCTTGGAGGTAGTGATTTGGGCGGCATATTTGCCGGAAAAATCAACGCCCGTCTCCTTCATCAGCTCGATAAAGCGGTGAAGCTGATACGGTGCAATAAAGGTATAAACAGGATAGCAAAACAGAAGCATTTCTGCGTTTTCCATCGCTTGAAGCGCTTCCTGCATATCCTTTTCGTATGCTTTACTCCTTTGCCCGACGTGAATCATTTCAAATTCGCATTTCGGATAGATGCTTTGTAAATAAAGCACCGTCTGCAATGTTATGCTGTATTTTCCCTTAGGAGATCCATTGAGCACGCATATTTTCATTGTTTCGACCTCTCCATTCTTCTTCGCCTTCGGCAGCCACGGGCAGCAGCCCAAAATTACACTCGTTCGGCATCATTGCTTAGATATAGCATGGCCCTATCGAATTGTCAACTGCCAGCTGATAAGCAAACAAAATCAGCTACCATCGCGCAATATTTGGCAGCTGATTTTGTTTGCTTCTAATGAGACTTTCACCTTAGCCCAACGGTTTTCTTACCGCCAAGGTACTCGTCTTACTTATTTTTCTTGTAACCGCATTTGGGGCAAACGCCGTTTTCATTGAGCGCAATGCCGCACAGTGGGCAACGATCGATGGTGTTCTTCGGTTGGTATTCCTGCGACGCCGCATTAACGCCGCTGGTAAAGGTCAGCTTGGCAATGTTCAGCTTATCCTTCAACAGGTCGTACACGATCTTGATCATGCCCTCAACCGTCATGGTTTCCTTGGTAACCACCAAACGGCAATCCGGGTATGCGGTAGCAAGCTCGGTCTTAAAGGCAGGACCCTTCATCTTATTGCTAGGCGCGCCGTCTTTAATCCCCTGCGCCTCATACACCCCGAGGATGGCGGGCAACAGCGGATCATCCTGCCTTAAAATCAGCGCATGGTCAAAGTTCTTTAAAACATCCCAAGCGGTTTTCTGGATTTCGTTGCAGGGAAATACCATATTAACGCCCGGCTCGATGGTATCCTCCACTTCAATGGTCAGAATACCGGTATGTCCGTGTAGATACTGGGCCTCGCCTTTGAATCCATAAAATCTGTGTGCATATTGCAGGTCTAGTTTTGTAATGCTTCTCATGTTATTTCTCCTTCTGTATATATCATTTACGGGATATCTCGCGCCCGTATACGCTCCTTAGTGGCTTGGGTTCAGACCATGTGAAGCGCCTTTTGTTGACACTCCTCACATACGCCCTTAAACATGATATCATGTCCTGTGATCTCAAACCCATGGGTGTTTCTAATCTCTTTATCCAGATTTGTAAGGTACTCCATATCCAAATCAAAGAGCCGTCCACATTGCAGACATTTCGCGTGGTAGTGATCATCACAGCGATGATCGTAGCGATCGGCTCCACCGGGGACTTCTATCTTTTTGACTTCTCCCCCTTCCGCTAGTTGGTTTAGATTCCGATACACTGTTCCGCGGCTGATATGCGGATGCTGCTTTATCACTGCGTCGTAAACCTCGTCTGCGGTGGCGTGACAAGCCAGCTTGTTTACCGTTTCAAAAACCAAGGTACGTTGAATCGTGTTGCGTTGCATCATACAAGGAATTCTCCTAACAGGATCGTTTCTCAATTGGTATAATATCACTTAAAATATGAAATGTCAATAAGAATAAAATATTAAATAGTAATAATTCCTATTTATCGATTCAAATAGTCGCGTAGCTCATTGACTGTTAGTCGGTAGTCTTGTTCCACTTGTGCAAAAAGAGCAGCCGTATTCTCGTTACCCTTTCCCCCACGAAGGTTTTCCGTCAGTGCCGAGCCAGACTTCGCCAATTGGGTATAGCCCAAATTAAGGCAGATTCCCTTGAGCGTATGCGCAGCGCGAAAAGCGTTATCCCACTGCTGTTGTTTCATCGCCCCACATAGCGCCTCAAAATTTTCATCCTCTAAAAACATAGCCATAAAACGGATAATCTGTTCATCGCTGCTAAGTCTCTCTATCGTGCCCGTATAATCTGCGCCTATACGCTCATAACATTGCTGCACGGTCATTGTATTGCCCACCTTTCTATCGATTTTCGTCCTGCAGTCCAAGCAATGGAGTCATTCAAATAACGTCTCTATGGATAGCGTCAATATATCATTTCCCATCAATGAATGCAACATCCTTTTTACCTATCCCGATTTCCCGCCTTATGGAAGGAATTTTTCAGTTACCGCTCGAATTGTACACTAGCTACAAGTCTATCAATCAGTCTCAGAAGGAGAATGCACATGTTTGACTATCTGGATTGGCGTGGTGATTTATCCTTTGACCAGAGTCCGCTATGCTCTATTGACATGCTCATCTTTGCCGTCCTATCCTACTGCCCCATGGAAGCGTTGGGGCATGAGCGTGGGGACGAGAACCTAGCCGCGCTAGAAAACGCCGTCTATCCCGGCACGCCGTCCCAGGAAAACGAGTTGGCGCAGCTTCGCCGCAAGCTTTGGCATATTTGCGCAAAGAGCCGTCGCTTTGCCGACGTAACCCTCGCACGTTTTGTTTCCCACTTTGATCCTTCCGCCGAAAAGCAATTTGCCGCAGCGCTTTTTGAGCTGGCGGATCATACGGCGATCATTGCTTTCCGCGGTACGGATGCGACGGTGGTGGGCTGGAAGGAAGACTTCAATTTGGCTTTTGAAACGCCCATTCCCGCTCAAGAGGACGCTGTTCGATTCCTAAACGAGGCTGTACCGGCTTATGAAAAGATCTACGTATGCGGTCATTCCAAAGGCGGCAACTTATCGCTCTATGCCGCCGCCCATAGCGACAGTGAGGTTCGGAATCATTTAGTTGAAATCTACAGCTTCGATGGCCCGGGGCTGGACGATGTAACCTACAGCAGCACGTCCTATTTAGAAATCGAGTCTCGAATCCGCTCCTTCGTACCGGAATCCTCCATCGTCGGCATGCTCATGGACTATCATAGCGAGTATACCATTATTGATAGCGATGGCGTGAGCATTTGGCAGCACAATCCCTTCCTGTGGCATATCAAAGGCCCAGCGTTTGTAACAAAGCCAAAGCTGACCCGATCCGGCAAATTTACAGACAGAACGCTTCATGACTTTTTAGCGTCCTGCACCCCGGATGACCGTCGCGTGCTGGTGAACACCATTTTTGAAATTGTGAACGCCACAGGAGCCCATAAACTCCGCGACATTCCCGGCGGCGTTGCCCGCAATTGGCTGCAAGTGTATACGGCGCTTAAAAAAGTCCCGCCTGAAAAACAGAAGCTGATGGAAAAAATGCTCAAATCTCTGGCCGAGGCTGGGGGTAGCAATCTGGACGCCCTCTTGGGACGATAATGGCATAAAAAAACGGAAGGCGATTGCCTTCCGTTCTTCTTACTGAAAAATCAGTATTCATTACTGAGCCTTTGCCAAACGCTTGGCCATGCGAGCCTTCTTGCGGTTTGCCGCATTCTTATGCAGCACGCCTTTCGTAACAGCTTTATCAATAGCGGAGGTGGTGACACTGTACTGAGCACCAGCATTTGCAGCGTTCTGTGTGACCTCCGAGTCAAACTTCTTGATGGCGGTCTTCACCTTTGTCTTGATGATGCGGTTCTGAAGGCTCTTCTTCTCGGTAACCTTCACACGTTTGATGGCAGACTTGATATTGGGCAACGTCTTTCACCTCCTTGGTATTCATTCAGTCGCGAGGAACATTGTATCATGCCTTGGGGAAAAAAGCAATACCTAGTTCAGGTCAATTAAGCTCATTTTCCCCTCAGAAAAAGCGATCGATCATTCGATTGGCATAAAGCTTACTGTCATCACTGCCTTACTTGATATCCATAAGCTCGCTGTCTTCTTCCATCAAGCCCTGATACTTTTTGAGCAAATCAAGGAAATCCTTGCGATAGGTGCGGGCGGCGTCCTTCATGGAAGCGAGACTCTTTTCAAGCGTCTCCTTCTCCTCCTGAGCGTCGTCCACCAGCTTGCTGGCTTTTTCTTCTGCCTGTTTTACGAGGTTGTCCGCTTTTCTTTGAGCGTTTTCAAGCGCCTCATCGGAAAGCTTTTGTGCGTTTAACAAGATGCTTTCCAAGGTTTCGCTGGTCTTTACCACCACGGGAGGAGCTGTTTCCACAGGCTGCGCGACAACAGGGGCTGCAATGGGCTGAACTGCTTCCTTGGCGGCGCGCAGCTCGGTCTGCGCCTTTGCCAATTCCTGCTCAAGGGAGGCTGTACGCTCCTGCATGTTCGTCATTTCATCGCAAATCTCGTCAAGGAATTGATCCACATCGTCCCGGTCGTATCCGCCGCCCTTTAGAGCAAACTCTTTGTCGTAAATGTCGTCAATCGTCAGTGCCATGGTCATTCTCCTTTCGTTGAGGCCAACCAATTATTTTTTTACTCCGTAGAGGAGCATGGTCAAGGGATAGCGTCCTTTTTTGGTCAGAGCACCAATTTCCTGCAGGGCGAGTCGGCCATAGCCCCGCACAGAAATGATGCTTCCGACAGATACCTGCGCATCAATTCTTTGCTCTGCCATATGCCTGAGCTTCACCTGTCCGCTCCGGATCAATTCGGAAGCGCTTGCGCGGGAAAGCCTAAAGCCAGAGGCAAGCACCGCGTCCAATCGAAGGCTAGCGACGGTATCGCGTACTTCTCGACCGACGGATTGGGCGGTAACGGGCAATTCCTCGGTCATTTCTACCTGTAGATGGATTTTTCCTGCCGATAGCAGGTTGTCCTTCAAATGGCTCGCCAAGCGTTCTTCGACGAAAACGAAGGCTTGCTCCGCTTCCACCACGATGTCACCCACACAGCGACGCTGTATGCCTAAGCCCATGACGCTGCCTAGGAGATCACGATGCTGAGGTGCGGACTGATGGGGCCATGTAAGACGCAGGTTAGCTATGGGAAAAGGCTCTTCCAGCTCTGACACTATGGAAAAGCAAGCCATCATCCGTTCTGCATCCTCATAACCGCCGCACAGTGTTACCGATACCTGTGCTTTACGGGCGGCTAGCTTTGCCCATTCAGCCTCAGGTGGGGAAAGAAAATCACTGAAGCAGGCGACGCCGCTGGAATCACAGCGGGTTGCCATTTCATCCAGTCTTCGCCTGACCTGCGCCTCATCCTGCTCGCCATTCATTAAAAGATACTGCGAAGCAGCGACAGAAGCCAGATAACGATATCAATCGCCAGCCAAGCAACCAGCGGGGAAAAGTCCAGCGCCATGCTTTCCAGTTTGGGAAACAGCCTGCACAGAAACACCCGGATAGGAGAGAGGATGGGCTCCACGATGGGACGCGCCTTGTCCATAACGGTGCTTTGCGGCATTACGAAGCTGAGCACACAGTATACCAGCAATGCAAAGCTGAGCACTTGAAGAACAAATATGATAACACCAATGAGAAATGACATAGAGGCTCCTCCTTTTGTATCAGGTTAATGGGCATATTCCGCATCCGCATAAGAGGTTGAATGCGAGCCGCCAACCGCTTGATAGCTGCCGGTTTGATTTCCAGCCGCTGCGGAGCTGAAGTTGAGAGGGTTATGTCTCTGCGTGCTTTGCGCCTGAAAGCGCGCTGTGGGTGATTCCGCACCAAAGCCGCTGTTAACCGGCTGGGAAGAAGCTGCTTCATACGTGGGGTTTCCTGCATCATAGCCGGTAGCTTCATAGCGTTGCGCTTCATATCTCTGAGGCTGGCGGCTATAGCCGTATCCCGCCTCTTGCTCATAGCGCGGCGTATACCCTTGAGACTCGGGAGAAGCGTTAAACTTTTCAATGGCGGGATCCAGCACTACCTTAACCGTAGGAGAGGCGATGAGATAAATGCCACGGGGAGAAATCTTTTTCAGCGCGCATCCAAGGGTATAGGCGGCGCCGCTCAACATATCCACACAGCGCTGACGTTCGCTATCGCTGGCGATGAATTCCATATTCAGGAACACGGAGGCTTCCGTCTTAATATAACCGATAACATCCTTGCATTCACTGCGGCTACGAAGTAACACCACATACTCAATATGGGCGTAAACCATACCGTCCGCGTCCCGATGCATACCTGGGAACGGTACCACATTGTTTGCAGGGGGAGCATATCCTTGCGGATAAACGCCGCGTGCTCCCATGGGCTGCTGGGGCATTCCCTGCTGCTGGGGCATTGCACGCTGCTGAGGTACCCCCTGGGGCATCACCGGCTGTTGAGGCATTGCTTGCTGTTGGGGCATTCCCTGCTGCTGAGGCATTCCTTGCTGCTGGGGCATCGTCTGCTGAGCAGCGTTGCTCATCTGCTGCTGCGCCTGCTGATAGGCTTCCATTTCCATATCATATTTGCTGCGATAGGGCACCCGACCGCCATATTCACCGTCTCCGCCATGTCCAAAGGGATCAAGCGACGACCTTCCACCTGTTTCTCCTTCGTTTTCATCGTCTATATCCGAGCGATTTTGCCGATAGGCTTCCTGGTCTTCTCGGTTCGCATAGTAACCCCGTGTAGGTTGACCGCCTCGAATAAATTGATCGCTCGTATTGGCCAGCCAAGCGCCAAACTTGTGAAAGATTCCCAAACCATGAACCTCCTACGATAGCCGAACGACCATCTTTACTCACGATAAAGTGCAGAACCTACCCGCACCATTGTTGCGCCCTCGCTGGCCGCAATGTCGTAGTCGCGGGACATGCCCATGGACAGCTCCCGCATTTCCACACCGTCCACCGCTTCGTCCCGAAGTTTTTCGAATAGCTGACGCATGCCCTTAAACAGCACGTGCAGCTCATCTGGATCAGCCTGCGCAGGCATGATGCTCATCAGTCCTTCGACGTGCAAATGGTGAAAATCACGCATCTGTCGCAAGAAGGGAAGAACCTCGTCCGGGGCCATTCCACCCTTTTGCGGTTCCTGAGCGATATTAACCTGAACGAGCGTGGGCAGAACGAGTCCGCGTTCTCCGGCTCGTCTGTCAATCTCCTGGGCCAGAGCTAACCGATCAAGAGTATGTAATAAACATACCTTGTCTATTATATATTTTACTTTGTTGGTTTGCAACCTTCCAATCCAATGAAGCCTAAATTCAGGCGCGATTTGTGTCAGTTTTGGCTGGGCGACTTGGGTACGATTTTCGCCAATATCCAATATTTTCAATGGTTTCAGCATATTGATTACAGATGGGCTGACGGTCTTGGTAACAGCGATCAAACGTGCAGATGGAAAATTTTGATAGCGGTTTTTGTTTAAAACTGCCAAAACGTTCGACACATTTTGCATGAGCGTCTGCTGTGTGACCGCACTGTTTAAGGGTGCTATTTCAATCGCTTTTTCCGTACTTTCCGCCATAGTCGTCCCCCTCTTTCGCTGTTAATAGAAAAGCTGAACCGACATGCCCGGTTTTAAAACGCCTGTCTGCAGAGAAGAAATATAAGCCTTCCCCGCTTCCTCCTGAAGCACAGTCACCGGTGCAAACCGTTGTACGCCCTCATCATCCGTGATGATAACGCCTCGCTGGTCGTTTTGGTTGTAAAGTGCGGCGCTGGGTACCACCAAGCAGTCCGCATTTTCCCCCAGCTGCGCCTGACAGGTGCGCATATACAGCACATCCTTCACATCGCCTAATACGGCGAGCCGTACCAAAAGCTCGCTGCCAGTGCGGCTGGAGGATAGCACCTGAGCGTTGACGATGGTGCTGGAAAACTGCTCTAGCACCAGCTTATAGGTTTCCCCATCCTTTGGGCTCCATGTATTGTTTCGGATGAGCATCAGCACCGCATAGTTATCCTGCTTCACAAGCCGGTATAGATCCGTGCGTCCGCGATCAGAAGCGCTGGACTGCGGCTTTTCACCATTGATCATCGAGCGTACCTGCGTGGGCGTATAGTTGAGGTAAGCGGAGGGGGAAAGCGCCGTCTCAAAGCCGTCCGTATAAAAGCTAACGATGCTCTCCTGAGTGGCTACAGACGGCTTGATCCAGCTTTCAATCCGCTGCTCCTGCGTACTCTCGTCGTCATACAAGCGGTTCAGGCGCATGTCCGTAGAATACTTGGAGCGAAAGTAATTCTGCCGCTGCGTAATGGCTGTTGATAAAATCTGTTCCTGATTGATGAGATTTCCTCGCGAGCCATGTACAAGGCTGCGAACCTCCAGCCCGCGCTCCACCACGTCCGTTTCCAAGCGCTCCATGCGTTGATCGTAGGCGGTTTCACTAGCTAGTAAGGATTGCTGGTAATCGTTGATTTGATCTCGATAATCCTGCAGGGTAGTCATTTCTGCGGTGCTGTAGCCGGTGGAATAAACATAGCACAGAACATTACCACGGTAAGCGACGCTGCCCTCCTGCGCCACATATTTTATATTTTGTACGCCTTCGTCGTCAAAAACCGTTTCATTGCGCACAATCAACGCATCCCCCGTATAGGAGGTACTCATGGACCCCAGCTCGATCACTGCTGTGGCCGGGTGGCTAGAAGCGATGTTTTGCAAGTAGTAAGCGATTCCACCGCCCAGCACGCCTAGCACCAGTATGGTAATCAGCACGCTTCGCAAGGGACGACGCTGCCCGGGAGCCCTTGGCTTTTTCGGCTTCTTGGGGTGCTTTCCTCCGGGCTGATTATAGATCGTTTGCTGTATGGGTTGCCCACCGGGCATGAACGGCGCTCCCGGCATTGGCTGCCCGTTCTGCATCTGCTGCATCTGCCACACGTATGCGTCGTACTGCATCTGCTGTATCTGCTGCGGCGTCATTTGTTGTAGCGGGACCGTATAAGGGACGTTCTGCCATTGCTGCTGCCCCGTCCACATTTGCTGCATCATTTCAGGCGTCATTTGAGGCGGTATGCCTGTTTGCTGCCAGCTTTGCATTTGCTCGGCGGTATAGGGCTGATACGGATTTCCGCCTCCGCCCTGATTTGGCTGCATCTTCGCTTTCCCTCCCTCAACCTATCATCCATGGTTTCTCAATCAAGCCTCGCTCTTTTCAATAAAGCGTAACCGATTTAGAACCCGTCTCTCCATTCTGGAAACCTGCATCTGGGATACGCCCAACCGCTGCGCGGTTTCTCTCTGCCCTAAGCGGTCGATAAAGCGTAGGCTGAGTAAATCCCGCTCTTTTTCGGATACCTTGGAAAAAATCCACCGCATCCATTCGCTCTGCTCAAACCGTTCAAAGCCGTCGTCGTTTTGTCCCAGCATATCCGAAAGCATAGCGTCGCC
This sequence comes from Eubacteriales bacterium, assembly GCA_028693055.1. Taxonomy (GTDB): domain Bacteria; phylum Bacillota; class Clostridia; order Christensenellales; family Aristaeellaceae; genus Limiplasma. Next base: position 45,890 of record JAQUWD010000019.1, on the reverse strand, counting down.
CTCTTCACCGACCGGCACATCCAGAGACGCCATATCTGTCTGAGCCTTCATATTCATCAGGCTCAAAAGATCATCGGGCGTAATGCCCATGAGCTTCGCCAGCTCCATAGCCGTAGGCGTGCGCAGATGCTCGCGTTCAAATTGCTCCTGCGCTTGCGTCATTTCATATAACTTCTGTCGAGAATCGCGGGGAATTCTCAAGGCGCTGCCCTTATCCCGCAGATAGTTCCGCACGTCGCCGGTCACCGTGGGTACGGCGTAGGTGACAAATCGAAACCCGCGTTCCGGTTCATAACGCTCCAGTGCCTTTAGCAGCGCCATGCCCGCCACCTGCTCCAAGTCCTCCCGCGGGACGCCTCGACCCATAAATTTACCCGCCACCGTTTTGCACAAAGGTAGGTACGCCTCAAAAAGCTGATCCCGAAGCGCAACGTCATGGGTCTTGACATATTGCTCCAAAAGTGGGATCAATCGCTCGTCGTTCATAGCTGCCTCCCACTTATACTGGTATGGAGCATTCGATACTGTATACGCCGCGTTGGTCGGAATGTACCTTTACAACGGGAATCAGCGTTTCCAATATCCCGCGTACAATATCCATATCCAGCCCAGTTTCCAAATTTTGGCCGCCATTTCCCTGCGCCATGAAGCTAAAAAACAGCCGTCCCTCCATTACCCATCCCTCCATCAGAATAGAAGAAGGCAGCACGTTTTGGTGCATAAGACAATCACAGCATTCGTTGGTCACAGTCCGCAAATCTCCTACTGTGTCCGCGTCCAGCCCGGCAAGCATCCCCAAACCACCCAAGGTCATGCGGGCGATTAGCAGATCCTCTGGGTTTGCGGGCAGTTTCAAGGAAATCCCATGGCTCCTATCCGTCATCAGTTTCTACCTCCGGGCAATCTTTACCAAGGATAAGCTTTATTGTAACACAAACGTAAGAATTTTGGCAAGTATTTGATTCTTTCTGTCATACATTTCCATTGTATCATCGCCAGAAATACTTAACCACCCTCAGTTGCGGGAGCATAGAGCAAGGCGACGATAGCCGGAAGAGAGAGCGCCATCGAATACTGAAAAAAGCGTGCGTCCTGCCCGCAGAGCATGAGCATAGTCGCCAAATGATAGCACAAAACAGGCACGGCGAAGAGCAGCCGATCCACCCCGCCGCGGTAAAGCGCCCATAGAGTAACCCACAAAAGGAGCAGCAGCTGCACGCCGATATTGCAGGTCAACCATTGAAGGGGCAAAAATGATAAGGGAGCCTCCCAAACCGCGCTGAGGGCCTTGCCGATTCTCTGCAGCTTATCATTACCATAGGCAGCCTCCGGCAGGTCGCCGGAGTTGGATACGGACTCGTAACCCTCGTTTTTACCACTCACATCCCATACCAGCGAGGTGGCTTCATTGATGGTGTCAAAAGCCAGCCGAGGCGCTCGACACGCTGTGCGCAGCGCCATGCTTACAATGTCCGTAATGGGGATTTCCTTGATGTATTCTCTGGGATAGGTAAACTTAATGGCGTTATAGTCGGAACGCCTATAAACGGTCTGCCAATCCTTCTCAGGCGCGAGACGGTCTAGGAAGGCAACGGTTTCGGCATCCAGCGCCTCAGGCGCTGTCTGCCGGGCATTGCCCAGAATCATCATGGGAATTCCAACGGCTTCTTCAGTCGTATTGGACGGATAGACAATGTCCAGCGCACCGTAAAGGGGCCCCTTTACCACCAGCATACACAGCGCAAAGGCCAGAGTCGCCACACGCACACCCTTTTGGCGCAAACCGTAGCAGCACAGCACCAGCGCCAGCAACGGTACAGAAAACAAAAATCCATTATGGCGTACCAGTGTAACAAAGGCGAGCATCAAGCCAAAGGCTAGAGCGTTCAAAGGCTTTTGCAGCCATTTTCCTCTGCTGAAAAGCAGGCGGGTGCATTGGCTGAATAACACCAGGCAACCAATGGTCATGGCGTTATCCTTCCATACATACATCAGCGCGTTTTTCACAGGGGCGCTGTCTGTCACTAAGGCGCACACTGTTACAGCCAGCCAAGCGGGCACGCCGTTTTGATGAAGCACGGCTGCGGCATAACCCAGCGCCATTGCATAGAAGACCAGCTGTACCAGCACTACAAAGGTGTAGCTATTGAAAACGCGGGTAAAAAGCCAAATCAACAGCGTATGAAAAACCGGATGCCAATTGTTAAATTCACCGGTTTGCGCCTGCCGCCATTGATTAGCCGCGTCGTAGCTGACGCCGCCGGGGTAACAGCTCGCAAAAGCGCTGCCTAGGAGCATCAGCGCAATTCCGGCGGTTAGGGCAAAAACCATTGGGCTAAGCCTCGCGTTTCTCGCCTTCGGTCTGGGCGCGCAGGCCTTCAGTTTCTCAGCCCCCCATAAATATAAGCAAAAGAAAAACAGTGCAAAGCAAAAAAAGAAGAGGAGCGAAACAGCGGTTTCTACCCCGCTCTTTAAAAATCCGCTTTTGGCAAAATAAACCGCATAGGCGGTATAGAGAGCAAGGCACGCCGCGCATAGAAAAAAGCATGCTCGGTGTGCCTTGCCGTTCCATTTAGCTTGTTGATTAAAGCGGCTCAACGCTTCGGAAGGTTGCGCTTTCATCCGTATCGCCCCTTTTTCCGGCCTTTGACCGTCATTCCTTGACAAATTCATCGTAAATCGCGTGAATAGCTCTTTGAAATTCAGAACCGTCCACACCAACCAAAATACTTAGCTCACTGCTACCTTGATCTATCATGCGAACGTTGACCTTTTCTCTGCTAAGGGCGGAGAAAAGGCGGGCTGCCGTGCCGGGATTGTGTACCATACCGCGTCCGACTGTGGCGATAATACCCATATGGTCATGTATGGTTAACGCATCGGGGGCGGTCAGCTCCATGATGCGCTTCACCACCTGCTTTTTCACCGGCTCTAGCTCTGCGGTGGGCAGCACCACACACATGGTATCGATGCCGGTAGGCATGTGCTCAAAGGAAAGCCCGTTTTCCTCAACCGCTTGAAGCACCTTGCGGCCAAAGCCGATTTCGCTGTTCATCATGGCTTTTTCCACGCTTAGAACGCTGAAACCCAGCCGTCCGGCAATGCCAGTGATGACGTAAGGATTGTGCTCCTCTACCGCGCCATGCATGATCATAGTGCCTTCGTTATCGGGATCATTGGTATTGCGGATGTTGGTGGGTATGCCCGCGCGGTGCACCGGGAAGACGCTGTCCTCGTGCAGCACCGTTGCCCCCATGTAGGATAGCTCTCTCAGCTCGCGGTAGGTAATATGGCGGATGGGTCGAGCGTTGGGCACGATGTGGGGATCCGCCATCAAAAAGCCGTTGACGTCCGTCCAGTTTTCGTAAAGCTCCGCGTAGGCGGCTCGCGCCACAATGGAGCCTGTCACATCGCTTCCACCCCGTGAAAAGGTATGGATTTCCCCGTCTCCAATGCTGCCATAGAAGCCGGGAATCACCGCTCTAGGAACCTGCTCCAACCGTTTCGCCATCACCTGATGGGTACGCTCGCTGTCGAAGCTTCCATCGTTGAAAAAAAAGATCAGGTCTTTGGGATCCACGAAGGTGTATCCCAAATAATCTGCCAACAGCAGACCGTTTAAATACTCGCCCCTGCTGGCGCAGAAATCCTCGCTGGCTCCTGCCTCAACGGCGGCTTCAATCCTATCCAAATGGGCCTTGATGTCGATGGACAGCATTAGGTCGCTGGCGATTTCCATAAAGCGCTGACGAATGAGACGAAAGGGAAGATGATAATCCTCGCCATCCCGTTTGGCACGAAAGGTACGGTACAAAAGATCAGTGACCTTTTCATCATCCGAAAATCGTCTGCCGGGCGCACTGGGCACCACATAACAGCGCCGCTCATCCTTTTCGATAATGCCTTTTACCTTTTTAAACTGCGTAGCATCCGATAGGGAACTACCGCCAAACTTCGCAACAATCTTGCCCATCATCGTTTCCCTCCAGCCTGTAAAGAGGAATATATCCTCACAGGGATTTATTCTATCCGAAACGGGGGTGCAAAGTCAATCCCCCGCGCACTCCATAAGAAAACCATCCCGCCACAGCATGAATCGGGATGGTCTATTTTATGCCTAAACAGAGACTTTGGTGTCTGACGAAGCAGCGCCGTTCCGCTGCCGCCACTCATCGGACAGTACGCTCATGATACCGATGTCCGTAAACTGCCCATCTCGATAATAAGCGTGCCGCTTTACGCCTTCCAGCATGAAGCCCGCCTTTTGATAGCAGCGTAGAGCGGCAGCATTGCCCATCTCCACTTCCAGCTCAATCCGTTCCATGCCCGCCGTCAGGAACCCAAAGCGCTGCATGAGCTGAAGCGCTTCTGTTCCCACACCGCGACCGCGATCGTCGGCGCTGGCGATTACCATACCCAGTTCGCCGCAACGCAACCGCCAATCCAGTCGGAACATATCCAACTGACCCAAATACCGCCCGTCTTCGATGGATGCAATCACAAAATTATAAGCATTGTGACTGCTTTGCAGCATATGCTGCAAAAATTCTTCGCTGTCTACCATTGTTTGAGCGGGCCAGAAGCGGGTGGATAGAAAACGCGTCGTTTCTGCATCGTTAACCCAGCTGCGAATGGAGCCGATATCCTCGGCTTGATATTCTCTTAGCATGATATGCTCGCCTAGAACTCTTGGCATGCCTTATTCCTCGTCGTCATCGTCGTCGGCGTCAACGTCCTCGACATCATCTGGCTCCAGCTCTAGCGCCTCTGCCATACTGTCCTCTTCCTCCATGGCAGCCATACACTTATCAAATACTGCGTTAAACTCGTCCTCATCCTCAATGGTGGCGTACACGTCCTCGCCGCTGCTTTCGTCCCGGACGATCTTCAGGATAATGGCCTCGCCCTGCTTGCAATCGTCCATATCCTCGGTAGCCTCTAGCAGCACATAGTAGCTGCCCTTATGCTCCAAGGTCATGAGATGCTCAAAATTAACGTCCTTCCCGTTTTCGTCCTGTAATTGAACCATGTTCTCGTTTTCTTTCATACTACTCTCTTTCCGTCGTCCCCTGTCCAGAGGCGATCCATTGTTCTAAGATCACAGCTGCCGCCAGCTTATCTACATATTGTTTTCGATCTTCACGGCGTACGCTACCGTCTATCAACACGCGCTCGGCCGTCACTGTAGTCATGCGCTCGTCCTGATAAAACACGGTGAGCCCGGCTTTTGCAAGCACCTCGCCAAAGGCGGCAGCCTTCTGCGCCTGCCCGCCACGGCTTCCATCCATGTTCAAGGGCAAACCTAATAACACCTGATTCGTCTCATACCGCTGGCAAAGGCCCAGTACATATTTGCTGTCAGGGCCATAACCGATACGACGGTATACCTCCAACGGCTGTGCGATGGTACAGGTGGGGTCAGAAATGGCAACGCCGATGCGCACGTCCCCTACGTCAAGAGCAACAACACGTCCCATCAGTTGTCAAGCCCCTGCAAATAGACGCGCACCAACTCTTCCATAATCTCGTCCCGCTCCAGACGACAAATCATGCTACGGGCTTGTCCATAGCTGGTAATATAGGTAGGATCGCCGGAAATCAGATACCCTACCAGCTGCGTAACTGGATCGTATCCTTTTGCCTGCAAGGCACGATATACATGCCGAAGAATGGCGCCCGCATCCCGTGCGCCCTCGAGCACTGGGGTGAACTTGGCCGTGCCGTTCTGCTCCGTCATGAAAAAGTCCCTCCTTCACTGAGGTCATACCATTTGATTATACACCTAAATATAGTAAAAGGAAAGCGTGTATTTTCTGAGAGGTTACCCATTGACCCATTTGACCAATGGGCTTCCTTTGTGATATGCTTAATGGCAGTACAGAAAAACGGCCATTTTGGCCGCTCAGGAGGCATAACTACGGGCAGGCTTATGAAACAGGGCGCGTCCGACATGACGGAGGGCGTTATCTGGAAACAACTAATTAGTTTTGCCATACCTATGGCGATCGGGCTGCTTTTTCAACAGCTGTACAATACGGTGGATACCATTGTAGTCGGACGTTTTGTCGGCAAGGAGGCGTTGGCGGCGGTTGGTAGTACCTCCAGCATTGTAAATATGCTGGTAGGTCTGTTTGCCGGTATTTCTACCGGCGCCAGCGTTGTGATTTCTCAATGCTACGGCGCGCACGAGTATAAGGAGCTTCACGACGCGGTTCATACCACCATTTCCTTCACGCTGTTGATGTCCGTGCTGGCTACAGGCCTTGGCATATTGCTTGTAGACCCTATGCTGCGCATGATGTCCACCCCGGAGGACGTTTTTGGCGAAGCGCAGCGATACCTTAACATTTACTTTGGTGGTATGTCCGGGCTGATGATCTACAATATGGGCTCCGGCATTCTTCGCGCGGTGGGCGATTCCCGCCGTCCCCTCTATTTCTTATGCTTTTCCGCCATCATCAACACGATCTTGGACCTTTTATTTGTCATCGTATTTCATATGGGAGTGGAGGGCGTTGCTTACGCCACAATCATCTCTCAGTTTTTATCCGCCGTGCTGGTGCTGTTCGTTCTCACCCGAGATCACGCCCCCTACGGGATCCGCTGGAAGGATTTATGCTTGAAGCTTACCATGTTCAAGCGGATCCTGTCCATCGGGCTACCTTCGGGTATACAGCAGGCAATCACGTCTTTTTCGAACGTATTCGTCCAATCCTATATCAATTTCTTCGGTTCCGCCTGCATGGCGGGCTGGTCGGGCTATAACAAGTTGGACGTCTTTTTGTTGATTCCTATGCAATCCATCGCTTTGGCCTCCACCACCTTTGTGGGGCAAAACTTTGGAGCCAAAAAGCTAAAACGCGCCCGAGACGGCATCAAGCAGTCGTTGATCATGGCGGTTTCCGTCACAATACTGCTAAGCGGCCTTTTAATCCTTTGCGCCCGCCCCATGATGCTGCTTTTTAGCACCGATGAAGAGGTGCTGCGCTATGGCGTTTATTTTATCACTATGATCTCGCCCTTCTATTTTACGATGTGCTTTAACCAAGTCTTTGGCGGTGCGCTGCGGGGAGTTGGTCAAGCTAATAAGCCCATGCTAATCATGCTGTTTTCCTTTGTGGTGTTAAGGCAGCTATACTTATATGCAAACCGAGTGCTTTTTAACAATTCCTTTACCGTATTAACCTTTGCATATCCCGTAGGCTGGATCGCATGCAGCATTCTATTATCCATTTACTACAAAAAGTCCGTGCTTTGTCGCAAGGACGCGCAATAAATAGCATGCCCCGTAAGAAAGTTAAAAAAGCAGGCGATTGCCTGTCAATTGCTTATGAGCGATATGTTAACTTCCAATTGGGTCAAAAGATAGCCAAGCCAATTGGAATGATGAACGGTACTTAGAGGAAATCCTTCAACCGCTGTACGTTGTTTTCTTCAAAGTGCAGCAGACGCTGCATCAAATCCGTAATTTCCGGTCCCGCATGCGGATAGCGTTTGAGCTGCTTGGTCGCGTCCAGAACCCCCATATTGCTACCGATAATCAGCATTTCGGCGATATGCGCGTCCGAACGGTTGCAAACCGTTTGAGCGGAAATCATCATGTAGGTTTTAAGACGGTCTAAGGCCGAAATTTCCTTTTCCTTGCATAAGTTCTCCTTCAACAGTTTTCCCGCCTCGGTCATGATATCGTCGTATTCCTTGCGCTGCGCCGAAAGATGCTTTTTCAACGGTTCATGCTTCACGATTTTTACTAGCTGTTCCAGCGTATGAACGCCCATCTCGGCATTTTGGTAAATGAAGTTTAAAAGCTCCGCGTTTCCATTCATTTCAATCGCCCCCTGTGCCTAGCATGGCATCGGAGGGCGATCTTCATACATCTCGTTTTTGCTATAAAATCACATATTGTTCCAAAAGAAAAAGCCAAAGGCTGGGAAGCTCCCAAGCCTTTGGCTTTCAGATTGTCGAAAAACTCCTTAAGGGGGTGTCGGGGGAGCCCGAAGGCTACCCTGACTCCATTCGTATCGCCCGGCTTTGCCGGGCGGGCGGGCAGTTTGCGGCTCTGCCGCAAACAGTACCCTTAACTGGCGAAAAAGCGCGTAGCGCTTTTTTGACACGCTAAAAGCCAAAGGCTGGGAAGCTCCCAAGCCTTTGGCTCTTTTATGAATCTTAGTACATGCCGCCCATTCCACCGGGAGCGGGAGCAGCGGGAGCTTCGGGTGCGGGAATATCCGCAACCAAGCTTTCGGTGGTCAGCACCATGGCAGCCACGCTGGCGGCGTTCTGCAAAGCGGAACGGGTCACCTTGGTGGGGTCGATGATGCCGCGCTCGATCATGTCCACATATTCGCCCTTCAGCGCATCGTAGCCATAGCCGTTCTTGTGGCTATTCTTCACATTCTCCACAATTACGCTGCCATCGATGCCAGCGTTTTTGCTGATCTGACGTAGGGGCTCTTCCAAAGCGCGGATCACAATCTCAACACCAGTCTTAGCGTCGCCGGCGAACTTGGACAGCTCACCCTGCACGTTGGACAGTACGTTCATCAGGGCGATACCGCCGCCAGGAACAATACCCTCCTCAACAGCAGCACGGGTAGCGGCCAAAGCGTCCTCGATGCGCAGCTTGCGCTCTTTCATTTCCACTTCGGTAGCCGCGCCAACCTGAATAACAGCTACGCCGCCAGCCAGCTTTGCAAGGCGCTCCTGCAGCTTCTCCTTGTCGTAATCGCTGGTGGTATCCTCAATCTGGCTACGGATGCTAGCAACGCGAGCGTCGATATCAGCCTTAGAGCCAGCGCCTTCCACGATGGTGGTGTTTTCCTTGTCAACCTTTACTTGGCGAGCCTTGCCCAGCATATCCACGGTGGTTTCCTTCAGCTCCAAGCCCAGCTCCTCGCTGATGACCTGACCGCCGGTCAGAACCGCGATATCCCGAAGCATTTCCTTACGGCGATCACCAAAGCCAGGAGCCTTAACGGCCACACAGGTGAAGGTACCGCGCAGCTTATTCACTACCAAGGTGGCAAGGGCTTCGCCCTCAACGTCCTCGGCGATAATCAGCAGCTTCTTACCAGCCTGCACAACCTGCTCCAGCACGGGCAGAATCTCCTGAATGCTGCTGATCTTCTTATCAGTAATCAGAATGTAAGGATCGTCCAGCACCGCTTCCATCTTGTCGGAGTCGGTAACCATGTAAGCGCTGGCGTAGCCGCGATCGAACTGCATGCCTTCTACGGTGCTCATTTCGGTCTTCATGGTCTTGCTTTCTTCAACGGTGATTACACCGTCGTTGCCAACGGTTTCCATCGCCTCGGAGATCAGCTTGCCGATTTCCTCGTCGCCGGCAGAAATGCTGGCGACCTGAGCGATGGACTGCTTGCCGGTGATGGGTTGGCTCAGCTTAGCCAAACCGTCCACAGCCGCAACAACGCCAGCCTCAATGCCGCGCTTCAAAACCATGGGATTTGCACCGGCAGCCAGATTGCGCAGGCCCTCGCGAATGATCGCCTGAGCCAGCAAGGTGGCGGTGGTGGTGCCGTCGCCGGCTACATCGTTGGTTTTGGTGGATACTTCCTTCACCAGCTGAGCGCCCATGTTCTCAAAGGCGTCCTCCAGCTCGATTTCCTTAGCGATGGTTACACCGTCGTTGGTGATGAGGGGAGCGCCGAATTTCTTGTCCAGCACCACGTTGCGGCCCTTGGGACCAAGGGTAATCTTAACGGTATCCGCCAGAGCGTTTACGCCCTTTTCCAATGCGCGGCGAGCTTCCTCACCGTACTTAATTTGCTTAGCCATAATAGTATCCTCCTACTTAACGATTCTTTGCAAACAGTTATTCAACGGTAGCCAAAATGTCGCTCTGACGAACGATGATCAGTTCCTGACCATCAATCTTCACTTCAGTTCCGGCATACTTGCTGTAAATGACCTTATCGCCCGTTTTTACGTTCATGGTGACTTCCTTGCCGTCAACCAATCCACCGGGGCCCACAGCCAGTACTTCCGCCATCTGGGGCTTTTCCTTGGCGGTTCCCGTAAGCAAAATACCGCTCTTGGTGGTTTCTTCCATTTCAACGTTCTTAATGACCACACGGTCGCCTAAAGGCTTCACGTTCATGACAATATCCTCCTTGCAATGATTCTTCCGTTCTGTTAGCACTCAGTCAATATGAGTGCTAACAACAGTTGTTAGTTTACGTCATTTCCTTCATATGCGCAAGCATTTCCTTTCCAGAAATCAACGAAATTCTTCGTTATTTTCATGTTAAAAAGCTTGTTTTCTTTTATTTCCTTGATAATCCTAAAAATATCTCTCGATATTATTGATTTTCTATTTTATTTCCTTTTGAGAGCCATGATACAATAGCTCATGCAATGAATGGAGGGATGGGCTTGACGCAAAACCCATGGAAACCGCTGCTTGACTGGTATGACGAAAACAAAAGAGATTTACCGTGGCGGCATACTGCCGACCCCTATCGAATATGGCTATCGGAGATCATGCTGCAGCAAACCCGCGTTGAGACGGTAAAGGATTACTATCGCCGCTTTCTTACGCTTTTTCCTACTGTAAAGCAGCTTGCGGAAGCGCCTCAAGAACAGGTTCTAAAAGCATGGGAAGGCTTGGGGTATTACAGCCGTGCGCGAAACCTGCAGAAGGCTGCGCAGATGATCATTGCTGAATGGCAAGGCGCTTTTCCCAGCGCCTATGATGAAATAGTCAAGCTGCCGGGCATCGGCCCCTATACTGCCGGGGCTATCGCCAGCATTGCATTTCGCGAAGCCGTTCCAGCAGTGGATGGCAATGTATACCGTGTTTTAAGCCGCTATTACGGCATACGAAGCGACGTTGGCATACCTAGCGTCCAAAAGGAAATCCGAGCCTTGGCGTTACAGGGAATGCCGAAAAGCCGCCCCGGCGATTACAATCAGGCGCTAATGGAGCTGGGCGCAGTTCTTTGTACGCCTCAAAGCCCCAAGTGCGACCTTTGCCCTTGGCATTTACGCTGTAACGCGGAAGAGGAAGGCGACGCGGAGGTATTACCGGTGCACGAAAAAAAGAAACCTCAAAAAACAATTGAGGTTTCTGTATGCCTACTGACCTATGGCAGGCAGGTATTAGTGCAAAAACGTCAGGAACGGCTATTGCACGGCCTCTATGTATTCTACTTAATAGAAGAAGAGGCCCGTCCAGAAAAGCTGGAGGAAATATTATCAGAAGCAGGCTTCCCCTGCGCATTTGAGCGGGAGGTAGGCACTGCCCGTCATGTTTTCACCCATCGTATCTGGGAAATGAAGCTATTTCACTTTACGCTGCGAGACATGCCCAGCGCATGCGTGCTTCAAGAGAGTAACGGTCAAATGATCGACGGGGCGGCCTTATCCGCCTTACCCTTTCCAACAGCCATGAAAGCCGCGCGAGAGGCGGCAGACAGGCTGATCGGCGACTCCGCTACTATTCCTCCCGCAGATAACGCTGAGTAAAGGGACAAACCTGTATGCATTTACCGCAGAGCGTGATTTCTTTATCCAACAGGTCTTTCGCAAGCTTTCGGGCAGCCGGACGGCATTTCAGCGGATCAAAAAGCTCTTCTCTCTTCATACCGGCTTCCCACCGTTTTCCGGACACCGCATGGCCGGGGCAGGAATCGGTACAGCGTGTGCAATCTCCGCAAAGAGAAACAGGCTGTCCCATCCAGCAGTGAAGGGGTGCGTCCGTCAATACAGAGCTTAGTCTAACCGCCGAGCCGTATTTAGGACTGACGAACAGGGCGCTTTTTCCAATAAAGCCCAGCCCTGCCCATACCGCCGCCGTTTTATGGGGCAACGGCGTGCGGTAAACGTCATATTCCTCTACTACGTCTGTGGTCTGACCCCAGACGTTAGCGCCCGATGCCCTTAATGCTTCCGCACAAAGGCGATTAAGGCTATCCAGCTTGGTGTTCAGCTCATGATAGGCTTCCCAATATTCCATTGTCGGGCCTTGATCAATGCCCAGGATGACTTTTTTGGGAACAGCGACCCCAATAGAAACAGCGTGTGGATAGCGAGGAAAATCAGGAATGCTTTCGGCACAGGAATCATACTTCCCCTCAACCTTGGCAAAGCCTACCAAATCCGCTCCGCCATCCATTAAAAGGTCGCGCAGCCGTTCCTCCAGCGTCATGCTTTTATTTCCTTTCAGGCAAGCGAGCTACGCCGCTTTTTATTGCCGCCTGCGCCACCGCGTGAGCAACGGTTGTGCCTACTCTTTTATCAAAGGCATGGGGCAGTATATAGCTAGCGGTCAGCTCCTCATCCGCCACCAATGATGCGATGGCATAGGAGGCGGCAAGCTTCATATCGTCGTTGATATCACGGGCGCGCACATCCAGCGCTCCCCGGAAAATGCCGGGGAATGCCAGCACATTATTGATCTGGTTCTCATAGTCGCTACGGCCTGTGCCGACCACTGCCGCGCCGCCGCGCTTTGCCTCCTCGGGCATAATTTCAGGCACTGGGTTCGCCATTGGGAACACGATAGCGTTGCTTGCCATGGTCGCCACCATATCTGCGGTGACAATTCCGGGAACGCTTACGCCAATCAGCACATCAGCGCCCTTCATCGCTTCGTTCAGCCCGCCATGCAAATGGCGCTTATTGGTCACATGGCTTAGCTCCTCCTGAGCAGGGCTCATTTTTTCACGATTTTCCACCACAATCCCATGCTTGCCCAGCAAGATAATATCTCCGATTCCAAAGCGCAGCAAATGCTTTGCAATAGCGATTCCAGCGGAGCCCGCGCCATTGATAACGCAGGTGACGTCGGATATTTTTTTATGAACGACCTTTAGCGCGTTAAGCAACGCAGCCGCCACAACCACCGCCGTACCGTGCTGATCGTCGTGAAACACGGGGATATCGCAGATTTCCTTTAATCTCCGTTCCACTTCAAAGCAGCGCGGAGCGCCGATATCTTCCAAATTGATACCGCCGAAATTACCGGAAAGCAGGTACACCGTGCGAACAATCTCATCAACGTCCTTACTCTTAATGCAAAGAGGGAATGCGTCCACGCCTCCGAACTCCTTAAAAAGCACGCATTTTCCCTCCATCACCGGCATTCCTGCCTCCGGGCCGATATCGCCCAAACCCAGCACCGCCGTACCGTCGGTGACCACTGCCACCATGTTATGGCGGCGCGTCAACTCAAAGGATTTTTCCGCGTTATCATGGATCACCTTACATGGCTCCGCCACGCCGGGTGTATAAGCCAAGGACAGCGCCTTGCTATCCTCCACCTTTACCCGTGGAGTGATTTCAATTTTTCCAGCCCATTCATAGTGTTTCTCCAACGCTTCCTGCCAGATCTCCATCCAACGCACGTCCTTTACCGTAGTTTCTCTGGTATTCTAGCACAGCGCGACGGGTTTGACAAACAGTACTTGCGAATAGATAGGGTAATCTATAGTGGATGGGAAATTTGTGAAAGATTTCGGTGAGGGTGACGGTCTATGCTCCCCCCGGGAGCGTGGGCTAAGGATGCGCGATACCTCGATTTGGCAACTATAGGCGTTTCAACCTCACGTGCCTCTTGGGAGGGAGACGAGATTCATGCGACACTGCGAACAACGGGAATGCCTATTTCAGCTCACCCCACATGCGAGGGGCGACAGCTTTGCTTCTTCCTTACGCACGATAATCATATTTCAATCCATGCCCTTTATACGAGGGGCGACTGGAACCATATAGAAACCCACTATTTAACGATATATTTCAACTCACGCCCCTCATACGAGGGGCGACCCCAAAAGACACACAACCAATCCAAAAGAAAAAATTTCAACTCACGCCCCTCATACGAGAGGCGACCTCGTCCTCAAACGGACACAGCGCGAAAGCTGGGTATTTCATCATGCCCCTCACACGAGGGGTGACCAAATGCCTTGATTGCAGCGGAAACAGCCGAAGGATTTCAACTCACGCCCCTCACACGAGGGGCGACTACGCCTAGGATATATCACAAGCCGTGACTTACTATTTCAACTCACACCCCTCACACGAGGGGCGACTCTATCGTACCTATGCGCGTAATGATGATTGGTGCATTTCAGCTCACACCCCTCACACGAGGGGCGACATCTTGTTTGCGAGGCGCTAAACAAAGAAGTGCATATTTCAACTCACGCCCCTCACACGAGGGGCGACCGGACAGCTTTCTTGCGACAGGAACCCTGACCGATATTTCAACTCACGCCCCTCACACGAGGGGGGACAACGGTGGAAGACCTGCGAGCAGAGGTGCAAAAATTTCAACTCACGCCCCTCACACGAGGGGCGACGTTTGAGTGGGCGAGACGGACAGGCAATTGGGGTATTTCAACTCACGCCCCTCACACGAGGGGCGACCAGACCGTACAAAAGTAAGGTACAAGTTCTAAGCATTTCAACTCACGCCCCTCACACGAGGGGCGACCGAGCTTTGTCATCGTTACGAGCCAGTAGGAACATTTCAACTCACGCCCCTCACACGAGGGGCGACTTCGTGGTCTTTGCTTTCTCGCAACTCTACAGACATTTCAACTCACGCCCCTCACACGAGGGGCGACTAAGCTGTGGGTCAGTCTGGAAGCTCTCGAAGTAATTTCAACTCACGCCCCTCACACGAGGGGCGACGCTGGAAGCACCACCCCCACAGACTAAGAAAGGAGGCATTTCAACTCACGCCCCTCACACGAGGGGCGACAATATTTGCGTTTGAAACAATATCGTTCGTTGGATATTTCAACTCACGCCCCTCACACTAGGGGCGACCCGTGCTTAAGATGGATGTGACCATCGTGTTTAAATTTCAACTCACGCCCCTCACACGAGGGGCGACCGGATCGATCGCGAGTGGATGAAATACCGCAAAGAATTTCAACTCACGCCCCTCACACGAGGGGCGACAATTTCGGTTGATGAAATATCGTGACGGATTGATTATTTCAACTCACGCCCCTCACACGAGGGGCGACCACGCTGCGCACCTTCTCGCAGACGTACAGGAGATTTCAACTCACGCCCCTCACACGAGGGGCGACTCTGGGTTGGATGATTGGATATCCAATTCCTTATTTATTTCAACTCACGCCCCTCACACGAGGGGCGACGAGCCCATCCCGCCACCACGTCGTCACTATGGGAATTTCAACTCACGCCCCTCACACGAGGGGCGACGAAGCAGCAGCTGACGCCTGGCAGACCATGATTATTTCAACTCACGCCCCTCACACGAGGGGCGACACCACATGGATATGATACAGGCCGACACTATAAGTATTTCAACTCACGCCCCTCACACGAGGGGCGACTGCATAAACCACCAAAAATTCACCCAATGAAGTTAAGCTTTTTAGCACTTATGCCTATATTACAACACTATCCTATCCATATTCAACCCCATATCTACACAATCACATCCCCTATATGCAGTTATCAAGGTGCGAATCCCCCCGGGCTTTCCTGTTTGCTTGCCTTTCGCACCGTCGTCTCCGGCTACCACATAAGACAAAGCACTACAGAATCAGCACGTCTTCCATATCGGCAGCAACCTTAGCGCCGATATGCTCCACATTGCTGCTCGTTCTTTCCCCTAAACGGTAAAATCGTAAACTGTCTGCTTTAGGGTCGATCAATTCCTCCAATTCGTGACGCAATAGCTTCCATTGCGCCGCATCCACCACGCATTCAAAAACACTATTCTGCACCCGAATCCCTTTGTTCTGACAGCATTTTGCCACCCGGCGCAAGCGCTGCTTTCCCTCCGGCGTTTGCGTAGATACATCATAAGTAACCAGCATTAGCATGTGATCATCTCCTGACCCCAACGCAGTCGTTGGTTCTCCTCTTTTTTACTGATTGTACATCACTTCCATAAAAAGGGCGGGTAGCCATCCAAATCTCCGCGAATCGCGCGGGATAGTAATAGCGCTTGCGCATAGGGAATCAAACCCCACTCCAGCTTTTCCCCCAAATAAGGATGCGTCAGTAGCTCTTGCTTGCGCTGTTGCCACGCAGCGAGAATTTCCTTCCGCATAACGTCGTCGATCCGGACAACTCCGCTTTCCGTGCGAATCATGCCGCTGTCAGTTACCTGACGTCGATTGATCAAGCCGATCACAAAACGGTCAGCAATAGGAGCGCGTAGCTCCTCCACCATATCCATGGCTAAGGAAGCCCGTCCAGGCCGATCCGCATGCATAAACCCAACATAGGGATCCAGCCCGACCGTTTCCAGCGCCGCCTCCACATCTCGGGTCAGAAGCACATAAACAAAAGAAAGTAAAGCGTTCACATTATCCGTCGGCGGACGCTTCATTCGCCCCTGAAATGAAAACGCGTCCTTCTGCTGCAAGATCATCTGATCAAAGACGCCAAAGTAACGTGTCGCCGCCTCCCCCTCAATCCCTCGTAGCGTATCAATGCTTTCGGCGGCGTCCAACGCGTGAATACTGTCCCATAGTCTGCCGGATGCGGCTTTTAAGGCTGCCGCATCCACTCTTATGGCATGATCCCGAAGGGTTCGCTCAATCACCCATCGGCCGTTAAAAAGCTTGCCAAGCAGAAAAGCTCTGGCGTAGGGTAAGCAATCCTTTTCACAGTCCGATAGGCGGTATTGCTGCTTGCGAAGCAGCACATTCCCCTTGGTTTCTCCATGCACGCTGGCTAAATAGCGCCCATGGGTACTTAAAAAGGTCAGGGCGATGTTACGCTGGGCACAGGCAGCCATCAAAGCCGGGCTTGCGCCAGTGTAGCCAAAGGTAACAATGCTTTCCAAGTTATGCAGCGGAAACTGACCAAGCTTTTGGTCCTTTTCCAGTACAAGAACCGTCTCCCCTTCTAAAGCTAAATAGCGATCCGGCGAGGTGACAAAAAGTGTGTTGTTAAGCTTGCGCACTTTCCTCCTCCTCTCTGAGACGCGCGGCGATATAAGCCGAGGCGGACGGTCTGCGCGTCAGGGATGGCAAACATAATTCGCGAAGCGAGCATGCATTACAGCCCTTCGTTGGTTTGGCTTTTGGCGTATGGCCGTTGCTTGCAAGCCGATGCATGTCCCTAAGGCATGTGCGTACCGTATCCCGTAGCTCATCGGTTAGGTCGACCTTTTCCCGTCTAGCTGGCTCCGCATAGTATAGATAAGCCGTTTCGATTGTAGGGCAAAGCAGCATTTCCTCCAAGCACAGGGCTTGACAGCAAAGCTGCAGTCGATCCGCGTCATGGGTCTTGGGCTGGCCGCGCTTGTACTCTACCGGCGTAGGTAGCCAAAGTCCGCTTTGTCCGTCCAGCGCTACTCCGGCAGGATCGCGCTTAAACTCCACAACATCACATTGTCCGCTAACGCCTAACTCTCGGGAGCGAATCGCCAAGCCGCGAACAACCAGCAAATCTCCCCGTTTTTCCCGCAAATTTTCATCGTGAGCTCGCTCATGCACCAGCTGTCCCTCTATGGTGCGCAGATTCTCCGCCCACTGCCCCTCCAATGTGATCAACGCCCATTGGCGGGGGCAGTAAGCGTAATGCTGCAATCCGGAAAGCTGTAGATAGTCGTCCTCGTCACTCGCCATCGGTTTCCTGCACTTCCAGCCCTTCTAAGGGAATAGGCGGCTGAATATCGTAATCCTCAATAGATCTGCCTTCTTTTCCTTCCTTTAGCTTCACCTGCAAAGAGCGATGTACCTTGGCTGCGGAATACTGTCCCGCCTTGCTGTTGTGCTTCCACCAATAGACCTTGTACACCTCCATGCTTCCGTCTGGCCGCGCCGAGGAAGCATCGTTCACAAACAGGCTTTTCAGCGCCTCGTGCACCACCTCCGCATCCTCGTCGCTGAAACCGGTTTTCTCCGCCAGCTGACAGTTGATGCTGCCGTAGGTAACATAGAGTCCAAAGGGTACGCGATGCTTCATGCCCATGGTATCGGAGGACTTTTTTTCACCGGTGACGCTGTTTACGCTCTTCGTAATTTGGATGCTGTCCACGTCGATCGGTGAAACGCTGAACGCGCTTTGGATGGTAACCGGCCCCCGCACGCTAATGGATACTCCGCTGGATGAGCCGCTGCTCTTAAAGGCAAATACCTGACCAAAGGTGCGCACATCCAGCCATTGCTGGCAGGCTGCACGAGCGCAAAGCTCCGCGTCCTTCGTCCCTTTCTTAAAAACCTCCACCTGATTTGCTCGGTCCTGTAGGCTCTTGCAGCCGTCGTTAGCCCGATCGTCAGACTGAACAAACACTGAATAACCCATATCCATCATGCGGTTGCGAATTTTTCGTTTCAGGCATACGTCGGATATTTCGCCCGTACCGTCATAGCTCTCCCGGGGGCGGTTGCCGTTTAATGGATCGCCGTTGGGATTGGCATTTTGTACCGCAATGATCACCGCAAAATCGATCTTATTCTGTAAAGCTGCCATGGTTAGTCCTCCTTCGTGCTATTCGCATTTTCTGAATTTTTTTCTGTTTGAGCCGTCGGGCTCTTTTCCCAGAACGCTTGCTTTTGGCAGGCGTACCCCAATAGATATCTTTCATTCAGAGGTGCGTTCGAAAAATCATCAAAAATCATTTGACTCATAACCTGTGCCATGCCATCATTAAGCCATTTACCCTTTTCACCCAACCGATCCTGATAAGGCCGCAGCCGTTCCATCAGCTGTTTCCATACCCGCGCGGGATGCTTTGCAAAGGCAACCATCATTCGTTCGGCATTGGTGGCGCGTTTCTCATCCATATTTCGCTGCGCATACCACTCAATCTGCTCAGCATAGGCTAACGCCCGTCCAAACAAGTAGCTTCGATCCGTACACCCCCTGTTCAATGCCATGTTCCATTCCTCCTTATCTTTTCCTTCGTTTTCATGCTTGCGAATCAACGAACAGGCAATCGACAGCGCCTTGCGCTGCTCCGTAGGCGTATGCTGCGCCGCCTTTTCAGCGTTGCACGCCGCATTTTTCATAATGTCCACAGGCAGCCGCGCCCCATCTGCAATGCAGGGCAACAGCCGCTCCACGGCGCTCTTGAGCAGCTTGCTGCTTACGTTTTCCCCATAGGCTGCCTTTACGATATCTACCGGGGCTGGCGCGCCAACAAAGGGAGCGCTGCGAAACACCTTTTTCCCATCCTCATCCAGTCCGTCCTCCACATAGTGATAGGTGTGCCGCCACGCGCATTTGGTGTGCCAGTCCACTACCCGCGTGATGAGCTCCTCGGTTCGTAGCTCTCGATAATAAAAGATGGACAACCGTCCGGGCGTTGCAGAATCCAGCCCCATGATCACGGAGCGGCTATCCGGCATTTTCTTGCCACTGTAGCCCGCCAGCGCGTTTCGAAGCCGGACGGCGTCGATCTCGCCTGCCGTATTGTCTATCTCCTTCTGAAAAACAATGGGCTGATCCCAATTAGATATATCCTCCATTAGAGGGGGTGTTTTCTCTCCTGCTGAGGTATAGGATACAATCACCTGATCATCATTGCGAAAGCCCTGCCGTTGTATAAGCCATTTTAAAGCCGCGTGCGCCTTTTCCGTGGTTTCTCGCCCAATGGTTACAGCCTCCTCGGCGGTATCAAAGCGTCCGCGAAAGGTAAAGCCGCTTTTATCATTGGATGAAATCAGTTTTGCGCCGTCTCCGCCATAACGGATGTATTTAGGGTGCGAGGTTGCAAGAGAGAGGGCTTTTCCCGTGGCGCAGCACAAGCCCATACGTCCCTCGATATGATTCTGATAGTTCACGAAGGCGTTCTGCACCTCTGGGTTCATCCAAACGCGAGACTCGCCCTCCCGGCGAGCCACCCTGAACCGAACGAAAGCATCCAGCGGCGCAGTGGGAATAGCGCTGTATATTTCCGGTTTTCCCTCGCCGCTCCATTTTTCCGGCACCTTTCCTTCTTCATTCAGCCGAAGCAAGCCACAGGCCACTAGATCGCCAATCACATTTTTCTTGCGAATATAGGCAAGCCACGCTCTACTGTCCGGATGCCCATCCTCGAATTCGCACCATTGCGCTAAGGAATGCTCATAGGCGTTATAGGCGTCCTGTCCGTGCTTGGGTTCCACAGGCGAATATTGAGCGTAATCACCGGCGATATAGATCAGCTTATCAAACAAAGGCATTGCTTCCACACCGCTGGTTCTGGACGCAGATTTTTCGGTGCAAGGGATGACGGTCAGGCGATCCTTCTTATTCTGAATCACCCGTGCGGATAGAAAATTACTTTTCTCATCAATGGTAATCTCGATCTGCGCCTGCATTTCCACATGATAGAGCGGTAAAAGCATAGGCTGGTCTTCAACTGCCTTACTTACCATTCCAATAGCCGCCTGCTGGTCATAGATGTCGCATAAAATCTGCATCCAGCTCATGACTGTGATTCCTCCCATTCCTTTTCAACAGGCGTAACATTTTCTTCCAACGTAAAGGTTTTGGCTGCCCACGGCTTCACCCGGCGCTGTACGGGGCATTCCTCAGGTCGGCAAAAGCGCACGATCCCATCGATCATCTTGGGGTTCCAAAAGCGAGCAATCAGCTCGTCTCCCTCTCCCTCGTCCCCATAGGTGAAGCCATGAAACTGCAGGCCAAAGGACATTTCCCCTTTGATGGGGCTTTCCCCCTCTCTAAAAACGCAAGGCTCCACATAGGCTTGGCACTCCCGCGTGCCCAAAAACACATCCCGTCTGCCGCCCTTTTCAATGCTTCGCTTCATCATGTAATAATGCTTATTTTCATTGCGGTCTGCTTGAAGCTCCGGGCGACGTTCATTCCACTCAAAATGCGCCTCTACCTGATAAGCCACATCCTTTAGGTAGTTATAGATGGATAACGTAGCCGGATCGCTCCCCATGGAAATGGGACGGACGCCTTTGCTTTGGCTTTGAAAGGGCTTCATCACCTGCACTCGGTCAATAATCCAGCAAATCGTGGGCTTCCAATAAATACTCTCGCAAATTCCTCGCAGGGCTTCGTAGGTTGGAATCATATAGCTGCATTTTTCTCCGCCGATCCGCGTCAGGGGATCGCTGAAAAGCGCGTACCGTCCATAAACCAGAAAGGTCACCTTGTTCTCGTTTTCCATAAGCTTCCTCCTTCGCGGTGTCTCTCGTTTTCCGAAGTCAGTTAGAGGATCAACGGTGCTAGCGGCTGTTGATCGGTGGTAACGCCCAGTTGATCGTCATAGTACGACTGGTCCAGCGCCCAGCCCATTCCTGCGGGCAGCTCGACCAAGGCGTGTACCTTTCTCAGCTCTTCTACCTGCTTTGGATAAAGGCTAACCATAAAACGCTGCATCAGGCGCATCAATCTGGCGCATTCCTCTAGTCGATTTTCCCTTAGCAATTGGTTAATCAGTTCTTTTCCCTTTCCATAGGGTACCAACGCCGACACCGTATCGTTTTCTAGGGCGTGGAAAGCTGCTCCTGCTGTTCGGAAGCTTTGGGCCAGCATCAAGGAATAGGCGTGAGGTTTATCCTTTTCATATTGGTTGCGCTGTTCCTCATTCCAGCCCAGAAGGTTCACCAACGTGGTATAAATGTTCGTTTTAACGGGATATTCAATCTTGCCTTTACATTCTGTCATCCATAGCTTGAAATACGCTTCCATAACGGAGGGTGACAGTAAATCCTCCTCCTTGCCGCATTGGTCCAAAAGCCGCTGAGTTTGTTCCTTAGCCTTGGCGATTTCCTCTAATTGACTTAGGTCCTCCCCCTCCACATCCACAATCCAAAGCTCGCCCATCGGCCATCTGCCTCGGCGATTTTCGCGTCCTGCGGCTTGTACAACGCTATCCATCCCCGCTGCCGCCCGAATGGTCAACCCGAAAGATACGTCAACCCCCGCCTCGATGAGCTGCGTTGCGACGCAAATCACTGGCTGATCCGCTAAAAGCCGCGCCTTGATTTCGTTCAACAGGACGATTCGATGGGCGGGGCACTGCGCCGTGGTCAGGCAATAGACGGCTACCTCCGGCCCAACCAGCTCTCGAAAGCTTTGATACAGCGCTTTAGCAGTCGCCTTGGTATTCAGGATACACAACACGCTGTAAATATCTGGAAGTCGTTGCAAAGCATCCGATGCAATTTGCATGGGCGTAAGCTTACCACGCTTATTCACTGCCCGAACCCGACGAAAGCTCTGATATAATCCCCATTCATCATCAATCATCGGCACGGGAGCGGGCAGCGGATAGCCCTTCACCAAATGAAAAGCAGGTTGAGTGGCTGTGCACAGCACGACAGCGCAGTGGCAACAGCCCGCTAAATAGCGGAGCGCCAAATTGATCAGACAGATACACCGAACGGACACGCATTGAATTTCGTCTAAAATCAGCACGCAGTTTTGAAGCGCTGCAAAACGCCTTGCACAGGCGCTGCGTCCCGCAAACAGGGTATCCAGCAGCTGAACCATGGTCGTCAGCACCAGTGGACGATCCCAGCGCTGTATGAACAGCTCATAACGTTTTAGCTGCTCATCCTCGGTATCCTCATTGATGGCGTCGCTGTGATGCTCCAAAATCAGCTTTTCATCCCCAAAGGTATGCAGCAAATCATCTGCCGTTTGCTCCAAAATGGTTTTATAGGGAGCGGCGTACACGATTCGCTCAAAGCCATGCCGCTTAGCCGCTTCCAATGCGTAACGCATCACCGCTAAGGTTTTTCCTCCGCCCGTTGGCACGCCCAAACGCCAGATTCCCTCTCCGTGCGCCGCAAAGTCAAAGCATGCCTGAGATACCTTTGCTTTTTCTTTAGCAAGCTTTTGGTTCTGGGGAAAACCAGCCAAACGGACATTGAGCCGATCCTGCCATCGTTGCCACGGCATCGTATAGGGCTGCGTCTCTTGACCAGTCTCAAAACAATATGCGTCCCAGCGATCCGCGTCGATCAAGAGGCCATAGCCATGTCTTACTACAAACGCCAGCGGATTCTGTAACCGGTGACAATTGTCCTTAAAATCGAGATCCTTCATGGAGGAAATCGCTTTCGTAAGCCATCGTCCGACTTCCTTCACAGCCTTTTCAAACAGGCTGTCCAGTTCTTTTTGACTAATAACGTCGCTAAAAAAGCG
Source organism: Eubacteriales bacterium (assembly GCA_028693055.1). GTDB lineage: Bacteria > Bacillota > Clostridia > Christensenellales > Aristaeellaceae > Limiplasma. Next base: position 22,820 of record JAQUWD010000019.1, on the reverse strand, counting down.
CTCCATGACAACGTCCTGATCGGACGTGCGTTCCTCGGAAAAAAGATTTTCCACATACGATCGATCTTCTCCATCAACCATATCCGGCAGTTTTCCATGATGGGCGGCGATCATTACAGTCAGAAGCTCAGCGGCAATGCTAGTGGCAACGCTACCCTGATGCCAGCGCTCGTAAGCGTATCGCGCGCCATAAGCAGCGTGAATAACGCTGCCGCGACGCCCATTTTCGGCTTGCAGATACTTTTGAAAGGCCTCCGACGCTTTTCCTGCGTCATGAAGCCAGCCCGCTACAGTCATCAGCGCGGATAAGTCAATGGCGCTTCCGCGCTGGGCAGCCTGTGCCGCTACAGCGGAGCAATGGGCTTGTAAGGTTTGCCAACGTACAGGTTCCGCGGTTTTTCTCGCATAGAGCATTTTTTGCGCTCCTTTGCCGCTTTTGACAGATTATAACATATAATGTCAGATTCGTATACTGTCAGTCTCTTTTCGTCCTCTATTCTTGGATTGTTTGCTGCGCCGCCCCATGGTATACTAGAATCGGCGACAATTGCCGCCAGAATGGAGAAACAGAATGGAATATACATTTCTGGCTACCGCAGCCTTCGGGCTGGAAGGCGTGGTGGCAGGTGAATTAAAACGTATGGGAATTCCCGCGAAGGCCGAGCAGGGCTGTGCGCGCTTTGTTGGCGATTTAAAAGACGCATACCGCGCCAACCTACTTTTACGTACCGCGGACAGGGTACTCCTGTGCCTTTGCGAGCGAGAAATTTTTACTTTTGAGGATTTGTACCAAATGATAGGCTCCATTCCATGGGAGCAATACCTAGCGCCGGACGCGATGATTCACGTCAGCGGTAAATGTGTGCGCAGTCAGCTCATGAGCATCCGGGACTGTCAGGCGGTGGGCAAAAAAGCCATCGTCGCCCGGTTACAGCAAAAGCTGCGGATAAGCCGTTTGCCGGAGACCGGCGCCCATTGCCCCATCGAGATCGCCATCGTGAAAAATATCGCGCGCGTAACGCTGGATATGAGCGGCGAAGCTTTGAACCGTCGAGGCTACCGCACGTGGAACGGCGAAGCGCCCCTGCGGGAAACCTTGGCTGCCGCCTTGGTGGAATTAAGCCCCTGGCGGGTAGGCATGCGGCTGTATGATCCCTGCTGCGGCACAGGCACGCTGCTCATCGAGGCGGCGCTGAAAGCAACGGCGCGACCAGCCGGCCTGAACCGTTCCTTTGCCTGTGAAGAGTTTTCCTTTATGCCAAAGGCGGAGCTAGCAGCCATTCGCGCACAGGAAGCCGAAAAAGCGACGCCTGACGCTGCTTTTTCCATCGGTGGCAGCGATCTAAACCCGGAGGCGCTTAAGCTGGCCAACCGTCATATCGAGCAGGCGGGCTTTCAGGGAAAAATTGTTCCCAAGCTGCAAGACCTGCGCACCTTGACCTTAACGGGAGAACCCGGTGTGTTTTTACTCAATCCGCCCTATGGCGAGCGGCTGGGCGACCAGAAGGAAGCTCGAGCGCTTTATCAAGAGCTGGGACTTCTGCTGAAGCGCCATCCCGGCTGGCGTATGGGGGTCATCACGTCAGACTTTGCTTTCGAGCGGTATTTTGGCCGTCGGGCAATACAAAAACGCCGCCTGTATAACGGGCGGCTAGAATGTGAGTTCTGCGTATATTAATACGAAGCTCAATGAAAACGGCGAACAGCTTAGGGTGATTTTGGCTCAGCGACAAGAAAGGAAACCGCAGGAATAGCAGAGCTATTTCAAGGTTGACTGACGCAGCCGATGAGTCAAAAGCATCCTCAAGATGGAGTTGTTTTCATGCAAGCTGAGGATTAGCTTTACATTACGTCAATCCCCAGCAGGGACTTAGCCAGCAGCCCGATTACGAAGGAAATGACCGCAACCGACATCGAAATCACAGCCATCTCGCCAAAACGGCGCATAAACGGCTCTTCCTTTGCAACGGAAATGTAGTAGTTAAAGAACAAAATGATTAGCAGCACCACGGCAATCATCACCACAAAGGCCGCCACATACAGCTCGTTGGGAAACAGCAGGTAGGGCAGCACCAGCAGCGCTACCGTAACCAAGTAAGCCACGCCCGTATAAACGCTGGATTTCATGGCGTTGGGGTTGCCGTCGGCCCGTTCAGCCAAATAGTTAGACGCTGCCATGGACAGGGTGGCGGAGATGCCGGTAATAATCCCCGTCAACGCCACCAGCCGGGTGTTTGCCAGCGCGAAGGTAACGCCCGCAATCGCGCCGGTCAGCTCCACCAGTGCGTCGTTCAAGCCAAGAACCATGGCCCCCACATAATGAAGGCGCTCCTCGTCCAGCATGCCGTAGAGTTCCTGTTCATGACGGCGCTCGTCCTCCAGCATTTTGGCGGCTTGGGGGTACTCGCTTTGCAGCTGTTCGTAATCCTTCTGGCCAAAGCGCTCGTCCTTTTGCATCTGCTTCACCACGAAGGTAAAGCCCAGCACAATGATCAGAAGCTTTCGCCAGAAGAGGGGCAGCCTTTTGGGCTTTAATTCTTCGCCTGTGATACCTCTCCACACAGCAGCATGCCTTTTTTCATCTGCCGACATCTGTTCCAGCAGGCGTTTGTTCTCCGCATTCTTCTCCCGTTTGGCCATAAAGGCATACAGCTCCGCGCCGGTCCCTTCATCCACCTGTGCTTTACGCACAGCATCCTTTACCGCAACGCTCTCCGTAACTGCTTCCATCTTCCGTGCCTCCTATTCTCTTCCCTAGAAACAGAATTTTATCACGATACGCGCCGAAATGCCAGCAAAACGATGGTTAATTGCCGCGCGCACTTGAAATGCACCGCTGATTCTTGTATAATGAAAACGTTCAACTAGATTTTAATGATGGAGGGATTCTCAATGAAGCATATCAAAACCGTTTCTCAACCCTGCCTGCGCCAGTCTCTTGCCCATGGCGGCTGCGGCGAATGCCAAAGCTCTTGCCAAAGCGCCTGCAAGACCAGCTGCACCGTAGCTAACCAGAGCTGCGCCAACAAGGACAATCAGGTGGTAGCAGGCCGCGACGGCAAGCTGAACCACTCTTTTGGCAAGTAAGACTTGGGATTCCCACAATTTACTTTTTCCGCAAGGGACTGTATCACGAAGAAGCGAGAGACGGTAGGGTTTTCACCCCTACAACCCTGACGGGGGCTACCGCCCTTGACCCAACGTTGTCCGCCCATCGGCGGACAAAAATGGGATACATAGGGGCAAAGCCCTTGTGCAGCAGGTTCGGCATAAAATGAGCGGCGATACGCTGCAACATTCCGTGCCAATAAGTCTCTGTGCTTCCTCAACGATACAGTCTTTTTTGCGTATTTAAGGAGGATACCGATGATTCATCTTTTTAAGGCGGTGGGCCGTCTCATGGCGCTAGACGTTGGCAGCGGGGCGGTGCTGTCTCTGGACGAAATCGCTTACGACTGTTTGGCTGCGCTGATCGACAACGCAGACGCAGACGTGCCCGCGCTGCTACAGGATCGATACCCCCGGGCCGAGGTGGAGGAAACCGTGGCGGAGCTGCGCCAGCTTATGGAGGACGGCTATCTGAATACCTCCGACGATTATAGCAACGTAGCTCCTGTCGATACGGGCGTGGTCAAGGCGATGTGTCTTCACGCCGCCCACGATTGCAACCTACGCTGCAAGTATTGCTTTGCCGATACGGGCGAATACCACATGCGTAATCGTTCCATGCTCAGCGTAGAAACCGGCAAGAAAGCGTTGGACTGGCTGGTTGCCCACAGTGGAAAGCGCCACAACTTAGAGGTGGATTTCTTTGGCGGCGAACCGCTGATGAACTTTCCTGTGATCAAGGAATTAGTCGCCTACGGAAGATCACTTGAAAAAGATCATGACAAGCATTTCAAGTTCACCACCACCACCAACGCCCTCAACATGACCGATGAGGTCATGGATTTTCTCAATCAGGAAATGGATAATGTCGTTATATCCATCGACGGCCGCAAAGAGGTTCACGATCGCATGCGTCCCACCCCCAACGGCAAAGGCAGCTACGACTTAATCATCGATAAGGCGAAGCGCTTTGTGGATAAACGGGGACAAAAGCAGTATTATCTGCGCGGCACCTACACAGGCTACAATCTGGACTTTTCCAAGGATGTGCTCCATCTAGCCGATTTGGGCTTTGAGCAGCTCTCCATCGAGCCGGTGGTGACCAGCGAAACCAACGATTATGCCATTAAGGAATCCGACCTGCCCACGGTATATGACGAGTATGAAAAGCTAGGCCGCGCCTACATTGATTACCGTAAGAACGGTAAATGGTTCAATTTCTTCCATTTCATGGTGGATCTTACCGGCGGCCCATGCCTGAAAAAGCGTTTGACAGGCTGCGGCTCCGGCAACGAGTATGTGGCCGTCACCCCCGAGGGCGATATCTATCCCTGCCATCAATTTGTTGGCCGTGAAGGTTATTTAATGGGCTCTGTGCTCAATGATACCTTTGACCGGAACATCCAGCGTAAATTCCAGCAAAACCATGTGCTAGCAAAGGAAAAATGCTCTCAATGCTGGGCGCGTTTCTATTGCAGCGGCGGCTGCGCCGCCAACGCACAGGCTTTTAACGGCGATATCTCAAAGCCCTATGATATGGAATGCAAGTTGGAGCAAAAGCGGCTGGAATGCGCCATGGCGATCTATGCCATCGAGCACGAATAATTACCAGCATATCCTTCTTTGTTTTTCCAAATACTATTCACTGCTCGTTCACGATGTGGTCAAAAATGAGTGTTAGAATATCCTCGTAGTAAGGAGGGACACTACATGAGAAATAATGAATCCAAGAAAAGCTTCTTAGGGTATATCGCAATCACATTGGCATTGGCAGTCGTTATCACTGGCACCACCGCACTGATCAAGATGAATCCCACGGCAGACGCGGAGGCCGTTACGGTTTCCGAAAACGCCACCGTCGTCTCAAGCCCCTTTACCGAGGCTGTTCAAAAGGTTCGCGGCAGCGTTGTAGGCGTTAATAACTACACCACCTATTCCAGCCGCAACAGCTACTACGGCTATGGTTACGGCTATGGCTTTGGCAATGGAAGCGGCAGCAGCAACGGCGATGACAGCAGCCGTCAGGTGCTACAGGGCAGCGGCAGCGGCGTAGTTATTGCAAAAGGCTATGTGCTGACCAACTACCATGTGGTAGAGGACGCCACGATGCTTGAGGTCACCATGGGCGATCAGACCTATTCCGCCACAGTAGCCGGCACCGACGAAACGCTGGACTTAGCCGTGCTAAAGGTGGATAATCTGGATATCGAGCCCGTTGTGCTTGGCGATAGCGACGTATTGAACGTAGGCGATTGGGCCATCTGCATCGGCAATCCCCTGAGCTTCACCGGCACCACTACGGTTGGCGTTATTTCCGCCTTGAACCGTGAAATTTCTAACAACACTACGGACGCTTACGGTCTTCGTACCAACGACGTGAACCTGATGATTCAGACCGATGCGGCTATCAACGCGGGCAACAGCGGCGGCGGTATGTTTAACGTAGCTGGCGAGCTGGTGGGCGTACCTAGTATGAAATACACGGGCAGCTATTACTCCTCCTCCACAGTAGAGGGGATCGGCATGGCAATCCCAATCAATGTTGCAAAGCCCCTGATTGAGCAGGTCGTTAGCGGTCAGACGGTATCCGGCTCCGCCGACAGCACCGAAAGCTCCGGCAGCACCAACAACGCGGCGATCGCGGCTGTAAAGCCTCGTATCGGCGTAACCGTAACCAACATCAACTCCTCCAGCGCTGTCGTTGCCAACGGCTATCTGCCAAACGGCGTTTACGTGAAGGAAGTTGAGTCCGGCTCTCCTGCCGAAAAGGCGGGGCTCAAGGTGGGCGATATCATCGTTGATGTGGACGGCACCGTCATTAGCAGCTCCAACCAGATGATTTCCATCCTACAAGCGAAAAACGTAGGCGACACGGCCACCTTGAAAATCTACCGTGCCAACGTCAATCTGGAAGAGCCCATCGAGGATTATACTACCATCACCGGCGATTACATTGATCTGACAGTTGAGCTTGCGATGCTTGACACCGCGCAGCCGTAATGTAAAACAAAAATGGAGCCTCCGCTCATTCTCTAGCGGAGGCTCCTTTCAGCGTGTCAAAAAAGCGCTACGCGCTTTTTCGCCAGTTACGGGTACTGTTTGCGGCTTTTCCGCAAACTGCCCGCCCGACCGGCAAAGCCGGTCGATACGAATACAGTCAGGGGAGCCTACGGGCTCCCCCGACACCCTCTTAAAAGTTTTTCGACAGTATGGGAGCCTCCGCACATTATCTAGCAGAGGCTCCTTTTTTATTATTTCTTTTTCGTAGCCTTGATCGCTTTCTTTAGCTCCATTTCCCGGGCGTTAATCTCGTCGTGAAGCTCCTTCTGTGCGCGCTTGAGCTCTGTCTTTACCCGCTCCCTTCGCGCCTTCATTTCCTCAATTACCTGACGGTTATAAAGCTTGGCGTACGGGAAAGCCTGCAATGTACGTCGTACCAGCAGTGAATCCTTAGCCAGCGTTTCCCGAACGCTCTTGGTAATGGCCTCGGTGTTGTCTTTTCCGGACAAGTCCGTGTGCTTGCGGATTCTTCCCAGAACGAAGGTAGAGGTAATCGTATCAGCCAGCAGGAGAGACGTAAGCACAATACACAATGTTTGCAGGGTTTCCAGCGGCAGCGGAGCAAGCCAGCGAAAAAACACCGGCTTGACCAAATACACCAATCCCAGCCCCAGCAGTCCAAAAGGAATCAACGTGTCGGCGCAGACGCGGCCATTGATGTTGAACTTCTTTTGGCTGTAGTCCCACCATCTGGCATGAAAAAGCTTTTCCATAAAATACGAGGTGAGGTATTCCAACGTGCCGCAAACCAGAACCGCCAGCCCAAACACCGCCACCGGCCACTGCGAAAAGCCGGATAGCAGATACGTAACCAGCACCGCGCCGAAGCCGTAAATCGGGCAATAGGGGCCGATTAAAAACCCACGGTTAATGAAGCGTCTAAATTGGATCAGCTTGCAGCAAACCTCCATCATCCACCCCAGCATAGAGCACGCAAAAAATAGCAGACAATAATCATAGACTTCAGCAGTCATGATATGCTCCCCCTTTTGTATTGTTTATTTATTCGTCCGTTGGGATAGCGTTGGCGCTTACGCCAAGACCAATTAAGGAGGTAACGGTACGAACGAAGGTTTTATCCTTCCACTTTGCCAAATTATTCAGCATTCGTCCGCGGAACACCAAGGCCATGGTATTGCCGCCATCCAGATTGAAGCCCTCCGTGACGCCGCGTGCCAGCAGAATTTCCGCGGGCTTGCGAAGGCCGGAACCGATACTGTCCGCCATGCGTCCCTGAACGGTCAATAGCAGATAATGATTGGGCTCGATCATCCCCAGCAGCTGCCGAGGCGATTTGGTATCATAGTAGCCCTCGGTCACCAATTCATCGATCACGCCGTCCTTTACCACCACGGGACCAAAGCAAAAAACGTTTTCTGCGCCCAATGCCAGCAGCTCCTCCGCTGTGATGCTGCCCGCATAATAGGTTTTCAGGCTGCCATCCGGAAATTGCGCCATCATATCCAAATTGGGTAGATTATGCAGCCGCTTATGGTAGGTTTTCTCGGAGATGATCTGGCCATTGCGAATTACGATTCCGCCGGTTTGATTGCGGTACAGTCGATGACCGTAAAAATCATCGGTAAAGCCCAGCACATACTGGTTTTGGGTGGCGATATCGAAGGGGTAGGCAAAGCGAGTACCCGGACGCTCCGGGTTATTTTCCGTTGTTAATAGCTTCTCATCGCCCCGCAGCAGCATTTCCGTTTCAAACCAAATCAACGGTATGCTTTCGTCGGTATAACGATTGATGATGATTTGCAGATTCGGCGAAAGGTACGCCCATTGGCCTTCCTCATCGTTTTCATAAAAATATTCGCCATCCTCTGCCAGATACCCTGCTTCATCCCGTTCCGGCTCGTCGGAGGGGTTGAAGGGACGCATGGTTGCCAACGGTTCAGGCGTAGGCGCAGGCGTTGCCGTAGGCGCGATATAAGGCAGCGCGTCTTCGGCGTAGAGCGCCTCGGAGTCACGAACAGTAAAAATACCCGTTACCGGAAGGCCGTTTACGGATTGAAACTCCTTTAGCGCGCTTGCGGTGCTTTCATTAAACTTGACGCTGAAATTGGTGGAGCTGAAATACCCCAAATCATAAAGGCGTTGCTTCATCGTCATAACCTCGTCGCCCCGATCCCCCTCCTCCAGCAGGACTTCGTCCATGCCGGAGGCGAAAGAAGCGGAAGCGCAGAGCATAACAAGCAACGCCAGTAAGATTGCACCACCCAAGACGTAATGGAAGGATGCTTTTCTCATGTGTTAGATCTCCATAATAATCGGCAGAATCATGGGATTACGTTTAATTTTATCAAAGATATAGCGGTGAAGCTCATCCTTGATACGGTTCTTCATATTTTGCCATTCGCTGCCGTCAATTTGACCGTACTCGGCAATGATGCTCCGGGCCAAACCGCGGCTGTTCTCGATGATATCCTCGTTCTCGCGCACATAGACAAAGCCGCGGCTGATGATATCCGGGCCGGAAACCAGCGTGCCGTTATCCCGGTCGATAGCCATGACCACGATGATCAAGCCGTCCTGACTTAAATGCTTGCGATCTCGCAGCACCACGTTGCCTACATCCCCGATGCCAAGGCCGTCTACCAGCACTCCGCCGGTGGGTACCACGCCTGTGATGGCCAAGCTCTCCTGGCTCATCTCGATCACCTGACCGATTTCGGGAATGACGATATTCTCGCTTGGGGTGCCCAGCTGCTCCGCTAGCTCCGCATGCTGCCAAAGCTTTGCATACTCGCCATGGATGGGAATGAAATACTTTGCCTTGCACAGGGCGTGCAGAAGCTTGATTTCCTCTTGGCAGGCATGGCCGGAAACGTGAACCTCACCCAGCTGTCCATAGATCACGTTAGCGCCGCAGCGATAAAGCTGATTGATCACCCGGGCGACTGGCTTTTCGTTGCCGGGGATGGGCGACGCGGAAATAATCACCATGTCCGAGGGGCGGATTTGAAGCTTGCGATGCTCGCCGTAAGCCATCCGAGTGAGGCCCGCCATGGCTTCGCCCTGACTGCCGGTGGTAACCACCAATACTTCCTCGTCGGGGTAATTGTCCAAGTCGTCCACATCAATGATGTTTTCTTCGGGAATTTTCAGCTCTCCGATGGACATTGCCACTCGGCTGACATTTACCATGCTGCGGCCGATAAAGCAGACCTTGCGGCCGTACATAGCGGCGGAATCCACCACCATCTGCACCCGGTGAACGTTGCTGGCAAACATGGCAACGATGACCCGTCCCTTAGCCTGCTGGAACATATCGATAAAGGTCTGACCGATTTTGGTTTCGCTCATGGTATGACCTTTACGCTCGATATTGGTGGACTCGCACAGGAAGGCCAGCACGCCTTTTTTGCCTAACATTGCAAAGCTAGCAAGATCCGTCACCTCGCCGTCGATGGGCGTAAAGTCGATCTTGAAATCCCCGCTCATGATAATCGTACCAGCCGGGCAGGTAATGGCAATAGCGACCGCTCCCGCAATGGAGTGATTCACATGTATAAATTGAATATGGAAGCAGCCCAGATCCATTTCGTCGCCGGGCTTGATCACATTCAAGGGAATTCCCGCAATGCGGTGCTCCTTCAATTTTAAATCCACCAGCGCCAGCGTAAGCTTGGTGCCGTAGAGCGGCATGGGAACCTGACGAAGCACATAGGGCGTCGCTCCAATATGATCCTCATGTCCATGGGTTAGCAGCATGCCGCGGATGCGCTCCCGATTTTTAATTAGATAGGTGACGTCGGGGATGACCAGATCAACCCCCAGCATATCCTCCTTGGGAAAAATCGATCCGCAATCCACAACGATCATATCGTCGCCGCATTCGATAGCGGTAATATTCTTTCCAAACTCATCAACGCCGCCCAGCGGGATAATGCGCAATTTCTGTTCCTTTTCCGCCATAATGGCCTCCTTCATTCCATTGCGCCCGCAGACGCAGAAAATTTGTTTAATACGGCGGTACTTCCGCCAAATTCATTCAATGCTTGTGATGGATGGTAGCAAATAAAAACACACAAGACAAAACAACCATACAACCTTGTGTCGTACGCGCCTCTTACAAATGGTTGAAATGCATTTGTCCGTATGGCCAAGCCTACGATCCTATTAGCGAATTTAGTATACCACAAAAATGAAATTTTGAACAGCGCCGCCCTTACTTTTTTTAGACAGACTTTCTTGGCGGCTTTTGTGAATTGTTGATAGGATCAGGCGCGGTTGTCGCAGTGTGGCTCCATTTGCTCCGGTCGATGGTCGTACACCTGAGTCACTCTGGGCGTCCATTCCGGCTTTCCGGCGATACGGCGGTCGTTAAGCCTCAGCAAAAGAAAGCTCAGCCCCAAGCCTGCAAGGCTTGCCGCCAAGGCAATCCCCTCGTTCCCGCCAGACATCTGGTAGCCTAGGAAAAGCCCGACAAAAAAAAGAACCAGCGGAATGACATAAGCGATAAACGTGGCATGCAAAAATTTACCGTCCGGCAATTCCACCTTGACCCAATCGCCCTCGGCACAGTCCGCCTTCAGCGTGATGGTTCCCTCATGGGTCTTGCCGCCGCAGGCTCCGCATTTCTCGCAAGCCTCGGGACGGGAGTAGTGAATGGTTGCCATCCCGGTTTGTTGATCGTATGCAGTGACCTGACCAAACTTAATCATAAACAGGCTTTCCTCCCCAAAATGAAAAATACAGAAGAAAAGCAAATTTGCGCATGTGTATTGACACGAGACTAATCAGGCGCTATAATATAAAATTGCATCAGTATCGGAACTGAGCTTTCTCGCGCACTTTGCCTGATAGGTATTGTACATGCCTCGGGGCAAAAAAGCAACAAGAAATTCTTGTTATGTAGCAAGGGTTTTTGCGAATCGCTTCCGATACCTGCGAGAACATAAGGGGTGATGGCATTTATGGTGCATGAGGTTCAAATGGGCAAGCTAAGAAAACGCATGAGCTTTTCCCACATCGATGAGATTCTGGACATGCCCGACCTCATTGAGGTGCAGAAGAATTCTTACAAGCGTTTTCTGGAAAACGATCTCCGTGAGGTGCTGGACGACGTTTCCCCAATCGTGGACTACACCGAGAACCTTTCGCTGGAGTTCGTGGACTACTCGTTGGACGAGCCCAAGAATACCATGGAGCGCTGCAAAGAACGGGATATGACCTATGCGGCTCCGTTAAAGGTTTTTGTGAGACTTAAAAACCGCGAGACGGGTGAAATCAAGGAATCCGACGTGTTCATGGGCGATTTCCCCCTTATGACCGAGCACGGTACCTTTATTATCAACGGCGCGGAGCGGGTTATTGTCAGTCAGCTGGTTCGTTCACCCGGCGTATATTACGAAAAGCAGATCGACAAAACAGGCAAGCACCTTTTTTCGACGACCGTTATTCCCAATCGCGGCGCGTGGCTGGAATACGAAACCGACTCCAACGACGTGCTGTGGGTGCGTATTGACCGCGCCCGCAAGCTGCCGCTTACCTTAATCCTGCGCGCGCTGGGCTTCGGCACCGACGCGGAGATTATCGACCTGCTGGGTGAGGATGAACGCCTGATGGCAACCATCCAAAAGGGCGACAACGCTAAGACTCAGGACGAGGGTCTCATCGAAATCTACAAGCGGCAAAAGCCCGGCGAGCCCCCTACCCGGGAGAGCGCCACCAATCTGTTTAATTCTTTGTTCTTTGACGCCAAGCGCTACGATTTGATGCGCGTCGGCCGTTATAAGTTCAACAAAAAGCTTTCTCTGGCTACCCGCATTCAGGATCACATGGCCGGCGAAGACATTATCAATCCCCAGACCGGCGAGATCATGATCAAGCAGGGCGAGGTCATCTCCAAGGAGCTGGCTCGGGATATTCAGAACACCGGCCTCAACAGCGTAGTGCTGGACGTTGAGGGGCAGCTGCATAAGGTGGTGGGCAACCACTTTGTGGACGCGGCCAAATACCTGAGCTTTGATCCCAAAACCGTGGGCATTCAGGAGCAGGTGCTTTATCCCGTCTTTAAAGAAATCCTCGACGGAAACCCCAAAGAGGAAGACCTCAAGGACGCGCTAAAGAGCCATATTCACGACCTGTGCCCCAAGCATATCCTCAACGATGACATCGTAGCCTCCATCAGCTATCTGCTGGGCTTGCCGTATGGCATCGGCTTTACCGACGATATTGATCATCTGGGCAACCGTCGTCTGCGCAGCGTCGGCGAGCTTTTGCAAAACCAGATTCGTATCGGCCTGAGCCGTTTGGAGCGCGTGGTGCGCGAGCGCATGGCCATTCAGGATGCGGATGAGGTTCGCCCCGGCGAGCTGATCAACATCCGCCCTGTGAGCGCCGCCATCAAGGAATTCTTCGGTTCCTCCCAGCTGTCTCAGTTCATGGATCAGCCCAACCCTCTGGCTGAGCTGACCCATAAGCGCCGTCTATCCGCCTTGGGACCCGGCGGCTTGAACCGTGACCGCGCCTCCTTCGAGGTTCGGGACGTACACTACAGTCACTATGCTCGCATCTGCCCCATTGAAACGCCTGAAGGCCCCAACATCGGCTTGATCGGCTCGCTGGCAACCTATGCCCGCATCAACGAGTACGGCTTTATCGAAGCCCCCTATCGCTGGGTGGACAAAAAGAATTGCCGGGTAACCGACGATATCGTCTACATGACCGCCGACGAGGAGGATTTCTACCTGGTGGCGCAGGCCAACGAGCCGCTTACAGAGGATGGCAGCTTCATCAACGACGAGGTAGCTGTTCGTGATAAGGCGGAGATCATACAGGTTCCGAAACAGAACGTCGATTTGATCGACGTAAGCCCCCGTCAGGTGGTTTCCGTAGCTACCGCTATGATCCCCTTCCTTGAAAACGACGACGCAACCCGCGCTCTGATGGGCTCCAACATGCAGCGTCAGGCTGTGCCTCTGCTGGTGCCTGAAGCGCCTATCGTAGGTACGGGCATGGAATACAAGGCCGCCCACGACAGCGGCGTTGTTCTCCTGTCCAAGGAAAGCGGCGTAGTCGAAAAAGTATCCGGCAGCGAAATCGTCATCCGCGACGAGCGTCGGGAGCGCCACACCTATCGCCTAAGCAAGTTCGCACGTTCCAATCAGGGCACCTGCATCAATCAGCGCCCGCGGGTCACCGCTGGTCAGGTGATCGAAAAGGGCGATCTGCTGGCTGACGGCCCCTCTACCGAAAAGGGCGAGATCGGCTTGGGCCGCAACGTGCTAATCGGCTTCATGACTTGGGAAGGCTACAACTACGAGGACGCCGTCCTCATCAGTGAAAAGCTGGTCAAGGAGGACGTTTACACTTCCATTCATATTGAAGAATTCGAGTCCGAAGCCCGGGAAACCAAGCTGGGACCCGAAGAGATCACCCGTGATATTCCCAACATCGGTGACGATGCGGTGAAGGATTTAGACGAGGATGGTATCGTCCGGATCGGCGCCGAGGTGCGCAGCGGTGATATTCTGGTGGGTAAGGTTACCCCCAAGGGCGAAACCGACCTGACCGCAGAGGAGCGCTTGCTTCGCGCCATCTTCGGCGAGAAGGCGCGGGAGGTTCGCGATACCTCTTTGCGCGTGCCCCATGGCGAGGGCGGCATCGTCGTTGACGTTAAAATCTTTACCCGCGAGAACAAGGATGAGCTTTCTCCCGGCGTGAACATGATGGTTCGCGTTTATATCGCTCAGAAGCGCAAAATCAGCGTCGGCGATAAAATGGCCGGTCGTCACGGTAACAAGGGTGTTGTCTCCCGTATTCTGCGGGAAGAGGATATGCCCTTCATGCCCGACGGCACGCCCCTGCAAATCGTATTGAACCCCTTGGGCGTTCCTTCCCGTATGAACCTTGGTCAGGTATTGGAGGTTCATCTGGGCATGGCCGCCAAAGCCTTAGGCTGGCATGTAGCCACCCCCGTTTTTGACGGCGCTACCGAGGAGGATATCGAGGAATGCCTCGTTCAGGCCGGTAAGAATCCTAACGGCAAAACCATCCTGTACGATGGCCGTACCGGCGACCCGTTTGAAAACCCCGTTACCGTCGGCTATATGTACTTCCTCAAGCTGCACCATCTGGTAGATGATAAGATGCATGCTCGTTCCGTCGGCCCCTACTCTCTGGTGACGCAGCAGCCTTTGGGCGGCAAAGCCCAATTCGGCGGCCAGCGCTTCGGTGAGATGGAGGTTTGGGCCTTGGAGGCCTACGGCGCAGCCAACACCCTACAGGAAATCCTGACGGTGAAGAGCGACGATATCGTCGGTCGTGTCAAGACCTATGAAGCTATTGTGAAGGGCACCAACATCCCCGCTCCCGGCGTGCCTGAAAGCTTTAAGGTGCTGATCAAAGAATTGCAGTCTCTTGCGTTGGACATCCGCGTGCTGGATACCAACAAAGAGGAAATCATCATCCGCGAGCTGGACGATGACGACGATATGGATACCTCCTCCGATTCCCGTTACGCAGACGAAGCGGAAGAACCGGAAACCGTCGAGGTGGAGACCGAGGAAGAACCCGTTGCCGCTGACGAGGACGTGGATCTCGACTTTAATCTGGACGATGAGCTGGATGATTTCGATATGGACTTGGGCGACGATTTGGACGGGATTGATTTGGACAGCGACGAAAAGCCCGATGAAAGCGACGACAAGGAATAAGCCCACAGACCGAAAGGGAGTGCCATCAATTTGTTTGAACTGACCAATCTTGATTCTATCCAGATCGGCATGGCTTCGCCCGAGCAGATCCTGAAATGGAGCTTTGGCGAGGTCTGCAAGCCGGAAACGATCAACTACCGCACTTTGAAGCCCGAGCGGGACGGCCTGTTCTGCGAGCGGATCTTTGGACCCACCAAGGACTGGGAGTGCAATTGCGGAAAATATAAGCGCATCAAATTTAAAGACAAAAACAAAATCTGTGATAAATGCGGCGTGCAGGTCACCCGCGCCAAGGTGCGCCGGGAGCGTATGGGCCACATTCAGTTGGCCGCGCCCGTAAGCCATATCTGGTATTTCAAAGGTATTCCCAGCCGTATGGGCATGCTTTTGGATATCAGCCCTCGGACGCTGGAGAAGGTTTTGTATTTTGCCAACTTCATCGTGCTGGATCCCGGCAGCAACGAGACGGGTCTGAAAAAGTACGAGCTGATCACCGATGCAAAGTATCGCGAGGTCGAGGCCAAGTGCGGCAAGGGCAGCTTCCGGGCCGGCATGGGCGCAGAGGCGGTCAAGGAACTGCTGCAGGCCATTGATCTGGACGATTTGAGCGTCAAGCTAAAAAAAGAAATCGCCGAGCTGACCGAAAAAGAACGGGATCGCGAGACAGAGGGTCAGAAGCGCGCCCGTGCGGTAAAGCGTTTGGAAGTGGTAGAGGCCTTCCGCTTGAGCCATAACAAGCCTGAATGGATGATCTTGGACGTTGTTCCGGTCATTCCCCCGGATCTGCGCCCCATGGTGCAGCTGGACGGCGGCCGTTTTGCTACCAGCGATCTGAACGACCTGTACCGTCGGGTCATCAACCGTAACAATCGACTGAAGCGTTTGTTGGAGCTGGGCGCGCCTGACATCATCGTCCGCAACGAAAAGCGTATGCTACAGGAAGCCGTAGACGCGCTAATCGACAATGGTCGCCGTGGCCGTCCCGTAACCGGGCCCGGAAACCGCGCCCTGAAATCCCTTAGCGATTTGCTTCGCGGTAAGCAGGGACGTTTCCGTCAGAACCTGTTGGGCAAGCGCGTCGACTATTCCGGCCGTTCCGTTATCGTCGTCGGCCCCGATTTGAAGCTGTACCAATGCGGCGTGCCTAAGGAAATGGCTCTGGAGCTGTTCAAGCCCTTCGTCATCGAGCGGCTGGTAACGCTCAAAAAAGCCCATCACGGCAAGAACGCCAAGCGTATGGTGGAAAAAGGCCGTCCTGAGGTTTGGGACATTTTGGAAGAGGTCATTAAGGAGCACCCGGTGCTGCTAAACCGCGCGCCTACGCTGCACCGTTTGGGTATTCAGGCCTTTGAGCCGGTACTGGTCGAGGGTAAGGCTTTAAAGCTGCATCCGCTGGTTTGTACCGCTTATAACGCCGACTTCGACGGCGACCAAATGGCTATTCACATTCCGCTGTCTATGGAGGCGCAGGCGGAAGCCCGCTTCCTGATGCTGGCACACAACAATATCCTGAAGCCTCAGGATGGTAAGCCTGTTATGTCCCCCTCTCAGGACATGGTTATCGGCTGCTACTACCTGACCATGGTGCGTGAGGATAGCTTGGGCGCAGGCCATTCCTTCATCAGCCCGGACGAGGCCATGATGGCCTATCAGACCGCCCAGCTAAGCCTGCAGGCCCCCATTCTTGTTCGTTTGGAGCGGGAATTTGAAGGGCAGAAGGGTCACAAGAGCATCGAATGCACCTTAGGCCGTCTGTTGTTCAACGACGTGATTCCTCAGGATATCGGACGCAAGCCCCGTACCTGTCTGGAAGAAATGTTCCCGTTGGAAATCGACACCCTTTGCGGCAAAAAGGAACTGGGCAAAATCGTCGACGAGGTATACCAGAAGCACGGCATTCACGAAACCGCGCAGGTGTTGGATAACATCAAGAATTTGGGCTTTAAGTATTCCACCAAGGGCGCTGTAACCGTATCGGTTTCCGATATCATCGTGCCCAAGGAAAAGCCGGAAATCTTGGCTGCTGCCGACGCGCAGGTCGCCGAAATCAACGGGCTGTACCGCATGGGTATGATGTCCGAGGACGAGCGCTACACCAAGGTTGTGGATATTTGGAACACCACTACCGCCACGCTGCGCAATATGATTCTGCCCGGTCTGGATAAGTTTAATCCTATCCGTATGATGACCGACTCCGGCGCTCGTGGTAGCGCGGCTCAGGTTTCCCAGCTAGCCGGTATGCGCGGCTTGATGGCTTCACCCTCCGGACGCACGCTGGAGCTGCCCATTCGCGCAAACTTCCGTGAAGGCCTGAAGGTTTTGGAATTCTTCCTATCCTCTCACGGCAGTCGGAAATCCTTGGCTGATACCGCTCTGCGTACCGCTGACTCTGGATACCTGACCCGCCGTCTTGTGGACGTATCCCAAGAGGTGATCGTCCGTGAAACCGACTGCTTCGAAACCCGGGGCGAGAAGGTGCGCGGCATTACCCTACAGGAAATCAGCATCAACAACCAAGTCATTGAGAGCTTGGAGGATCGCTTGATTGGCCGCGTTGCCGCCGACGATGTGCTGCATCCTGAAACCGGTGAGATCATTGTAGCGCTGAACGAGACCATCTCTCACGAGAAGGCCAAGCAAATCTGCGCGGCTGGCATCAAGCAGGTTCAGGTGCGCAGTGTGCTCACCTGCCGCAACGAAACTGGCGTTTGCGCCCGCTGCTACGGCATGAACTTGGCCACCGGCGGCGCTGTGGATATCGGTGAAGCGGTCGGTATTATTGCCGCACAAGCCATCGGTGAACCCGGCACTCAGTTGACCATGCGTACCTTCCATACCGGCGGTATCGCCAGCGGCGAGGATATTACACAGGGTCTTCCCCGTGTTGAGGAGCTATTTGAAGCGCGTAAACCGAAGCGTGACGCGATTCTGAGCGAAATCAACGGTAAGGTGTCTCTGGGTGAGAATAAAAAGAAGCGTGAAATTACCGTTACCAGCACGGAGGAAGCCCACGAGCAAAAGACTTACGCCATCAACTATGGCAGCCGTCTCAAGGTGCAAGAGGGTCAGCAGGTTACCGCTGGTCAGGAGCTAATCGAAGGCTCTATCAATCCCCACGATCTATTGCGCATTTTGGGCGTAAAAGCCGTGCAGGATTACCTACTGCGCGAGGTTCTAAGCGTTTACCGGCAGCAAGGCGTTAACATCAGCGACAAGCATATCGAGGTCATTGTGAAACAGATGCTGCGCAAGGTTCGCATTGAGGACAGCGGAGATACCTCGTTGCTACCCGGTTCTCTGGTTGATATCTATCGCTTTGAGGAGGCTAACCGTGCAGCCATCGAGGCTGACGGCCGTCCCGCCATTGCCAAGCGCGTGCTGCTGGGAATCACCAAAGCCAGCTTGGCTACGGAAAGCTTCCTATCCGCCGCCTCCTTCCAGGAGACCACTCGCGTGCTTACCGACGCCGCCATCAAGGGCAAGGTTGACCCGCTACTCGGCCTCAAGGAGAACGTAATCATCGGCAAGCTGATTCCCGCCGGTACCGGCATGAAGCGGTACACCGATATCAACTTGGTCGAAAATTTCTAACGCAAAAGGGACTGTATTGCGAAAGACGTTGGGGGCTCTGCCCCCAAACCCCTACCTAAGGGCTAACGCCCTTAGAAATCCCATTTTTGCCCGCCCTTTAGGGCGGGCAATGTTGGGTCAAGGGCATAGCCCTTGTCGGGGTCGTAGGGGTGAAACCCCTACCGTCGTTCGTTTCTACAGTCCCTTTCGTGTTATCGTATCTCTCCCACTAGCCGGT
Organism: Eubacteriales bacterium; assembly: GCA_028693055.1. GTDB lineage: Bacteria > Bacillota > Clostridia > Christensenellales > Aristaeellaceae > Limiplasma. The sequence goes on along the minus strand of JAQUWD010000019.1, from coordinate 4,178 downwards.
GGTTTAGCCACTCGGCGGGATTCTCCTGCCCGAGCGCCCACATAAGCTTGCATACCGCCGCTTCTGTTGTCATGTCGCGACCGCTGATGATTTGCTCGCGCATGAGACCACGACCGACCTCGTAAATGCTGACGTCTGCTTTTTCATATAGACATTGGCTTACAACAAGAACAAATAAACCGCTTTCGCTAAGCTCATCCAGCGCCTTAACCAAGTTGCGCCGAATATAATGTAAACCGCCTAAACCAAAAGCCTCGATGACCAAACCGCGATAACCGGCGTCCGATGCAAAGCGAAGCACATCCGGCGAGGTTCCCGGTACTAGCTTAAGCAGTAACACCCGCGGGTCCAGCCCGTTTCGCAGTACATAGCCGTCTCCCTCATGTAATGGTTCAAAGGGCTGTGGATGCTCAATATGGACGCCCTCCACATCAAACCAGCCAGCCAGCGGGGCGTTGACGCTGGAAAACGCATCCATAGAGGTCGTGTGGGTTTTGACGCAGCGCACGCCTGATATTAACTTGTTGGCAAAGCATACGTATACGCCGCCAACCCCCTCCATAGCGGCGGTAACAGCGTGGAGTAGATTCTGCCGCGCATCGCTGAGTGGATGCCCAATGGGTAGCTGAGAACCGGTCAAAATGACAGGCTTATCAATCCCGGCTAGCATGAAGCTAAGCGCCGCCGCTGTATAAGCCATGGTATCTGTTCCATGAGTGATGACTACGCCGTCACAATGCTTTAGAGCGTCGTCTACCGCCGCTGCCAGCGCGCTCCATTCTTCAGGCTGCATATTGCTGGAGTCCATCAGAAAGACATCCTGCGTTACAATTTCACAGTGAAAAACACCGCCGATAGAGTTACCTAAATCGGCGGCTTTTAGCGTTGGCTCCAAGCCGTGCTCTCCGGGAGTGCAGGCAATGGTTCCACCTGTAGCTAATAATGCGATCTTCATCTTTTTCACCACTCCGGCGGAGAATAAAGCACAATCTGGTTTGACACTTTCGTCTGCTTTACGTCGATCAAGCGTTGATTTTTACTGCCTTTATAAAGAAGATCTAAGGAGCGCTGAGCCAGCACAAAGGGTCCGTCCACCAGCACGTCCGTTTCATTAAGCAGCGCCGCAATCGCTTCATCCTTCTGCGCCAGCGCAAGCAGGTTTTCATATAGGTAACCACTGTACGTCCACACATTCAAGCCTTTTTGGTGGGCATACCTCGCCAGCTCCGCACAGGCGGCGGGCTGTGCGAACGGCTCGCCGCCGGAAATGGTGATCCCGTCCAGCAGAGGATTGCCGGATAGCTTCGCCTCAATATCCTCTAGCTTCCACATCGTGCCTTTTTCAGGATCGTGACTTTCCGGGTTATGGCATCCCTCGCAATGATGGGGGCAGCCTTGGGTGAAAACGCTCAGGCGAAAACCGGGCCCATCCACAATCGAATCGCTCACCAAGCCATATAGACGTATCTCTGTTGGCGTTTTACTCATCCTTCTTCTGCTCCTTTTCACATTTGCCAGCCATAGGGCACCCGGCGCAACCGCCGCAGCATCCGCCTTTTTGACGGCGCATACTGATTATTGCCCAAACAGCCAAGGCCGCTATCGCCACAACAATGACGATATCCAATACTGTTCCCATCTCTGCTCCTCAGCCTGCTCCCAGCAGACGACCAATTTGATAAACCAACGTGGCAATCACCCAAGCCAGCCCGGTTTGGGCGGCAACGGTTAAAAATGCCCACCGACTGCTTTCCATCTCTCGCCTCATAGCCGCAACCGCCGCCACGCAGGGCATGTATAGCAATATAAAGGTCAGGAAGGAAATCGCAGATAAAACGGAGGGGAAAATGCTGTGCATTGCCGTGATCATCTGGGTACTTTCCGAATCAACACCGCTTAACACCGCCAATGTGCTAACCACGCTTTCCTTGGCCATAACGCCGGTGAGTACGGCCGTAGAAGCCTCAACAGAGGCAAAGCCGGCTGGCGCGAAAATCGGAGCAATGGAACCAGCGATCACGCCCAGCATGCTTTCCTCCACCGTGGATGCGGTTTCAAGGGAAAACGTGAAGGTTTGCAGGAGCCACACCACCAGCGTTGCCAAAAAGATGACGGTAAACGCACGCTTTAAGAAATCCTTTGCTTTGTCCCACATCTGGCGTAGCACGTTTCCCGGGGTAGGCAGACGATAGCTGGGCAGCTCCATGATAAAGGGAGCCGCGTCGCCGTGGAACACCATATGCTTTAGGAATAAACCTACCAAAATGGCTACCACAATTCCGGCGAGATAGAATCCGCTCATGACCAGCACCTGATTGCCCGGGAAGAACGCGCGGGTAAATAGGGCATAAATCGGCACCTTCGCCCCGCAGCTCATGAAGGGGGTCAGCATGATGGTAAAGCGCCTGTCGCGGCTGGTGTTCATACTGCGCGCGCTCATCACGGCAGGAACGGTGCAACCAAAGCCCATCATCATGGGGATAAAGCTGCGACCATTCAGGCCAAGCTTGCGCAGGGGCTTATCCATCAGAAAGGCCGCGCGTGCCATATAGCCGCTGTCTTCCAAAATGGAAAGAAGCAAAAACAAAATCACGATCGTGGGTAAAAAGGAGAGCACGCTGCCTACGCCGCGCAGTACGCCGTTGACCACTAAATCCTGCACCCCGGCGGCTACGTTCCAACGGATCAAGGCGCCTTGAATCAGCGCGATTCCATCGTCAACTAACGTGGCAAAGCCATCCGCCACCCAGCTGCCAAAGGGACCGAAGGTGATATAGAACACCAGCAGCATCATCACCAAAAAAACAGGAATAGACAGGATGGGATGGGTCATCACATTGTCGATACGGTCTGTCAGCGAGCCGCCCACGGCTTCCGAGCGGGTCAAACAGGTAGACAGCATATCCTCAATAAAACGGTATCGAGTATCCGCCATAACAGCGGCACGCTCCATCCCCATTTCGCTTTCCATGGAGCTGAGGATTTCTTCAATGATATGTCGGGTTTCCTCATCCAGCCCAAGCTCCTCCATCATAGGCTTATCGCCCTCAAAAAGCTTGGTGGCCGCGTAGCGGGGCATCATGCCGTGCTGAATCGCCGGAGTTTCAATCAAATGGGTAATGGCATGGAGGGCCTTGTGAGCCGCGCCTTGGCAAATATCCAGCTTGCTGGGTAGCTGCTTTTTCTCGGCAACCTCCATGGTACGGCTGACCAGCTCATCAATGCCCTCGCCCTTACGGGCGCATATCGCGATCACCGGCACACCCAATGCTTTTTCCATAGCCTTCATATCGATGACGTCGCCATGGCTGCGCACCTCGTCCATCATGTTCAAGGCAACCACTACGGGCCGACCCAGCTGTAAAAGCTGCAAGGTAAGGTAAAGATTCCGCTCCAGATTGGTTGCGTCCACGATATTGATGACTACGTCCGGCTTATCCTTAACAATATAATTGCGGGATACAATTTCCTCCATGGAATAAGGACTTAATGAATAAATACCGGGCAAGTCTACAATGGTTACGTCGCTATACTTATCCGGCAGCTTTTTTCCCTCCGATTGCTCGTGCCGGATATGCCAAGGCAGACCGATATGCGTTTGCGTGCCATGGTGATGATGCAGCATGGTTCCCGTTTTCTGCTCAACGGTCACGCCGGGCCAGTTACCCACATGCTGGTTACTGCCCGTTAACTGATTGAATAAAGTGGTTTTACCGCTGTTTTGATTGCCCGCCAATGCAAAAGTATACCGCATAAATGACCTCTCCCAGTCTATTTCAAAGTGATCTTCCGCGCATCCTCCAGCCGGAGGGTCAGGGCATAGCCGCGGAGATGAATCTCCACGGGATCACCCATGGGAGCCGTTTTTTGCAGCAATACCTTCACGCCGGGAGTGATCCCCATATCCAGAAGATGCCGATGCAGCGCATCCTCACCGCCTACCGCATCTACGATGCCGCTTTCTCCGGGAGCTAGATCCCCCATGGTTTTCTTTGCTTCGCTCATGCTAACGTCTCCTTTTTCATCCCTGAATCATATCCTCATGCTGCACCAGCACCGGGGAACGGTTTTCCTCCCGCAGCCATTTCCGCAGCTCGTGCTCAATGATGTTAGCCGCGTTAACCGCACCGTCCTCCATCTGCAGCCGTACCCCCAGCTCCTTAGCCGCCACCTGATAG
>JAQUWD010000075.1 GCA_028693055.1 Eubacteriales bacterium | reverse complement strand
GGCTGGAAGGCTGGGGTGGGAATGGCGGTGGCAGCGGAGCTGAAGAACTCCCCATGACGGACGATTACGGCACGATGAGCTACCGATTGCCAAACGCGCCAATGCAGCTTAACGGCTTAAAAAAGCTAGATACCGGCATTAAGCTGTTTGAAACAGTGGATGCAGCATGGACAGTGGTATGCGTATTCGATGGAGAAATCAGCTGTGCGCAAGGATATCCATACAGCGTGCTGACCTGCATGCTAGACGCTGGGAAAGGCCTTACGGTGCGACGCAGCTCAGCCGACGAAGGCCTGACCGTGCTAGCCGGAAGCGGAGGAATACGGTGTGACCTTGCGGGCGCAACAGAAGTGTTGAACGGCCGGAATGTGATGATCATCACCAAGAGTGGCGACAACTACGGCATCTATCTAAACGGGGTGCTCGCCTATGGCGCGCAGCTGGGCTATGGTATTGTGCAAACGGATACCCACAGCTGCACGTTGATTGCGGGGGCGCGGCAGAATGGAGAGGGCGCATATGAGTACTATACGGCGTTTACGCTGGATGAGCTACGCGTATACACGACCGCGTTGGACGAGGCGGCGATAACGGCGCTCAGTGATGAGTTGGCTTAAATTGCAAAGGGACGATAAGAATTTGAGAGGTGATATGATATGAGCTTAAAGGTATCTGGGGAAGCGGTAGCGGCGCGGGCGGTAACGGCTTTAAGCGAGGGCATCAAGTACAGCAACATGAAGTGCGACGCGTTTGTGGAGTACTGCGTGCGAGAGTGCGGCGGTCAGCTGGACAGCAGCGGAAGCAACGACATGGCACGCAATCACTGCGCGTGGCTTGGGACGTTGGAAAATGCTCAGGCTGAGGGGAAGCTTGTGCCGGGGGCTGGGCTGCTCATCCACGAGGACACGGAGGAAAGCCTACCCGCGAAGTACGTAGGTGACGGGCTGGGAGATTTCAGCCACGTCGGGATATATGTGGGCGAAAACGCCGTGGTGGATGTGGACAAGAAGGGAAACCAGCGGACTTGCGATGTGATGCACAGCTCTCAGAGCATGGGCAGGGTGGCGGGAAGCACGCTGGGAAACGGATGGACGCACGTTATGCTCTTTGACTGCATCGAGTATGGGGTTGAGGCCGATGGGCTTGAGCTGGGTGCGGAGGTTGCAGCGGAGGACGATGGTGCCGGGGATAGCGGACTGGATGCGGGGTTGAGCGCTGGTAAGCCGTCTAGCGGCGAATATTACGCCGTGGTGTACACGGAGGACGGAAACCCGGTCAAGCTGCGCAAGACGGCTAGTACGTCCGAAAAGGTGTATTGGCTGGTCAACTGCGGGGCGCGGGTGCGGGTGGAGCGCAAAAAGGGCGCGTGGGTGCTGGTGACGGCAATCTGCTCTGACGGGCATGTAAGACGGGCGTACATGATGGTTGAATATCTACGAGGGTGACCGAAGGGAACCGAGACACAGAAAACCGCAAAGCGGTTTGAATGTCGAAGCCAGCGACCCTGCCGAGCGGGGCGCAGGCCGAAAACGAGGGTGACCGAAGGGAACCGAGACACAGAAAACCGCAAAGCGGTTTGAATGTCGAAGCCAGCGACCCTGCCGAGCGGGGCGCAGGCCGAAAGTACGGGTAAGGGGGGTGATGGAATTGCAGGACATGGTAAAGATGCTGGGTGACGGCGCGGTTTGGCTGGCGGCGGTGGGGGCGGCGCTGAGCGCGATCTGGGCATGGGTGGGAAAGCCGCTGCGGAAGCTGACGGGTCGGATTGAGGACATCCGGGAGGATACAGGCGCATTGATGGGGGACAGGCTCAGTCAGGCCCACGACTACTGGATGCGCAAGGGGTATTGCCCGGCGGCTGACAAGGCGCGGCTGGTGGACATGCATCAGCGGTACAGCGACATGGGTCGGAATCATTTGGCGCGGAATTACGAGCAGGATTTGTTGGAGTTGCCGGAGGAAGCGCCGAAAAGGGCGAGCGAAGCGAACCGAGCCACCGAAATGACGCGAAGCGGCATGAATGGCGACGGAGGGAAACGGCAGCCCAGTGGGCTGTTCGCCGGAGGCGAAAGAGACCCGGAGACGTGAGAATTTACAAGGGATGGGTACGGCAGTACCCAGAACGCCGATAAATTCGAGGAAGCCCGCTACCAAGCGTAGCGCAGGGATTGGGCCGCAAGAAGGGCGGCGTGAAAGGATGGGGAAAATGAATAAGATTAAGGAATTTTTGGGAAGTGTTTGGAAGCGGATTACTTCCAGCAAGGTAGCGTGGATGGCGCTACCGCTGGCTGGGGCGCAGATGTGGCTGGCAGTGAGCGGGCAGGACGTGAGCGAAGAGGTCAACGTGATCTTCGGCGCGGTGTGGAGTGTGCTCACTGTGTTTCTAGCGGTGAACAATCCTACGGACAAGGCGAATTTTTAGATAGACCAAAAAGGGGAGATGGATTTTTGTCCATCTCCTCTTTTTGGTTGTTTGCTCATTTATGGAGCAGAAGTGATGTTGATACTGACGTTTTCAGACGTAGAGGTAGGATTACCGTTGACGTCCAAATAGGTAACGGTAACGGTAGCGTTATGAGTACCCTCGCCTAGCCCAGTGGATGGCTTGAGTGTCCAGCTGGTATCGGACTGACCCGCGTCGATGGTGCTGCGTCCCGTTGTATTAACGATAAAGGCGCTGTCGACCGTTACTGATGTTAGATTCGCTTGCGTATTACCGGTGTTTTGAATCGTGATGGATTGAGGGGATTGATCTGCGTAGCCAAGAGTTAAAGCGCTAAAAGTAGGAACACCAGTGATTTTTAGCTCAATCTTATGCGCTGCGTTAACCCGCACTCGCACGACTGTCGTGTCTACGCTGACCGCGTCCGTAGCGCTCACGGTGCAGTAGTAATAGTGATCGCCTACGGATAACGTGGAGAGCGTAGTGAAGGTTGGAGTGGTGACGCCAACTTGCACGGGTGAACTCTTATCCTGCGCTGATTCATACCATTGATATTGAGGAGTAGCACCATTTGACAAGCTTGCCGCAACATTTAGCATTGCGGTGCCACCTTCCGAAATATCGGAATCAGTAGGCTGAGTGTTAATCGTAATAACGGCGGCGCCCGCGTCGATCTTCATGCTCACGTGGAAAACGACGGTGGCTGTGTTCGTTGCGTCTACATGATAGGTCAAAGTAATCTCTGCGGAATAGTCACCCTTGGTTAGGCTAGCCTTGGGTGCAACGGACCAACTTGTGTCGGTCGTTCCACCGCTGGCAATAGTGGAATTGCCTACTGCTAGGGTGAACGCGCTGGAGGGATCAGAAGTGATTTGCAGCAGTACATTTGTCGCTTCCAAATCACCGCTGTTCGTGATGGCAATTTGGTTATTGCTGGGCGTATACGTTGAAGGTAGCGTTCCCAAATTCACATCGCTTACGCTCAAATTCGCAGCTTTGGCAGGGACAGAGGCATCCTTGACCACAAAGGTAACCTTGGAAATCGCTGTCTTGCCGGAGTCGTAGATAAAGGTAACGTCAGCTTCATAGGTTCCCGCAGTTAAGCCGCCTATCGGCTGAACCGTCCAGCTGCTGTCAGTGGCGCCAGAAGCAATTTTTGTGCTGCCGGTGGAATTTACAGTAAAGGAAGGGGTACTTGAAGACACGTTGGTTATCGTACCTTCAGCAAGACCGCTATTGGTAACTGTTATTGCCATGGGAGCCGGGGCGGTATAGCCGAGGGTTGCCTCTGCAAAGGTCACGTTGGAAGCCGATAGGTTCGGCTCGGGCGTAACGATACCTGTGACAGTGATCGTAGCGCTTGCAGTCTTCGAGGTATCCTCGGTGGAGGTGGCTGTTGCGATGAAGGATGCGGCGGTTTCATCGCTGCCGACGGTTAGCAATCCGCTTGTGGAAATAAGAGTATTTGCGCTCTTCTGTCCACTCAGGCTCCAAGTTGCCGTATTTGTGGTACCGCCGGTAACGGTGGCGGTCAATTGTTGGGTAGCGCCTACTGCCACGCTCGCGGAAGTGGGAGCCACGGTGATGCCGATGGTGGAAACCGGTTTCGTAATCGTAACGGTTACGGTATCGGCAATGGTGCCAACGGTGGCGGTAACTTTTAGCTCTTTGGCTTTTTCGTCAGCCGCTACAGTGAGTAAGCCATTGGTATCGATACCGCTGGCCATGCTTGCGCCGGTCGAACCGCTAACCGTCCATGTAGGCTTATCTGTGGAGCCGGTTACGGTGGCGGTAAACTGGGCGGTTTTCCCTGTGTCGACGGAGACAGCCCGTTCGTTGATGGCTACCTTCGTTTGTGTGCCAGGCGTTGCGGGATAAACTACGGTTACAACTTTGCTGGCGGGAACATAGGTAACGGTGGTTCCACTAGGTGCGCCGTCAACGGAGAAGAAATCTGCCGCTGTGATGGAATCCAGCGAATAGTTAGCTGTAGGGGTCAGGGCTACGCTGGCGGTATAAACTTTACCAGCGCCAAAGGTGCTATCCGCAGGCGACCAAGTAATCGTGCCTGTGTATTGATTATCGGCCGTAATAGCCGCAACGGGCGACTTGCCCACCTCGGGCGTAGCCAGTCCATGTAGAACCTTATTGGTTACAGCGGATTTGTTAACTGTCAGCGTAAACTCCATGTCCTTGGAGCCGATGCTGTTGGCGGCTGTTATGGTAAATTTGTATACGCCGACTGCTGCGTTGATTGTGCCGGAAAGTAAGCCGTCGGAGCTAAGTGTGAGACCGGAGGGCAGCAGATTGCCTGCCACGCTCTTTACCGACCATGTGATTCCACCGCCGGTAGCCTGTAAGCGTTGAGCGTATTTGCCGTTTAGCTCGCCATTGGGCAAGACGGGATTGGTAGTAATACTGGGAGCCGCGCTGGGAAGTACGGCGGAGGTTGTCTCCACACTGGCGGAACCGGTAAAGGATTCTCTGCCGGTGACAATGAGGAGAATCTTACTGCCGATATCAGCCGCTTCCACCTTGTAAGTGGAATTGGTGCTCTTCTGAATGCCGCCAACCTTCCAGATATAATTGACGGAAGCATTGGCATCGGTTAAGGTACCGACCTTCATAACGTCGCCGACCTGAGGATCCATGATATTCAGCGTAACGGCTGTGACGGTGCCAGTGGCTGCAACGGGCGCAGTGGTGACGCTGGAGGCACTGCCTGTATAGCTGCCGGCGCCGGTTACAACCAGACGGATCGTTTTGCCGACGTCGTCGGTGCTAACCAAATAGGAAGCTGTCGTGCCCTTGACGACGTTGTTTACATACCACTGATAGGTGACAGCTGCTGTGGCGGGAGTTACGGACTGCACCACCAGCGTGTTGCCAACAATGGGGTACAAATTGTTGATAGTAACACCTGTGATCTCATAATTATTGTTATAAATAAGGAATTGGTTCATCATGTAGCCCACGCGGCTACCAATCTGAACATAATCCCAGACGGCGCCTTTGGTGAGAATTTTCACTTGCGTGCCGACACTGTATACGCCGATCTTGGAATAGCCGGTGCCCGGGCCGGAGCGCAGACGAACCCCACCGCCGTTAGAGCTCCAAACAGTGGCGTCTCCGTCAGAGACGGGAGGGACATAGCCGTCCTTGCTTAAAAACTGATTCATCATATATCCGGTCATTCCGCCAATTTCTATGCGCGTCCAATAGGTGCCGCTTTGCAGAATGACGGCGCGGGTACCAACCGCAAATTTTTTCAAAATGCGGTAGCTGGTGGAAGGGCCGGAACGCAGACGAACGCCATAGCCGTTTGAGCTAACAACAGTCGCGTTGCCGGAGGGAGTGGGGGAAGGCGTGCCGCCGACGTTTAAATATTCGGCGTACATATAGCCGCGTTGGCCGTCGGGAGCCTCCACATTATACCAGCTTCCGCTGGTCCCGATAATTTTGACCTGTGTTCCAGTAGCATAGCTATTAATGGTAGATGCGTTGAAGGAGGCGCTTGAGCGCAGACGTAACCAGCCGCCAACGACGGTGCCGTATTGCGTTAGCGCCAGAGAACCCGTGGGCAGTAAAAGTGCCACAAGCAACGCGGCAACCAGCAAAGCCGAGAGAAAACGTTTCATAAATGGTATCCCTCCATTTTTCCAAGTTCCATTGGGTGTTTCGCTAATAGGACGAATCATCTAAGAGATTTCTTCCCTTTTGAGGATATTATTGTACAGTTTTTGAAAATATTTGTAAAGCCAAAATGGCATGCGGATAGGCTATAAGGGAAAGGGACTATTTTCAATTGCGGCAGCGTTTGATACGCACGACGAATAGGGACTACGCCGTTGAAAACATACGCGTTGCAGGAAAAAACAAGCTGATTACAGAAAACCCTTATGAAAAGATGCGGAACGTAGAAATGAGGCGTTGGCAATGGATGATAGAGAACGGCTTAGAAGGATGATTCAAATTTTGCTGGAAGAAATGCCCCAGTATCGAGAGGACGCGAAAGCATTTCCGCAGGACTATGATTCTCAGCGTAGACTTCTTCGCAGCCTGATGAACCTTTGCCCGCCGCAATCGATAAGAAAGGATTTTTTGACGCTTCAGGATGAACTGCTTACGGCAGAACGGCTGAATAGTGGGATCGTTGATGCGGATACGCTGCCCGTCTGCTCTAAAAATGACCGTATAGCGCTATGGCAGGGTGATATTACGCGGCTACACGCCACGGGAATTGTCAATGCGGCTAACGCTGGGCTGCTGGGTTGCTTTGTTCCGTGTCACAACTGCATTGATAATGTCATTCATTCGGCGGCAGGTTTGCAGCTTCGACAGGCCTGCGCACAGCTGATGTGGAAACAAGGACATGAGGAACCGACGGGAGAGGCAAAAATGACGCCGGCTTATCATTTGCCGTCAAGGTTTGTGTTGCATACCGTTGGCCCCATTGTACGACAAGCATTGACCGAGGAGGAGCGAGCGTTGCTAGCGAAATGCTATTTTTCCTGCTTGACCCTCGCTGCCGAAAATAGTATGGCTAGCCTAGCTTTTTGTTGTATATCTACAGGTGAATTTGGATTCCCACAGCAGGATGCGGCAGAAATTGCGATTCAAACGGTTGAGGACTTCTTACAAACCCATAGAACACCTAGAAAAGTAATTTTTGATGTGTTTAAGGACTCTGATTTCACAATTTATCATAAGCTTTTGGATAAAGCCTGACCGCCTACTTCGAAAGGAGCTTCAATGGAGTATTTTGAGGTTTTACGAAAATGCCCGTTGTTTGACGGTATTGCGGATGATCACTTAACCTCGATGCTCGCCTGCCTTGGAGCCAAAACGAAAAGGTTCCAAAAGGATCAGGTGATTTTTGCGGAGGGGGAAGAGGCAAAATACATTGGCGTTGTTTTGTCCGGGGCGGCTCAGATTGTCCGAATGGATTATTACGGCACTCGAACGATTCTCGCTAATATTGAGCCTTCTCAGATTTTTGGAGAAAGCTTTGCCTGTGCCTGCGTAAAAGCGCTTCCTATTGATGCGATTGCCGCGGCAGATACGGAAATCGCGTTGTTGGACGCTTTGCGAATGACCCAAACGTGCAACAACGCTTGCTCGTTTCATAATCAACTCATTTATAACTTTCTTAAGGTTGTGGCTACGAAGAATCTTCTTTTTCATCAAAAAATTGAAATTACATCCAAACGAAGCACGAGGGAAAAGCTGATGACCTATCTGCTTATGTATGCAAAAAAGGAAGGGGACAGCTTTACGATTCCCTTCGATCGTCAAGAGCTTGCCGATTATCTTGAAGTGGAGCGCAGCGGCTTGTCGGCGGAGATTAGCAAGCTGCGAAATGAAAAGGTGCTATGGTGTAAAAGGAATCAATTCAGACTGCTTTAGGAATGAAATGTTGAACGGATATGCTCCTCATTAATATAGCTCTTGACAGAAGAAGCTGCAATCTATATACTTAACTGTAAAGCTAACAAAAGTGTTTTTGTTAACTTTACAGCAGAAGAAAATCGCATCAAACCAAAGCGCTTAAGGGGGAAAAATCAATGGATCTAAAGCAACAAGCCTATGTGCATTTAACACAAAAGCTAATTCCCTTCTGGTCGTCTCTGCGCGATGATAAAAACGGCGGCTTTTGTGATTATGTGGGTTTTGATCTGAAACGGGATCCCTACAGTGAAAAGGGTTGCATACTCAATAACCGCATTCTTTGGTTTTTTTCTAAAGCCTATCAGCTTTTAGATGACCCCGAATTATTGAAAGCGGCGGCACATGCCTATCGGTTTGTGGATTGCTTCTGGGATCATCAAGACGGCGGCGTTTATTGGGCATGCACCTACACCGGTAAGCCGTTGGATCGTATGAAGCACGCTTACGCTAACGCCTTTTGTATCTATGGATTATCAGCCTATGGCGCGGCGTCCGGTCTTCAGGAGCCTATTGAAAAAGCGCTTGAGCTTTTTCACACGATCGAAAACAGAATGGCAGACGACGTTGGTTATGGGGAAGCCTTTGATTCCCTTTTTATGCCGATGGACAACAGCAGACTGAGCGATCATCCGCGCCTGATTGCAAAAAGACAGGTTGCGGATAAGACGATGAATACAATGCTTCATTTGATTGAGGCATATACGACGCTTTATGAGGTTTCTAAGGATGCGCAGGTCAAAAAGTGCCTGATTGCACTGCTGCAAACCATGGAGGAGAAGGTTTACAATCCGCAAAAGAATAGACTAGAGGTGTTCTTTGACCACGAGCTTCACTCGATCATCGATATGCAGAGCTATGGTCACGATATTGAGGCTTCATGGCTTTTGGATTTGGCGGCTAAAGCGGTATTCCAAGGCGAGGAGCTAAAGCATTGGTTAGCCTTGACAACGAAGCTGGCAACAGGCGTGGCTGAACGCGCCTATGATCATGACAGCTTGTTAAACGAATGGGTGGAAGGGAATACGGATTCCGCCCGGTGCTGGTGGGTAGAGGCGGAAACGGTTGTTGGGTTGACAAATCTATGGGGAAAAACGGGAGAACAGCAATACTTGGACACGGCTGAAAAAACGTGGAACTATATCATGAATACCTTGGTGGATACTAGGCCGGGTTCAGAATGGTTTGCAGGAGCGGACGAGCGGGGAATACCGCGGAAAAGTCCCATTGTGGAGCCTTGGAAATGTCCTTATCACAACGGACGCATGTGTATGGAGTTAATCACACGTCTATAAACATCGCTAGGAGGCAGCACATGACGGTCAAGGGTAAAGTGGGCATGCGGGAAATCGCCGCTGCGTTGGGAGTAAGCGCGGTTACGGTCAGCAAGGCGCTGGCAGGGCAAACGGGCGTAAGCGATGGACTGCGGGAACGTATTACAGAAAAGGCAAGGGAAATGGGATACGTTTATACGTCTAAAGCTGTCCAGCGCCGAGATATGGGGATATTAGTTCCGGAACGTTTCCTTTCCCCTCAGAGTAGCTTTTATGGATCCCTATGCGGAAAGGTGGTTCAGGCTTTAGGCACCCGGGGATGCTATGGTATTCTAGCCATGATCTCCGAAGAAGAAGAGAGGGAATGCCAATGCCCCGCTTTACTCAGTGAGGGGCGAGTAGAGGGGCTTATTTTGCTGGGGCAGATAAGCAGGGATTATCTTGCAATGCTACAGACTACCGAATGGGCGGTTCCCTATGTATGCCTAGATTTTTATGATGAACGCGCAGACGAGGATGCGGTAGTTAGCGACGGCCTTTATGGTAGCTATTGCCTAACCAGTCATCTGATTCATATGGGGCATCGACGTATTGGCTTCGTTGGTTCTTTCAAAGCTACCAGTTCCATTATGGACCGCTATTTAGGCTACTGCCGAAGCATGCTGTTACATGATTTACCCATAGAGGCGGATTGGATTTTAGAGGATCGTGACAACCGGGGCAACTATCTACTCTTCGAGATGCCGAAAAGCATGCCTACCGCCTTTGTATGCAATTGCGATCAGGTGGCGATCGCGTTCATGCGCCGCCTGAACGAGCTTGGTTATGAGGTGCCTAAGGATGTGTCGGTGGTAGGATTCGATGATTTTTTTGACGCGTCGGTGTGTACGCCGCCACTCACGACCTTTGCAGTGGATCAGGCAGGCATGGCAAGCGAGGCGACCAATATGCTGCTAGACAAACTGGACGGCAACCAAAGCCGAGTAAAACGTTTGGTGATAGGCGGCAATATCGTCTATCGGCAAAGCGTTTCAAAAATTTGTTAAGTAAGCCGCAGAAAGGATGATCAATATGGTGAAAATCATTACAGGTGGAAGTTTACCTAACATTCCTTGGCAGGATCGACCCGCAGCGGATCGCCACGATGCGCCTATATGGCGCTATATGGATAATCCCATTATCAGTCGCAATCCGGCGCCTGGTGTTGCTCGTGTGTTTAACAGTGCGGTTGCGCCCTACGAAGACGGATTTATAGCTGTTCTTCGGGGAGAACAGACAGACGGAGTGCCCCATATTTACTTGGGTAAAAGCAAGGATGGCATCCATTGGGATATCGACCCAGATAAGATTCCCTTTACCGACGAGCAGGGCAAGCCTTTTATGCCGGGATACGCCTATGATCCGCGATTGGTAAAGGTGGAGGACACCTATTACCTGATGTGGTGCACTGATTTTTATGGCGCTGCCATCGGTATGGCTAAAACCATTGACTTCAAGCATTTTACTCGATTGGAAAACCCTTTTATTCCTTTTAATAGAAACGCAGTGCTTTTTCCCAGAAAAATCGGCGGCATGTATAAACTGCTTAGCCGACCCAGCGATAGCGGTCATACTCCCTTTGGCGATGTGTTTGTGTCTGAAAGCCCGGACATGATCTATTGGGGCCGTCATCGCCATGTGATGAGCAAGGGTGACGCTTGGTGGGAGAGCGTCAAGGTGGGTGGAGGCGCAGCGCCCATTGAGACTAGCGAGGGCTGGCTTATGTTCTATCACGGCGTTAGCAGCACCTGCAACGGGTTTGTTTATTCCATTGGGGGCGCAATCTTAGATATCGACGAACCCAGCAAGGTCAAGTATCGCTGTCGCAGCTTTTTACTCACGCCTGAAGAAAACTATGAGGAACGCGGATTTGTACCTAATGTTTGCTTCCCTTGCGCTACATTACAAGATCCGGATACCGGACGCATAGCGATTTATTATGGCGCGGCGGATACCTATGTCGGGCTTGCTTTTACACAGGTAGAGTTAATAGTTAACTACATCAAGGCACATTCACAGGTTTGCCAGAGCGATACAGAGATTGGCATACGCTAAGGAGATACAGAAGATGAAAACCAAAACAGCGGCTGAACTGATGGCTGAATACGAGACGCTGATCGCAAGGCCCAATGAGGTAAACCATGATTTCTATAACGGTATCTTTGAGCGTTACCGCTACCCTGTATTGACCAGAGAACACACCCCTCCCTTTTGGATGTATGATTTGAATCCTGGCACAAACCCCTACATGCAGCAACGCTTGGGTGTGAACTGCGCTTTTAACAGCGGCGCGCTGTATCAGAACGGAAAATACTATCTGGTAGCGCGGGTGGAGGGGATGGATCGGAAAAGCTTTTTTGCCGTGGCGGAAAGCGATTCCCCTACTGAAGGATTCCGCTACTGGGATTATCCTGTATGCCTGCCGGATGTCTATCCGGAGGAAACCAATGTTTATGATATGCGTCTGACTGCCCATGAGGACGGATGGATTTACGGTGTTTTTTGTTCGGAAAGCAAGGACCGAAGCAGTGCAGATTTATCCGCAGCCGTCGCGGCGGCAGGAATTGTGCGCACACACGATTTGAAAACGTGGGAACGTCTGCCTAATTTGGTTACAACCTGTTCGCCGCAACAGCGCAATGTGGTTTTACATCCAGAATTCGTGGATGGACAATATGCCTTCTATACCCGCCCGATGGACGACTTTATTCAAACCGGCTCCGGCGGAGGCATCGGCTTTGGCCTTTGTGCTGATATCACGCATGCCGTGGTGGAGGAGGAACGGATGATCAGCTTACGTCGCTATCATACCATTACGGAGAGCAAAAATGGCGCTGGAGCTGTGCCCATCAAAACGCCCCGAGGATGGCTTCACATTGCCCATGGCGTGCGAAATACAGCGGCTGGGTTGCGATATGTGCTATATGCATTTGCTACGGATTTACAGGATCCTTCCAAGGTGGTAGCAGAACCTGGAGGAATGCTATTGGGGCCTTTGGGGCATGAACGAATCGGGGATGTTAGCAACGTTGCGTTTACCAACGGCGCGGTGTGTACGGAAAATGGAGACATCTATCTATACTACGCTTCAAGCGACACCAGACTTCACGTGGCGCATACGGATCTGGCACGGCTTATGAACTATGTTTTTAATACTCCCCGGGATGCGCTTCGCTCGGCGGACTGCGTTCAACAGCGCTGCCGATTGATTGAGGACAATTTGACTTTTATGAAGCAAAGGCAATGATCGGTTGAGTTGTTTTATGATGGATTTTGGTCTGATCGTTATGCAAACGCTAGCCGCCTTCTTTCGTTTTTGTTTACGGAAAAGCCTCCGCATGCTATACTATCTATGGAAGGCAAACTGAATTGATCAACGAAGCACAGGGGGAGAATGACTATGGACAGCAACAAACGGCCAGAAACCATGGAACGTATCAATACCGAAGCTTTAGCGCAGGCATTTATCGACGATCAAGTAGGTCGACTGCAAGGCCAGATTGGTGATAAAAAGGTACTATTGGCCCTTTCAGGCGGTGTGGACTCATCAGTGGTAGCCGCGTTGCTCATCAAGGCAATTGGCACACAGCTGGTCTGTGTGCACGTCAATCACGGCTTGATGCGCAAGGGTGAAAGCCAGCAGGTAATCGAGGTATTTAAAAACCAGATGGGTGCAAACCTCGTCTATGTGGATGCGGCAGATCGCTTTTTGGACAAACTAGCGGGCGTAACCGCCCCCGAACAGAAGCGCAAGATTATAGGTGGAGAATTCATCCGTGTATTTGAAGAAGAGGCACGCAAGCTAGAAGGAATCGCCTTTTTAGCACAGGGAACCATCTACCCGGATATCTTGGAAAGCCATGGCGTAAAAGCTCATCACAACGTGGGCGGGTTGCCGGAGGATATGTGTTTTGAGCTGGTGGAACCGATTAAGCTGCTTTTTAAGGATGAAGTTCGCGTCGTGGGCAAAGCGCTGGGACTGCCGGACGGTATGGTATATCGTCAGCCCTTCCCTGGCCCCGGCCTGGGTGTTCGCTGCGTAGGCGCGATTACTCGTGATCGTTTGGAAGCTGTGCGTGAGTCCGATGCAATTTTACGTGAGGAATTCGCTCGCGCGGGTCTGGATAAAACCGTGTGGCAATATTTCACGGTGGTTCCTGATTTTCGTTCTACAGGTGTGAAGGATGGCAAACGCAGCTTTGAGTGGCCTGTCATCATTCGCGCTGTAAACACTGTGGATGCTATGAATGCGACCATAGAGCAGGTGAATTGGCCGTTGCTGCAAAAAATTACGGATCGGATCACTCACGAGGTCACTGGAGTCAACCGGGTGTTGTATGATTTGACGCCTAAGCCTACGGGAACCATTGAGTGGGAGTAAGTTCGAAATACAGAAAAACTCAGTAATATCAAGGCTTTCCAGACTTCAAAATTCCTTGTGATACTGATTTGATACTCTTTTGCTTTATTCTCCAAATCAGAGGGACAGATAGCAAGGGGAGTGCCTCAAAATGATTTTGGGGCACTCTCTTGTTATAGGCATCATTTGTATCGTAAATAATACAGCAAAGCGGCGAAAAAGCAGCTGAAAACACGCCAAAGCCGCAAACATGCGCATAGCAAAGCAAGGCA
>JAQUWD010000113.1 GCA_028693055.1 Eubacteriales bacterium | reverse complement strand
TTGGTGGGCAGCATGCGGAGCTATCGCGGGAATAAGATGCTAGAAAGGGTGAGCGAAGCGAACCGAGCCACCGAGCCGCCAATGGCGGCGAATGGCGAAGCCCAAAACCCGAAGGGGATTGGGCCGCAGGAACGGCTTGGGCTAACTGATGGAAACGGCGAGCAGGCGGATTCGCCGAATACACAAAAGCCGCTTGCTGATACGCAAACGGCGAATGTGCAAACACCCTCGAAGGTAGAGCAAAGTCAGTGGAAGGTTGTTGAACCCGCAAATCAGGACGGCGATACGAAGGCGCGGCAGGAGGCAAAGGGAAAACATGACAGCGTGCTTGCCGGGAAAGCGGCGCGGCTTAATACGGGCAGCGGAAGCGCGGATATCACCCTCAGCGGTATCGCGGCGGTGAAGGACGGAACCGTCTATTTGGCGACCGACGACGGCGGGACGGTACGCGCCAAGGACGTGCATACCGGCACGGAGATGGACGCGCTGTTAAGCTCCGAGGAGGCGGGGCAGCTGGACGCGCTGGGCGTGGAAAGCATGATAAGCGGCTATGACGCGAGCAAAGCCACCACGGCGCAGTATGTAAACGCCTATGGCGGCGTGTATGCCCGCGCCAAGGTGGGGATTAGCTACCAGCAGGCGGCGCTAGAAAGCGAGGCAGCGCTGCGCTATATGAGCGAATCGGCGCGAACGGACGCGTGGGCGGCGGGGGACAGGGCGCGTAGTGGTCAAAACACCCAAGGAAAAGAAAAGTATTCTAAGCAAACGCTGCCGGATGGGAGGCAATACGTCGAAGCAGATCGTGAGGTGATCCATGGTGATGATTCGCAAAAATGGGGAGGGCAGATCATTCACTATATTAACAATGAAATACGAAGCGGACATGACGTAACGGTATATGGTGCGGACGGCGATGCGCTTACCATAACGCGAGATACCGCTGGGAAAGCCGCGTTTAGAAATTTGGTTATCGATAGTAAGACCGGGAAACAAAGGCCAATGACAGATAACGAATATGCAGTGAAACTCCGCGCAGAATCGCATATCGATGAACTGGCAGAGGTATCGGGACGAGGAAAAGCAACGATTCCAGATAGTAAAAATCATTCTTTTGCTAAAGACGGGTTTAATTATCGCACGGCATATTTTTTGGATGGAAAGAATTACTATCGAATCACGATGTCGGTTGGAATCAATGGGCAGATCAACACGATCTATAACGTTGGAAAAATAAATAGAAGTAGCTTTCCGTGGGCTGTGAGTACACAGACGGTACACAACAGAATCCAAAGCGGCTCAAAGGCCAATGGAAAGACTACTTCGACAACAAGTTTTCCAGGGCTTGTAAACGCACAAAAGGCGAATGACACGATCCCTAGGGGCTCAAAGGCCAACGGAAAACTCATTGCTAATACTAGTATACCCAAACCCACACAAAATAGCAACGGCGTAACGGAAAAATACTCTCAAGCGGCCTTCGAGCACCTAAGCGCATACAAGCGGCAGAGCCTGCGCCAGAGCGAACGGGTGCTAGATGCGTTTGGGAAGAAGTATGGCCTGAGCATCCGATTCGTGGATAGCATCAGGGCCGGGAAGGACGAAAACGGCCAAGGCAGATATGCCAACGGGCGATATGACCCCAAAACGGGAACCATTGATATCGCGCTGGACGCGGTGGACGGGGCTTATGTTTACGTGGGAATGCACGAGGCGGTGCATAGCCTACGCGACGGAAACCCGGAGGCCTACGAGCTACTTAGGGATACGGTGACGGATGCGCTGCTGGCAAACGGCGAGGACGTGGACGCGCGGCTGAACGAGCTAAAGAAGCTGGGCTATGACGCTGACACAGCCATGGAAGAGCTGGTGGCCAACACGACACCGGTGATCTTGACCAACCCGGAAACCGTGCAGAAGATGGTAAGCGAGGATAAGACGCTGCTGCAAAGAATCGTGGAGAAGATAGGTGAAATCGCGGACTTCTTCGACGAGCAGCTTGCAAAGCTGAAGCAGCGCGGCAGCTGGAAGCAGATGGCGGTGCTGGAAAATGATTTGGATAGCCTGCGCAAGATCGAAAGAGCGCTGTTTACTGGGCTGGAGGGGGCGAAGAAAAAAGGAATGCCTTCTAATCGAAACGTAAAGATAGGGGGAGAAACGTATTCGATTGAGCACGGAAGTATGGAATATACGTATCAATACTTGGTAGAACAGAAAGATATGTATATTTCGGTGATGCCGGATATGAATAAATATACAAATGAAAAAAGTGTTGATAGAAAAGCAGCCATTCAGGCGGGCATTCAAAATGCAAAAAGCAAAGAGAGCGACGCGACTACAGAACGTCGAATTTTTGTAGACAATATGTATACTGGGATTCCTCTTCAAATCACCAGTGACGGATTGCGACATGGCTTGATCGGATCGCTCGACAGAATGCGCAGAAATGCAGCGGCTACCTCTATCATTGGGGATATCGTGAGAAATGCCATGCCAATCAACGAGCTAAAGCCAAGGGACGGCGTATTAAAAAGCTATTTATACATTGGAATTGCGCAGGATGAAACTCAGTATTATCCGGTAGCTTTAGTTGTGAACGAAACCGGCGAGAATTTAGCAGACGTCACGGGGATTGAGACTTTGGAGGGGATTGACAAAAGATATTTGTACGCTGTAAACGCAGAAAAACACATGAAAAAGGAATCAGCTACCACGAAGGCCGACGGTATGATCCCGAAGGACGGCACGTCTACTGATTCCACAATTAGCATATCCAATTTATTAAAGATTGTCAAGGAGCATTTTGCGGATGGTCTTTCCGAAAATGTGCTTGACCATTTTGAAATGAAAAGGCCGACAGGCGCTTTTGCAGATCAAACGCGCTATTCCTTGCGCGAAACCGACGAAAACATACAGGAAAGCCTGACCGCCGCCGATACGGCGCTAGAACAGGTGCGTGGCTACCGTATGAGCGCGGCGGAGGCAAGCCGACTAGCGGCGGAGATCAGCCGG
>JAQUWD010000018.1 GCA_028693055.1 Eubacteriales bacterium | reverse complement strand
GCATTGACGTCTACCGCTCAACAGGTCATGGCGGTCAGTGTATCAACACCACGGATAGCGCCGTGCGCATCACCCATTTGCCCACCGGTATGGTCGTGACCTGTCAGGATGAAAAAAGCCAAATCAAAAATCGTGATAAGGCGATGAAGGTGCTCAAAAGCCGCCTGTATGAAAAATTTCGTCAGGAAAAGGACGACGCCTACGCGGCTAACCGTCGCGGTCAAATCGGCAGCGGTGATCGAAGCGAGCGGGTTCGCACCTATAACTTTCCTCAAGGCAGGGTAACAGACCACCGGATCGGGTTGACGCTGTATCGCATAGACGATGTGATGGACGGCGATCTGGATGAGGTGATCGACTCGCTCCTGCTGGCGGAGCAAGCGGAAAAGCTAAAGGAATTTGGGGAGCAGGAATAAGATGATAACACAGGTTTTACCGCCGACGGATGAAAATATTGAACGGGCGGCACAGCAGCTTACGCTGGGCAAGCTAGTTGGCATGCCCACGGAAACCGTGTACGGTCTTGGCGCTAACGCGCTAGACGAAGCCGCGGTGCGCTCTATTTTTGCAGCAAAGGGACGGCCTGCGGATAATCCGCTGATTATTCATGTGGCTTTGCCGACGGCGCTGGAGCCCTACTGCGAGGTGAACGCTCGCGCCTACAAGCTGATGGAAGCCTTCTGCCCCGGCCCCCTCACCATGCTTCTGCCCAAAAAGCCAAGCATCCCCTCAGTGGTAACGGCGGGACTGCCCAGTGTCGCTGTGCGTTTGCCCTCTCACCCGGTGGCTCAGAAGCTATTAAAGGCTTGCGGCGTTCCAGTCGCCGCTCCCAGCGCCAACACCAGCGGCAAGCCAAGCCCAACCACAGCCGCCCATGTGCTCAATGATATGCAGGGCAAGCTTGAAATCATTTTAGATGGCGGCGAATGTCAGGTCGGGCTGGAAAGCACCGTGATCGACCTGACCTCGACGATTCCAACGGTGCTTCGCCCCGGAGGAATTACGCCGGAAATGCTACAAAGTGTTTTGGGGGAGGTTCAGGTATCCGATAGCGTGATGCGCCCCTTGCGTCCCGGGGAAAAGGCGCTGTCTCCCGGTATGCGCTACCGGCATTACGCCCCCAGCGGCAAGCTTACCATGGTAAAGGGCGAACCGTCCCGCGTTGCGGCTGTTATTAAACGGCTGGCGAATGAAAAGAATAGCGAAGGGCAGTCGGTACGTATCTTTGCCTTTGAGGAGCATTTGTCGGCTTATCAGGGGATGGATGTGGTATCCATTGGCAGCCTATCCAACCCAGAAACGGTCGCCCATAAGCTTTTCAGCGTGCTTCGCCAAGCGGATGGAGATCAAGTGCCGATCCTCTATAGCGAGATTCTTCCCGCCCAAGGCCTTGGGCTTGCCATCATGAACCGTCTGGGACGGGCGGCTGCCTTCACGGAAATAGATGCGGACGAAACGGAGAAGGAACCATGACCACCGTTCTCTTTGTATGCACCGGCAATACTTGCCGCAGTCCTATGGCGGAGTGCTTGTTTAACAGCCTTTGCCAGTCAAGCGGGAGAAGCGACCTCAAGGCGCTATCCGCAGGAGTGAGCGCTGCCAGCGGGTGCGCGGCCTCCGACGGCGCTCGCCATGCCATGCTCAGGCGTGGGCTTTCGTTGGAAAGTCACCGCTCGCAGCCGGTAACGAAGCGGCTTTTGATGGACGTATCTCTAGTGGTGTGCATGTCGCAGGCACATGCCGACCATATCCGAGCGTTTTTTCCGGAGGTACAGGCGAAGCTAAAGATTTTTCAGCCGCCGATTTCCGATCCCTTTGGAGGGGACGACGAATGCTACGAGCAAGCGGCGCGGGAAATCGACGCTCGGCTGCGGGAGCTGCTCAGGGAGCTGTAAAAGCGTTTTTCAAAAATGATAAACAACTGCTAGGGGCGTGAAAATGATCAAAGCAATCAAAACAGCTCGGTTGGAGATCCGTCCCTACGCGGAGACGGATCAAAAGGAGCTAGCAGCCTTACTTACCAATCAAGAGATCGGTAAAACCTTTATGCTTCCGAACTTTGAGACGGAAGAGGATGCGCTTTCCATGGCTGAAAGGCTGATCAAGATTTCTTTCGATCCCGCTCATTTTGAGCGCGGGATTTATTTGGACAACGTCCTCATCGGCTTTGTGAACGATGTAGAAATCCAAAAATCGACCATAGAGCTAGGATATGTGATCCACCCAGCCTATCAGAATAGAGGCTACGCCAGCGAAATGCTGAAAGCAGTGATTGCTGAGCTTTGGAAAAACCAGTATGAAGAAGTGGTTACGGGAGCCTTTACTGAAAACGTAGCTAGCATACGCGTTATGCAAAAATGCGGCATGCAAAAGATGGAAAAAGAAGAAAAGCTGATTTATCGGGGAGCGGAGCATCCATGCGTTTATTACGATGCCTTGGCACGGGCGTAAGGCGGCCTAGCATAAGGGAGGTAGTTATGGACTTTTATGAAGCGATCGATAGGCGGCGTACCATACGCGATTTTCAACCGGCTGTCCTTGAGGAAGAGACAGTGGAAAGAATCCTTTCGGCTGGGCTGAAAGCGCCCACGAACGATCATATGCGGGACTGGCACTTTATGGTCGTTGACGATCAAGCGGTCGTAAGAACGCTGCTGGAGAGAATTCCAAAGCAAATTACGGAAAACGATATGAACGCCCTCCTGCGGGACTGGAACCTAAACGACGGCTGCCAGCAAAACTGCTACCGGGACGCTGTTCCCAAGCAGTACCGCATGCTGGCGGATGCATCGCTGGTGGTGATTCCGTTGCTGAAACAGAAAACGGATATCATGCATCCGGATAACCTGTCCCAGCTAAATGGCTTCGCGTCCATCTGGTGCTGCATCGAGAATATCTTTCTGGCCGCAACCGCCGAGCGCTACGCCTGTACGCTGCGTATTCCTTTGGGGAACGAGGCGGAATGGGCGAGAAAAGTGCTGCAATTTCCACAAGAGTACTTCATGCCATGCTTTATCGGTATTGGAAAGCCCAGCGAACAGGCTAAAAAAATCGAGCAAAAGCAGATCGACGTGAAGGAACGGATCCATAGAAATATTTGGTAAACCATGGACGAAGGCGCCGCATATCCCGTCGGCGCTTTCGCAGAAAGGCGGAAAAGCAATATGAAACTGACATTTTTGGGCGCGGCTCATGAAGTAACGGGCAGCCGCTTTCTACTGGAGGCCTGCGGTAAAAACATCATGATTGATTACGGCATGGAGCAGGGCGCGGATTTATATGAAAACGCACCCCTGCCGATTATGGAGTCCCAAATCGATTATGTGCTTTTGACCCATGCCCATATCGACCACAGCGGTTATCTGCCGCTGCTATATAAAAACGGTTTCCGAGGAAAAATCTTTTCTACCGAGGCAACGGCAGATCTTTGCAGCATCATGCTGCTGGATTCTGCCCATATACAGGAAAGCGACGCGGAGTGGACCAATCGTAAGGCCCAGCGTAGCGGTCGTCCGCTGGTCGAGCCGCTGTATACCCAAGAGCATGCCATGCAGGCTTGTCAGCTGTTTGTCCCTTGCAAATATCAGCAGGAGATACAGGTTTGCGACGGCGTCGCCATCCAAATGCAGGATGTAGGGCATCTGCTGGGCTCTGCCTCCATCGAGGTAAAGCTTGAGGAAAACGGAACCAAAAAGACCATCGTTTTCTCCGGCGATATTGGCAATACCCATCAGCCCTTGATCCGCGACCCGCAATACATGACCGAAGCGGATGTGGTGGTGATGGAATCCACCTATGGCGATCGCAGCCATGGCCCAACGCCTGATTACATCGCTTCTCTCACCCAAATATTGCAAAGCACCTTCGACCGGGGAGGCAACGTAGTCATCCCTAGCTTTGCCGTTGGCCGCACGCAGGAAATGCTGTACTTTATCCGACAGATTAAACAGCAAGGGCTGGTTCACGGTCATGAGCATTTCCCCGTTTATGTGGACAGCCCGCTGGCGATTCGCGCCACGACGGTGTTTACGGAAAACAACAGCGAATGCGCCGACGACGAAACCAAAGCGTTAATTCGTCAAGGGATTAACCCCATTCAATTCGATGATCTGCGCGTTGCCGAATCCGCTGATGAAAGCAAGCTGATCAACGAGGATAACACCCCCAAGGTAATCATTTCCGCCAGCGGAATGTGCGACGCAGGCCGAATCCGCCACCATTTGAAGCACAATTTGTGGCGAAAAGAATCGACGATACTATTTGTAGGTTATCAGAGCAACGGTACCTTAGGCCGCAGCTTGATCGACGGGGCGAAGGAGGTTAAGCTCTTTGGCGAACCAGTAGAGGTCAACGCTACGATTACCACCTTGGCTGGCATCAGCGGACATGCGGACCAAAAGGGATTGCTGACTTGGATTTCTCATTTTGCACCTCAGCCCCAGCATGTTTTTGTGGTGCACGGCGACGACGAGGTTGCCTCCAGGTTTGCACGGATGTTGGAAACGGAGCAGGGCCTTGAAGCCAACGCTCCTTATAACGGAGAAAGCTGGAACCTCGCGCCCCTGGAAATGCTTTGTGAGGGCAACCGCGTCAAGCTGGAAAAGCCGGATCGCGATGCTGTGGCTTCTGGCGAATCCGTTGGGAAGCAAAGGGCGAGCGAAAAGAAGGGTGCTACCAAGGGCTCTGCTGTTGGCACGGAAGCGTACGGCCAGCTGCTAGCGGCGGTGAACAGATTATCCGCCTTGGTGGAGGACATGAAGAGCCGCAGCTCCAAGGAGCAGCAAAAGCTTGCCAGCGCTTTGTTCAAGGTGCTCCATCGCAGCGAAAAGCGGCAGTAAAGAGGAACGAAAGCTTTTTTTCACTTGATATTATTTCAAATCTGGACTATGCTAACAAACGGCTTCAGAAGATTATAGAAATACGAAGGTGATTTCATGCAGGTTGTAACGCTGGTTCTGAACAAGACGGAGTATCTGGAAGCGTTGTTGGAGGCGCTGCTGGATAATGGCATTCGCGGCTGTACGGTTTTAGACAGCACAGGCATGATGCGCGTGCTGGATCAAAGCGGAGATGATCTCCCCATGTTTGGCGCCTTTCGCCAGCTTTTCGATCCTGAACGCAAGAGCAGCAAAACGCTAATCATGGTTTTAAGCGACGCGGAGGTAGAAACCGCCCGTAAGGTAATCAAGCAGGTCACCGGAGGGTTGGATAAGCCCGATACCGGTATTCTGTTTTCCACGCCGGCGCTTTTCGTCGAGGGAACGGAGGCCGGCAAAAAATGCTAACCCTTTTGGCTCTTGCTATCGCTATTTTTACCGGGCTGGCGTGCAGCCGGCTCATTAAGCTCATCCATATGCCCAATGTAACCGCCTTTCTGATTGGCGGACTGCTGATCGGCCCCTCCGTTCTGGGGATCATTCCTCAGGAAACGGCAGACGGACTTTCGCTGATTACAGAGGTTGCCTTGGGCTTTATCGCCTACTCCATCGGTTCTGAATTTAAGCTGGGGTATTTAAAGCGCATCGGCTCCAAGCCGCTGGTGATTACCGCCTGCGAAGGCTTCGGCGCGGTCATCGTGGTGGATGTGGTGCTGATTACCTTGTCCCTGTTGGGTGTGCCCGGCTTCCACCTCCCCATGTGCATTGCCTTGGGCGCTATTGCAGCCGCTACCGCCCCTGCCGCTACGCTGATGGTCATCCGCCAGTACAAGGCGAAGGGCCCTGTGTGTGAAATGCTTCTTCCCGTGGTTGCCATGGATGATGCGCTGGGTTTGATGGCCTACGCGGTTTCCGTCAGCGTTGCACAGGCCATTGCCAGCGGCGCGGCTATGACGGTAACCAGCATGGTGCTGCTTCCTTTGGCGGAGATCGTAGGTTCGCTAGCATTGGGAATTGCCCTTGGCGCTGCGCTTAGCTTCTGCGCCAAATTCTTCAAGTCCAGAGGCAACAAGCTGGCGCTAACCATTGGCGTGGTTTTTCTCGCGCTGGCTCTGTGCGACCTGTGGGAGCTTTCCAACCTGCTGTGCATCATGATGGTGGGGGCGGTCATGACCAACCTCTGCAAATTCTCCGACGTGATTATCGAGCAGACAGACCGTATCACCCCGCCCCTTTTTCTGCTGTTCTTCGTTATCTCTGGGGCTGAGTTAAATTTGAGCGTTCTACCGACGGTTGGGTTGGTAGGAGTATGCTACGTGGTGTTTCGCGTGATTGGTAAATGGTGCGGCGCGGCCATCGGCTCTCGTGCGGTGCACGCTCACCCTAATGTGCAAAAATACTTGGGCTTTACCTTAATTCCTCAGGCTGGCGTTGCGATCGGCTTGGCTACCATGACCCTGACCAAGCTACCCATGTATGGGCGGCAGATACAGGCGGTTATTCTGGCGGGCACGCTGATTTATGAGCTGATTGGACCTGTGATTACCAAGCTATCGCTGACCAAGGCAGGAGAAATTGCCGAGGCAAAACCCGCTACGAAATGATGGCGATTTGAATCAAAAATGCGACTGGGACGATATGCCCCAGCCGTATTTTTTATCTGTTGTATTTTACTTGCTAACCGCGAAGAAGTAGCGGCTCACATAGCCGGAGGTCTCGCCGATGGTGGCGCGGCACCAAACGTCGCCAACCTCGGTCACGGTGATTTCCGTTCCGACGGGATAGGCTTTGATGATGGAAGCGGTATAGCTGGCGGCGGTACGGAAGTTTACGATGCTGTTTCCGTTAGGATTGACCAGCTTGGCTGCGAAGGGAGCTTCGGGCAGGGGAGAAACGGAGGTAGAGCCAGAGGTCAGCTTGATGAAGCTCTTCATCATGTAGCCGCTCTGGCCGTTCACGGTTACCTTGTAGAAGCTGCCGCTTTCGCCCTTGATGGTCACGACGGTTCCGTTGCGGTAGTAGCCCAAAACGCGAGCATCCGTGCTGGCGGTTTCACGCAGAAGCAGTACTTGGTTCGCGCCGGGGTTGTTGACAACGCCCTGCTTAGAGCCGGTGGAGGTGCTGCCGCCGCTGGTAGCGCCGGTGCTCAGGTAGCGGCTGGCCGCAAAGCCAATGCTATCGCCCACCTGAATTTTGTACCAGCCATTGCCGCGGGAGAGGATATTCACAGCAGTGCCGTTAGGGAAGCTGGTGATGATGTCGCCCTCCAAGGAAGGAGCAGTGCGCAGGTTCAAGCCCACGCCGGTGTTGGTACGCACGTACATGGTGCTGGAGGTAGAAGCGTCGGCAAGATACTTGCTCATCACGTAGCCTTCTACGCCGTTCACCTTAACCTTCGTCCAGTCCGTGCCTTCCTCGATGACGGTCATCCAAGTGCCGGTAGGATACTGTCCCAGCACCTTGGCGCTGGTAGAAGCTTCCTGACGCAGATTGAGCGAACCGCCCTTGACCACCTTGTAGGATTCAGCCAAAGACACCACGGGCAACGCCATCGCAACCAGCAAAGCAGCTACCCGGAGGCATCTTTTGTGTAGATGGGTCTTTTGCATAATGGGGATACCTCCTTTTTTATTGGCGAGGGTTGTTCCCTTGCCGTTCTCTCATCAGACGAATGGAGCGGAGGCATCCATGCGATAAACGCAGCTTTATCCCTGCCAATGATATCCAAGTCTGGAAGCCCAAGGCAATCATTTGGAAGCAATCTCCAGCTTGTTTTTGGGGAGGCTATGCGGCTCTTCTGTTTTCGAAAAATGGTCCGGCATAAGTTTCCATTTTTTTCGCTGGTACTTTTGGCAAGCATTGTTTGCGGAAACCGCTTCATGCCGGGGCAAGCTAGCGGTACGCCGATGAAAGAGGAGGAAATGGCTGTGCTGACGACCCTAAATCGCTTGATTGGAATGCCCGTGGTATGGCAGGATCAGCAGCTGGGATACGTGGAACGCGGCGTGACCGATGAAAACGCGCGGCGCTTGCGGGGGGTTGTGATCCGCCGTGGCATTGGTGCGGCGCGATGGGTCCCCGCCCGGGCGCTCAAGCTGGTAGGGCAGCGATGCGTGCTTGTATCCCAACAGCCGGAGTCTATACCGGAGCATATCGATATGGAAATGCGGCAGGTTTTTCTAACCACAGGGGAGCGGATTGGTCAGGTTAGCGATGCTGTTCTAGGCGGAATGTCCCTCAGGCTGATGGCCTTGGAAATCAGTCAAGGGCCGCTCTACCGACTGCTGGGCCATACGTCCTATGCTGCAGCCTATCGAGTCATCCACACCCAGCGGTCTGGGGATGAGGTTGTAGTGCCGGAGCTTCTCACATGGGCGGAACTTCAACGGAGACTGGGAAAGGAGGACGGCGGATGAGCATCGTAAAAACAGCCATGGCAGGAGCAATCGGCTTTGCGATTGGCGCGGGAGCAATGCTGATGCCCGGTAACCAGAAAATGAAAAAGCAAGCGCAAAAGCAAGTGGATAAGCTAATGAAAATGAGCAAAATGTGGTGATTTACGGGTGGCGGACGGAAACAACCGCCGCCACCCGACCCTTTTATCTTGATCGGAAAGGAGCAAAACCATGCAGGCACGTTCTTTGGGATGCAATCAATACCGTCGATATTTATGGCTTGTGCCGGTAATCGTGATCGTAGTCTGGCAGCGAATGCTCTTATGGCAGGCGATTACACAGCTATTTTTAGGGATGCTGGTAGCCATGGCTGCCTTGCCGTTGATGAAATGGCTAGAGAAAAAGCTAAAGCCCGGCTTGGCGGCTTCCTTGGCTATGACGGGCTTAAGCGTTGGATTAATTGGATTTGTTCTTCTGTTTGTTCCGCCTATGATTGCGCAGGGACGACAGATTATCGACATGCTTCCGGGAGTGTATGCAGGCGTTAGCGAGCAGCTCCAGCGGGGTCAGCTATGGCTTGAGCAAAACGGAATGCGAATCGACGAAGAAATGAAGGGTTCATTTCTGTCCGGCGGGGAAGCCTTGCTTTCTGGCGGCGCGAAGGCCGTCGTTGGCTGGCTGCAGGGTGTGATGGGCGGTCTTGGTCAATGGATGCTTGCGCCAGTCTTTGCTTACTATTTTTTGCGGGATCGCAAACGCATTGGCGAATGGCTGCTAATGCTGGTTCCGGCTGCAAAGCGCCGTCTAGTAATCCGGGTGCTGCGGGAGATGCGCCGGGAAACGGCTGGTTATCTGCGAGGGCAGCTTTTAATTTCCGCAGTAGTGGGCGGGTTAACCGCCGTTGGCTTGCTTTTTTGCGGGGTGCCCGGTTGGCTTCTGCTAGGGACAGCCATGGGTGTGCTGGAGCTAATCCCCTATGCCGGACCGTTTTTAGGAGGGGTGCTGGTTTTTCTGTTCTCATGGCAGAATGGATGGAAGCAGCTTCTGTGGGCTATGGGCGTAGTGCTGCTGGTGCAGCAGCTGGAGGGAGGGATGCTTTCCCCGCAGCTGATGAGCGATGCGACACGGCTACATCCCATCGTTGTGCTTCTGTGCGTCATGCTTGGCGGGGCTTCGGCTGGCATAGCAGGCATACTATTGGCGGTGCCACTTGTTCTGTGCGTTCGCGCTGCTCTGCGGGTGCTCAGTTTGCGTTGAAAACCTCGCTAAAGTAATTACTAGCTGAACTTTGTTTGCCACTATTGTAAATATATCACGGTTCTGCACTTCTTGACGCATAAATTCGCCTATGATATACTTTCTTAGTATTCTAGAAAAGTATCTTTATCATATAGAATACAAATTCATTGTTCGACTGCCTTGATGGGTACGGAAAGGGGTGCATCGCATCCATTGGCTTGCGGTGTTTTCGTATGAATAGAAAGAACAAGAAATTACTTACGGCGATCAGCGCATCTACTGACTGGTTGCTGATCGTATGTGTCTACATTGCTTGCGCATGGTTATGGCTGGGGGTTTGGAAGCAAACGCCCAACAATATGGCTTTTGTCAGGGTTTTACATTCCGATACCGGGCTGGCAGCCTGTATTTATGCCTTTGTTTTGGTTTTATCGCTGTCCCAGTTAAAGCTCTACTCTTTCTCCGCTAATATCAAAAAAAAGCAGGCTGCCTTTCGAATCGCTATCTCCAATCTGATCGGAAGTAGTATCATCGGCTTTGTGCTCTATTTCTTTCGGCTACAGGAGTTTTCGCGGGGCGTTTTGTTTCTGTTTATCGGAGCCAGCACATTGACGCTCACCTTGAAGCACATCCTGTCTCATCACTTGATCGCCCATTTGGGTTTTTTTCGTAAAAACGTGCTTTTGCTGGGCGGCGGGGATACGGCGTTAGCCTATGCAAAAGCTGCAAACGACGATCAAAATCTGAGCATAACCCTCCTTGGTTACCTGAACGAAACAAAATGTGAAAAAATGTGTATTCCCTATTTAGGTGCGCTTCAATCTTTGAAGGACTATTTGCAGGACGACTCGGTGGACGAGGTGGTCATAGCGTTTGAAGCGGGCGAAACCGGTTGGATTCGTCCGATGCTCAGCATTTGCGAGCAGTGCGGCGCGCGGGTGAGCGTTATTCCTTTTTATAGCGATCTTTTTCCCGCCTCTCCACAGATCGAAACCATTGGCCCCATCCGAGCCATCAATCTGCGCGGGAATCAGATGGATAATCTCGCCTTCGCTGTGATCAAGCGCTCCTTTGATATCCTTGTCAGCGCAGTGGCGCTACTCTTACTCAGCCCGCTGTTTTTGGTCGTGGCAATTGGTGTAAAGCATTCTAGTCCGGGGCCGATTTTTTTTCGCCAGAAGCGGGTGGGACTAAATAAAAAACTGTTTACCATGTACAAATTCCGTAGCATGCGTTTAAACGACACGCAAGACACAGCGTGGTCAACCGACGCTGACCCGCGAAAGACACGCTTTGGCAGCATACTCCGCAAATACAGCATAGACGAGCTGCCCCAACTGTTTAACGTGCTACGGGGAGATATGAGCTTAGTGGGTCCAAGGCCTGAAATCCCCTATTATGTAGACAAATTTCAAAAGAGCGTCCACCTTTATATGGTAAAGCATCAGGTGCGGCCCGGCATCACGGGGTGGGCGCAGATAAACGGCTATCGGGGTGATACCGATATTCAAATGCGTATTGATCATGATATCTGGTATATTGAGCATATGAGCGTTTCGTTGGACTTACGCATCTTATGGAGAACTTTTTTTAGCGGGTGGGTCAATGACGAGACGTATCTCAATCCCGCTCAAAATACCCAGCAGACTGATCAGAAGGCCTCTTCCGACCCAAAACCACCTTTCTCGCAAGGACAATCGTAAAATGCTTTGTACATCAAATCGAGGTGCTGTCATCCAATGGAACTGCCCCAAGAGCTCCGGCTTGCCCTTGAGCGGGAAACGGCTAAGGTTAAGCCCAATGTGCTAAAAAATGCCGTTGCGCTCCTTAGCCAAAGATATCGCGAAGAAAGCGGAATGGGCAAACGCCTTGTGCTTACGCAAACAGAGGTGCTTGCCTACTCTGCCGTACGGATGCCGGCAACCTATAGCGCGGTAGCCGCCGTCCTTTCGCAATTAAACAAGGACATGGTTTGCTGCAAAACCATGCTGGACGCAGGCGCGGGTACCGGCGCAGCCGCATGGGCAGCCGCAGCGGCGTTTCCATCCCTCCAAAACATTTTATGCGTGGACCGAGAAAACGCCATGCTAACGCTTTGCCAACGCTACCTATCAGGAAGCTCCCTGCAAAGCGTGGTACATACTTATCAGGCGGAATTGACGGAGTACGCACCCTCGGAGACCTATGATTTGGTTACCGCTTCCTACGCCCTCAATGAGTTTGACGAAGCCACCCGTCTACGCACCATCGATAAGCTGTGGGATGCATGTGGGCAATTTTTCGTTCTCATTGAGCCGGGCACTCCGACGGCTTTTGGTCAGCTCCGTGCAGCGCGGGAGCACCTGCTCCAAAGAGGCGGTACGCTGATCGCTCCCTGTCCTCATCTAAACGCCTGTCCCATGGCTGAGGAGGACTGGTGCCATTTCACCTGCCGCCTTTCCCGTTCAAGGCTGCACAAGCAGCTCAAGGGAGGAGACGCGCCTTATGAGGATGAGAAATACGCTTATCTCATTTTTTCGAAAACGCCCGTTCAGGAGCTTTGCTATGGGCGTGTACTGCGCCATCCCCAAGTGGAAGCGGGAAAAATCACGTTGACGCTCTGCACCAAGGATGGCTTACGGGAACGCGTGATCCGAAAAAAAGACGGCGAAGCCTTTAAGGCGGCTCGGAAAGCAAGCTGTGGCGACGCCATTGATTTTTAATGATTTTGATAAGGGTATAAAGCAATATAAGAAAGCTACGGTGCTGTTTAGCGCCGTAGCTTCAACGTGTCAAAAAAGCGCTACGCGCTTTTTCGCCAGCTATGGGTAATGTTTGCGGCAGAGCCGCAAACTGCCCGCCCGACCGGCAAAGCCGGTCGATACGAATGCAGTCAGGGTAGCCTTCGGCTCCCCCGACACCCCCTTAAGGAGTTCTTTGACAATGCATTGAAATTAGATGACGTATTTGCTGATAAACGCAGGCAACTCTGCCACGTCCTCACTGATGGATAGAACAAAGTCCACACTGTGCTTCTCGCTGATTACTTCCAACCGTTTGAACATCCATTCCGATGTTTTCAATTCGGCCTTCAGCAGCTTTTTGAACGCGTCGATGCAGATCAGGCCCACATCAAAATTCTGTGCTACAGCTCCGCTTAAGAAGCCCATAAACATTTGATCGCTCTCGATATCGTACTCCCCCGCATTGATGAACCGAACCTCGTGGCGTAGGTCAAACATATAGCGATTGTCATCGTCGATGAAAACGATGTCGTGTTCGGATTCCTGACTGGCCTTATTAGCCATATCAATAATGCGCTTGGTTTTACCCGAGCCTTTCTTACCGGCAATCACCTGAATCAATGGTAACGCCTCCTTGTTTATTTTTGAGATGACGGCGCTTCGACACGCCTTCCTTACGAAATCATTATACATGAATTTGCGATGAATAGCAACGTGTCCGGTGATTTTATTGTGAACAATGCGTAAACGAAACCAGATGCTACAACCTATCGTGCAACAATAGGAAGGAACATCTCCAATAGCTAGTTCACGCTACTGGAAATTGTTGCGGATTGTTTGTTTTCTCTGAAGCTGCCCACATGACAGCGAATGCTATAAAAGTGTTCCCGCTTCAAGCCCAGTAGGCTGTCCATCTCGTCAGCCACCTTGGTAAAAGAAGCGCCCATGTGGTGAATCAGGATATAGTCTACCCTTTGGAGCTTCCCCTTCGCCATGCGGCAGAAGCTGCGCATCGGCGCGGCTAAACCGAAAACCCAGATTGGCGAGCAAATGATTACCTTGCGGTAAGCGGTGAGATCAACCTGAAGCGCTTCGATCGGCATATCCCAGCCATGCATTCCATAACGTCCGCACCACCAAAAGCCTAGCGTGCCTTGGGTTGTTTCTGTTGATTTAATTTCATAAACGGCTGCGTTGAGCCGGTTTGCCGTTTCATAAGCGATTTTTCTGGTATATCCCATACGGGAAAAATAGACCACCAGCGTATCAGAGGTATTGTCAACATTGGGGTAATCTCCCCGCTCAAAAATAAAATGTTCCTGCTTGTAAAAAATCAGAGCCGCAAGGCCGGTCAACGCCTGCAAAATACCAAAGGTGAAATAGAGATTATCCATGATATTATTTGGAAAGATGACAAATTGGATGCAAATCCAAGCCATCAGCGTCAACCCTAAAATGCCGCCCATCACTGCGCCGGATTTTCTTTTTTGAAACAGCAACACCGCCGCAATTAGATTCGGTATCCCGTTAACGAGAAGCAGCGAGAAGCCTGAAAAAACGAAATCCTGAAAAAGCGTTTCCGAAAAAGGCAGCACTTGAAAGTATGGAAGCAATTCCTGCATCCCCATCAGGCTGCCGTCTGGTTTCAGCAGCATGCAAACGCTACCGCCTAGTGCGCCGACCCCGATGAATAAGCACCAAAAAATCAGAATGATTCTTGCAACATTGTATCTGGAATGTTCCTTTTGCATATAGGCTTCCTTCTTTCCCTTTAACCATTGTCTGTTAAGGCCTTTCGGTTGAGAGAATACTATAGCACAAAAGGCTTTTTTTGACAATCTTTTCACAAGCAAAAATCATTATGCAGGGTAATCTAGCCCAATGCAATTTCCCTAAAGCAATTTTTTAGCGTGCGGTACAAGACCTCCGTATCAATGGGTTTGGCAATATGTCCATTCATGCCGCTGCTGAGGGCGGCGTTTACATCGTCGATAAACGCATTAGCCGTCATTGCATAGATGGGGATAGAATGCGCCTGAGAATGAGAAGAGCTCCGTATAGCTCGGGTTGCCTCGTAGCCGTCCATCAACGGCATCTGAACATCCATCAGGATCACATCATAGGTTCCCGGCGTAGAGGCCTCAAACTTGTCAACCGCCTCTTGACCGTTGACCGCCGGTTCCACCGCAATGCCCGTCATTTCCAGCAGCTCGGTAGCGATTTCCATATTGAGCACGTTGTCCTCCGCCAACAAAACGCGCTTACCACTAAAGTCAAACTGTTGTACATCAGCGCTGGCATTTTTGTATTTCCCTCCGCTCAGCGTCATCAATACGTCAAAGATGGTAGATTGGAATAAGGGCTTGGTCACGAAGAGGTTGGCCCCCGCCGCCTTGGCTTCATCCTCAATTTCCGAAAGATCATAGGCGGATACAATGATAATCACCGTATCCTCGTCAAACAAATCTCGAATCCGGCGGGTTACCTGAATGCCATCCATCCCCGGCATTTTCCAGTCCACCAGACATACATCGTAGCCCCAACCCTTGTCATGAGCTTCCTCCAGCATCTGGATCGCTTGCTCGCCGGTAACCGCGCAGTCATGATCAATCCCGATTCGTTTCAAAACGACGGTTGTATACTCACGGCTGACCGCATCATCGTCAACCACCAAGGCTCGAATGGATTTAAACTTATCGGATGTTTGCTGAAAGGTGTGATCGCTTTGTCCAAAGGAAAGGTTTACGGTAAAGGTGGTGCCTACCTCTTTGGTGGACGCCACCTGAATGGTTCCATGCATCATTTCCACAAGGTTTTTGGAGATAGACAAGCCCAGTCCGCTGCCGCCATGCTTCTGAGCTGTTACGGCGCTTTCCTGCTCAAAGGGGCGGAACAGCCTGCTCAGCATTTCCTCGTCCATTCCGCAGCCCGTATCGGAAACCTTCAGCTCAAAATAAACCTTGTCTTCTCGAATGGCGCGTTGAGCAATAGCCAGCTCCACCTTTCCCCCAGCAGGCGTGAACTTAACGGCGTTGGAAAGCAAGTTCAACAAAATCTGGTTCACCCGTAGGCTATCCCCCACCAGGACTTCCTCGGTAACGTCTGTAAGCACAACGTTAAAGTCAATATTCTTGGCTTTGCATTGGCTGTAATACAAGGTAGTAACGGAATTCACAAGCTCCTTAAAATCAAAGGGACTGTTGGCAAGCTTTAGCTTCTCGTTTTCAATAGCCGACATATCCAGTACGTCGTTAATGATATTCAACAGCACCTTGGAGGACATATCGATTTTATTCAAATACTCTGTTGTACACTGCGGGTCGTTAACCTTGATTTTGGCAAGCGTGGTCATACCGACAATCGCATTCATTGGGGTGCGGATTTCATGACTCATCCGTGCCAAGAACTGACTTTTCGCTGTGCTGGCCTGCTGGGCCTGCCGAATGGCTGTGCTTAACTCCTCGTTTTTCTTCACCAGCACGCGCTCGCCTCTACGACGAACCGCCGCAAGCGCAATGAGCAGCACAAAGCATGCCAGCACCAGCACCGCGATGATTGAAATTTCCAGCCGGAACTTATAGAGTAGATCTAAAAAAGTCATGTGATAACGGGTGGCAAAGGTGTGTTCAATCAGGCTGCTATTGACCACTGCCTTGTCCAGCCCAATAATCGCTTTATTCAGAATAGAAAGCAAAAGCGGGTTTTCAGTCTTGGGTACAGCCATGGCGGTGTGCTCCGTCATGATTTGAACGGGCAGGATATCCAGATTTTCATATTTGGGCTCTTGAAGCATCCGTCCCAAGATATAGGTATTCTGGATAAACACATCCGCTTCTCCCGCCACCACCGCATCCAAGCATTCCCGGTTTGTGGGCAGCAGCTTGAGGATTGCGTTGGGATACTGCTCCTTCATCACATCCTCTAACGCCTGAAAGGAGGAGGGAAACGTCACCGTAAGCGCGCTGTTCATATCAATCGGCTCGCCAGCCCGGCCTACAGGAACAATCGCGCTTTCCATAAACGCCACGGTAGCGTCAATGGCTTCATTATCGGCAAAATGATCCCTCTCGATACCGCACAATACGTCATAATCGCCCGAAGCCAACAGATTAATAGAAGTAACGCCCGCAGTCATGGGAATATAGTTAAACGAAAGCCCCGTCGTTGCAGAAATTTCGTCTAAAATATCCGCATTGATGCCTGTAAAGGTTCCCGTATTCTCATCATATACCGAATAGGGAGGGCGCGCAGCCTGTAAACCTACTCGTATGGTTTGATTGCTTTGGATGTACGCCTGTTCCTCCGGCGTAAAGGAAAGCGTCGCCGTCCCTTCCGCTAACATGGCTGACGGGATTACCGTAAACAGTAGACAGGTTACCATCCATAAGGCTACTTTCTTGGCTTTTTGCATTGTTACTTTCTCCCAATAGCGCTCAATCCAAGGCGTCTTGTTTGTTCCAAAGATAACATCCATCCTGCGTCTCATGCTTTGCCTTATAAAGCGCAAGATCTACCGTACGGAAAATCTCACCAAATTGAACCGGCGGATGCATCACAACCACTCCGGCGGACGCGCGAAGGGAAGCAATGCTCAAGCTATGAATCGCATCGCATAACCGTTTGCACTTATCCATCGCCATCTTGGGGTCGGTCATCCCCCGCAGGATCAACATAAATTCGTCGCCGCCAATCCGGGCAAGGATGTCCTCCGGCCTGACAGATTGAATCAATCCCTTCGCTACCGCCTGAAGCAATGCGTCTCCCGCCGTTTGACCATACGCTTGATTGAATTCGCTCGAATGGTCGATATCCAGCAGGATCATGGTATAGGGATCGTTGGGACCAAGCAGCCCAAAGGCTTTCTCCAATCCAAGACGATTGAGAAGCCCCGTCAGCTCATCTCGATAGATTTTGTTTTCCAATACCAATTTTTTATTGTCGTACTCTCGCTTCATTTGCCAGTAGCTCTTTTCTTCCACCGCTTTTTTGACATGATGAAGCAGAATTTCTGGATTGTAGGGCTTTGCCACAAAGCTTTCCGCGCCCAAATGCAGCGCCCGCAGCTCGCTGTTGCTGCCCGTTTCGGTAGTAATAATCACTGGAACCTCGTGGATCATGCCGTTGGAGCGCATTACCTCCAGCACTTGGAAACCGTCCATTATCGGCATCAGCAAATCCAAAAGGATACAGGAAAGCTCCTCATGATGGCTATGGAGGTATTCGCATGCAAGCTTCCCGTTCTCCACACAGGTAACCTGATAATACGGCGTTAACAGTTCCTTCATGATCTCGCGATTGCTTTCGATATCCTCAACGATCAACACCTTGGGTTTGTTTTCGTTGTTGTCTTCGCTTTCCACCGCAACGGTTTGGACGGCTTTGCTCACTGGGCACTGCTCCGCGCGTAAATGGGCCTGCATATAAGCCGCAAAATCACAAGCAGCCATAGGCTTTGCAAAGTAATACCCCTGTATCATGTTACAGCCCATTGATTTGAGCAGCTCAAACTCACCCTTGGTTTCAACGCCCTCAGCCACGGTGGGCAGCTGGAGCCATTTGGATAAGCTGACGATAAAGCTGAGTATATTCCGCTTTCCACCCTTAATCCGCTCATTGCCGCTTTGCATAAAGCGCATATCCAGTTTGAGAATATCGATGGGCAGCTCTGAAAGCATATTGAGGGAGGAGTAACCGGAGCCGAAATCGTCCATCTCGATAAGAAATCCAAGATCGCGCAGCGCCGAAACTGCGTCGATGATTTGCTGGGGACGGTCGGTATAGGCTGATTCCGTCACCTCAAAATGCAGAAGGCTATGGGGAATGCCATAGGAATCTACCAGCTGCACAATTTTTTCCAGCAAATCAGGCGTGCTAAAATCCGCGCGAGAGGCGTTGACCGATATGGGAATCGGTCGAATTCCCTGATCTATCCATTGCTTGAGGATTTTGCAAACCTCGGTCCACATATAGAAATCCAGTTTTGTAACAAAACCGTTGCGCTCAAACAAAGGGATGAATTCAGCGGGAGAGATAAACCCAAGCTCCGGGTGATTCCACCGCACCAGCGCTTCGGCCCCAACAACCGCCCCGCATTCCGTATTATGCTTGGGCTGAAGATAGACGGCAAACTGTTCCTTTTCAAGCGCCTCCACCATACTACCCGCCAGCTGATGATCTCTCAGCGCCCGTTCCCGCATGGAGTGATCATAGATGGCGTAATAAACGCCGTACTGATGCTTAATGGATGCGGCGGCAAGCTTCGCACGGTCGCACATATCGGAAAGCGAGAGAGAACGTTTCGTGATTGGATAAACGCCGGCTTTTATTTGAATATCCTTCACGGGCGCATTGGCAAAAGCCTGCTTCGTTTGATTGCCAGCCGTCTCCTGAGTGCCTTTTGGAGATTCCTTCATCAGCAACGCAAAATTATCGGCTCCAATCCGGCCGCAAACGCCATCCGTCCCAATCACGCCTTTAAAAAGCTCGGCCAGGTATTTCAACAGCTCGTCGCCGACCTCCGTGCCGTACCGGGCGTTGATCATTTTAAAATCATCCACGTCCGTATAAATCATTTCATAGGCTGTGTCCGGATGTTGGTCCAACACTTCCTTCGCGTGCCGATAGAACGGCTCCTTGCTGTAAATGCCCGTCAACTGATCAATTTCCAGCTGATTAATCCAAGCGGCGTTATCCCAAAGGCGCAATAGGCTCCGCACCCGATGCCTTACAAGCTCCGTATTATACGGCTTTTTAAGAAAATCGGACGCGCCCTGCTCTAAGCAGCGCAATTCGACATGTTCATCCTCGTTGCCAGTGGTCACGATGACGGGAACAGAACGAATCAAATCCGTTTCGTTCATTTTCTGCAAAAGCTCATAGCCATTCATAACGGGCATACCGATATCCAGCAAAACCAGCGCTACGCTTTGCGTATCGCTAGATAGAATCTGATAAGCTATTAAACCGTTACCAGCCTCTATGGTATCAAAACCGTCCGATTTGAGGATTCTGCACAAAACAGAACGATTGATCTTATTATCATCAACGACCAGTATACTTCGATTCGTAGCCATCTAATCACCCCACAGCTTTCCGCATAAATCGTGTTTGCAGTATCCTATTTCATTCCTGAAGCCCTCAACGAGTACGCATTTGATACAAAAGCTACTGCGTACAATGTTGATCAAGCAGCATTCGGTTGAACCAGTCACAAGCCTTCTTATGTGTTGAGGGATTCCATGCTCTCCTGATAAAAGGAATGGTGGTTTTTTCCCGATCGTTTTGCATGGTAGAGCGCCACATCTGCCTTTTGGTAAAGGGTATTAAAATCATTGCCATCCTTGGGACTGACGGAGATTCCAACGCTAGCGGTCAACGGCGTCACCGTTTGCAGGGACTCCTTCATCTGCTCACGGAACCAATCCACCCTCCGTTCTATGACCCCGTCATCCGGCAAATCGCACAGGCAAACCAAAAACTCGTCTCCGCCCAGACGGCCTACAAGATCATTCGGTCGGAGCATAGATTTCAGCGTTTTGGCGACCTCTATCAACGCATGGTCACCCGCAATGTGGCCATAGCAATCATTAAGCTGTTTAAAATCATCGATATCCAGCATCAATAGCGCGGTAAACAGCTCCTGTTTGCGCTGGGCCAGCACCTTTTCCATTTTTTTGGTGAAGGTTGTGCGGTTCAAAAGGCCTGTGAGTGAATCCGTCTCCGCGTTCGCCTTCATTTGCAGCTCTGCCTTTTTCTCCTCGTCAATATTTTCAAACATCAGATAGGCTTCCACATCGGTGGAATTGGGGTATTCCACCAGTTCAATGGTAAGGCGAAGCCAGCGTTCGTTACCGTTAGGCTGCTTCTCCCGATACTCCAACGTTTTATTTCGGACGCCACGATAGTAACCAGCCAACAGCGCGTCAGCGTTCAGCAGTGCGGAATAGCCGGGTCTATCCTCTTCAACGACAAACTGACGGGCATACTCCTCCGTGCGCTGGTCAAAGGTGCTTGTCGAAATATCAAAGCTTACCTCCAGCAATTCCCCTTCCCGCGTATCCGTGGAGGTATCCCTGCTCAGATTGCAGCGATACAGCGTATAATCCTTTTGGCTCTTGCCTAGCAGCGACTGCTGCCATTTGGTAAAGATAATCTCTTTTTCTTGGCGTTCGGTAACGTCTAAATAAGAAATGACCGCAAAAAGCGGTTTATCCCCGGAAAAGACCGTTGAATAATGCCCCTCCAGCCACCGCAGGCCGTCGGTCATTCGGCATTGAAAAATGATACTGCCGTTAGGCTCGCCCTTCATGATCTTTTCATAAAACCCACTATATACCTGCTGGCTCTCTTGAGGAATAACGCCCAATTGCAGCATGCCTTGGGGCATATTTGCTATGCGCCTTGGTAGACCCCTGGCTTGCGCGACCTCCGGCGGCAACGTCAGCGTTTGATCCTCCACGGTAAAGCGGCAAACGCTGCTATGGGTATGCTGCATCACAAGGCGGTATTCCTCCTCGCTAATGCGTAGCTTTTCCGTCATGAGCTGCTCTTGCGTGATATCGCGCCCCACCCCGTAAAGACCGATCAGTCGCCCCGTCGGATCCCGCAGGGGATATTTGGAGGTACGTGAATAATGAGCCTGATGATCGGAGGATGGAATTTCCTCAATGCTATCAATCATCGATTGGCCGCTGCTCATTAGCAGCTCGTCGTCATGGCGAAATTTCGACGCAGTCTGCTTCTCAAATAAATCAAAGTCCGTCTTGCCAACGATTTCGCGCTCGTCTAAACGGCCCGCTATTTTAGCAAAAGCCTTGCTGGCGCACAGATATCGCAGCTTTTCATCCTTGATAAAGGAATAATCGCTGGTGGATTCCATAATTGCGGATAGAATCACCGGCAGTAGCTCCTGCATATGCTGGGTTTCATCCGAAACAGGCGTATAGGTAACGCAGTAGATCACCCGTCCATCCTCCTGTGGGGAAATTCGAGAGATCGTATGAAAGAGCCGATAGCTTCCATTCCCGGATAAAACACGAACATCGCAGGACATGTCCCGTTTTTGCTCAATAGCCTCCTCAATTTCGCCGCATAACAGCCGTTGATCTTCAGGATGAATCCTGCTGACCTCTGCTGATCCATCGTCACTATGGGTCGGCAATCCAACCAGCTCCCAATAGCGCAGGTTTCTGTGAATAACGGTCGTTTTATCCCCATCGGTTTCATATAGCGCTGCGCCGCAGGGTAGATGATCCAATAGCTCCTTTTGGATATTCTCCTGCCTTTTCTGCTCTGTTGCGTCTGCATAGTAAACATTCAAAAAAGTTGTGCCGGAAGGCTCCCGCTGCATTTTTCCAAAGATACTTACCCAGATATAACCGCCGCCGCCCATGCGCAGGCGATATCGTACATTGTTCGTTTCACCATGGCGCAGCATACAATCCACAGCGTTTTGAACGATGGCAACATCGTCGGGATGTACGCCTGCCATCGCGTTATCCTGATAAAGCGACGTTAATTCTGCCACATTCATTTTGACCAGCTTTTGGAATCCAACGCTGTAATACTGCGGACAAGGCACTCCCTCCGGGCTCATCCGTATGCGAACAAAGCCGCCGGGAATACCGTCCATGACAGCAAGCTTTTCCTGATTTTCTCTATTGATTTTCTCATCCAGATCACGCCGGGTCAGCAGTACCACGGCATAATCCCCCAAGGCCGATAAGCTTTTAATTTGGCTCCGCTTTTGCTTTGGATCGTCTACGCCTATAAAGCCAATCAACGCTTCGTTCTTATATAAAGGCACGGCAACCAGCGACCGAATCCCCTGCTGTTGCAATAGCTCCTTTTCTGAACGGCTCTGCTCAAGGGCGTCCACATTATCAATATAAATAGAGTTATGGCAATCAAAGGCATGCATCCAGAAAGACATCTTTTCCGGAGGC
Source organism: Eubacteriales bacterium (assembly GCA_028693055.1). GTDB lineage: Bacteria > Bacillota > Clostridia > Christensenellales > Aristaeellaceae > Limiplasma. The sequence continues at coordinate 38,417 of JAQUWD010000018.1, read as the reverse complement.
ACCTCTTGCAAAAGCTCCTTTTGCGGAATAACGCCGTCGGCGCACAGCTCATAGGTGTTATTCATGAAGCCCCGCTCTGCGTCATACTCAAAGATATAGCAGCGATTGCCGTTAAAAAACTCCAGCATTCTACCTAGAAGCGCTTGGATACAATCGGTAACGTTCGCCTTGGTGAGCAGCTGATGGGCCATGCCCTCCAAAAAAGCGAGCTGCTCCGTGGTTTCCTGCCGCTTTTCCTCGGCTACTCGCTGGGGGGTAATGTTCTCGTCATTGCAGTAGATGAGGTATCGTTGCCCCACTTTGGCAATCACACGCATGGTAGAACGTAAATAAACCTTTTCGATGCCGGTCGGGAGGTTTTGAAACACAAGTTCAACGTCGTACTCTTCTTCCAGATTGGTATCGGAGCACAGCATAGCGGTAAACCGCTCCTTGCCAACGTCATTCATATGCTCCATCCAGTTAATCTTTAGCGCGTCATCAAACGTCATTCCCATGCTTTGTATCATCCGAATATATTTATCGTTTGCACGCAGAAGCTCAATGCTTCCGTTATGATACTCAACAATGCACGCGCTGCTTAGGTAACTGTTAAAAATGAGCGTATCCATGGACTCCGGGCTCCAAAACGCGTTGCTATCTAAATGCTCTACCGTCTCAAGGGCGGGCTTTTCCCTCTGCTTTCCGCTTCCAGCAGCTAAGTCCTCATATTGTGAAAGAGTCATGGGCTTAGCATATAAATAGCCTTGAACGAAAACACAGCCGATGGACTTTAAAAAATCGGCTTGCTCCTTGGTTTCCACACCCTCCGCGATAACGGACATATCAAGCCACTTAGCCATGCGCACGATGGATTCTAAAATATTTCCACCCCGCTGAGAGGCTTCTGTAGATTCAAGAAATTTCATATCCAGCTTCAAAATCTGTGCCGGAACATTTTTGAGCGTGTTCAGGGAGGAGTAACCGCTGCCAAAATCATCAATTTCCACGGTGAAGCCAAAGGCAATCAGTTGTTTAACGGCGCTGATGATCTGGGTAGTGCTTTTGGAAAAAGCCGACTCGGTGATTTCCAACCGAAGCAATTCCACAGGCACCTGATACTTCCGAATCAACCCTGTCAGGGTGTCGATCAAATCATCCCGAAAGACGTCGTAGCGTGAAACATTAACGGAAACGGGCAACGGATTGCGCCCTTCCCGAATCCATCTTTGTAGATTTTCGCAGGTACGTTCCCAAATGTATCGGTCCATATCATAGATGAAGCCGTTCCTTTCGAAGATAGGCACGAAAGTAACGGGGGAAATCATCCCTCTGGTGGGATGCCGCCAGCGTACCAGCACCTCAGCGCCGATCAGCTTTCCCGTGGCGTGATCGTACTGCGGCTGAAACCACGGCTCAAACTGTCCCTGCTCCAGCGCCGATTTCATCTCTGTGACAATTTGTTGCTGCGCCAGAAGATCAGCCCGCATGGATTCCGAAAAAAGACCGACATGCCTGTCGTAGCGTCCCTTGATGGATTCCTTTGCCAACACAGCGCGATCGTACATCGCGCTGACCGATAGAGAAAGGTCATCTACAAGATAGCGTCCAATACTGTAGGAAATGGGCTGAATGGTGTTGACCAAACCGGCGACCTTTCGGTAAAGCTCTTTGATTCCTTCGGAGTCTACAAAGCTGCGAGGATAGAGCACGGCAAAATTATCAGCCATAATACGGCTGCAAAGTCCACCCGCCGCGCCAAAGCCTTCTTTAAACAGCTCCGCTAAAAGGCAAAGAATTCGATCGCCCTTGTCGGTGCCGTATTGATCGTTGATGACCTTAAAGCTGTCAATATCAAAACAGGCCATGATGTAAAAGCCGGATTCCTTACTGGCGATCATAGCCGCTGCTTTTTCAAAAAAAGTATTGCGATTGTATAAGCCGGTGAGGCGATCCAGTTGAAGCTCGTTTACCGTTGCGGCTGTTTCCCGTAGTTCGATTGCGTTCTTGATGCGTTGCTTGATAATCGCGGGATTGTAGGGCTTTGAAACATAATCGCTAGCGCCCATTTGAAGCGCCTTAACCTCTGACTGTTCTTCAATCTGCCCCGTCGTAACAACGACGGGTATTTTTTTAAGCTGTGGATTTTCATGCATGCGAGCCAGCACGGCGAAGCCATCCATAATGGGCATAGACAAATCCAGCAAAACAGCGGAAAGCTCGCCGCAGGCGGCGTTCATATAAGCGAGGGCCTGTTGTCCGTCGCAAGCTTCCTTATTTGATACTCATCAACGAGAAGCTTTTTAAGAATTTCTCGATTGATCTTCACATCATCAACGATCAATAGCGACCTTTTCAAGGTCATAGGCCCCCTTTATACTGCCCGCCGCTTGCGCAAGTTAGTAACGTCTATAAGCAAGTTGTAGTGCTCATCAGTCATTATTCGACACCGCTCGTCATATTACTCGTACATATTGCATTATTTGACAAGCTCATACAAATTGAGTATATAGAAAACAATCTAAAAAGTCAATGAAATGGGTTGACACAGAGCATCCATCCGGCATTGCGATCGTTCACGGCATTGATAACGGCATGCTACGCGGCAAAGATGATCCTGTTGCAATAAAGCGCGTTGCCACGCTCCAGCGTGTCAAAAAAGCGCTAAGCGCTTTTTCGCCAGTTACGGGTACTGTTTGCGGCAGAGCCGCAAACTGCCCGCCCGCCCGGCAAAGCCGGGCGATACGAATGCAGTCAGGGTAACCTTCGGGTTCCCCCGACACCCCCTTAAGGAGTTTTTCGACGATCTGCAGCGCGTTGCCACGCTCCTTTTTACTGCTTGATGTTTTGCAGCTCAAGCTGTATCAGGCGAAGCGCTTCCGTAGGCTGAAGCCGCCCCTTGATGACGTCAATCAGGTACTCTCCAAGCCGAAATTCCATCAGATGCTGGTTGTATACCGTTGGAACCGAGGAAAAAATAGGCTTACGCGTGCCCATGTTCAGGCTGTTCGGTAGCTCGGAAAGCCAGGGAAAAGCCTCAAGAATCTCACCCATTTCGTACACAATCCGACATGCGGAGGTGCCGCCCAGCATAACGAGATCTGGGGCGAGTTCTTCGCTGGTCGCCCAACGGATGAAATCATAAGCCTCCTCGGGCAAAGGAGAATTCAGGCTAACTCCCAGCGCGCCTCCACCCAGCAGGGGATGATTCCCCGGCACGGGCGCAAAGCCGATCTTGCTGCTGGTTTCGCTTTTGTTTGTCAGGGCGATATGAGAGGCGTGGTTGATATAAAGGATGGATAGCGCGTGGCGATCGTTGAGTAAGTCCAGCGCAATGTCGCTCCAGCTGTAAACAGGAACCTTGCTTGAATAAATCGTACTCTCCATCAAATTATTCAGCGCGCTCAACGCAGCGGGCGTTGAGAAATCCAGTATGTTTTGTCGGTTGTAAATCATCCCATCGTTTTCCATCAAACGAGGAAAAAACTCCATTGCGGTCGAAGTCGGGTTTCCCAGTGAAATGTAGGTGCCAAACTCGGTAGGCGACGCATCTCGATACTCCCGCGTAAAAAATCGGCTGACCTTATTGAAATCGTCAAAGGTTCTAGGAATTTCCAGCTCGCTTTGGTTGATCTCATAATATGCGCGCCTCTGGGCGCTGGACTCAAATAGCGAGCGCCTAAAGAACAGCATCTGTACGCTGATGTCAAACGGCAGCGCGTAGAGTTGATCTTCCGAATAAGAATAGTTTTTGACAACTCCCGGTAGAAAGTGTTCAAGCGCCAAATGAGCGTCTTTGTCCAATGTGTCCAACGCTCTTAGCAGCTGCGGCGCGCGATAGGGAAGCGTAGAGGGGTCAAGCCGTATGATATCCCACGAGGGATCGCGGGGAAATCTTTGATAGAACTCCGAAAGAGAGCATGTCTCAATTTCCACGCGAACACCCGTGCGCCGGGTGTAAATAGGGGCTAGCGCCTTCAACGCTGCCATGGCGGGGGTGTTGTGGGACAATACGTGCAGCGTTTTTTCAGCTTTGACGTTGAGTATCGGCAACGGACGGCTTACTTTAGAAACTGGAAAGACGCGGGAAGAAATCGACGCGCCCTGCTCAACGCTGTCGATAACGGCTGCCGCCGCAGCGTCGCCCATTGCACGGTAATTCAGACAAATACTCATAAACGAAGCAGATGGACGAATCCTCAGCGGTGCAAGCGATATAATCTCCGTTTGAGGCCGAGCGTAATGCATTAAAAGCCTTTCCGCATATTGCGCGTCTGTGGTGACGAGCGCGGCCGGAGAGGGGTGCTCGGCAATCAGCCGCTCAATCGCAGTGGAATGGCGCGCCGGCGCATCCTGATATACCGCGTCCGAGCATAATTTCTTGGTATCAAAAAGCGCGTTAGCAAATCGTTGCTGGTCGCTAAAGGACAAATCGGCGGTGATGCAGGCGCATTCCGCGTTTTCTGGTAGCTGTTTTCCTGCCAAGCAGGCAGCCTGCCGCATGTCAAAGGTAAAGCTTGGAATTGCTCTGTTAGCATGCCGCAGAAGCGAAAGCACCGGCAGCCCGTTCTTCGTAAGGCTAGCATAGCCTTTCTCAATATCGGATAAACAGGAAACGGTTAATACGCCGGATAGCTTTATGCCCTGAGCGCTGTGCAGTTTTTCACGCTCGACGGACGCCAAATCATCCGTCAGGTACAACTGCACAGCATAATTGCGCTTCTCAGCGCAACGCAAAATGCCTGTGTAAAGATCTGCATACACAGGTGAGGTTACGTTTGGCAAAAGCACAACCAGCAAACTGGCTGAGCCCTTGCGCAGGGTACGCGCATCTCTATCGATTTGGTAGCCTATCCTTTGGGCTGCTTCTTGAACCTGACGAATTTTTTGATAGCTTACGCCATTACGATTGTTTAAAACGTTGGATACCGTACCGTGCGAAACCCCAGCCGCCCTTGCAAGATCGTCAATCGTGGCCATAATGTTTCCTTTACCCTTGCTCGTTTTGGATGAAAGACGGGCGCGCCTATGGACGCAGGCATGCCCGACCGTTCGTAATCTCAACATTCTTTCCCTTGAGGGGATCCCGCGCCGTCAGCGTTACCTCGTTCCCCTTAAGCGAAAGCCTCAGAGATAACGAATGCGGTTCTTCTATCGAACGGATCAAAAAGCAAAAGTCGTCATTCTCCCAAAAGCCAAGGGAGAGCACGGGGTTTGGCGCATAAGGCAACGGCAGTTCGCATGAGCGGAAGCGCCCGTCCAAGCCAATGGGCAGCATCCGTTCAACGCCTCCCTCACGGTAAAATAGCGTGCAGCTTTCCTCGTAGAATTCGAAATCAAAGGTTTCTAGACCCGCATTTCTCACAAAAGCCATGTCTCGCTGGGAAGGCGGAAAAAGGCTGTTGGTATTTGGTGAAAAGACAATATGTATACGATCCAGTCGCTTCTCCATGCCGCTGCGCGCTACACGGTCTTCTTCGCCCAAGGTAAGCCGCGCAAACCGTTCGCGTAGCTCCCGATCCTCTTTTTGATTTTGCAAAGGGCGACCGGTAAAGCCAGGCATCAGTTTCTCACGTACCAAGTCCAATAGCTGAACTTTCCGGTCCGTACAAGCTTGGATTGCCACCACCGCATTTAAGGCTGGACAGATCAATACATGCTGACCGAATGAGCCGCTCAAGCGCGCCTTAACGGGGGCTTGGCAACGCCACATCTGATAGCCGTATCCCTGAGCCCATTCAGGCGCAGCTCCCGGCGTTGCGTTATCCATTTGAAACGCACTAGCAAGCTCTGCCCACCCGTCGGGCAGCACCTGCCGCCCCTCCCATACTCCGTGCTGTAGAATCAAAAGGCCCATTTTTAAATAGTCCTCTGTGCGAAGATGAAGCCCCCATCCACCCATAGGAAGCCCCTGCGGCGTGCGATCCCAGCGGAAGGCTCGAATACCCAACGGATCGAACAGCCGTGACGAGAGGTATTCTGGTAATGTTTGACCCGTCAGCCGAAACAGAAGCAAAGCCAGCATATGGGACGCCATACTGTTGTAGTCAAAAGTCTCTCCAGGCGTCGAGGTGAAATTCGCTCGCAAAAAGGTTCTGACGGGATCATCCGTTTGGGTTAGGTCTATTTCATCCGTCTGTCCGCTTGCCATACAAAGCAAGTGATGCACCGTTAAAAGACGAGCGTCCTCGGAAAGCTCTGGGGCTTCCTGCTCAGGAAAGAAGTGAAGGAATCTGTCCTGCGTCCTTAGTAACCCTTCCGCAACGGCAAAACCAATAGCCGCAGCCGTAAAGGTCTTTGTTCCAGAATAACAGCTGTGGAGCGTGCATGGGGAATACGGTTGCCACCACCCCTCTGCAGCCACAGCGCCGTCAACGGCAATCATCAGTCCGTGCAGCTCAATACCAGCCGTCCGGGCAGCGTCCAAAAAATGAAAAACAGAATCCGAACGCAAGCCAACCCGTGAGGGCGAGATGCGCCGTAAATTGCTAGAAATAGGCATGAATAGGATATACCTCCATTTGCATTCAAATCAACTATTGATTTCCGGCGGCTAAAAGCATTGAAGCAACACGCGTGGAATCTTTCATTCATCCTTTGCTAAATCGGCGCTTGAGGTGAAGCCATGGCTCGTTGACTTGTTCGATTATAGCACAGCCCATTTTCATCCGCAAGAGTACGAAAATCGCAGAGAATACCGTATCCCACTAGGCAAGCACCCCTCCAAAGCATAGCAATCGCACCGTTTTTACGAAGGGGCAAAGAATAACCAATTTTCAAAAATAAATAGAAAATAATATTTGACACGAGTCATAATTGGGCATATAATGCACTTGTTGATTTCGGAAAAAGAAAGCACGAAGGAGTAAGGAGTAATGCCGCAGGTTAAACAAGCGCGTCCCAACATCCTGCTCATAACGACCGATCAGCAGCGGTCTGATACGATTTCTGCTTGGGGAAACGAGCGCATCTATACGCCGCACTTCAATTGGCTTGCCGATGAGGGTCTTTCCTTCACACGCTGCTATGCTGATTGTCCGGTGTGCATGCCATCCCGCGCGACGATTATGACTGGCTTGGCAGGGTATTCTCTTGGCCTTCTCAACAACAATGCCAGCATTCATCCCCTTGCGGATCATCCAACCCTGCCGGCGCTTTTGACTGCGGCTGGTTATCAGACTCACGCTCAAGGCAAGATGCATTTTGAGCCTTTCCGGGCCCATTATGGTTTTGAGGAAATGGAGCTTCCCGCCGACTACTTCCGAGAAAAACGGAAGTACGGCTGTCCAACCTCAAAACAAACCGGCGTTGGCGAGAATGAAATGGAGCCGGTAGTTTCTCCGGCAAGCGAAACCGACTCGTTGACATGGTGGACGGTAGATCGCTCCATCGATTTTCTGGAAACCCGTGATGGGACGCGTCCCTTCTTCCTATGGACAAGCTTCTCCAAACCGCATCCTCCTTTTGAATGTCCCCTGAACTACTGGGCGCTTTATCAGAATGTCGAGCTACCTGAACCGCTCAAGGGAGATTGGATTCCGCCCGCCGGCATGGCTGCCCCAACCTGGAAGCTGAACGACGCATGGCGGCTAACGCCGATGCAGCTGCGTGAAAGCATGCGCGCCTACTACGCATGCATCACACAGATTGATTACAATCTGGGAAGGCTGTTCGCGCGGATGCGGGAGATGAATTTACTGGAGAACACATGGATCCTATTTACATCTGACCATGGGGATATGATGGGTGATTTTTCTCTAGGCGCAAAGGGAACGTTCTTTGAGGGCTCAGCGCATGTACCGTTGCTGATAAGGCCGCCCATGCCAAGCAAAGGACATAAAGAATTCAGCGCCGCGCGGTGTGATGAGCTGGTCACGCTGGCTGATATTATGCCAACCATTCTGACAATCGCCGGAGAGAGAACCCCCGAGGTAGACGGCCGCGACCTAATGCAAATACATCAGGAAAAAATCTCTAGGCCCTTCTTTGGCATATGCGGAAGCGTAAGCGCCCTACATGACGGACGGTTCAAGTATTGCTTTACGAACGCAGGAGGGGACGAGCTGTTGTTTGATATGGTCACAGACCCGCATGAAACAAAGAATCTTGCGGTGCTTCCAGAGTACGCGGCCATTAAAATGCAAGCCAGAAAAGCATTGACCGAAAAGCTGCAAGCGAATGTGCCCGCATATCTTGGCGTGGACGGACAGCTGACCTCGAAAACCGAGCGACCAATAAACAGCATTCGATGGCCCGGCTTCCATTCGGTTTTTTCTGAAGCGGACGTTTTACACTGACGAACCAAAAGGGAAGAGTAAGCACCAAACACGCAATCTACCAAAGTCGCGGTATTGGGAGGACGGGAGAGACTAGCATGAAGATTAAGGCAATTCTAATGGATTTTGATGGAACTGCGCTGCAAAATGATCAGGTCTATCTATCGATGCGCAGCATGTACGCATTGCGAAGAGCGATGGATGCGGGCGTACTAATCATTCCCTGCACGGGTCGGTGCGAGGATATGTTTCCGCCGCAGATTGCGCGTGAAAAACAGATTCGCTACTGGGTCACGTCCAGCGGCACCCGCGTTGTGGATCACGAAACGGGCGAGGTGATCTTTAGCAACGGCTTTTCTCGGGAGCAATCCGTCGCGCTGTGCAGTATCTTTGAAAACCAAGACATTTACTGCGAAGTTGCTGCGGGCGGGTATATTTATATGGAAAGAGCAATCGGACAAAGACTGGACCGCTACGCCGTACCGCCCCACCATGTCTGGTTTGTGCAGGAAAAGAGGCAGCGTCTGGTTGATTCTCTTTCAGACCATTTTCGTTCTGACGAAGAGGGGATTGAAAAGCTCAACTTCTACGGCGTTCCAGATCCCATGCAGCGGCCTTTAATCGAGGCGTTTGAGCAAAGCGGTATTGCTAAGCTGTCAGAGGGAGCGGGCAAGGACATACAGCTCTTTCCTCGCTGGCTCGACAGGAATAAAGCGGTTGGAATCCTGCTTCGCCGTTTAGGCATCGATTTTTCTGCCGTGATGAGTATTGGCGACAGCGAGCTGGACCTATCCGTGATCGAGAAGGCGGGGATTGGCGTGGCGATGGGCAACGCGCCTGACTGGCTGAAGGACAAAGCCGATTATGTAACCGACCGAAACGATGAGGATGGAATGGCAAAGGCCATCGAGAAAATTGTTCTCAGCTAAAAATCCGTCCGAGCAACAGAAGGAGGCAGGTATGTCATATCCAAAGGTTGCAATCATCGCAGCGGGACAATCCAACATCGACGGACGCGTACCCTTTGAGGAATTACCGAACTATCTAACCCTACCGCTCGACGGCGTTCACTGCTGCACAAATTACTCGAAGGGTCGCGAGACGGGTAATTTCACCTCGCGTATGGGAAAAGACGATATGAGCCCACGGGGCTGGGCCTTTGACTTAGTTACCTATTACTATCTAACCCAGGCGCTTATGGACGATATATACGTAATCAAGTTAAGCAAGGGCGGCACCTCCATTGATCCAGAGGGAGATGATCCCTGCCACTGGTCGCCGTTTTTTGATCGTCTGGATTCAATGGATCATTCGCTGCTCGCAAGCTTTGGCAGTCTAATCCGTACCTGCGAGCAGGCGCGCGGTAGTGCGTACAAGATTCGTGCCATGCTTTGGCATCAGGGCGAGGGAGACAGAGCGCCCGGCCCAGCGTCGCGCTATGGCGAAAACCTAAGAGCGCTGATTGCGTATTGCCGTAAGGTATCCGGGCAGCCGGACCTCCCTTTTATAACCGCGACCGTGAGCACCGTAAGCGAGCAGTACAGCGACACTGTGTGCAACGCCGTTCGGAAGCTCGCGCTGGAGGATAGCAGAGTACGGCTGATCGAGATGGGCGCCGCTCCGCTAAGGGATAAGTACCACTTTAACGCGGCGTCCAGCGAGTACTTCGGGATGAAAGCCTATGACTGCCTGATAGATTTAGGGGTGGTCGATGGAAAGCGGCTGGAGCCGACGCGTCCATGGTAGGGCGCTCACAAGAATAATACACACGAAAGGTATGCATATAACGCTATGATGCAGACTCCTCCCCTTCCCCTTATCAAGCAACATGATATTGTTGTTTTTATCGACTCGGACGGGTGCGCCTTTAACACAATGGAGCTTAAGCATAAGGAATGCTTTTGTCCCGCAACGATCGAGGCTTTTGGATTGCAGGGTGTTTCACGCTATGCCCGCGAGACGTATGAGTACGTTAACCTATACTCTGTAGATCGTGGAGTCAACCGTTTCCCCGCATTGCAGAAAATGCTGGCGCTGCTCAGGCAGCGTCAGGAGGTCGTCGAGCGCGGCATTCCGGTGCCTACGTTGCAAAGCCTAGAGGAGTGGATCCAAAGCTGCAGCGCGCTTGGAACTCCCGCGTTGGAAGCCTATTGTGCGGAGCATACGCAGGATACACAGATGCAAACGGTTCTTGCTTGGAACGCCGCCGTTAATACGGCTGTAGGACGAATGGTAAAGAATGTTCCACCCTTCTCCCATGTGAGGGAGAGTTTAGCGGCGCTTCAGGGCCGCGCGGACGTTATGGTGCTCTCAGCGACGCCCAGCGCTGCCGTTGGCAAGGAATGGCGGGAGCACGACTTGCTTCAATACGTATCCGCTGCCTGCGGGCAGGAATATGGAACAAAAAAAGACTGCATTGCTCAGGCTGCTACGCTTGGGTATGCACCCGAACGTATGCTGATGATCGGCGACGCATTAGGGGACTTGCAAGCCGCGCGAGCTAGCGGTGCGCTGTTTTACCCCATAGAACCGGGACGCGAGGCGGGCTCGTGGGCAAGCTTCATAACGGAGGGACTGCCGCGGTTCCTGTCCGGGACCTATCAGGGAGCATACGAAGAGGCTCGTGTGCACGCATTTTCCGTTCTTTTACCCGCTGAGCCGCCATGGACGAAAAAGCCGGAGGCGCTGCTATGAGCGGTCGAGAAAAACTATCTTCAATGCGCACGCACGGCGTTCTGATTCCGGCACACCGAGGAGTATGCGGCGGCAACATTCCCTTTAACTCTTATGAAGCCTTTGAAGCGGCGCTTAGTCAAGGCGCTCATATCCTTGAAACGGACGTGACCGTCAGCAGCGACGGCGTGGCGTTTGTCTTTCATCCGGGCCAGGAGCGTCACCACTTGGGGAAGGACATCCACCTAGAGGAACGAACGGCGAAGGAAATTAAAAAGGAGCGGCTTGTTAATTTTGACGGAAACGCGACGGAAAGCCAAATCCTTACGCTGGAGGAGTTTTTTGAGGTCGTGCGCGGACGTTGCCTCGTCAATCTCGATCATGCATGGCATGATCTACCCCGAACCCTTCGGGTGCTGGATCGGCTGAACGTACGCGACGAGGTGATCTTAAAAACTCCGGCAAAAGAAGCCTATTTAGACGAGGTGGAGGCGCTGGCGTCGGACGTGATGTACATGCCCATCGTTCGGGAAAAAGATTCCTTTTCTGCGCTAGCAGTCCAGAGAAAGCTCAACTTCGCCCTGATCCAGGTCGATTTCTCGGACGATGCTTCGGAACTAGCCTCAGAAAAATACATAGCGGCGCAGCACGAGGCAGGCCGATTGGTATGGGTAAACGCGCTGCTCTACGACTATCACAAGCCGCTCAGCGGCGGACATAACGACGACGTATCGATAACGGGAACGCCCGAAAAGGGATGGGGTTGGCTCATAGACAGAGGTTTCGATGTGATCCAGACGGACTGGGTCGGCGCGCTGAACAGCTTTATGAAAACGCGCGTATGACCCGGTCTTGAGAGGATATATGAGGCTGTGCGGCATGACGCCCTGAAAAGGGAGGCTGGATCCTCATATTTCTTTGATAGAACGTACTTTGACTTTAAGGAGGTGCTTGCAAGAAGGATAGCGGCCCATGTGTCGATCATCCGTTCACGAACGCGTGTTGGTCAAAGCACGCAGCACACTATTTTAAGGAGGAACACTTATGAAACACTTTAACGGAAAAAAGGTTATCTGTCTGCTTCTAGCGTTACTGATGGTCGTGCTGACCTTGCCCGCCTATGCGGAAAAAGATCTGTCCTACCTTAACACGGACTCGGTTATGCCCATTGTGAAGGAGGGCGAAGAGGTCACGCTGAAGGTGCTGATGGACACGGACGCTGTTTATCAGGACATGAGCGATCTGGAAAATGCAGTCTATTTCTTCAACGCCTACGCTGCCAAGAGCAACGTAAAGATTGAATGGGACTTTGTTCCCAAGGCCGATTTTGGCAACCATCTGGCTGTTGCGCTTTCCTCTAACGACATGCCGGACGTCATCTTCAAGGGCGACGTATCCAACTCCCTACAAATGAAGTATGGCAAGGAAGAGCTTTTCCTCAACCTTATGGATAACGACCTGCTGCAGAACTACGCGCCAAATTACTGGAGCTGGTGCCAAGCTTTCCCCGAGGTTCTCAGTAGCTCTATGATGCCAGACGGCGCGGTATACTCCCTTGGCATGATTCACACTGCGCCTACTGATATTCCCAAGACGAGAATGTACTTTAACCGCAAATGGCTAGAAAAGCTAAACCTTTCTGTGCCTACCACCATCGACGAGTTCACCAACGTGCTGGATCAATTTAAAAACGGCGATCCAAACGGCAACAATGAAGCCGACGAGGTCGGCATGTACTGCAACACCCTCGCGCTGATGAATGTGACGTTAGGTTCGTTCGGTGTGGGGAACCGCGGCTACACCAACGAGTACTTTGACTGGGACGACGTTAATAACTGCATACGTTACTACCCCACCGCTCAGGGCTACCGCGAGTGGGTCGAATGGGCGCATAGCCTATATGAGGGCGGTCTTCTGAATCAGGAATACTTGGACTTCAAAACCACGACCTGCGCCTCCTACTTAAACAGTGACGTATGCGGCGCTTATGCCTACACCAACTCGCTAGCGTCGGCAGACATGGTTCCGGACTTCGCCTATTTGGACGGAGCAATGACCGGTCCTAACGGCGATCAATTCTGGCGCGGCGTTAACTCCATTGGCACGACCGGGCACTTTATCATCACGACGGAATGCGAGCATCCAGAGGTTGCTCTGCGTTGGGTTGATTATTTCTTCTCTGACGAGGGCGCTGCTTTCTTCTACTACGGCGATGTAGGCGAGACCTGCAAGCTCAACGAGGACGGCACCTATCAGTACTCGGACGATGTATTGGCCGAATACATCGCGGGCACAAACAGCTACTCTGGCTGCGCGCAAAAAGTCAGCCTATATCGCGGCGGCAGAACGCCCAGTGCGACCGCTGCTTTCCAAAGTTCTAGCGAGCCGGGCACCGTTTTGGATGCAGCGGCCGGCATGGCGCTCCTTGAAGATTGTCCTAACGCTTGGCCTTCCTTCACCTTTACCGAGGACGAGCAGCAGACCATCGACGACGTCAAGGACGATATCAATAACTATGTAGACGGCAAGCGCGATGCGTGGATCATGGGTACCGAAGCCTTGACCGATGATTCCTGGAACGAATACGTCGACCAGATCAACAGCATGGGGGTTCAGAGCCTTCTGGACGTGTACGAAGTGGCTGTTCAGCGTATTAAGGCAAACGGCTTCGTGGACGGCTATCACACTACCGCCGAGTTCGAAAAGTAAAATTTACCAACGCACTCTAACGTTTTCGGGAGAGAGAGGCTCACGCGGCCCTCTCTCCCCCATGATGCATGGCACGCAAGTAACCTGAGTAAAGGCCCGATTCATCCATCCCTATTTGCTCTTTGGGATCAAAAGTAGAAGGAGTCGCCGATAAAAATGAAAAACACACCAACCATAAGCCGTAACGCATATCAGCCCTGTGTGCAGGCTGCAAGCCCGCTACAGACCGGGTTACGGACCTTCAATAAATCACTGAAGCTTAACTATCAGCTCTATCTGCTTTTAATCCCCGTAATCATTAACTTTATCATTTTCGCATATGTTCCGATGACGGGCGTGCAGATTGCTTTCAAGGATTATTCGATCCGAAAAGGAATCTGGGGAAGCGCGTGGTGCGGGTTCGAGCATTTTGAACGTCTGTTTACTTCTGCAAACTTCGCCCCCATCTTTTGGAACACGTTGATTTTAAGCGTGCTGAATATGCTCTTCTCATTTCCAATCCCGATTATTCTTGCTCTTTTGCTCAATGAGATCAACCACCGCGTGAGCGGTGCATTCCAGACCATTTTCATCATTCCGCACTTTGTGTCGGTCGTTGTGGTAGTGGGTATTCTCGTGGCTTTTTGCTCGCCCAGTACAGGAGTTATCAACGTATTATTAAAACGACTGAACCTGATTGATGAAAGCATTTATTTTACACGAATGTCGCAGTATTTCCGCCCATCCTATATCATATCCGGCATTTGGCAGAGCGTGGGCTGGGACGCCGTTATCTACATATCCGCCCTTTCCGCCATCGATCCTACGATCTACGAGGCTGCCTCCATCGATGGGGCAAGCCGATTCAAGCAACTGTTAAAAATTACGATCCCAAGCGTCCTTCCTACGATCATCATCATGCTGATTCTAAAAAGCGGCAAAATTATGAGCGTGGGGTACGAAAAGGTCTACCTGATGCAGACTACAACGACGCTGGATGTTTCGGAGGTCATCTCGACCTACGTATATAAGAAAGGCATCGGAAAGCAGGAGTTTGATTACGCGACAGCCGTCGGTCTGTTTGATTCGGTAATCAACCTATCCCTGCTGGCGATCGTTAATCGAATCTCGAAAAAAGTTTCCGAAGTAAGCCTGTGGTAAAGGAGGAACCGAAAGTGAACGCGCGAATCAAAAGAAAATTAAACTCGGATACGTTCTACATCACAATTGTCTATATACTGCTTATCTTTGCGGTCACGCTGTGCCTTTACCCACTGATTTATGTGGTCTCCGCGTCCGTTAGCGACCCAAAGGAACTGATGCTGGGCAACGTGCTTCTGCTCCCCAAGGGGCTGACGCTAAGAGCGTATCAATCGATCCTAAATTATGAAAACATTTTGATCGGTTATCGCAACACCGTCTTCTACACCTGCGTTGCAACGCCATATAACCTTCTTCTTACAATCTTTGCGGCTTATCCGCTGTCGCGCAAAAATTTAAGCGGTCGAAATCTCGTCACCTTTTTGATAACCTTTACGATGTTTTTTAGCGGCGGTATGATTCCCAAGTACCTAAACATGGTCAACCTTCACCTCATCAACAACCCCTTGGTTATGATCATTCCAAGTGCTGTAAACGCCTCCTATTTTATTATCATGCGCAATTACTTCACTCATTCCGTGTCGGAGGAACTCATCGAGAGTGCCTGCGTGGAGGGCGCCTCACAGTGGCAGACCTTGTTTCAGGTGGTGCTTCCAGTGTCCAGGCCCGTTTTAGGCGTTATTACTCTATACTATCTCTCCGACCACTGGAGCTCGTATTTTTCTGCCATGATGTACCTGAAGGACAACGACCTGATGCCTCTACAAATCTTTCTGCGCCGAATCCTGATTCTACAAAGCATGGACGGCATGTCCGAGGGCAATGTAATGGAGGATCAGCTGCTTTACGAGGTGCTTAAATACGCCGTCATTGTTGCTTCGACATTGCCCATGACCATCGCGTACTTATTTGTGCGCAAATCATTCAAAAAAGGCATCATGATTGGATCTTTGAAAGGATAACGCAAATGATGAAGGGCGAAACGCCACGCGAGCCGCTGGAAGGCTGGAAGCTGACTGAGAAGGTTTTCGATGCGCGTTATGCGCGTAAATATGAATCCATTTTTTGTCAAGGCAATGGATATATGGGCGTGCGTGCGGCGACGGAAGAAACCTATCCTTCCACCAGACGCGGAACGTTGATTGCAGGCACCTTCGATCGGATTGAGGAGAAGCATTCGACTGAGCTGCCCGTAAGCGCGGACGTCATGGCGGTAGATATCACGCTGGATGGAGCCGCTCTATCTCAGAGCAGCTTTGAATCCTATGAACGGGTGCTGAACCTTCAAAACGGTCTTTTGACCCGCCGCTTCCTGTGGCGAAGCGCCAATGCTTGCCTATCCGCCACTTTTGAGCGTTTTGTGTCGTTGAAGGATCGGCATGTGCTAGGGCAAAGAATCACCTTGCATATGCTTGAAGGATCAGGGACGATCAATATTGAAACCGGCATATCCGGCAGCAATAGGCCTGGCATTGTACACTTTCAAAACGCTGAGACGCTTGTGGATGGAACTGTTTTACAATATGCGGAAACCACCGTTGAAAGCGGAATCGACTTTGTAACCAGCGCTATCATTTCTGCTCATGTTCTGGGCGTGGATACCCACAAGTTGACGGCGCTAAGCCGTGTGCTGGAAGGCGAGGGCGTAATGAACGCATACAGCGTAACGCTACGCGCCAATGAAACGCTGGTCGTCGAGAAGCTAGCGCGAATCGCTACGACTCGCGATAATGATTTTGATGCGCCCCCGGAAGGCCATTCGTTCCGTTATGCGCTCATGGACAGAGAATGCGTCTTGATGACGTCGCTTTGGGCAACAGGCTTTAACGAAGCGTTGGCCGCCTCCATCCGGCAATGGGCGCGGATTTGGGAAACGCGAGACGTTCAAATTACCGAGGCCACAGGCTTCGATCAGCTGGCGCTGCGCTTTGCCGTTTATCACCTGACGATCATGGCGCCCTTACATGACAGCCGTATGAATATCGCAGCAAAAGGCTTAACCGGACCGGGCTATCTAGGGCACACATTTTGGGATACAGAAACCTATATACTTCCCTATTTTGTTTGGTGCGACCCGAAGGGGGCACGCTCGCTTTTACATAATCGATACCTTTTTATGGATGCAGCCCATCGGAAAGCGCAGGAAAACGGGTATGAAGGCGCTATGTATCCTTGGCAAACAGCATGGTTATCCGACACGGATACATCGGTCAATCCGCGCATGTCTGCCTGCGAGCATCACATAACCGCTGACGTTGCCTACGGCGTTCAATATTACTATCAAGTGACAGGCGATCTGGATTTTATGCTGCGCTTTGGTTGTGAAATTTTATTTGAGACAGCAAAATTCTGGTGCTCTCGCTTACAATATTCTACACAAAACAAACGCTATGAGCTACTTCATATCATGGGTCCCGACGAATACCATATCTCCGACAACAATGCATACACAAATTATCTGGCATACTGGAATCTACGTTGCGCTACAGAATGGGCTAAGGAGCTGTGCGCTCATTATCCAAAGGATTACGCGGTTCTCTGCCAGCGATTGGGAGTGGACGCACAGGTCTCTGTTTGGGAGGAACGCGCGGCGGCGCTCTATCTTCCCCAGGTTAATCAAGCGGGAATACTACCGCAAGACGATACCTTTCTTTCGCTTCCGCAAATAGATTTGGCCCCATATAAGCAAGGTACGCGATCTATCCGGGCCGATTATGATAAGAGTGCTCTCCTTAAGCTTCAGGTTGCAAAGCAAGCAGATGTTGCGGCGCTTTTCTTACTGCTGGAGGATTTATTTCCGATGGACGTGAAGAAACGCAACATTTACTATTACGAAGAGCACTGCGTGCATGAGTCCTCCTTAAGCTTGTGTACATACTCGCTTCTCGCCTCGGATATTGATGAGCAGGATAGCGCCTATGCCTTCTATCAAAAGGCATGTCGAATAGACTTAGGCAATAAGATGGATTCCAGCGATGAGGGCATACACGCGGCTTCTTTGGGAGGTATTTGGCAATGCGTCGTGCTGGGCTTTATCGGTGTGCGTGCAAGAAACGATATGCTCTGTATTTGTCCAAAGCTGCCCGCTAGGTGGAAGCGCGTAACGACCCGAATTTTTTGGCAAGGACAGCCGCTGACGATATCAGCGGAGCAAACGGGCTTTTGCGTCAAGGCGCTAGAAGGGGATACCTTGCCAAAGCTCCTTACGCCGTCCGGCCTTCACGAAGCTCCGGGTGTAAGCTATCGTGAAACCTATTAAACCATATCTACAACTTCTTGAATTGATTTTCCATCAGTAACTATTTTGATACTAGTACCAATCAATACTCTCTGTGGAAGGGGCTGTCTCAAAACGGTTAGAAGAAATTAACCAGTAAAGACGGCCCCATTGAATCCCTAAACTTCCCGAGACCCCATAAAAACAAGCGCTACGGCCGCCCGAAAGGGTGTACCGAAGCGCTTGTTTGCTGTATAATTGAATTGCAATGAAACAACTACAGCAAGAGTATTATACTCAAAGAGGATGGGAACATCAACAGCTAATGTTACCTCTTGAAACGGAAATGAGGATACCAGAGAACGATCCGGTGCGGCTTGCAAGCGCGGAGCTGGAGGAGCTAGATTACAGGAAACTGTACCGTGCGTATTCTTCCAAGGGAAGAAAATATGCGGCAGACCCCCGGATCATGTTTAAGGTAATGGTTTACGGATATATGAACGGCATCTACTCCAGCCGAAAACTGGAAAAAGCCTGTTATAAAAACATCGACTTCATGTGGCTGTTGGAGGGCGAGCGCGTTCCGGATCATAACACGTTTGCCCGCTTTCGGACAGGACGCTTGGAGGAAGCGGTGGAGGACTTGTTCTATCAATATGCTCGAAGGCTGGAACGCATGGGCGAAAGCGACCATGAGGCGGTATTTATCGACGGCACGAAAATCGAAAGCTGCGCCAATCGCTATACCTTTGTTTGGCGAAAAACGGTAGAGAAGCATCTTGCCAAAGTGAAACAAAGAGCGAAAGAAGAACTCGCTAAAATCGGTAATGCGGAAGTTCCAACCATCCAAACACTGGAAGGCTGGTTAGAGAAGGAGAAAGAGGGAATCCAGTTTGTGCATGGCAGCGGAAAGCGCAAAACGCCCGAGCAGCGCCAATGGGAACTCATAAACGATCTGCTGAACAAGTGGAAGGAGTACGAGAACAAGCTCTCCATCATGGGCCAAGAGCGGAACAGCTATTCCAAAACCGACCCGGACGCGACCTTCATGCGGATGAAAGAAGATCATATGCTCAACGGTCAGCTCAAGCCCGGGTATAACGTGCAAATAGCGGTGAACAGCGAGTATATCACCGGCGTGGCTGCCTATGCGAACCGAAATGACAACGGTACGCTGATTCCGTTTCTCAAAAAATTAAAGCATGGTCATGGGCAACAGTATGAGCGGATCGTGGCGGACGCCGGGTATGAGAGTCAGGAGAATTATCTGTATCTAGACGTGCAAGGACAGATGAGCTTCATTAAGCCGGTGAATTACGAGTATTGCAACAGCAAGAAGTTTAAAGAGAAAATCGGTCGGCAGGAGAATATGGCATATGATGAGGCGGATGACAGTTATGTATGCGCCAACAATCAGCGGCTTACACTATGCCGCGAAACCTCGCAGGTCACTGCGGAAGGCTACGTCAAGACGACCGCGTATTACCGTTGCACAAGCTGTGCGAGATGCCCTTTGAAGGAAAAGTGCTTTCAATCCAAGCGTTATGAGAATAAGCTGCTGAAAGTAAAGCGCGACCTGATCGAACTGCGACAAGTCTCTTTGACCAACATCACCGAGCCGGACGGAATCAAGCTTAGAATCAATCGCTCGATCCAAGTGGAGGGCGCTTTTGGTGTTCTAAAACAGGATAGGCAGTTTAAAAGGTTCCTGACGCGAGGCAAGCACAGCATCTCCATTGAACTTTACTTGCTATGCTTGGGTTTCAATCTGAACAAGTTGTTTGCCAAGGCTAATAGCAACCGATTGAAAACCCATTTATTTGAAAAGCTGGTATCGTGAGTATTGCTAAATGAATAGACATGGGAGTGGGTTCTGGAATGTGCCTTGCTTTGCTATGCGTATGTTTGCGGCTTTGGCGTGTTTTCAGCTGCTTTTTCGCCGCTTTGCTGTATTATTTACGATACAAATGATGCCTATAACAAGAGAGTGCCCCAAAATCATTTTGAGACACTCCCTTCATGTTTTATCTATTTGTAGATACAGCGCAAGATAAATTTATCAAAAGAATGTTGCTACCATTCAAGACACCATCCAAAATAGTATCCAAGTCACCATCCAAGATAAACGACTGATGCAAATAAAGAAGAACAAGGGCAATCAATCCAGCCAGCTTGCTATCTATAAATAATAGAAATAACCTCTGCTCCTTTACTTTCGTGCTACTCTCACCGATAAGAGTAGCACGAAAGTAAACTCCAAAAAATTAACGCCCACATCTCTGTGGGCGTTACGATTGCCATATTGAATTTTAGATACAGAATGCGGCATAGAGAGGAACAATCTTTTTATTGTCCTCAAAGCCAAAGTTTTTAGCCGAGAGCTTAATCGCATAGGCTGGCTTATAAGTTTCCATATACACTTTCAGGCTCTTGGCTCTGGTGTTGTCGGCGCTCTTTACCTCAATAGGAATAAGCCGACCTTCACGCTGAATAACAAAATCAATTTCTGCTCCACGCTCGGATTCCCAATAATAGGTGTTGTATCCGTTTATAGTGAGCTGCACATTGACATAGTTTTCCGTCATGCCGCCCTTGAAATGATTAAGTTCTTCAACCATATAGAGAATATCGTTTGCTGCTAAATCCTTTTTGGCACAGAGCAAACCCAAGTCTGAAACATAAATTTTGAACGCATCAATATCACGGTAGTTTTCAAGCGGTTTCTTGATTTGCTCTGCCCTGTAAACCTGTGACACAATGCCAGACAAACAAAGCCATTCGATAGCATTTTCAAACTCGGAAGCTCTGCCGCCTTTTTTGATCAGCTTATATTGAAAACGGGTGTTTTTCTTGGAAAGCTGAACGGTAATGTTGTCATAAGCAAGTCTTGTTTTCTTGATTTCATTGAGGTTGTTATACTTACTCATATCGTTCAGATAGCTTGCAAGAATAGTGTCTTGGGTATGACGGACAAGGATATAATCCTTTGTTTCTGCAAACTGCATCACACATTCTGGCATACCACCTATAATAAGATACTGACGATAAAGCTGCATCGCCGCATCGTGTAAAGCAGAGGGCATTGGAGAGTTGTCGGCAAAGCAGTCTTTAATTTGCTTTACGAGAGCATCCTCGCCCAGAGCCAGCATAAATTCCTCCATATCCATAGGGTAGAGTGTTTTCATGTCCACCTTACCCACAGGAAATGAGAACTTGGCTCTGTTGACTGCCACACCAAGTAAGCTGCCTGCCACGATGATATGGTAATCTGGTGCGTCCTCACAAAAATACTTCAGGCTTGTCAACGCTCTTTCGCAAAACTGCACTTCGTCAAATACAATCAGTGTTTTTTCCTTGACGATTGTTTGCCCTGCAATATGCGAAAGAATGGGGAGCAGATAATCCGGGCTAATATTTTCATCAAAGGTTTCGTTCAGCTTTGGATTTGTTTCAAAATTAAAGTACGCTACATTCTCATAGTGAGTACGCCCAAATTCCAGTATGGAGTAGGTTTTGCCTACCTGTCTTGCTCCCTGCAAAATAAGGGGTTTGCGGTGTCCGCTTTCTTTCCATGCTTCTAAGAAGCTCATAATTTTTCTATACATAATCAGCCCTCCTCGTAAGGTACTAACTATAGCATAGCACATATTCGTGTCAATTTCAACGATTTTTGATTTGACATTTACACTGGATTACATGATCATTTTAATATAACTCCCATATTTCGACACGAATAGTGTGAAATCGTCTTTTATGTCAATGCACCAACAAGATAACCAACAAGTCACCCCACAAGTTATTACAAAAGAAAACATTGTTACGCTGAACCAAGCAGCCAAAACCAAAAACAAATTACAGCAACAGGAACTAAGTAATATGAAAATGCGGAGCGCCATCAAAAAGCGTTCCGCATTTTCTTTATCCATATATCATCTCCTGAATGCTGAATGTCCTCTTTGGCCAACGGCTGTGTCAGCAAATACTCGCGCCTTGCCTGCGTGGTGAACAAATCCATCAAACCGGGGTGCGCTTGGTCTACCACAAACTCATTGTTTCGGTTACTGCCCCAGTTGTCCTTATCCTCATAGACAGGAATAGTCTTTGCCCAGCTCTTGTTGTCATGAGAGATGCGCCCGTCCCAATCCTTTTGGCGCACGGTGTTCGCCAGCACATAAACGGTGCGGTCATAGCCAAATTGCTCCACTACCTGTTTTACGGCATCATGCCCCAGCGTATTGTTGCTGTAATTGTCCGCTATGGCGGTATCAATGGCATCACGACAGGCGATATTTGCTTTGTGGGATGCACGGTACTCCGGCAGTTCCTCATGCTCATGGGCATAGGATGCCGGATACGGATACACCGGCAAGCTGCAACAACTCCAGCTTCGCTTCCTGTTCTTGCTGCACCACATCGTTTGCTCTGGAAGTGATACAGTCCAGCACCTCATCCATGTAGCCAGTTTCCGCTTTTCAAATTCGTGGAACACATCCCCCAGCGGGATGGGCGATGCAAGAAGTGCAGAAACCTGTTCTATGTTCAGGCTGTTGTTTTCCAGCGACATCAAAATATCCTCCCGCACTGTATATTCATAGGTATGGTGCAGGATTTCCTCCGGGGTCTGCTTCAAGAGCCAGCCCCGGTAGGTGTCCTGTTCGGCAAACATCTTTTCATACAAAGCGGTGTTCAATGCTTCTGCCGCCTTTTCCTGATGCTCGGTTTCCGTACTCTGGTAATGCGCCAGATCGTGCGGGTTATCCTCACCGTATTCGTTATAGACCAAATCATCCACGGCTTTTCGGGTGGCGGCATCTGCCGCCATCACCTGAAAGTAAAGCCGGAAGTGCTGCGATAGGGCAGCTCCTCCCGCACGGTCTGGATAAACTGTTTCGGTTCAGTAAAAATCTCCTGCTCTCCACTTGCGTAGGATGGTCGATGAAAAGAAAATCGCTTTCAATCCGGCGTATGAGCTGTCTTTCCTCAAACCAGAGGAACAAAGACAGCTCATTGTTGTTATGGACGAGGAACAGGCTACCCCTTCTCTTTCACAGGCACAGCGGCTCAAGAAATTCAGTGCCGAGGGTAAGCTGGGGTATGATGCCATGTCTGCGATTATGTCCGAAGAAAAGAAAGGCGATCTGGACAAGGTGGTACTGAACTCGGATGTTCTGAAAAAGTATTTTCCAAAAAGCTACACCCCGCTGCGTATGCAGGAAACCATCATCAAACTGTTAGACCAATGGCAGAAAAAGCGCCAGCAGCAACAGGAACGATGAAAGGAGCCGCCTATGACAGACAGCACCGCAAGAGAATTAAAGGGTCATAACATCTTGGCATTTGTCGGTACCATCCTCTGAATTTTCATGTCCCCATTTACAAATGGCCTGTAAAATCGGCATCAGAGATAATCCTTTTTCTGAAAGGTAGTATTCAACTTTTGGTGGAACTTGCGGATACTCACGGCGAATGACAAGCTCATCCCGTTCCAATTCTTTTAAACGATCAGAAAGCATTTTATGGGTTACATTACCCAACGCTTTTTTGATCTCAGAATACCGCATAACCTCACATTTCCATAGCCAGAACAAAATATCCATCTTCCATTTGCCGCCAATAAGGGAAACGGCATAGGAAAAAGGTGCAATATTTACTTTTTCATAAGGTGCCTTATTTTGAATATCCATAGGTTCCTCCTACACTCACTTTTTAGATAGTATCTATTGAAATAGTGCGTTCTTGTAAAAAATATATATCTTGATTATACTACATAAAGAAAGACTTGTGGAGGATAATTAAATGAATAAAATGAAAGAACCAATAAAAATCAAAAGCGTAGACATCAAAAATAGGCTCGTGATGCCGCCGATGGCAACATCAAAAACCAAAGATGGTACTGTAAATCAAGCACTACTTGATTATTATGATGAAAAGTCAAAAGGTGGTTATATAGGACTGATTATTACAGAACATAACTATGTAAGTCATCAAGGAATTGCAAATCCGGGGCAAATGTCGATCTCACAAGATTCCGATGTGGAAGGACTTGCCAAGATTGTTTCGGTAATTCATGAAAATGGAAGTAAAGTAATTGCTCAGATTAACCACGCCGGCAGCTCTGCCAGCCGCAAAGTAACCGGAATGGAAACCATTAGCGCCAGTGCGATATTAAACAATGGACTTACGGGAAGAAATGGAGAAATGCCGACAGCAATGTCCAAAGAACAGATTGATGCAGTTGTTGCAGATTTTGTTTCAGCTGCCAGACGAGCAAGGGAAGCCGGTTATGATGGCGTTGAAATTCACTCGGCTCATGGCTATCTTTTAAACCAATTCTATTCACCATTAACAAATAAGCGTGAAGACGAATATGGTTTTGCAACAATGGAAAATCGTTTGAGAATACACAAAGAAATCATACAGGGCATTCGAGCGGAGGTTGGAAATGACTATTTAATCGCACTGCGTCTTGGGGGCTGCGATTACAGCGAAGGTGGCTCAACCATCGAAGATAGTGTACAAGCCGCAAAATTGATTGAAAGCTATGGGATTGATCTTTTGGATGTATCAGGCGGTATGAACGGATATATGATACCGGGAAGAAAAGAGCCGGGGTATTTTTCAGATATGACAGAGCAGATAAAGAAATCGGTTTCCATTCCAGTTCTTCTAACGGGTGGAATCTGTGATTTAGAAAGTGCTGAAGAATTACTGGAAAATCAAAAAGCGGATTTGATTGGGGTAGGTCGAGCTATTATGAAAGATTCTTTGTGGGCAAAGAATGCGATGAATCCAGATTCAGCTTTATAAAATTCAGTTAAATAGGGTGTTAAAATGCAGGGTCAAAAGATATCGGAATCTTTTGACCCTGCATTTGTAGTTGAATCTGATTTAATATTACACAGCTTGCACCATATCCAGAAGTTCGGGGATAAGCTCAGTCAGACGAACATAACGCATAACCTGAATACCGCTTCGCTCACCAGCATCTTTTGCGACTTTATCACGGGCGCTCAACTTCTGTTCTTGCCCCCCTGATGTTTTACGGCTTCCAGCTTCATTTTATAAGCAAAAGCTCTTTCACTGGGGAGCAGTTCTTCACGCTGTAAGTTGCTGTCAACCATGATAATCGTTGCCGCATCATCGTCTAAATCACGAACAATGACCGGCATGGTATCTTTTCCGGCAAGCTCGCTGGCGTGATGTCTGCGGTGTCCGGCAACCAGCTCATAGCCGCCCTCCGGGTCTGGTCTGGCAATGGCAGGCACTAAAACACCATATTGCTTGATGCTTTCAGCGGTATCCATCATTGCATCGTCATCCTTGACCTTAAAGGGGTGGTCTTTGAAAGGATGCAACTCTGCAAGCGGAATGTCTACAACTTTTTCGCGGCTGTCATCTGCTCGGCTTTCTTCCGTGGAAAACAGGTCATCGACTGATGCCAGCTTTACATTTTTCGCGCTGCTTTTCAATTTTCAGCATCTCCTTCGTCAGATTTGCATAGCCCTCTGCTACCTTGCCACCGGGGTCATGGGCGAAAATGCTCTTGCCCTCGGTGCTAATTTCTTTTGCCCGGACAGAATGCGGTATCTCTGTGCCAAACACTTTGATTTTGCCGCCGTAGGTATCACGCAGCAGGGCGCTGATGTCCTTTGCAAAGTTGGTACGGCTGTCCACCATCGTAAGCAAAATACCGTCAATTTGCGGCTTTGGATTGATTTGCCGGTGTACCTTGTTGATGGTCTGCAACAGCTGCTCCAAGCCTTTGGCGGGCAAATACTCCGCTTGCACGGGGATTAGTACCCTGTTTGCAGCAGCCAGCGCATTGACCGTAAGCATTCCAAGGGACGGCTGACAATCAATCAGAATATGGGAATACTGTCCCTTCACTGTATCTAGATACTGCCGTAAAACCGTTTCGCGGCTCATAGCATTCACCAGTGAAACCTCCATGCCGGATAACTGAATATACGAGGGCATCAGGTCAACACCCTCTGCATGGTGCAGGACACCCTCGACCGGGCGAATGGGCTGGTCATTTAAGACTTTACCCATCACATCGGACAGCGTGACCGGGAACTTGTCAGGCTGTGGATAGCCCAAGCTGATTGTCAGGCTTCCTTGCGGATCGCCGTCAATCAGAAGCACTTTCTTTCCAGCCTGCGCCAAGCCAATGCCGAGATTTGCACTGGTGGTTGTCTTACCGACACCGCCTTTCTGATTGGCTATGGCAATGATTTGTGCATTCAATTCTAAACACCTCCTTATTTTTGAGCAAAAAAATAGAGCGCCTATCCGTCCCCGTGAGGTGGGGCGTATAGACGCTCTATGTACTGTTGCTATATTAAATTAGGATTGCATTGAACAGATTCGGTCAAATTATGCCAAACCGTATCAGCGAAATTATGTGTTCCAGATGAGCCGGAAAATCACACTCCAAACAGGGGTGAAATCGGCTCTCGGTTGTCCAATTTTTTAACCACTAAGGCTCGATTTTGACCTCATTTTTGCCGGTTGTCCTATATTTAACCACTAAAAATTGGGTTAAATAGGGTCAGGTTAGGTCAAATTTCGTCAAACCATTTAGATAAAGAAAACCCCGAAAGCCGCATAGCTTCGGGGTTTTTGGTGCTTTTTGAGTGTAGATTAACGCTTGCTGAACTGCGGTGCGCGACGTGCGGCTTTGAGGCCGTACTTCTTACGTTCCTTCATACGCGGGTCACGCGTGAGGAAACCAGCCTTTTTGAGGCCGTCACGCAGATCGGGGTTTGCCTTGATCAGCGCGCGGCTGATGGCGTGACGGATCGCACCGGCTTGTCCAGTTAAGCCGCCGCCTACCACGTTCACCAAGATGTCCATGTCTCCGCCTGCCTTGGTCAATTCCAAGGGCTGACGCACGGTCATCTTCAAAGTTTCCAAACCAAAATAGTTGTCAAGATCACGCTTGTTGATCATAATTTTACCGTCGCCGGCCACCAAACGGACACGGGCGATGGCCTTCTTACGACGGCCAACGGCATTATACTCTACTTTCGCCATTTCTGTTCGCTCCTTCCGTGTCCTTACTTAATTACCAGCGTTTCGGGCTGCTGAGCTTGATGCTCATGCTCCGTGCCAGCATAAACCTTCATTTTCGTGGCCATCTTACGGCCAAGGGGACCCTTGGGCAACATACCGATAACCGCATGCTTAATAACAAACTCGGGTTTCTCGTTCAGCAGATCACGGTAAACCGTTTCCTTCAATCCACCGACATAGCCGGTGTGATGATAGTAGTATTTCTGATCCAGCTTTTTACCGGTCAGCTTTACCTTGTCCGCGTTAATGATGATCACATAATCGCCCGTATCCACATGCGGGGTATAGATAGGCTTGTTCTTTCCGCGCAGGATGGCGGCTACTTGGCTGGCCAGACGACCCAGCACTACGCCCTCCGCATCCACGATGTACCATTTACGCTGTACATCTGCGGCTTTGGCCATGTACGTATTCAAGGTTGAATCCTCCTTCGGGAATCTGTGTGAATGATGCGGCATTTGATGGTCAGCAAACGCACGCGCTTGTTTTCAATAAGAATCCGGGGCTGGCGGAGTCCATTGATACCAACGATTATTTTATCAAATTGCCCAAACTCTGTCAAGCATAAATTTCGGCATTTCCAGTACTTTTACGCCACCCTTTTACGCCACCGTACTTTTACGCCACTTTTGAAACGAATAGGAAAGATTTAGGCACTTGACAATTGGTTCAAGCACCATTATGATAAAAGCAAAAGCGAACAAACGTTCGATTTGGAGGGATGAACCATGCTGCGCAAAGATTTACTAAGGCAATGGATTGCGGACAACCATATGACCATGTGCCAGCTGGCTAACGGTCTTGGCCTTACGTCACGGACGCTTTACTCCCGCATGAAAAAGGGAGACTTCCGGCTGGAGGAGGTTGACGCCATGATCCATATGCTGCATATGACCAATCCCTGCGAGGTGTTCTTTAACCTAAGAGAGCACTAACAAACGCCGCTCTTTGTGAGGCCATTCATAACCAGAGCGGGTCTACAGAAAGGAAACAAAAAATGACAGTAACAATAGAACGCACTGAATGTCTCACGGCAAATCCCGTCGATTTGAGAGAGGTTTTGAAAAGAGTGGATGAAATCCACCGCAGCATCACCAAAGCGGTAGGCCGCATCGAGTTTCTGAAGCTGAACGCAGAACGCGCCAACTCCCGCTTAACGCCCGTATCCTATGGCCGGGGCGTGGAACGAAGCCGAATCGAATACTCGGTGCTGGAAAGCGACGCGGAGCGCTGGGGAATCAGCCAGCTGAAAAAAGAATTGGATGAGTTATTGGAGATGATCCGCCCGCTGGTGGACCGTCTGCCCCCCGGCGTATTGCGAGCGGTCGCCCTACAGCGTATTGTGGACGGAATCCCTTGCGGGTTAATCGCCCGGCGGATGCACTTTAGCCGCGGGTATGTCTACAAGCTGCTTTTGCAGGTCGAAGACCGCCTATGCGAAATCTACGGCCGTGAGCTGAGCCGCGCCAAAGCAGCCCATTGATTCGGAGCCTCTCTCCCCTACGCAAGGGTTAAGCCCTATAGTCTCTGGCGCGCTTCCATATATGAGGCATCAACAGCATAAAAATCGGGAAAATCTCCAATCGACCGATCAGCATATCCAGCGAAAGCAACAGCTTGCTGCCGTCAGAAAACATTGAATAATTGCCCATCGGCCCCACCAGATGCAATCCGGGGCCGATGTTGTTTAGACAGGCCAACACCGCCGACAGATTGGTTTCAAAGGAAAGCTCATCCAAAGAAATCAGCAGCACGGACGCCAAGGAAATCACGCAGTACGCCATCAGAAAGGCATATACGCCATGTAACGTATCCTCTCCTACCGGTTTACCGTCCATCCGCACCGGCTTGACCATATGGGGGTGCAGCAGCTTGTCGTTTTCCACCCGAAGGCTTTTGAGCAAAATCAAAACACGGGAGCATTTCATACCGCCGCCCGTAGAGCTGGCGCACGCGCCGATAATCATCAGCAGCAATAGCAGCGTGCGGCAAAGCTGAGGCCATAAATCGAAATTCGCCGTGGAAAAGCCCGTTGTGGTGATAATGGAAACCACCTGAAAAGCCGCATGACGAATCGCATCCTCCGGATGCCCGTCAAACTGAGGAAGAATGTTAAGGGTAATGATGAGTATGGATGCCAAAATAACGCTGAAATAGAAGCGTAGCTCTTCATCCCGGAACGCCCTTTTAAAGGAACGCATCAAAAACAGATAGTAAATACCAAAGTTTACCCCGAACAACGCCATAAAAATGGTGACCACCCATTGGATATATGGGCTATAGGAGGCTAAGCTATCGTTTCGAATGCCGAAGCCGCCCGTTCCCGCCGTACCGAAAGCCGTCGTAACCGCATCGAACAGCGACATACCGCCAAACAGCATTAAAACGGTTTGCAAAATCGTCATGCCAATATAGATGGTGTACAACAACCGTGCGGTTTGCATGGTACGAGGCACCAGCTTGCTAACCTGTGGGCCGGGAGACTCGGCGCGCATGATGAAAAGCGCATCGTTGGCATTGCCGGAAATGGTGGATACCGCTAGTAAAAACACCAACACGCCCATACCGCCCAGCCAATGGGTGAAGCTTCTCCAATACAGCATGCCCATGGGAAGGGCTTCTACATCATTTAAGATGCTGGCTCCCGTCGTGGTAAAGCCGGAGATGGTTTCAAAAAGGCAGTCCACAAAGCTGGGGATGCAACGAGAAAAAAAGAAGGGCAGCGCCCCCGGCACAGAGAGCACAATCCATGCTACGGCGACCACCACGAAGCCTTCCCGCATATAGAGCGAGGTTTTTCGCGGCTTACAAATGCAGGTAATGGTACTTAATAAAAACATCAGCGCAATCGTAATGGCAAAAGCCCAAGCCGACGCATTTTCACCATTGCTCAGGCTTAAAAGAAGCGCCGGAAGCATAAAAGCCGCGACAATCCGCAGCGAAACGGACAAAAGCCGTATAATCATACGGTAATTCATACTCAGACTCCTTTGGTTCCCTGCGGCGGTTCGGCAAAGATATCGTTAAGGTCATCAAATCTGCGCTCCGTCGTGGTAACGATGACCACGGAGTCGCCCTCGGCAAAAGAATCCGCGCCTCGGGGCACGATGACATTCCCATGGTGGGAAATAACGGCGACCAGCACGTTGGGTTTCAAGGAAATATCATGGAGCGGAACCCCGCAATACCACGACTCGCTATTGGCCCTGAATTCCATTGCCTCCACCTGATCGTCCACCATACGGTGAAGCGCTACAACCCCCGCGCCGCTTCGATTCTGCATAGCGCGCACATAGCGAAGAATATCGTTGCAAACCAGCTGCCGAGGACTGATGACGCATTCCGCGCCGCTGTCGTCCAAAATTTCACCGTATTCAGTTCTGTTAATTTTCGTAACCACCTTCGGCACATGGAGGTGATTAGCGTACATCGAGATCACCAAGTTCATTTCATCCAGATTGGTCAGCGTGACCATTGCGTCCGTCTCTTCCAATCCCTCCGCCAACAGCGTTGGGAAGAAGGTACCGTCTGCATTCACCACCATTGCGTCCGGCAGCATCGCGCTAAGGGTTTCGCAGCGGGCCATGTTGCTTTCCAGCAGCTTGACTTGGATACCCGCCTCACTCAGCATTTGCGCCAGATAGTACGCGATGCGGCTGCCGCCTACAATCATCACAGAGCGAATTTTTACCCGGTCAAGCCCCATCACCTTCACCAGTGTCAAAAGGTCGCCGGTAGGCGCGGTGACATAGATATGATCCTCGCCCTTTAGCACAAAGCTGCCGTCGGGAATAATCACCTTAGAGCCCCGCTTGACAGCGCAGACCAGCACCCGCACCTTCAAGGTTTTATATAACTCCACCAAAGCGATGCCATCCAGCTTGCCGCCGGTTCGTACGGGAATACCCACAATCTCGGCGCGTCCCTTGGCATACGCATCCCGACGCAAAAAAGAAGGGAGCTGTAAAAGGCCGAAAATCTCGCGAGCGGCGATTCGCTCCGGATTTACGGTCATGCTAAGGCCCAGCTCATCCCGCAAAAGATACTGCGCCTCGTTATATTCAGGATTGCGAATTCGTGCAATGGTATGCTTGCAGCCTAGCTTTCGGGCCACCATGCAGCACACCAGATTGGTTTCGTCCGCGGAGGTAACCGCGATCAGCAAATCGCTGGTATCCACTCCCGCTTCCTTCTGCACGCTGGCACTGGCTCCGTTGCCCTCCATCACCAGCACATCTAGCCGATCCTCGGCGATGGTTAACGCATTTTTCTGATTGTCGATGACCACCAGGTCGTGTCCCTCTTGACTCAATGCCCGCGTCAAAGTAAAACCGACCTTGCCATCCCCGATAACCACGATTTTCATATAAAAAAGCTCTCCCAATGTCAGTGGTGCATAATAACCCAGTCATCATAGCACGGAGTCATTGGAAAAGCAAGATGGATTACTCTACAGTAACACTCTTAGCAAGATTGCGCGGTTTATCCACGTCGCATCCGCGAGCCACCGCCATGCAGTACGCAAAAAGCTGCAAAGGAATCACCGCCAATAGCGGTGCAATCAGATCATCCGCATCTGGGATGACGATTACCTCATCTACATCGTTGATCACCTTATCCTTTAAGCTTTCGCGGCAAACCGCCACCACCCGGGCTCCTCTAGCGGTCACCTCTCGAAGGTTGCTCATGGTTTTATCCAATAGCGCCGGTTGGGTGATGGTAGCCATCACCAGCCGTCCCTCCTGCAATAGCGCGATGGGGCCGTGCTTCAGCTCGCCAGCGGCGTAGGCCTCGCTAAAAATATAGCTGACCTCCTTTAGCTTCAGCGCCGCTTCCATGGACAAGGCATAATCCAGTCCCCGTCCCACAAAGAACACATGCTTTTTTTGACTGGCGGTGCTGGCAAACTTTTGCAGCTGTTCCTCGGTCTTAAGCGCTTGCTCCGCCTTTGCGGGTAGCTCGTTTAACTCCTTTAGCAGCGTTTGCGCCCGTTCGGTGCTCAGCGTGCCACGCATTTCGCCCAACGCGATCGCTAGCATCAGCATCAGCTCAGCCTGCGTCATGTACGCCTTTGTGCTGGCTACGGCGATTTCCGGGCCTGCATAGGTGTACAGGGTGTTTTCATTTCCCACCTCCCGAGCGATGGTGGAGCCAACCACGTTGCATACCGCAATCACTTTTGCGCCGCGCCGCCGCGCTTCCCGAAGAGCCGCCAAGGTATCGGCGGTTTCACCGCTTTGGGATACTGCAATAAACAGCTCGTTCTCCCCCACGATGGGATCACGATAGCGATATTCGCTAGCAATTTCTGCCTCAACGGGAATGCGCGCCAGCTTTTCAATGGCATATTTACCCACAACTCCCGCGTGGTAAGCCGTGCCGCAGGCAACGATGCTGATCTTGCGTAAGCTCTTTACCTCGTCCGTGCTGAGAGGAAGCCAGCCATAATCTCCGGGCTTGCCGGAGTTGCGGGGGGCAAAGGTTTTTTGCAGCGCCTCGGGCTGCTCGTGAATCTCCTTAAGCATGTAGTGGGCATAACCGCCCTTTTCGGCGCTGGCCAAGTCCCAATCCACATGAAACAGCGCATGCTGGCGGCTGTTGCCATATGCGTCAAACACACTGATGCCCCGACGATCCAGCACGCCAATCTCCTTATCATGAAGGAAGATCACATCCCTGGTATGGCTTAAAAGAGCCGGGATATCCGAAGCGATAAAGCCTTCGCCATTTCGTGCGCCGATGACCAACGGGCTATCGTTCCGGGCGCAGTACAGCACGCCGGGCTCCTGATCGCAGATCACGCCCAAGGCGTAGCTGCCCTCCAGCATGCCCATTGCGCGAATCAGCGCGCGCTTCATATCGCCGTCATAGAGCCAGTTGAGCAGGTGGGCTACCACCTCGGTATCGGTCTGGCTAACAAAATGAGCGCCGGTGGATTCCAGATGGCGGCGCAGCGCAGCATGGTTTTCGATGATGCCGTTATGTACCACCGCGATGCCGCCTTTAACGTCCGTGTGAGGGTGAGCGTTTAAATCGCTAGGTTCCCCATGGGTAGCCCAACGGGTATGACCAATGCCCACCGTTCCTGTAATGGGAGAGGCTTCCAGCAGGTTGGATAAATTCTCCAGCCTACCCTTTGCCTTACGCACATTGATTTTTCCCTCTGCGTCCACGATAGCTACCCCGGCGCTGTCATAGCCCCGATAGGATAGCCGATCCAACCCCTCCATTAAAATGGGGCATGCCTGTTGATCACCGATATATCCAACGATTCCACACATGATGGTTACCTCCAATACGTTATCAAACGTCATGTATTGTATCGTAATGTATTTTAATTGTCAAGCCCTAAAAATACGGTTAACGGATCCACAGGCTTTCCGTTCTTATGAACCTCCAAATGGAGATGCGGCAATCCATCGTTTTCCGCCAGCACACCGTTCCCCACATGTCCTATGGTTTGCCCTTGGGAGACCGGATCGTTTACCTGCACATAGTCGGCGCTGCTCAGTCCTGCGTACACCGTCTGGTAGCCGTTGCCGTGATCAATCACAACGCAAAGCCCCAGCTCGTTGTCCTGAGCCTTCTTCGTCACAGTGCCGCTAGCGCAGGCGGCGACGGGCGCGCCATACTCTGCTTGAAAATCCACCCCCGCATGAATTTGCCAGGCGTTGCTCTGGGCAAAAAACTGCGGCTCCGCATCGCTGAAGGTACGATCCAGAAAGCCGCTCAAGGGCTGAACCAATCGAAAGGGAGATTGCGTCGCCAGCTCTAGCTTTTGCTCCGCGCCAACGCTGGCAACCAACGCCTGCGCTTCCTTCAACGTTTGCGCGTTCTGGGTTCCACCGGCGGTTTGCGCTTCTTCGGCGTTCATGGAAAGCTCGCCTCCCTCCTCCCTCAACCGGAAGGTATAAAAGGCGCTGAGTACGATTACCAAAACGCAGACTGCCAACACCACATAGAAGCCTTGCTTTTCCATCATCCGGTCATAGCGTAGATAGGCCCGCTTTATTCCCTGCCAAAATTTACTATTTTCCATGAGCATCCCTCCGCCTTTAGGATGGCCCATGAAGCCAATCGCTATGCCATTACTGCTTTTCCAATGTGGTTCCGGGATAATAATGCGCCAAAATGGTTTGATAATCCGCACCGTTAGCCGCCATGCTGTTAGCGCCTACCTGACTCATGCCCACGCCGTGACCATAGCCCCGTTGATGAAAGGTTACGCCGTTTTGATCAGCCGTAATGGAAAACCATGTGCTGCGCAGCTTAAGTGCCTTTCGCACCGTTTGCGCGTCCAACTCGTAATCGTCCAAAAGTACAGTTTTGACGCGGCCCGTATTGGTGTACTCCCCTACCGTCAACGCACGGCGCACCTGCTGCGCCGTAATCGTTTTTTCCGGAAAAGCTTGGCTCAATAACCCGGCGGCTTCCTCAAAGGAAAAGGTGCTGTCCGTTAGGTATCCCTTGGCGTTTTCTTCGCCACCGCTGTCCACGCTGACCAAATAGGGCTCTCCCGATGCGAAAACCGCTTGAGCGTTCTCCGTCTTTCCTCCGCTCATGGCATGGTACAGCACCGTAATAGGCTCACCCTCATAGGTAAGCAGCTCGTCCCTCGTAGCTTGTACCGCAGATACGATGCGATCTCGATATAGCTCATACTCCGCGCCCCATTTTTCCCGGCAGTCCTCCATGCTGGCATACCCCTGACAGCATGCGCTGTCCCCGCAGACCGCCGCGCCGCTGTGGTTCAGACAGCCGCTATCGCTTACCTGCCGCAGCGCGCGGGTACGGGCCGCTACCGCTTGGGCCTTCAATGCCTCGGCGTGATAAGCGGCTGGCATTTCTGCCGCCACCACGCCGCAAACATAGCTTTCCAGCGACATCGAAACGATTTTACCCTCTTGCGGCAGCCACACCGGAAGCATCACCGTTTCTGTCGTTTTCAATTTTGCCAGCTCCCGCTGGTCCGGGTCTGTACCGTCCTCATTCAGCGTTTGACCTTCCTGCCCATTAAACTGTCCCGGCAGCCAAAGCTGTAGCACTCTTTGCAGACGGGAGGGCAGCAATACCCGCGCCTGCCAAAAGGGGGTTCGTAGATTTCCAAATTCCTCCGAGCTAAGGGGCGCGCCCATCATTTTCCACACCAAAGCCAATACCAGCAGCAAGGCGCACAGCCAAAGAGGCGGATAACCGCGTTTCATCTTCGCATCCCTCCACAGCAAGCCTATGCGCTTCTCCCCCGAAGCAGAAGGCAAATGCAACAAAATTCGCTTTTCGTTCGTCTTATCAAAGAAAGCACAGCTGAAAGGGGAAAAGCAAAAGATGAAACGCTATCTTGCCTTGCTGTTATGCTGCCTGTTGATTCCTGTTGGAGCCTTTGCAGCTGACGGGTTATATGTGGGCTCCAAGGGAGACGCCGTAACGGCGCTGCAAAACCGATTAGCCGAATTGGGGCTGTTTAGCGGAAAAGTGGACGGAATCTACGGCAATCAGACCGTCGCGGCTGTTACAGAAGCCCAACGCCTGTTAAAACGAGCCGAATATGATGTGCCCCAGGACGGAAACGCAGACGCAGCCACATTATCGCTAATTCTCAGCGAGGACGCGAAAGCGGCGTTAACCGTTCTGTGCGTCGGCAGCAAGGGGCCACGCGTGCAGGCGCTTCAAACGCAGCTTATCGACCTAAAGCTGCTGAACGGCGCAGCCGACGGCGCTTATGGCAACGCTACTAAGCAAGCGGTAGCCGACTTCCAGCAAAAAGCATCAGCAGTCGGCTTAAGCGGGCTGACCGTTAACGGCGTCGTGGACGACGCCACTCAAGCCGCTTTAGAAAGCGATTTGGGTTCGTACGGGTTTCGTGCGCCTATCTATTTTGATTTATCCAAGCCGTTAGAGCTAACGGAGGAATACCTGTATTCCAAAAGCTGCATTGTTATGGACGTGCCCAGCGGAGACGCGCTTTTTGAGGTCAACAGCGATGAAATCCTGTATCCTGCCAGCACCACCAAAATCATGACCTTGCTTTTAGCGCTGGAATCGGGTGGGCTGTCGAACACCGTCACCATTCCCGACGAAGCGGCTGACGTCGCAAAGGATAGCTCGTTGGTTCCGGTGGTTCCCGGTGAAACCATGACCAAGCTGGATCTTCTCTACGGCTTGATGATCCGTTCGGGCAACGACGCCGCCAAAGCCGTAGCCGTGCTGGAAGCGGGCAGCATCGACGCCTTTGTAGAGCGAATGAATCAAAAAGCCGCGGAGCTTCAAATGAGCAATACCCATTTTGCGAATCCCCACGGCTATCATGATCCTGACCACTATTCAACGGCACGGGATTTGGCCTTAGCAGCCCGCGCCGGTTTGACGGACCCCACCTTTTGCCAAATCGTATCCTGTCTGCGCTACACACTGCCGGCTACGGATAAGCGGGAGGCGCTGACGATTGAAAACAACTATGAAATTTTTAATCCCGAGTCCCCCTACTATCTCTCCTATGCGGCAGGGGTGAAAAGCGGCTATACTTCTTTAGCGGGCTTTTGCTATGTGGGCGCTGCGCAAAAGAACGGAAGAACGCTAATCGCGGTGCTGATGGGCGCGCCCAGCCGCAACCGCGCATGGATGGATTTACAAAAGCTATTTGAGTACGGCTTTGCCCGTTAAGCGCCAACCAGCGGGCTTTCCATTCGCCGCCGCAGCTGCTTCATAACGTGGTAATAGGCTGGGAACAGGAACAAGTCCGCCGCAATCCAAGCCGCAGGGTTAGCAAAGCATACCGCCATGTAACCAAAGGTGGGTACCAGCAAAACGCCTACCATGGTACGCGCCGCCATCTCGCAAACCCCCGCGTACACCGCCTGCTTGGTAAAGCCCAAGCCCTGAATTAAAAAGCGTATGATATTAACAAAGGCCAGCGGGATATAAAAGGCGGCGTTGTAATCCAAATAGAGGCTGGCGTTAGCTATGACCTCCCGCTCAGTTTCATTCACAAACAACGTAATGAACGACGGGCTGAAAAAGTGAAGAACGACGAAAGCAAGCACAGCGTATAAAATACCCATACCACCGCAGCTGCGCAAGCCCTGCCCGATACGATCCAGCTTGCGCGCGCCCACGTTTTGGCCGCCATAGGTAATCATCGTGCTGCCCATAGCGTCGAAGGGGCAGCAAAAAAGCTGGCTTACCTTGCTTCCGGCAGCCACAGAAGCTACCGCTACGGAGCCCAACAAATTGACGGAGACCTGAATAATAATACTTCCAATGGCGGTGATCGAATACTGCAAGCCGGTAGGAAGGCCCATACTCAACAGCCTACGAATGCAGTCCTTGTCAAAACTCCAATCCGATTTATGGAGCACCAGCATATCGCAATGACGAATGTAACGGATGCAAAGCAAGGAAGAAATCCCTTGGGAGATCACAGTAGCCCAAGCGGCGCCCTCCACCCCCATGTGGAAGCCCAAAATAAACAGCAAATCCAAAATGACATTCAATATCGAGCAAATTGCAAGGTAAATGACCGGCGTGCGAGAATTGCCTAAGGAGCGTATGATTCCGAAAAGCACATTGTAAATAAAAATGACAGGAATGCCCAAAAAGATTACCAAGATATAGGCATAGGCGTCGTTGATGATATCTGCCGGGGTGTTCATCCATACCAAAAGCTGCTTGCACAAAAGCCCGATCACCAGCGTCAACGCCAGCGAAAAAACCACCGCCAGCATAATGGCGTTTACCACGTAGCGCTTTAGCCCGCGGTAATCATGCTCCCCAAATTTTTGGGCCACAGGGATCACGAAGCCGTTGCATACGCCAATGCAGAAGCCCAGCACCAAAAAATTCAGCGACGCTGTGGAACCCACTCCCGCCAGCGCCTGCACGCCCAAAAACTTACCTACCACTATGGTATCCACCATATTATAGACCTGCTGAAACAGCAATCCAAACAGCAGGGGAAAGAAGAAGCCAAAAATCAGCTTGGTAGGCGAGCCAACCGTCATATCCCTCGTCCGCGCCATAATACGCCCTCCTTTGATAAGGCTGATATACCAGCGGACAGTTTACAAGGAAATGAAGCCTTTTGCAAGAGGAAAAAGAAAAAAACGGCAGCCGACGCTATTCATCGATTGCCGTTCTTCTATTCCTTAAGATACGCTTGATTCGCTTTTGGGATTTTTCTTGGAGCCTGTATTGCGGGGGCGACGCGGCTTCGGCAATCCCTCCGTTAAAACAAGTCGCGGCTCTTCCTCACCGTTCACGCATTTTTCACTAATGATGACCCGCTTCACATCGGTGCGCGAGGGCAGATCAAACATGGTATCCATCAACACGCCTTCGATAATCGCCCGCAGACCGCGCGCGCCGCTTTTGCGCTCGATGGCCTGATGAGCAATCCGTTTCAAAGCGTCCGG
>JAQUWD010000074.1 GCA_028693055.1 Eubacteriales bacterium | reverse complement strand
GCGGCGCTGCACCGGCTTGAGACCGTCCTCTACCCGAGGTACAGCTCGATCCATAATGACATGCTCCGCATAGGGGATCATGCTCATATGCATGACCTCCTCCATGGGCACCTGAATGATGTTTTGGTCTACGGCAATAGGGTCATCCTTACGGCTCATGGTTTATTCCTTCTTTCCTTCCATAGAGTCGGTCAGCGTGGTAAAGCTGTCCTCCCGGTTAAAATTGGCGTGTTGACTGATGTACTCTCGGCGGGGGTCAACCTTGTCGCCCATCAAAATGGTGACCAATCGCTCGGCTTGCGCGCCGTCCTCAATGGTCACTCGCATCAGCTTGCGCTGGGCGGGATCCATGGTGGTCGCCCAAAGCTGCTCCGGGTTCATTTCACCAAGGCCTTTGTAGCGTTGGAGCGTATAACCCTTGGCGGCGCCCTTTGTCAGCTTGGCAAGCTCCGTATCGTCATAGGCGTACTGAGATTTGGTTCCCCGCTGCACCTTGTAAAGGGGCGGCATGCCGATGTAAACATGCCCTGCGGTAATCAGCTCCCGCATATAGCGGTAGAAAAAGGTCAGCAGGATGGCGCGGATATGCGCGCCGTCCTGATCGGCGTCGGACAGGATGATGACCTTGTGGTATTTAAGACCAGTCAGGCTAAAGCTCTCGTCAATATTGGTGCCTAGCGCGGTGATCAGCGAGCGGAACTCCTCGTTGCTCAGTACCTGATCAATGCGCTTTTTTTCGGCGTTCAAGGGCTTGCCCCGCAACGGGAGAATGGCTTGAAAACGACGATCCCGTCCCTGCTTGGCACTGCCGCCTGCGCTGTCGCCCTCAACGATGAAAAGCTCGTTAGCTTCGGCCTTGCGTCCCGTGCAGCTGGACAGCTTGCCTACCAAGGGCGCAGCCTCCAGCGCGCTCTTGGTGCGCGCCACATCTCGGGCTTTGCGAGCCGCTTCCCGCACATGGGCGGCGCGAACGGCTTTCTCTACCAGCTGCTGGCATAGCTCTTGATTTTTCAGATTTTCAAAATAGGCTGTCAGCTGCTGGGTAACAATGGCTTCCACCACGGGACGCACCTCGGTATTGCCCAAGCGCCCCTTGGTTTGCCCCTCAAACTGAGGATTTTTGACCATGGCGATCATGACGGCGGTCATGCCCTCCCGGAAATCATCGCCGCCCAAGTTAGCGTCTTTTTCCTTAAGAGCGCCCAGCCGACGGGCAAAATCGTTCATTACCTTGGTATAGGCGGCTTTGAAGCCTGTTTCATGGGAACCGCCCTCGCCGGTGGGAATGTTGTTTACATAGGAAAACACATTTTCCGTATAGCTGTCGGTATATTGAATAGCGGCACGAAAGATCACGTCGTCCCGTTTTCCCTCGAAATATATGGGGGAGTCAAACAGGGGAGTTTTTTCTTCATCCAGATATTTTACATAGTCGACAATGCCCCCTTCGTAGAAGAACACCTGAATTCTGGATTCGGTTTCCGGATTCTCCACCGGGTCGGTGACTTCTTCCGAATCGTCATCGTCGTCTTCCGCAGCGGTCTGGCTGGGAGCGGTATGGGGAAGGGGCGTGCTTTTCTCAGTAATACGCTCGTCGGTAAAGGTGATGTGCAGCCCCTTGTTTAAATATGCCAGTTCCCGAAGACGGCGGGATACTGTTTCATGATTGAAATGAACGGTTTCAAATACCCGCTCGTCAGGCTGGAAATGCACCAAGGTTCCCCGTTCCCTCGTATTGCCCACGGCCTTTAGCGGCTCGACGGGCTTACCGGAGGTGATTTTACCGGTTGCAGGGTTTAGTGCGCTTTCAAAACGCATTTGATAATGCTTAAAATCTCGGTATACATCCACGCTGAGCCAACGGCTTAAGGCATTGACGACGGAGGCCCCAACTCCGTGCAACCCGCCGGAATAGGCGTAGTTATCGTTGTTGAATTTTCCGCCTGCGTGGAGTTTGGTATAGATAACCTCCACGCCGCTAACCCCCATGGTGGGGTGAAGATCTACCGGCTCGCCTCGGCCGTCGTCCCGCACGCTAGCAGAGCCATCGCTATGGATGGTAACCTCCACATGCTGGGCGTAACCGGCCATGGCTTCATCAATGGCGTTATCCACGATTTCCCACAGCATATGGTGCAGACCACGGCTACCGGTGGAGCCGATATACATGCCGGGACGCATACGCACCGCGTCCAGCCCTTCCAAAACTTGAATATTACCCGCGTCATAACCTTTTGCCATTTTGGTGAATCACTCCGTCATATCATCGTGTCGGGATAAAACCGCAACGATTCATTATAGCACGATGAACGGGTTAGGCGCAAATTCGACTAAATTTGACTATATCAGTTTTTGACCGTTTTTGAAAAATTATTTTTCGAGTCCTTGCTGCCTCATTATTTGACAAACGGAAAATTTTCCTTCTGGTATTGCGGATCAAGAATGCTTTCCTTCTGCGCCACGCTCTTATCTAGGCCTGGGTACATGATGTAGTACGGCGGCATGTGATTGATCTTGTGAAGCAGCTTGGCCTTCATCTCGCCGATCTTCAGCGGATTGACCTTCGGCAGATCATGCTCGGTCATGTCGCCATGAACGCCTGCAAATTTCTTCATGCGTTCCAAGAAATAGCGCATATCGTACTGCGAAGGATGCACCTCGATAATGTCCTTTTGCAAGCCTGTCAGTTGATAGACAGCCTCCAAGCCCGTGCGCACCGAGGTTTCGATGGTGAACACCACATCGCCCGGCACTTCCACGAACTGACCAATAAAGCCCAAGTTGGTGCAGCCTTCCGGCACCACGCGGGGACGGTCGGCAGCCTTGCGGGGCATAAACTGGCTGGTGATGTAGGGCATCATGCAGGTGGAAATATGGCTGTGCGCCAGCACCTCGTCCTTGATGTCCAGCATATTCAGGTGATACAGCAGCTCCAAGAGGATTTCCTCGCCCGTGCATTCCGCCATGGGCTTCTTGATGTAGGTACCCTCACGCTCCCCGAACAGCCCGTCGCCCCACAGAACGTCTTCGTTGTTGGCGCGCTGGTTGGGGAAATAGTCGCGGTCGTAGAACATCATGCTGATCTCCCAGCCGCTGTCCTTCATGGTGATGCAGCCGCCCGTGCCGCGCTTGCTTCCCGTCATGCACTCGGCGTGGTCGAAGAATTCCGGATAATCCTTCACGGTAATGAAGTAGCTGATCCACTTGGTCTTGTCAATCGGCCCGATGAATTTTTCGGGATGACCGAACTTCTCATGCTTGGCGGCAAGGTTCTGCCAAATGGTGAACAGTCCGAGGTCGTCGGTATCACGGTTCGTTTCAGCGATATGGGTGTTATCGCCAAACTTAGCGTTCGTCATCAAGGAGCCGTTGGTCACGAAAACGTAATCGGTCGGTGCGACGGCCACGCGAGTATCCTGAGCGTTCACGCGCATCCGAATGCCCTGTGCCGTGTTGCAATCAGCATCCATGTCAACGTCGTACACCGCGCAGCCGCCCTTGATGGTCACGCCCTTGTCTTTGAGCCAAACGGTCAGCGGCTTGATGATGGAATCATACTCGTTTCGCTTGGTGTGCAGGATGCCCTCCAAATAGTCGATACGGTTGCCCAAGCCGAAGCGAGTCAGATAGCGCTTGGCTTCCAACGCGCTGTGATAGGGCTTGAACGCCAGCATGGGATGGAAGCACCACCACATGGCGGAAGAAAAGAACGGGCTATCCTTGCCGAAATAGTCCTCGATGGTCATGTCCTCAAGGACTTCCTCCGGCTCGGTGATGAAGGCTTGCAGCTTAGCCGTGGTGGCAGCATCCATCTTGTAATCGTGAATGCCCTCCCAGATATGCCCCTGATGCTGCAAAACGCGGCACTCGGAGTGAATGGGGCTTTCGCGGTTAGCGTCCACCGTTTCGTCCAGCACCGTGCGGCCGGGCGTATCCAGCGAGGGAATCTTGCTGCACAGATATGCCAAGGCGCGGATCATCGAGAAGCGCGGGCAGGTTTGGGACGGCATCCACCGCTTCAAGATGAGTCCAAAGCTCGCCAAGCGAATGATGCAGATGCTGACCATGCCCGAAAATGAAATGGACGGCATGACCATCGAGGAATTTTTCGGCAACACCTTTGAGGAATTCCGCATGACGCCCACATGGCAATGCTTCCATACCATGCTGGCCTTCAAGGATTATCACTCCATGATCGAGATGAAGCGCTACATGATCCGCTTCATCCAGTTTCAGCCGCGTATGGAGGTGCTCGATGGCATTTTGCACACCAAGTACAATGAGTTTGATTCGCTGATCGACCCCATTTTGCATTGGCTGACCGAGAAGGGCGTGCATTTCGTTCCCGATACCACCGTGACCGATTTGGAGATGGACGCAGGCTGCACCACCGTGACACGGATTGTCGGCGTATCGGGAAGCAGCGCGCTTTCCGTTCCCGTGCAGGCACAGGACATGGTGATCTCCACCTTGGGCAGCATGACGCAGAACAGCACCTACGGCGACAATACCCATCCCGTGCAAATGAACCTCAGTACCGAAAAGGGCTTCTTCAGCGTTTGGGAGAAGCTGGCGGCGCGGGATGAGAGGTTCGGGCATCCAGAGAAATTCGCCGAAAACACAGAAGCCACCAAGTGGATGTCTGCGTTTGTCACCGTGAAG
Organism: Eubacteriales bacterium; assembly: GCA_028693055.1. Lineage (GTDB taxonomy): Bacteria > Bacillota > Clostridia > Christensenellales > Aristaeellaceae > Limiplasma. The sequence continues at coordinate 10,035 of JAQUWD010000074.1, read as the reverse complement.
GACTGCAAGGCATTCTGCGCAGCGATTCGGAAGAAATACGGCTATCCCAAGGATACCACCACCGGCGCGATTTCCGTTCTGGATTCCGGCTGGGATATTTCCTTCGTCCTCTACGACAAATATTTCGCCAGCCAAGCGGCAGACGAGGACATTCTTTGGTTTGACGGCCTGTGGGGCGAGCGCGACGGCAACTACATCAAGAAGCCCATGTGCGACTGCACGGGCGAGGAGGTGCTACAAGAGTTTCTATACCATTTGGACATGCTGGAATGGTACGAAAAGCTCATGCCGCGCACCTACGTTTCGCTGGCTATGATGCCCTACATCACCAGCCAGTTCATGCCGCGCAGCAGCAAGGGCGACCGTCCTTCCGTGATCCCCGAGGGCAGCCGTAACTATGCCTTCATCGGTCAATATGTAGAGCTGGAGGGCGACGTGGTGTTCACGGTGGAAACCAGCGTGCGCACCGCCATGATGGCGGCCTACGGCCTAAGCGGCATCGACCGCAAGGTGCTGCCGCTGTATCAAGGACAATATGACATTCGCTGGCTGGTCATGTGCATGAAAAAGATGCTGGAAACTGACGAGATCAAGTTCAGCGACCTGCCGCCCATGAACCCGCTCACCATGAAAAAGGACGTACAGGGGCTGCTTGCCTTCCTCAACGCAACGCCCTCGCTCAGCTGGGACGACAAGCAGCTGTACTAAGCAGATAAAAAGAGGGGACTGTTTTAATCTGCGAAAAGCGGTGTGGAGAGGTATCTGTCGCCCGTGTCAGGCAGAAGCACCGTAATGGTTTTGCCCTCATTTTCGGAGCGCTCTGCAAGCTCGATTGCCGCCCATACTGCTGCGCCTGAGGAAATGCCCACCAGTACGCCTTCCTTGTGACCGATCAGCTTTCCGGTTGCGAAAGCGTCCTCATTTTGCACTAGAATGATTTCATCGTAAATCTTCGTGTCCAGAACGTCGGGCACAAAGCCCGCGCCGATGCCCTGAATCTTGTGCGCTCCGGCAACGCCTGTCGAGAGCACGGCAGAGGTCGCGGGCTCGACCGCAACAACCTTAACATTCGGATTTTGGGATTTCAAATATTGACCCACACCTGTTATTGTACCGCCGGTGCCGACGCCGGCTACAAAAATATCTACCTTGCCGTCGGTATCCGCCCAGATTTCGGGGCCAGTCGTTTCAAAATGCGCCGCCGGATTTGCGGGATTGACAAACTGACCGGGAATAAAGCTGTCCGGTGTTTCAGCAGCAAGCTCGTTTGCTTTTGCGATAGCACCCTTCATGCCCTTTGCGCCCTCGGTGAGAACAATCTCCGCACCGTATGCCTTGATGAGCTGTCTGCGCTCCACAGACATGGTTTCGGGCATTGTGATGATGATGCGGTAGCCCCTTGCAGCGGCAACGGAGGCAAGCCCGATGCCTGTGTTTCCCGAAGTAGGCTCAATAATCACCGAGCCGGGCTTCAGCTTGCCGGACGCTTCGGCAGCATCAATCATTTTCTTGGCGATTCTGTCCTTGACGGAGCCTGCCGGATTGAAGTATTCGAGCTTTGCGAGGAGCTTCGCTTTCAGTCCGTATTCCTTCTCAATGTGTGTAAGCTCCAGAAGCGGTGTTTTTCCGATGAGTTGGTCGGCTGATGTATAAATGTTAGACATAGTGGTAACCTCCTTATTGAATCGCGGCAAAGCCACGTGTTAGATCTGCGATAATATCATCGATATGCTCCGTGCCGATGGACAAACGAATGGTGCTGGGGGTAATGCCTTGGTCAGCCAGCTCTGCCTCGCTCAACTGGCTGTGCGTGGTGGTGGCCGGATGAATCACCAGCGACTTTACATCCGCCACATTTGCAAGCAGAGAGAAGATTTTCAGATTGTCGATGAACTTCCATGCGGCGTCCTGACCGCCTGCTATCTCAAAAGTGAAGATCGACGCGCCGGAGGCAACGGCCAGCGCTGCGGCACCGCCCTCTAACGCGGCGATTCTCCTTTCCAGCACATTCCTGAGTGGAATTGGTCAGACGACCGTAGATGTTGCCTGCATCGGCCAGACCGAAACGAGCCGCAGCGTGTGCGGAATCATGGAACACATAGGAGGTGGTCTGATAAATCGGAACTGCACGGGAATCCGTGGCGGGGTCGGCTTGCTCCTGACCAACATGGAGCTGCAGCGTTTCAAATTAATATTCACTCATAATCGAAATCTCCTTTGTTTGAAAGATCGTTGACTTATGTGGATTCAAATATACCGGCTTAAAAAAACCGGAAGCTTGTGGCAAGCTCCCGGGCAAATGGCTGGCATAATGCTGACGATTTGGTCAAGCACAGTGTTGAGGCGAACGGCTGCACAATGCATGCAGACAGACTCCAGCCATAGAATATGCCCGGGAGCTAAACATTCGACAACACATGATGGCAGAGAAAATGTTGAAATGGTATCCAATCATCGCGCTCGCCTCCTTCAGATTCGTTACTAAGGGTTGGAATAGATGAATTATACATCTATTGACCTACTATGTCAATAGGTAATTTGTTATTTCTAATGATTTTCAATTGCTTTACCCATTGACCCTATGGTACAATAGGCAAAGAGAGGCGAGAAAAATGATTTCAACAAAAGGACGCTATGCACTCAGGGTGATGATTGACTTGGCAGAGCATAAAGGGGAAGGCTGCATTCCATTAAAGGATATTGCCGACCGTCAGGAAATCTCAAAAAAATATCTGGAGATTATCGTAAAAGAGCTAGTTCGAGGAAAAATGGTGACAGGGCAAGGTGGTCATGGCGGAGGTTATCTTCTTTGCCGCGAGCCGGAGGAATATGTGATCGGTGAAATTCTGGAATGGATGGAAGGCTCCCTTGCGACCGTCAGCTGCCTAACGAAAGACGCTCCGCCCTGTGCGAGAGCCGAAAAATGTAAAACGCTTCCGCTGTGGAAAGAGTACAACCAAATCGTCCATGACTTCTTTTACAGCAAACATTTGTCCGACCTTTTGTAGAACATGCGGTATCACTTGTCATCGTATACAGATCAGACGATATCTTGATCGCTTTTTGCGTTCTATGCAATAAAAACAACCCACCTGCAAGGCAAGCCGTCGTAGCTCACTTTGCAGGTGGGTAAACTATTGGCTTATGTTTTTTTATTCATTTATTTGCGCCACTCGCTTTCACTTCCATCCTTGAAAACGAAAGTGACATGCTTGCTGTCATGGACAATCAGCTTATCGATAACCGCATACCAAAGCTCCTCGTCAAACTCCTGAAGCAGTCCCTTGCACTTTTTCATCACCTTGAGGGCTTGCTCAAGCTGGGAGCGTTTCGCGTTGCGCTCCACGATCTGACGGTCAACCTCGTCAAGCTGGGTCTGTATGCCGTCATGGCGCTTAACGAGCGCGCCATAACGTTCCCGTACTCACTTTGATTCTGCGCCACACGGGCGTTATCCAGTACCATACGCCGCATCATGTCAAGCACAATGTCGATTTCGGTCTGAAGCCGTTTTTGTTCTGTTTCAAGCTGGCGATTGCTTGTAAGATCGTCTATGGTTTCCTTATAGGCGGCACCGATTTCATCCTTTCGCGTAAACCGCTCGTTCATCACCTGAACGAACATGGCTTTCATCTGATCCTCGTAAAAATGAGGAGTACAGCGCTTTTTGCCGTCCTTCTCATATTTGTTGTTGCAGCGCCAGACGGTGCGCCTGTATTTGGCGTTGCTGTGCCAGACTTTAGCGCCGTACAAGCCGCCGCAGTCCCCGCAGACGACGCGCCCCGCGAAGCAGCCCGCGCTTGCTACGCAGCATAAACCTTTGCGATGCTCGAGTTCCCGCTGCACATGGTCAAACAGATCGGCGCTGACGATGGGCGGGTGACTGTTTTTCACATAATAGCTGGGAACCTCGCCTTCATATCAACCCAAGATAGCTTTTTGAAAGCCTATCGGGCGCTGGACGCGTTGCGGGGGTTAGGCAGCGAAAAGGCATGGCTGATGCGCATTGCCATCAACACCTGCAAGGACATGCAGCGCAGCCGCTGGTGGCGGCTTGTGGATCGTCGTATCACAACCGATGATTTACCCGAACAGGGCGTTTGCGACGAGTACCCCGACAAGGCCGTGCTGACGGCGGTGATGAACCTGCCGATGAAATATCGGCAAACGGTGCTGTTGCACTATTATCAAGGCATGACGCTTACACAGGTCGCGCAGGCGCTAGACGTGCCGCCAGGAACGGTGCGCACGCGGCTGATGCGCGCAAAGGAGCGGCTGCGCGGGCAGTTGGAAGGGTGGTATTTTGATGAAGAATAATCGCTTTCGCAATGACGCCGACCTTCTGCTCGGCAGTCTCACATGGACGCAGGCGGATCAAAACCGCGTGCTGTCCGAATTGAGAGGAGAACCACCGAAAATGAAACGCAAGATGAGTTTGGTCTTAGTACTCGCGATGGTGCTAGTGCTGCTGGCTACAGTGGCATTAGCAGCTGGGTTGATTTTTTCGCCGAAATATGACGCGGTGCGGCTGGCAAACGCAGCGCTGAAATTGCAGTATGGCATTACCCCTGAGATGATGACGGTCTTTTATCGCGAGGATGCGATAAAAGACGCCGATGGGAATGACGTGCTGGTTTATCGCAGCGTAGAAAGCCAGTGGGCAGAGCAGATTGGCGTGTATACTGTCACGGCGCAGGGTCAAAACGCTAAAGCGGCATGGAGTCACGATGGAGAGACAATCTCGGACGGACTGACTTCGCCTGTTTGGGGAAGCAGCCAAATTCGTCTGATTTTGAGCGACTACGCCGCCGCGTGTGAAGCAGTTTTGAAAGACGGTGCGCCGATGACAACGCCCGATCCTGCCGAAATCGCCAAGAACCAACAGCGCCGTTTGGAAGAAGCGGCGATGGCCAAGAAAGCAGCGACCCTCACGCTGGAAGAAGCGCGCAAGCTGGCGCTGGAAGCTATCACGCAGGAATATGCCCTGACAGATGCCCAGCGTGCAGAGCTCAAAACCACGGATGACGAGAGCGACTATTACTATCGCATGGAAAATGGCGAACCAGTCATCGAAATCTGCTACCGTCCGGATGCTGACGGGCAATATTGGGTGACAATAAATGCCCAAACCGGTGTGATTGAAGACGTACTGTACGATTCCGGTTTGGCTGGAAACGGCTGATTGGATAATGGTCAAGCTATAATATGGAAGAAGCGGGGAAGCAATTCTCCGCTTTTTTTAGCTCAAATGAACCAAATCGCCTTGTTTTGCATCTTGTAAGATGGAGCGCGCTATCTCCCTTTTGCGAGGAAATTCAAAATGAAAAGGGCTTTGTTTGCCATCCTGTTTTGGATGGCGCTATGCGCGCAAGCGGCGGCTTTTGCGGATGAAATCACCCTAACCTTGGGCGGAGATTGCGTGCTGGGCACGCGGGAGGAATGGAAGCAGGATACGGATACCTTTGATACCTGCATTGCGCAAAACGGGCCGAACTATCCCTTTGCCCATTTGCTACCTATCTTTGAAGCGGACGATATGACGCTGCTCAATTTGGAATGTGTTTTGCAGGATACGAACACTGGTCACGACAATCGCAAGCAGCACACCTTTCGCGGCGATCCCAGCTATGCGCAAATGCTGCCACTGGCAAGCATTGAGCAAGTCAATTTGGCAAACAACCATACAGTGGACTATCGAACAGCGGGCATGGAGTCCACCAAAGCTGCATTGGAGGCAGCAGGCGTTTGTTATAGTGGCAACAAAACGCTGTACGTTTGGGAGTTAAACGGTCACAAAATCGGCTTTGGCGGCTGCCGAGAAACGACCTTTCTGGGCAGTAAGCCTACCGTCTATCGGGATATTCAAAAGCTGAAAAAGCAAGGCTGCGATGTGATTATTTATTCCTGCCATTGGGGCAAGGAATACAGCCCCACCCATAACAAAACCCAAGCCCGCATGGCGCAATACGCCGTCAACAGCGGCGCGGACGTCGTTGTGGGCACCCATCCTCATGTGGTGCAGGGCGTAACGACCCTTCAAAGCAGCGATAAAACCCATACCGCTCTTGTGCTGTATAGCCTTGGCAATTTGGTATTCGGCGGTACCCACGAGCTGCAAACCTTTGACGCTATGCTTGCGCAGGTAATGCTTCACTTTGATGAGGAAGGAACGTATCTTGGCGCAGGTCTGACGCTTTTGCCCGTGCTGACTTCGGGGGATGCCCCCCACAATAACTTTCAGCCTATACTGGCAACAGGCGAGGACGAAAGGCGGATTCGTACCTTGGTGCAGGAGGATTCCGACTTGGATGTAAGGGAAGACGTATGGGTTGCCAAGACAGAATAATTCGAGGATAGTGCTCTTCCTTCTTGCTCCAAATTCCAAATGCAGGAAAACGCTGCGGAAAATCGTTTCTATGTGCAGAGCTATAAGGCGGCAGCTTGTACGCTTGAAAATGCAAGGAGGACGCATGCGATGAAATTAAGAGTTCTTGGAATCCTTTTATGCTTGGTATTTTTATTGGCTACGCCTGCGCTTGGTGAAAAAACGGGGATTCCATCCCAAGAAGCCGCGGTGCAATCGGCGCAAGCTTTACTTGGCAGCGAATACCTGCAATGGGAGCTGCCGCCGCTAGAGTGGACAGCGAAGATTGATCCCGAGTATGACCGCGCCTACGTAGATGGGATAGCGCAAAACGAGATAGAAACCATCAGTGTTTTCTCGGATTTAACGGGACATATTGTTTATATTCAAAATAGTTTTTCCCATTACTTGGATGCAACCGTCGGCGACCCTGATGGTATGGAGCAAGACGCTACGCTTGTAAAGCGGCTGGACGAATACGCGTTAAGCTTCACAGATTTTCTTTGCCCCGGCGCTTCTAACTTTATCGAGGGCTTTGAAAGCCCCGAAGCAAGCTATTATGAGCAGCAGCGCTTCTTGTCCGTGTATGCCTTGGTTTCGGGCGAGGATGGCACGGCTACCCGCACCTTGTTTGTTGTGCAGGTAGTGCCGGATTGGCGCGTTGTGGCGTATAGCGAGGGAATACCGGAGGATTTATCGGGCGGCGTAGGCTGATAGGACAAGCATATACATGAAGAATGGCGAAAATGGTTTTGTAAATTATCAACATGAGCACTGCTAAAATGTTCAGGGGTTGAAAAGGTATCCTTATGCCGCAGGAGAAAAAGCTTCTTCTGCGGTTTTTTGCAAACTGTTTTCTTCCATATGCAGGAAAACGCCACGGAGAATCGTTTTTATAAGAGATATTCCATTCGTCTAAAAAAGGAGACTCATCCTCATGAAAAACGCGAAAAACGCTGCATGGCAAAAGGCGGCCTTGATCATGGCGCTGCTGGCGATTCTTTTCACGCTTCTCCCCTGCGCTTTGGGGGAAAACCAGCATGGACTTTCGGATGTAGAGTGGCAGGAATGGAAGAAAAGCAACGCCGAGCACCCCTCTTATATGCTTCACTTTACAGATCAGTGGCCGGATGAAATGCAGATTGCGCCCTTTGTGCAGGCGGCAGGCTATGCTGGCGTAACGCTGGTGGAGGGGTATGCCTCCCGCCGCTTTGGCGATTGGCAGTTTGCCGAAGCCATCCTAAAGGACGAACTGGGCTATGTGCTGCTGTGTGCTTCTTACTATAAAACCAGCAACGAATGGGGCGTTGCCGCTTCTAAAGCGGCGCTTCGGCAAAATGAAGCTCCCATTCTGCAACCGGAAGGCGTTCTGTATGACTATGACGATTATGACGTTGGTCAATCAGACGGTTGCAGCCGCTTTCAAGTCATTTACCCCGATACAACCTATGACTGGATGAGCGGCTCAAAAGGCTTTATGCTTGTAGGCATTGGGGATATGACGGTTTCGCCCCGAACGATAAGCCGCGCCCTTTCGGACGGAACGGTAGAATATGTGTTCAACGTAGGCTCTGTGTTTATAGAGGATTTCGATATTGCCCCGTTTCCCACTAGCTTTGAAGCGGCGCGGGAGCTGGCAAACGCGTCCGTCTATGCGGATAACGCAAAGGCGGTGACGACGCTGACGGAATATGTGGATAGCGCTTCTTCTATGCCGCCGCTAAAGCTGCTGGAGCAGCCAAGTGAGAATAGCGCGGCAATCGCCCTTGTTTGCGCTCAGGTGGAAGCCGACGTTGTTGAAATTAAAGATAATTTTGTGAGGGTTCGCATCGGTACTTTAGCAGGCTGGCTCCCTCGAAGCAACGTGCTCATCGGTACAGAGCGCGCGGCGGAATGGTCGTGGGTGGGCGACTATACACAGGTTTATGCCTATGGACGGCAAAAGGAGCAACGCGTTTATGGGGAACCGTCCACAAAGTCCAGTCAAGTCGCGGTCGTGTTCATCCATCAATCGATTTATCTGCAAGCCATGACAATAGGCGGCGATTGGGATTTGGTTCGTCTAGAGGACGGCACACTCGGTTGGATGCCCTTTGATGCTGTTAGCCAAACCAGCAACTTCTACAATGCATGGGCTTACAGCGAGGACCCCACACGGCGGCTCAACCTGCGCAAAGGCCCGGGCAAGGAATACGAATCTATTGGGAAGTATTACAGCGGTGTGCAGGTGGTGAATCTCTACGCAAGCCAATATCAAGAAGGCTGGTCGCATGTTATCATCGAGGGGGTTAGCGGCTGGGTGGATAGCTCCTTTTTGAAAAGCTGGTCGGATTACGCGGGGCTTAGCTGGTTGCCGCCGCTCAGAAAAATCAGCACATCGGGCGCGGAATGCCCGGTGTATCGTCAGCCGACCGCAGCAAGCGATTTGCTGGTAACAAGCAAACCAAACGGCACTCCTGCCGAAATTATAGGCGTGATTGATTCGTGGGCGCATGTGCGCTTTAGGGACGGCGTATCGGGCTATGTGGAGCTACAATTCCTTGGCGGCGAGCCAAAGGCGGCTGATTCAAACAGCTTTACGCTTTCTGGCGATGTTACGCCCACCAGCTATGATGGTCAGTACACCTACGGGACGCTTTGCGCGGGTACAAAAGTCAAAATTATCGAGCGGCCTGCCAGCGAGTGGCGGGTGAAATCAACCGAGGAGGATACCAGCACTTGGGAATGGGTGTTTGAGGAAAATCCACGGGTGTTCGTGCGTGCTTTGGGGGCGGAGGATGGCACAGGCGGGTACCTAAGCCAAGAGAAGCTTGCGCTTTGGAATGCAGCCAACTAACGGAGGAAGTTTTTGTGAGAAAGATTCGACTCGTATTTTCGGTAGTGATTTTAGCCCTGTGCTGCGCGGCAAGCATACCGGCAGCCTATGGAACGGAGGCTATCGTTGAGTCGCTTGGATGCGTGCGCCAAGGTGGCGCTGAGCTGACTGCAACCATCCGTGAGGTGGGAGCGTCAGAGGAGGGTTCCTTGCGCGAGCAAGCCTTAGAAGCCACCATCACCGCTACGGATGGAAGCTTCTCTCAAACCTTTCCATATGATGCATCCGTATCGCTGACGGTGGATTCGGCAGCTGGCTTTGCCATGCTGGACGACCTCAACTTCGACGGCTATCAGGATTTATGCTTGTTAACGGCGGCGGGCGCGCGCAACGTGTTTCAAGTTTTTGCCTTGTGGAATGCGGAAACGGGCTGTTTTGACCCTATCATGCAAGGCTGCCCGTGGATACCCGAGGAAAACCGCTTTGCGCAGGAGTCCTCTCCGCTAGAGCTTTGCTGTTACCAGCTTTTGCCCGAAACAAGGCAGATCGTTAGCGAGGTTGCGGACGGCTATCGCTACCGCAGCATCGTCGTTTACGAATGGGAAGGAAGCCGCAGCCTTGTCGAAAAAAGCGTGGCGACAATCTTTGACGCTGGGGATGGCCTGATTGGCGAACGCCTGGAAATGTTCGGAACACAGATTCGGTTTTGCTGGCTGGAAAGCTATCCCGAAAGCTGGTATTACGAGCAGGAAGGCGTTTTTGAGGAACGGCTTGGCAGCCTTAAGGCGCTGATGCTGGGAAATGCTTTAAGCCATCCTGTTTTCCTGCGCGTTTGCGCAGGCACCTGGGTCAATTT
>JAQUWD010000073.1 GCA_028693055.1 Eubacteriales bacterium | reverse complement strand
GGCTCGCCGTTGATATCCATTCGCTTTTCGGGGATCAGCGCAGGGCCGCCGTCGGCTGGGTTGCCCATGCCGTCGAAAACCCGGCCCAGCATGTCCATAGAAACAGACAGCTCGATGCCATGGCCCAAGAAGCGCGCGCTAGAGGTATCGATGCGCAGACCGTTGCTGCTTTCAAACAGCTGCACCAGCGCCTTGCTGCCGTTGATTTCCAGCACCTTGCCACGGCGAATTTCGCCGTTCTGCTGCTTGATCTCTACCAGCTCGTTATAGGTTACGCCTTCTACATCGTCCACCAGCATTAGGGGGCCTACGACCTCTTTAATGGTACGGTATTCCTTTTGCATCTTACAGCTCCCCCTTGCCGCCCAAAGCGGCCATCTGGCCGTTCAGCTCGTTCTCAATATCGGTGAACCGCGCCATTTCCGTTTCGGGAATGTATTTGCTACGGCCAATGCTCTCCCGTACCGGCAGGTTAATCACTTCGGACAGGTTGGCACCGTTATCCAAAGCCTGACGGCCCTTATCGTTGTAGGAAAGGATCAGGCTGAGCATCTTGTACTGCTTTTCCGGTGAAGTATAGGTATCCACTTCGTCAAAGGCATTCTGATGCAGGTAATCCTCGCGGATGGAGCGCGCCACCTCCATGGTGAGGCGGTCCTTCCAAGACAGCGCGTCAATACCCACCAAACGGACAATTTCGTCCAGCTCGGCTTCCTCCTGCAATACACGCATGGCCTGACCGCGCATCTCGTTCCATTCAGGAGATACGTTGTCGTTGAACCAGTCCTCCAGCTTATCCACATACAGGGAATAGCTTTGCAGCCAGTCGATAGCCGGGAAATGGCGCTTATACGCCAATTGGGCGCTTAGGCCCCAGAACACCTTCACAATACGCAGGGTCGCCTGGGAAACAGGCTCCGAAATATCGCCGCCCGGAGGGGATACGGCGCCAATTGCTGAAATAGACCCCAAGCGTTCGCCGCCACCAAGGCATTTTACCACGCCCGCCCGCTCGTAGAATTCAGCGATGCGGCTGGACAGGTACGCGGGGTAGCCCTCGTCGCCGGGCATTTCTTCCAGACGACCACTCATTTCACGAAGGGCCTCCGCCCAGCGGCTGGTGGAGTCTGCCATGATGGCGACCTTATAGCCCATGTCGCGGAAGTACTCCGCAATGGTAATGCCGGTATAAATGGAAGCCTCCCGCGCCGCCACAGGCATATCCGAGGTGTTAGCGATCAACACGGTACGGCGCATCAGGCTTTCGCCGGTGCGGGGATCGTGAAGCTCCGGGAACTCCATCAAAACGTCAGTCATCTCATTGCCGCGCTCGCCGCAGCCTACATATACGATGATATCCGCGTCCGCCCATTTGGCCAGCTGATGCTGCACCACCGTCTTGCCCGAACCAAAGGGACCGGGAACGGCAGCCACACCGCCGGAGGCGATGGGAAAGAAGGTGTCAATGACCCGCTGCCCGGTAATCATGGGCATGGAGGGCGACAGCTTTTCCTGATAGGGACGACCACGGCGCACCGGCCACTTTTGCAGCATGGTGATTTCGTGTTCTTCGCCCTTCTCGTCCTTGGTTTTGCACACAACGTCCAATACCGTAGCGTCGCCGGGCTGAATGAAGGTCACTTGGCCTTCCATCCCCTTGGGGCACATGATGCGGTGCTCAACCACGGTGTTTTCCTGTACCACGCCCAGAATGGAGCCAGTGGTTACCGTGTCCCCCACCTTTACGCGAGGCTCGAAGTTCCACTTCTTCTCCCGATCCAGAGCGGGAACCTCCACGCCGCGGGTAATGCGCTCGCCCACCTTTTCCCGAATCTTGGTAAGCGGCCGCTGAATGCCGTCAAAAATACTCTCGATCAAGCCGGGTCCCAGCTCTGCGCTCAGGGGCGCGCCCGTGGATTCCACAGGCTCGCCGGGGCCGAGGCCGCTGGTTTCCTCATAAACCTGAATACTGGCACGGTCGCCGCGCAGCTCAATGATTTCGCCCACCAAGCGGTCACGGCTAACGCGCACCACGTCAAACATACGGGCGTCCGCCATGTTTTCGGCTATGATCAAGGGGCCGGCGACTTTAACGATCGTTCCTTGTGCCATTTCAATCCCCCTCTTTCTCTTTTTCGTTATTAAACAGGATATCCGCCCCGATGGCCTTTTCTACATTGGCCTTTACGCGGCCCATCGCAAAGCCGACGCTTCCCTGACTGCCGGGGATGGGAATAATGGCTACGTCGCTCTGCGTCTTATACCGTTCCAATGCCTCAGGCGCTTCCAACGCTGCCTTTTCGGTGATGAAGATCACGCGAATGCCTTCCTTTACCAAGCTAAACAGCGCCCGGGTGGTTTCCTCTCCATTCTGAGTCGCAACCACCTTCATGCCTATGGCCTTAAAGCAGAGCACCGCGTCCCGTTCGCCGACAGCGCCCATGGTCATCCCTTTATCAGCCATCCAGCTCACGCACCCTTTCCATCAGATCCTCCTGCTTAAAGCCGTTCAGCTTCGCGGCCATTACAAGGCGCACGTCGGTTGCCTCCCGTTGAGCGCTGAGCAGATAAGCGATCAGCCTTTCCAGGGATTGAGCCTCCGTCTTATGGAAAAGGTCGTAGAGGTAATCGTCCGCCGTCTTTTCCATCAAGGGAAGCTTGGCGCTGTCAGCCGCGCATAAGGCGGCGGTTTGAACAACCTTAGAGCCGTAGCCTTTTAAAAGCTTGCTAAGGCGATCCTGATCGTCAAAAGAACGCTGGAAGTCCTTTAAGCTTACGCTACCGCCGGATAAATACAGCTTTTCGAAAAAAGCTGCATCCTTACCCATGGCCTTGACGCGCAGAAGCATGATGTAGTTTTGCAAATCCACCTTGGCTACAAAGTACTTGAGCGCAACCGGGCTGCCGAACTTCTCCACCCGTTCAAAGATCATACGGTACATGGCCTTATCCAGCTCCGTATCGATCAGCATGGGGTCGAAGCTCCGCGCCAAATCCTTCTCCAGCTTGGCAAGCGCCTCCGCAAGGATGGGAGGCAGCTGGGTGTAGCGCCGTTCCGTTACCGCGTGGCGTAGCGCTTCCACAGGAATGGTGCCGCAGGCTGACAGAAACTGAGGCTTCTGCGCCAAAAAGCGGGATTTTAACAGCACCTTCAGGTTGTGGATATCATAGCGGAATTGAAAGCAGCGGGTCAGCTCCGGCTGAGGCGTTACCTTTTCTAAAAGCTCGCAGGCATTCTTTACCCGCGCGTCGGCGGCAGCCTGATAATCCGTGCTTTCTCCTGAGATAAAGCCTATATCCGCCAGCGTTCGGCGAGCTTCCTCGTAGGTATGGGTCGCCATCAGCCGTTCCAGCTGCACCATGTGCAGGGCGTTTTTGCGCAATACGCCCACGCGCCCGCAGGCATAGAAAATGCTGGGTTGTGGCATAACCACACCTCCCTTACTCGTTAAACAATATCTTTGCGATTTCAGTTTCCAAATCGATGCGCGCGTTGCTTACAAGGCTTTCATAGGTGATGTAAACCTCGGTACCGCCCCGAAGAAGCACCGCCCCGGTCACGCCCTGACGGCGCCCCTCTTCCAGCGTCAGCTTTCCGCCAAGCTTCTGGTTTAACTCGCTTAAAAAGCTGTCGTCAAACCATTCGTCATGGTCTGCGCCAACCAGAAGCTTTTCGTCGCCCTGCGCCGTTTTTGCCACGCTTTCCAAAAGAAAAGCACGGGTAACGGCCTTGGGCTGGGCGCATAGCTGCTCCTTGGCAGCGTCAAAGGCTTCATTGATGACCAGACGTTTTTTCGCCAAAAGCTGTTTACGTAGCTCCAGCTCCGCCATGCGGTGCATGCGGTCCTTTTGAGCCTCGTTTTCGCTTTGCGCTTGCTTTTCCGTCTGCGCCTTCATGGACTGCACCTTCTCGGCAGACGCGTTAAGCAGCTTTTCTGTTTTCTGCTCCGCGTCCTCCTGTAGCTTTGCCGCAGCGCTTCGCGCATCATCCTCTATTTTTTGAAGGATGGCTTGTGCGTTCATCATTTTCTCCTTAACCCAGCTTGATGGAGTTTACAGCAAGGAAAGAAACCAGCAACGCCAGCACGGCGTAGGTTTCAACCATAACGGTCATGGTGATGCCTTTACCGCTCATTTCAGGACGCTGACCAGTCATGATCATGCTGGCGGCGGCAACCTTGCCCTGACGGATTGCGGAATACAGACCGACAACGCCAACAGGCAAGCAGCTAGCCACGATGGCCAAGCCCTGCTCCAAAGAGACAGGCAGCATGGTTCCGCCCAAAACGCCGGTGTTGATTAAAACAATAACGGCAACGAGGAAGCCATAAATACCCTGAGTAGCGGGAAGAAGCTGCAAAACCAACAGTTTGGAGTTAACCTCAGGGTTTTCCGTGGACACGCCCGCGGCGGTTTCGCCGGACAGACCTACGCCCTTACTGGAACCGATACCGGAGAGAATGACCGCAAGCGCCGCACCAAACAGAGCAAGAATTTGACCCATTGACATATTGATTGACCTCCCAATAATTTTATGATTCTTCCATGATTTATCGTTACCTTCAAGTGCGCTCGGAGGCGTCCTGAATGAAACAATAGCGATTGGTTGTAGAAAGGGGTGCAAAGGGTTTGCCGCCGTCCTCGTAGAACTTGCCGAAGAATTCGATATACTGCAAGCGGCAGCTATGGACATACGCGCCCAGAATGTTGATGCCCGCATTGAACAGGTGGCAGAACACGAACAGCGGAACAGCGATGATGTACATAAGCGGGCCGCCAGCCGTGAGCATACCAATTAGCTGGTTAAACACCATACCGATAACGCCCGTAGCCAAGCCCATGCCGAAGAGCCGCATATAGCTCAGCAGATCGCTAATCCAGCTGGTAGCGCCGTACAAAGCGCCAAGGCCGCTGAACAACCGTTTGATGGGATTGCGGCTCTTTTCCCGTCCGGCGGTTACAAGGATGATGGCAACCCCTGCCAGCGCCATCCATTGACCGGCGGTGGTGATGGCGGGGCTGATTCCCGGCGCGAACATGGGCAGTACCAAGATGATCAGCCCAAGCACCAGTAGAAACCAGCTAAACTGGTCGGCGATGGCGGCAAAGGGCTTGCCCCGCTTGATATTCATGTAAGCGGCTACGCCCAAACCCGCGAACAGGTGAATCGCGCCCATACCGATACACACGCCCATGACGGGCAGCGCATTGCCAACGGGATCAAAAACGCTAGGCCACGGTGAAAAACCGAACCAAGTGTTGTACAGTGCTCCCCAGATCACGGTGAACAAGCCGCCCCCCGCCAAAATCCACATCATATTGCGCGTACCCGGATTGGGCTTGCAAAGCAGGATTAAAAGCGGAATAACGATCATCATGACCAGTCCGTAGCCCGCGTCGCTGATCATCATGCCCATGAAGTTGGCGAAGAAGGGCATCATCACAAACGTGGGGTCAAAGCCCGTATAGCTGGGCAGCGAGAAGCCGGATACGATGCTCTCAAAGGGCGTTGCCACCGGGTTATTATGGAGCAGCGTCGGCGGCTCCTCCCCCTCCTGAGGATCCTCGAAGCTGATACAGGCGGAAGGACTGACCTTACCGATCTGTTTTTCCAGCTTTTCGGTCATGGGGGCGGGAATCCATCCCTTTAAATAAAAGGTGCTTCTGGAAGAAAGCAAGTCCTGCGTAACCCCAAGCTTCTCTCTTTCGGAGGCGAGACTATCGTAGAGCTTTTTCATATCCGCCACCTCGGTTGCATAGGCGGCGGTTTCCTGAACGATGGCCTGCTGCCGAGCGGCGATTTCTTGTAGCTCCTGATCCTGCTGCTTTAGGAAATCTGCCACCATGCCCTCTTCCACGCTTAAATGAACGGGGGTATAGCCCGCCGCCTTCAACTGACCCAGCAGCTGATCGGCTGCATCACGATGAGCCACCGCATAGAAGCAGCACAGCTCCCGAACGTTGGAAAGCACCTCCACCTGGCTGAGCTGCGGAAGCTCTCCGCCTGCAAGAAGCGCTTCCATAGCCGATTTCTGCGCCGTGCCCAAAAACACAACGGTGGTGCGGGTGCTTTTGATTTCCTCTACGGGTATGCTAAGCCCTTCCCACGGCAAAAGCTGCTCCCGCACGGCTTGAACCCGCGCCGCGCGGCTGCGAAGCCCGCCGCTTTCCCTTTCCAAGGCTTCCAAAGCCTCCACCGTGCGCATCAGCTCCGGCTTGCGCTCCGTCACCAGCCTTAAGGCTTCCTCGCCTGAAATGACTGGTTTTCCCCCCAGCAGAGGCTTTTTGGTTGTATCGTACTTATTGATGCGATCAATCGCCCAGCGCAGCCGCGTCAGCGTATCGTCCACATCGGGCAGGAGCGCCGGCGCAGCCTGTCGGCCAAAGCCTGTATCCTCGTCCTCTTCCGTGGGCGTTACATGAATGCAGCTCATGCGCTGAATGACGGAAAGCAGCGCCTGCTCGTCCTTTTTAGGAGCGATCAGGCTCACGCGTTTCATCTCAACAATTGCCATTGCTCATGACCCTTTCTGAAATGAACTGTACCGCTTGAGGTAGACGACCGCGCGCCTCCTCCATTCGGCTGTCGATCGCACGGCTTTCCCCCTCAGCCTCGTCATCCAACGTGCGCTGAACAGCGGCGCGTCCTTCGTCCAATAGGCTTTGGTAGAGCGTCCGATGCTCCCGGGCGGCGGCGCGTTCCCGCTCCGCACAGTCCGCTTCCACTTGCTTAACCTTTTCTCTGGCCGCCTGCTGGGCTTCCCGCACCAGCTGATCGGCCTTTTCCTCCGCGGCGTGCACCGCCGCAAACAAGTCTGATGCCATTTGACCGTTCTCCCTTTCGATTACTTGGTGCCAAACAGGCGGTCTCCGGCGTCGCCCAGACCGGGTACGATATAGCCGTGTTCGTTGAGCTTTTCGTCACAGGCGGCTACGTAAATATTCACGTCGGGATGATCCTTGCGTACCCGCTCGATTCCTTCGGGCGCGGCAATCAGGTTCACCAGCCGAATATTATGACAATTGCGCTGCTTTAGGAAGGTTATCGCCGCAGAGGCGCTGCCGCCGGTAGCCAGCATGGGATCCAGCACAAGCAGCTCCCGGTTTTCGCTGTCCACGGGCAGCTTGCAGTAATACTCGACCGGCTCCAGCGTTTCAGGATCGCGATACAGGCCGATATGCCCTACCCGCGCCGCCGGAATCAGCTTCAAAACGCCGTCCACCATGCCAAGGCCCGCCCGCAGGATAGGAACCACGCCCACCTTCTTCCCGCTTAAAACGCGGGTAGTCGTCTTGCAAATGGGGGTTTCTACTTCGGTTTCTTCGGTGGGCAAATCCCGGGTCACCTCGTAAACCATCAGCATGCTGATTTCTTCCAGCAGTTCCCTAAATTCCTTTGCGCCCGTGCTTTTGTCCCGCATGATGCTCAGCTTGTGCTGGATCAGCGGATGGTCGAAAATGTATACCTTTCCCATGGAAAGCCTCCTTATGTTTGGCCGCGCGCAACCGCGCGGTCTTTGTCATCCCGCATCGAAAAGCGTAAATTGACCGAAAATGTTATTCTCATTCATTATAGGGGAAACCCAAAGGCATTGCAAGTCCAAAACGCCAAAAGTTTTGACAGGATTCGCATGGTTTAAAAGACGGTGCGAACCAACGGCTTCATTGCCAGCTGGGGGCAGAAATGCTATAATGGCTGCGCCATAGGCA
Organism: Eubacteriales bacterium; assembly: GCA_028693055.1. Classification (GTDB taxonomy): domain Bacteria; phylum Bacillota; class Clostridia; order Christensenellales; family Aristaeellaceae; genus Limiplasma. The sequence continues at coordinate 7,177 of JAQUWD010000073.1, read as the reverse complement.
AAAGAATATGTCTAAAGGAGGAAGGGTCATGAAGCACAGAAGCAAGTCCCTTGTTAAAACGCGCCTGTTCCTTTCGTATTCGCTCGCATTTATCCTGCTGCTAAGCGTGGTCTTTCTCTTTGGCTATGGCGCTTTTACGCAGGTGGTCATCCAAAACAAGCTGAACAGTCACGAAACGATCAGCCGCCAAATGAGCGCAGAAATTGCCTCCCGGTTCGAACGCCCGCGAAAAATTGCGGCTCAATTCAATCTTTCCAATTGGGTGCAGCGCATGCTGTATATGCAAAAATATCCCACGCAGTTTGAAAACGCCATGGACGCCTTAGAGGTGCGCACGCAGAGCCAGCAAATTAAGCTGATGGAGGTTTCCGCCGGCTTTGACGAACAAATCGTCCTCTATTTTACGCTCATCGATATGGCTATCTCCAACTACGGCAGGTCTACTTGGCAGGATTATTCAAACTATTACGATCTACAAGGTCCCCAGGCAACAACGATCGACACGGCGACGCTTACTAAAAATCATCAGCAAACGCTGCTTCCTGATTGTTCCATGCGAATCAACGGAAAATTGAAGAACGGCTTCGTTTTTTTGCAGACCATTCCCATGGATGATATTCATGGCAGCAACGCGCTTCTGTTCTATTTTATGTCTGTTGATTCGCTTACGGATCAGGCTAAGTCCTACTACCATCAAAAGGATGTAGCGCTCTACCTCATGACGGCAAACGGCGAAGTAACGGCGCTATCCGACGCTAAGGATGTGGAAGCCGCTCGCCTTTTTTCCTTGGCGCAGGGAAACGAAAATTGCGTTTACGATCGTGAGTCCGACGCCTATGCCATGACCTTGCCGTTGAGCTTAACCGGGAACCAGCTGCTGGTTCTTCTTCCCGCATCCAGTTTTGCCGAGGACACCTTAGCGGCAGCCGGCACCTTTGCGCTCATTTACGCCGCCGTGCTTTTAATTGCGCTTTTCTTTTCCAATCTATTGGCAAAATGGGGCTATCGGCCCTTGCAAAAGCTGGTTACCAATATTTCCGTAGACGTGCGGCCTAACGATCAAAAGCAAGAAACCAAGGATGAGTATGCTATGGTGGAGCTAGCCATGCGCAGCCTGATGCAGCAAAAAGAGCGGCTGGATCAGCTCAACAGCCAACAAACACCCATGGCTCAGCGCTACTTGCTTCTACAAGCCATTCATAAAACCAATGACGGCAGCGAAGAGGAATTGGGCAAGGCGCTGCAAACCGTGCTGCCCTGGCAGCATTATTGCTGCGCGGTGCTAAACAACGCCCCGCAGAATGTTCAGGAGGGATTGGAACGCTGCTTTGATCCAATTGAGAGGATCGCTTATATCGACGTCGCGCTCTCGTCTGGCAGGCTGATCGTCGTGGGCTACAACGATCCCGAAATTCTCAGCGCGTTATGGAAGCAAGCGGGCGAGTGGGCAAAAGAGCACAGCGCCTATTGGGGCTGGAGCGACGATCAGACTGATTTGGCAGATTTTCATAAGGCGTATCAGCAATCAGCGCTAGCCTCCCGTTACCATTATTTAATGCCTGAGCGTAACTTCATCCGCTTTGCGGAAGTCCGCAGCCGCCAAGCAAACCACGTCGCGCTGCTGGCTTCGGACTGTGCGGGCCTTAAATATGAAATGAAGCAAGGCAACGCCGCTCAAGCGAATCATGAAATGATACTGCTCTCTCAGCTCCTCGTTGACGTTAAATACATCAATGTGGACGATTATCTCTCCGCCATGGACGCGCTGGGGCAGCAGCTACAGGCACAGCTTCAAGAGGGGCGGGAGGAATACCCGGTGCGAGCAATGCCGCAGGCCGGACTTTTCGCGGATAAAAATGAGTTCATGCAGGCAGCCTGCCAATGGCTTCAGGAGCAGCTTCGAAATGTGGAACGCGTCGCATCTAACGAAGTGCTGATTGTGGATTATATCCGCGACCATTTGACGGACCCCTCCCTGTCCCAGGCGCAAGTAGCGGAGGCGCTTGGCTACACGCCTTCCTATTTCAGTCGGTATTTTAAGGAAAGATTTCAGCAAAATTATCATCAGTATGTGACCGAGCGGCGCATTCAGCTGGCAAAGCGACTGATGGACGAGGGCGCGTATGCCGTCGCCGACTTGGCGGGCATGACCGGTTTTACCAGCGACGCATCCTTTCGCCGCGTTTTCAAGGCTGTAGAGGGAATCCCGCCAAGCCAATATCAACAGCGACGGGGCGCAAACGGCTAGGGGAAACTCTTCCGAACAATTTTTGACTTACCATACAAAACTATTGAATTTCAAACTTTCCAGCTTCCCAGCGAAAAAAACGCCGTTGAAAAACGGCTTTTTTTACTTATATAATCAACTCATCACAGATGCGGCGCAAACAGCCGCAGCAAAAGAAGGAGGAGACTCAACCATGGCAAAACGGATTTTGTCAACCCTTTTGGCACTCATGATGTGTCTGGGAACTACCGGCGCATTGGCTGCGGAGGAATATTCCCTGCCCATCGCTGAACCCGGCACGGTGGAACTAACCTATATGGGCTCCGATAGCTGGTGCCCCAATGTAAGCTTTAAGGACGGCCTTCCGGTTCAGAACGCTATTGAAGAAGCCACCGGCATCAAAATCAACTGGGACGTTTATTCCAGCGATTTGGAGCTGGTCATTCAAACCCGGCTGGCCGCCGGTGTGAATCTGCCCGATATTACGGAAATTCCTCCCTTTGATTCCACCATTGGCGTATACCGCTATGCTAGCAACGGCGTACTGATCCCGCTGAATGATCTCATCGACCAGTATGCGCCGAATATCCTCAAGCTTTTCGAAAAATACCCAAGCCTGAAAGCCGCCTGCACGTCGCCCGACGGCAACATCTACGCGCTGCCCGGCTGGTGGGGCGACATCAACGAGGTGGTTCCCGACTATATCATGATCCGTCAGGATTGGCTTACCAAGCTGGGACTGGAAATGCCCACCACGCCGGAGCAATGGTACGACGTGCTATGCGCCTTCCGCGACCAAGATCCCAACGGCAACGGTGAGAAAGACGAGGTTCCCGTTGTAACCCTGAACCTGCTTGCCACCAAATTCTTTATGACCGGCTTTGGTTTCCCCACGAACGCGGATTGGTGGACCGAGGACGGCAAGACGGTCTACTATCCCGTGGACTCCCGCTACAAGGATTTCCTCGCTTGGCTTAACAAGCTGTACACCGAGGGCTTGATCTCCACCGATATTGAAGGCACGCAGCGTCAGCAGGTGGTTGCGCAGGATCGCGCGGGCTCCTACTGCCACGATCCCAGCGATTGGCTGGCTGGATTTGACACCCTGTGCGCCGAAGCGAATGCTGATTGCGACTTCGAATTTGTACCGATGATTCGCGGCGAAAATCAGGAAGAACCCTTGATGCAAAAGCGCAATTCCATCTGGCGTTACTTTGGCGTCACCAAGGATTGCAAGTATCCCGAGGAAGCCGTCAAGTGGATCGATTTCTGCTACGCATCCGAGCAAGGCCAAATGCTGTATGGCTACGGCGTTGAAGGCTTGAGCTACGAGATGGTGGACGGCAAGCCTCAGTTTACCGATTACATCATGCATAACGACGTGTACGATCCCTTCCTGGCATTGCGCTCCATCGGCGGCTATCCCTGCTACGCGATCAACGACCCTGCGCAAGCCTATCTGGACTGCTTCAAGGGCAGCAAGGTGGAAACCGTCGGCAACGAATATAAGGGCAAAATGGTGGAGCCCTTCCCCACCATGCTGGGCACTCAGGAGGAATCCGACCTCTATTCCGAAATCTGGCCGGACCTGCAGACCTATCTTGAGGAAATGTTCATCAACTTTGTAACCGGCTCCGAATCTCTGGACAATTTCGACCAGTATGTGGAGAACGCTTACTCCATGGGTCTTGAACAGATCATCGCCATGAAGGACGCCCAATATCAGCGCTATTTAAGCGTTGTCGGCCAGTAACCAACACTGTTTTGCCGGGGGGAGAAACGTCGTCTCTCCCCCCGGCAAACTTCATTTATACATCAAAGGAGTGTGCCCGATGCTTGCAAATCATCCAGCCCGGGTTGAAAAAAGGCAAAATGCACTGAGTCGCCTGGGATACAATCTTTCCAAGGACAAGCATCTACTGCTGATCATCCTACCCACCGTCCTTTTCTATCTTTTATTCTGCTACTGGCCGATGTACGGCGTGGTAATTGCCTTCAAGGACTTTAACATTTCTCTGGGGATTTTAGGCAGCGACTGGGCCAATCCGCTTTTTAAGCACTTTTCCAGTATGGTAAATTCCTATTACTTCCCCCGTCTTTTACGAAATACGCTCATCATCAGCGTTGAGCAGCTACTTTTCAATTTCCCGCTGCCGATTATCTTTGCGCTACTGCTCAATGAAGTGCGTTCCAAAAGGCTTAAGCTGGTTGCGCAAACCTGCAGCTATCTTCCCCATTTTATATCCATGGTGGTCGTCGTCGGCATCATGATGGATCTGCTATCCACCGACGGCTTGGTCAATCAACTGGTGGTTCGCATGGGAGGGGCTGCTATTCCCTTCTTCAACGAGCCGGACTACTTCCGCACCCTCTACGTCGGCTCCGGCGTATGGCAGGAATTCGGCTGGAATTCCATTATTTATCTGGCTGCAATCGCAGCCGTAGACACGCAGCAGTACGAAGCCTCCATCGTGGACGGCGCCGGACGCTGGAAGCAGCTATGGTATATTACCTTACCTTCCATTGCTCCCACGATTATCACCTTATTGATTATCAATATGGGATGGATGCTGAATATCGGTTACGAAAAAATCATTCTGATGTATAACCGCGCCACCTATGAAACGGCGGACGTTTTTTCCTCCTATGTATACAGAAAAGGCTTGCTGGATGCGCAGTACAGCTTTGCAGGTGCGGTAGGTCTGGCCAATTCAGCGGTGAATATATTCATTCTGCTATTGACCAACGCAATCTCCAAGCGCACATGCGATATCAGTATTTTCTAAATGCAGGAAGGAGCCGTCCGAATTATGAAAAAAACGCGGTGGACCCTTGGGGACGTTATCATTGCCTTTGTCATGATCATGGCAATCTTCATTACGCTTTACCCCTTTATTTATGTGCTAAGCATGTCGCTGTCCGAGCCAAAATACGTTCTGTCCAAGCAGGTTGTCCTTTTGCCAAAGGGCTTTTCCATTGATTCCTACAGAATGATCCTGCAGGAGCAAACAGTTTTAACCTCGTTTATGAACTCCATTTGGTACACCGTTGTGGGCACGCTACTCAGTGTGTCGCTTACCTTCTCAGCGGGCTATGTGCTCTCCCGGCGGAGCTTTTTTCTGCGCCGAGCGTTAAGCTTCTTCATGACGCTGACCATGTTTATCAACGGCGGCTTGATTCCGTTGTACATCGTCGTATGCCAGCTGGGTTTATATAACAGCCGCTGGGCGATTATCCTACCCTATGTGGTAAGCACCTATAACCTGATTATCTGCCGCTCCTTTCTGGAAAGCATCCCGGAAAGCATGGCCGAATCTGCCCGTATTGACGGAGCAAACGACTGGATTATCATGCTACGGATCTATTTGCCCCTTTCCTCTTCCATAATCGCCGTGTTGATTCTTTTCTATGGAGTAGGCTATTGGAACAGCTACTTTGCGCCGCTGATTTTCTTATCCGATAAGGCATTGCAGCCCATTCAGCTGTACCTGCGCTCCATTCTCATTACCAGCCAGATGTCCTCCGCGTCGGCTGCCGCAGGCGTTGGGGTGGAACGCGCGCTGATGAATGAGCAGTTAAAGTATTCCACCATCGTGGTTTCCTGTTTTCCCATCGCAATCCTGTACCCCTTTGTACAGCGCCACTTTGTCAAGGGCGTGATGATCGGCGCGGTCAAGGCGTAATCCCAGCACTATTTTTTGGAGAGGACGTGTTCGCCAATGAGGCTTGTAGCACCTGAGGGGTTGACCAATCAAGAACGAATTGATTGGTATAATGTAGAAGAGAATACTTCCCATTATCTGTATGGTACCCGGGGCGGCTGGGAAAAATATAGTGAAAATCCGGTTGTGGGCATGCCCAAGTGGATTGGCACCTGCTTTGATATGTCCGTGGTAAAACGGGAGAACCTCTATCATATGTGGTTTTCATGGCGACCCCATCGCGGAATCGGCTACACCACCAGCCTTGACGGCTTACAATGGGAGCCGCCGCAGCTGGTGATGGGCCCCGTGGAGCATTCCTCCTTCGAAGGGGATGAGATCAATCGTCCCTCCGTATTATGGCGAGACGGCTGGTTCCACATGTGGTATTCCGGTCAAATGCGCCCCTACGTGGAAGGGGGCGTTTCCACCATCTGCTACGCCAGAAGCCGCGACGGCGTCCATTGGGAGCGTCCTGTGCCGCAGCCCGTACTGCTGCCGGATCAGCCCTGGGAATTGACGGCCATTATGTGCCCCCACGTGCTTTTTGACGATGAGGACCAGCAGTATAAAATGTGGTATTCCGGCGGCTCCAACCACGAGCCGGACGCTATCGGCTACGCTTGGAGCAACGACGGCTTTGTATGGCATAAGCACAACGGCCCCGTTCTGGAAAAAGAGCCTTCTAACGAGTGGGAACAGCTCAAGGTGGTCGGCCCCCACGTTGTGAAGTATAACGGCTGGTTTTATATGTTTTACATCGGTCATATGCATGAGGAACGAGGCTCCATCGGACTATGCCGCTCCCGTAACGGTATCGACGGCTGGGAAAGGCATCCCGAAAATCCCTTGATCGCGCCGGAAAAGGCGGGCTTTGATGATGTATCCGTCTATAAGCCCTTTGTCCTTAAGGAATCGCAGGGGTGGTCTATGTGGTATAACGGCGCTACGTTTGATAACGACGTATGGGTGTATGAAACCATCGGATACGCTCGTCATCAGGAAGAAAACCTATTTTAATATTTAAGGGGCTGTCTCAAAACGGTTAGAAGAAATTAACCAGTAAAGACGGCCCCCTTGAATCCCTAAACTTCCCGAGACCCCATAAAAACAAGCGCTACAGCCGCCCGAAAGGGTGTACCGAAGCGCTTGTTTGCTGTATAATTGAATTGCAATGAAACAACTACAGCAAGAGTATTATACTCAAAGAGGATGGGAACATCAACAGCTAATGTTACCTCTTGAAACG
>JAQUWD010000112.1 GCA_028693055.1 Eubacteriales bacterium | reverse complement strand
CCGGTGCAAAGAAGGTTGTTATTTCTGCTCCTGCGGGCAATGATCTGCCCACCATCGTGTACTCTGTTAACGAGAATGTGCTGACCAAGGCTGATCAGGTTATTTCTGCCGCATCCTGCACCACCAACTGCTTGGCGCCTATGGCCAAGACCCTGAACGATACCTATCCTATCGTTTCCGGTATCATGACCACTGTCCATGCCTACACTGGCGATCAGATGATCTTGGATGGCCCGCAGCGCAAGGGCGACCTGCGTCGTGCCCGTGCCGGCGCGCAGAACATCGTGCCTAACAGCACCGGCGCCGCCAAGGCGATTGGTCTGGTTATCCCCGCTCTGAACGGCAAGCTGATCGGCTCCGCTCAGCGCGTGCCTGTATCCACCGGCTCCACCACCATTTTGGTTGCCGTTGTTAAGGGCAAGGATGTAACCAAGGATTCTATCAATGCTGCCATGAAGGCCGCTGCCTCCACCTCCTTCGGCTATAGCACCGATGAGATCGTGTCCAGCGACGTGATCGGCATGAAGTTCGGCTCTCTGTTCGATTCTACCCAGACCATGGTTGCCAAGATTGACGATGACACCTATCAGGTGCAGGTCGTGTCTTGGTACGACAACGAGAACAGCTACACCAGCCAGATGGTTCGCACCATCAAGTACTTCGCCGAGCTGTAATCGAAAGATTGCAAGGGTTTGCGAGGGCTGCGCTGATGAAGTGAAGCTCGCCGGGTATGCAAAATGTTGAACTACCACCGTAGGCTTGCGTGAAAGTGGGTCTGCTGGGTACGATAGGCGTTTACCCCTCTTTCCAACTGCAAAAGCAGGAGGAAAGAGGGTTTTTTGTATGCAATTTTGTGATGTGTTTTTGGAGGATGGATGCCAACGGCAGAAAGCAAAGGTGCATCAACGATCTTTTGAAGACGATTAAAACGTTCTTCTTCTGTGCTCAAAAGGAAGGATATAGATAGGCGGGCTGTGTATTAGCATGGAACTCGAATAAGATACTATCAATTTGCAATATAAAGGCATTGAAGTTTTGAAAATGTTGATTTTGGCTTATATGATGACCTGCGAATGTAAGTTATCATTCAAGCGCCAACTGGTGCGATTACTTTTGCAACTATTTGTGGCACCGCGGGCGAAATAAGTGACAGCGACGCGCTTTCATGGCTGGATGACCAAACGCCTGAGGATGGTACCGCTTGTAATAATGGCATGTATGTTGCACAGTATGTGCAGGATTACCGCGCAGTATCGCCCATTAGTGAGAGCAATTGCCTTTATGTTCGTTGGTTTGATGCAAACGGCGCTCCAATGATCACCGAAAAAGTAAACTTTTCTGGAAAGCATTCCATGAGCAAAGGCTTGTATGCTACGGTGGATCAGATCAATTCTGATGCGATCATTCCGAATTTTAACAAAAATATGGGTGTAACATCCAATGTAGCCTCAGGCGAGGTGACCTATACGGCCACGAGCCAGTCCAACGGCCAAGTGAAAATCGTTACAGCGATTCGCGTTCCCGCAGGCACAAAGACCTGTAATCGGCTCAGTCTGTATGATGGCAATTCGTCGATTCCCATCCAAGACGGCAATGTTCTCCTTTCGACAAATGTTCCTCAAACGGGCGCGCGAAAGACGACTTATGGACTGGAGTTTTTGGACGATCATAATCAGGTCATCAGTAGCGGCGTGGTGTTTGTTCAGATTGAAACTGCTGAGCTGGAGCCATGGGCGGCTTATATTCAGCGCTGGAAGCCCGTGCCCGCTGAAAATCTGCTGCTTTCTTTTGGCGGCGCAAGCGGAATTCGTATGCCTTATCAAAGCGGAGTCCTGAGCTATGATTTTTCGCAAATCGTAAGTAATATGGAAATCCTGACCAACGACAGCGTTTCGATTAGCGTTGTTCCTCCCAGCGGCGCTCAATACGTGAAGCAGAACTGCATGGGCGGCGGGGAAGGGCTGCTTGGCAATCACCCCCGTAGCGAAGCAGAAGCTATCGATATGATGCAATTCAATCAGGCGGAATCTGCTGCTCCAACGATTTCGGTTGGCGAGTGGCCTGTTCTGAATAGGCTGGATATGTTCGACAACGTAACGCTGTTTGTTCCGACCGTTCCCGTTAATCTGGACGCAGGGCTAGTATACCTTTTCTTTTGGTATAACAGTGAAGAAGAATTGAATCAAAACACGCCTTCCGAGGTTTGGTGGTTCGCCGAGCGAGCCGCACCCTTTGTTAAGGTCACGAAGAACGTTGCGGTTTCATCCGAGGAGCAAGTTCCTGCGTGGTATGAAGGCGCTATCGTCATTGGCAAGGTAGGCTGGACATTGATCACCGAAGATTACCTGCAAAAAGGAGATAACGCGCAGTTTTATGAGATTCACCTTGCTGATAATGACGGGAATATAATCAATCCTCAAGAGAATGTGGTGGTCTATCTCCCATATCCGCAAGGACACTCCTATGATGACGGCCATACATACACCTTGAAGCACTATACGGCAGATGGGGAGGAAATGGTCAGTCGTCTGCTTCCTATGGAAAATGGATTACGGTTTATGGTGAATTCCTTCAGTCCCTTTGTCCTTGGCTGGACAAAGCCTTCTGAGCCTACGCCGACCGCTTCACCTACGCCGTCCGTATCGCCCGTTCCGTCTGCAACGCCCGTTAAACCGCCCAAGACAGGCGATGCATCCGAACCCTTCTTGTGGAGCGTTGCATTGATGCTGGCGCTGCTTGGAGTGGGTGTTCTTGCCCTTCACCGTCATCCAAAACGAAAGGCATAACCGCCTGAGGACTTCTTTTACAGCCCCTTCTCAACGAGAACAGCTACACCAGCCGGATGGTCCGCACCATCAACTACTTCGCCGAGCTGTAAGCGAAAGATTGCAAGGGTTTGCGGGCGCTGCGCTGATGAAGCGAAGCTCGCCGGGTACGTGAAATGTTGAACTACCTCCCATAGGCTTGCATGAAAGTGAGCCTACCGAGTAAGATAGACGTTTTCCCCTCTTTCCAGCCGTAAAAGCAGACGGAAAGAAGGTTTTTTCTGCGCGGATGATGGACAATTCCAATTTTGCGAAAGCCGCCCAAATTTTAATAAAGGCCTGGCTTGCAGGCTCAATGTAAATATGAACATCATTCGGTTGACAAAAAAAGTGTGATGTATTACCATGATAAATGGTATACTTTGCTCATTCTATCGCAATCGAACGCCGCAGCGTTTTGCCGCATTA
>JAQUWD010000111.1 GCA_028693055.1 Eubacteriales bacterium | reverse complement strand
CGGCTTCACACACGTAGCTTACAGGCTACAGAAGGCAAATTATTTTTATCATTTCTGGCTTTGATTCTTCGTCTGCATCTTATGAATGTTTCAAAAAACATGGCTTCATTCTCAAGCGGCTTCTCTAGATAAGCTGCTTTGGGAATTGCGTGAAATTAAAGTTGCAAGAGTCGGGCATTCTAACTTACATAATCCATTAACCAAAAAGCAAAAGGATATCCTTGCGCTGTTTGGTCTAGTGGAAGACGACATCCTTGCTTGTATATGATATTTTGCTTGGGAATTTAGGGTTATATTATAAGCCATTTAAGCATAGAAAAAGACAAAAGAAAAGGCCTGACTACAGTCAGACCTTCGCCTGCGTGGAGGTGTCACCCGGATTTGAACCGGGGAATAAAGGTTTTGCAGACCTTCGCCTTACCACTTGGCTACGACACCGTGTGTGGAGCGGTAGACGGGATTCGGACCCGCGACATCCACCTTGGCAAGGTGGCACTCTACCACTGAGCTACTACCGCACACGTTGGTGCCTCGGGGCGGAGTTGAACCACCGACACGTAGATTTTCAGTCTACTGCTCTACCAGCTGAGCTACCGAGGCAAATATGGCGACCAAGAAGGGGCTCGAACCCTCGACCTCCAGCGTGACAGGCTGGCGCTCTAACCAACTGAGCTACTTGGCCATTTTGGTGGGAACAACAGGGCTCGAACCTGTGACCCTCTGCTTGTAAGGCAGATGCTCTCCCAGCTGAGCTATGCTCCCCCAGCGTTGTCACTCGCATATTTAAGGCGGCGACGTGTTATATAATAACCTAAAGCTCTGATTTTGTCAATAGCTAATTTTATATTCTTTTTGCGCATGCGATGGACGGCAGGTAAGCGTCCTTTAGGCGCATTTTCTTGGTTCTTCTTGCTTTCTATGTTATAATCTTGCTATTCTTTACAGTAGGGAGTTGATTTCTATGACCTTCACAATGGTGCACGAAAATCTGAATGTTTTTGATCTGGATAAGTCTCTCGCCTTTTACCAAGAAGCCCTCGGCCTGACCGAGCAGCACCGTAAGGAAACCGCCGACTTTACCCTTGTCTATTTGCAGGATGAAACCGGGCGCTTTCTGCTGGAGCTGACATGGCTGCGCAACCGTGATAAGCCTTACGAATTGGGTGATAACGAAATTCATCTGGCCTTTGCCACGGACAACCTAGCCGCCGCGCACGAAAAGCACGCGGCTATGGGCTGCATCTGCTACGAGAATCCTGCCATGGGAATCTATTTCATTCACGATCCCGATGATTATTGGCTTGAAATCGTTCCGGCGCAAAAATAAACATTGGAGCTATCCACATCGGCCGCCGCGAGCAAATAGCGCCTCGCGGCGGCCGCTATGCTTTGTTCTAGATAAACGGGCGACGGTCTAATACGTTTTTCAGCGGAATATCTGATGTAATCCGTCCTGGCAGCGCTATTTGCAGCTCTGCTAGGGCGCAGGTTGCGCCAAAAAGCATGTGCAGGTCGTTCAAGCCCTCCGATGTTTCAGGGTCAAGCCCATCCAAATAGGCGACGTAGCTCTGCGCAAAGTCCCAAAGCAGCGCCTTTACTTCATCAAAGCGGTGGGCCGTCTGGCGAGAAGCGCGATTCATGGCAAACACCCAGTCTATTTCCATAAAGCCGACGCTTTTGCCAAACAGCTCTCCCAAGCTCCCAGTTTGATACAGATCAATGCAGCTGTCAATCAGCCGGTCAGGATAGGGAATGGGCTGACGGGCGTATTCGTGATTAAAGAAATAGTGAAACCAGCCGTACAGCTGATGGGCCAGCGGCGCTTTGCCCGGATGCTCCATCACGCCCAGCCCGGTTTGCGGATTGCAGTGTCGATGCAGCCATTCAAAATAGCTCTTTTGCCATGCTGCATCGCAGGTGCGCGTAATCGCCAGCGCGGCGTACAGGCCCGCCCCTTGATGGGACTGACTCCAAGGATTATCGCCCCAATCCAGTCCGTCCAGAAACGCTTCCATTTTGTTCGTGTCAAGGTAAGGGATTAGCCCTGTGAGCGGATAGCGCGGCTGCGCGTCAAACAGCTCCAGCGCGGCCAAGCAATGGGCCGTCGTGTGTATGGTGTGGTGCGTGCCCTCAAAATACAGCCCTGTTTCCGGGTTTTGCTGGCTTTGCAGTGTTTCAATCCACTGGGCGCGGCATTCCGGCCTGCTGACAAAGCGACCGATGGTATATAGGATATTTGCGGCGTCGGCGCAGCCGTATTCGTTAATTCCCATTTTGCGGTTTCCCCCATCGTTTTGCCAGAGCCAGCGAGCGTACGCGCCCTCTGCCAGCCAATGGCATCGCACCCTTGTCTCCACTTTTTGGATGAGATTAGTTATATCCATAAAGCCCTTCCTCCTTGCGCTTTACCGTTTGAAGCGGCGAAAGCTGCTGGGCGACATGCCCATGTTTTTAGTAAAAAAGTTTGAGAAATTTGTCATTTCTCCAAAGCCTGTCCGTCTGGCGATTTCGCCTACGCTCAGGTCGCTGTTGCTGAGCAGCACCCGTGCCTGCACCATGCGCTTTTGATTGTAAAGCGCTACCACTCCCATACCAAAATATTTTCTGGACAGGCGCTCCAGCTGCGATACGCTCAAGTGAAAAAAAGCCGCCATGCTCTGCGCCGTCAGCCTATCCTCCAGATGGGCCTCGATATAGCCGGACAGCTTTGCGTCAAAGCGTTCCTTATCGCCATACACAAGGTTTTCAACGCTTTCTATAAGCGCCTGATTCATCATCAAGCAGGCCTTGGCGCGGGCCACAGCGCTGCTGTTGGTCATCAGGCTGATAAAGTTGTCTACCTGTTCGGCAAGGCAGATGTGCTTCATGACAGCGGTGGTCTTTATGTGGGCCTTTATCAGGCCCATCACACCCATCAGATCATCATCATCGCCCAGTCGGATATTGGCACCCACCTGCTCATAGCCGAAATCACTGAACAGCTCATGCTCGATGCCGGGCATGATCAGGCTGGCCTCGCCCGCACGCAGCACCTGCTCCTCGCCATCCACAAGCAGTGTCATTTCTCCACGCGTTACAATCAGAAACTGTATATAGTCATGGCTGTGGGGCATTCGTCCCCAATGGCTGGAGCGCTTAAAATAGTTCAAATCCACAATGGGGGCGGGGGGCTTGCCCAGCACATAGCCCGTAATAGGCGGCAGGTCATCCACATACACAAGCCTCACCCCCTAACCCTTAATCGCGC
>JAQUWD010000072.1 GCA_028693055.1 Eubacteriales bacterium | reverse complement strand
ATCTCCGTGGGATGGTTGTGCGTCTCGTTTTTAAACATGAGCAGCCAAGGCTCTTTTTGCCCGTTTACATCCACGTCGATTTTGATGGAGCAGGCGTTGATCTCCTCGCTCACGTCGATATTTGGCAGCTTGCCCTGCTTTTTGAGCGCCTTGCCGCCGATGGTGGCGATATCCATTAAATTCATGGGGCGAGCGGCGGCTCCGCCCTTCTTATCCGCGTACACGGCATCCCGTATGGCTAAATAACGCTGGAAAGCCTTTTCTACGGCGGGCTTTTCGATTTTTACAGTGTCGAGGGTGGTTAAAAAGGTGGTGTGGCGGCAGTGGTCGCTCCAATAGGTATCGATCATCCGCACCTCGGTTAAGGTGGGGTCCCGACGCTCAGAAGCGAAATAGTCACGGCAGAAGCGCAGATCATCGTCATCCATGGCAAGGCCATACTTTTGAACAAAATCGCTGATGGCGGAGTCGTCCATGGCGATAAAGCCCGTCAGGGTTTCCACTGTTTCCGGCGTATCATAGCGCTGGCGCAGGGTTGCCTTTTCCCCAAGGTCCGCCTCTCTGCTTTCCACAGGGTTGATCAGGTGGCGTTTGACGCGGGAAAGCTCGTCCTTTGTAGGCGTGCCGGTCAATAGGTAAATTCGGGCGGTGCGCACGGTGGGACGCTCGCACTGGCTGACCAGCTGAATGCATTCCTCACAGCTGGCAGCCCGTACGTCGAACTGACCCGGCAGGTATTCGGCGGCAATCACCGCGTCCGCGCCCGAAGGCAGCGCATCATGGGCTGCGTCTACCTGCGGCTCGGAAAAAACGATGGGCATGCAGCGCTCAAACAGCGCCCGGTCGATTCCTTCCACGTCGTAGCGGTTGAGGATTCGCACCCCGGTAATTGATTTGATAAGCAAGATGTGGCGGATTTCATGAAACAGAGCCTTGGCCTCTACGGCGAACGAGGGCTTTTTTTCCACATAAACGCGATAAACGGACATGAATGTTCCTCCTTAGCGTGCTTTCAGCGCCAAAGCGCCGATATCCTCCCGGCGATGCAAGCCCACAAAGGAGATGCAATCGGCGGCTTCATAAGCCTTTTCAATCGCCGTCTTCAGGCTGTCGGCTACGGCGGTTACGCCCAGTACCCGGCCCCCGGCGGTCAGAATTTCTCCCGTTTCGGTACGCTTTGTGCCTGCGTGATAAACCCGTGCGGTCTTTTCCGCGTTTTCAAGGCCGGAGATCGCCTTGCCCGTTTCATATTTTTCCGGATAGCCGCCGGAGGCCAGCACCACGCAGCAGGACGCGCTGTCCGCAAACCTAACCTCGGTTTGGGCTAGCGTTTCATTGGTGGTCGCCTGCATCACGGTGAACAGATCGCTTTCCATCAGCGGCAGCACGGCTTGGGTTTCCGGGTCGCCGAAGCGGCAGTTGTACTCAATCACCTTCGGGCCGTCCGCAGTCAGCATCAGGCCGAAGTAGAGACAGCCGTGAAAGGGGCAGCCTTCCTTTTCCATCGCCGCAAGGGTAGGCAAGAAAATCTCCCTCATGCAGCGGTCGGCTACTTCCTTTGTATAGTAAGGATTGGGAGCAATTACCCCCATGCCTCCGGTATTAAGACCACGATCGCCGGTAAGCGCGCGTTTGTGATCCATGCTGCTCACCATGGGCTTCACGGTCTTGCCGTCGGTGAAGCAAAGGACGCTGACCTCCGGGCCGGTTAGGAACTCCTCTACCACGACCTGACTGCCGGACGCGCCAAATTTGCCGTCCCGCATCATCTGGGTCACGGCGATAACCGCCTCCTCGTTGGTCTGGCAGATTAGCACCCCTTTCCCCAGCGCCAGCCCGTCGGCCTTGACCACAACGGGGCAGGGCGCGGATTTGACATACTGCAGGGCTTGGCTGAGATCGGTAAAGGCTTCGTACTCGGCGGTGGGGATGCGGTAACGCTTCATAAGCCCCTTGCTGAACACCTTGCTGCCCTCGATGCGGGCGGCGGCTCGATCCGGGCCGAAGGCGGGAATGCCGCGAGCCTTTAACAAATCTACCAGGCCAAGGCATAGGGGATCGTCGGGCGCTACCACTACATAATCCATCCCCTGCTCGGCTGCGTAATCGGCCAGCTTTTCCACCTCTGCGGCCTTGATGGGCACGCAGGTGGCGAGGGAGGCGATTCCGCCGTTTCCGGGAGCACAGTAAAGAGCGGTGATTTCAGGGCTTTCGCTTAATTTGGAGACGATCGCGTGCTCCCGTCCGCCGCCGCCGATGACCAGTACCTTCATAGGCAAACCTCCCAAGTATTCCTTAATGGTGAAACAGCCGAAGCCCGGTAAAGGCCATGGCGATGCCGTATTTATCGCAGGCTTCGATGACTACGCTGTCCCGCTTGGAGCCGCCCGGCTCCGCAATATAGGCTACGCCGCTTCTGGCGGCACGGTCAATATTATCCGCGAAGGGGAAGAACGCGTCGCTGCCAAGCGCCACGTCTGTGAGCTTTGCGAGCCACTCTTTCTTCTCTTCCTTCGTGAAAACGGCGGGCTTTTGGGTAAAGAGGGTTTCCCATACGCCGTCGGCTAGCACATCCTCCCATTCATCGCTGATGTAGCGGTCGATGGCGTTGTCTCGGTCGGGGTTCTTAAGCGTTGCCACAAAGGGCAGATTCAGCGCCTTTTCATGCTGACGCAGCCACCAGTTATTGGCCTTGTCCCCCGCTAAACGGGTGCAGTGAATGCGGCTTTGCTGGCCCGCGCCGATGCCGATGGCTTGGCCGTCCTTCACATAGCACACGGAGTTGGACTGGGTGTATTTCAGCGTGATCATGGAAATAGCCAAATCCCGCTTGGCACTGTCGGTCAGGGTCTTGTTCTTCGTTACCACGTTTGCGAAGAATGCGTCGTCGATATGAAGCTCGTTGCGGTTCTGCTCGAAGGTAATACCGAAAACGTCCTTTTGCTCTAGCTTTGGCGGTTCGTAGGCGGGGTCAATTTCCACGATGTTGTAGTTGCCCTGCCGCTTGGACTTGAGGATTTCCAACGCCTCCGGCTCGTAGCCGGGTGCGATGATGCCATCGGATACCTCGGGCTTAATCAACTTGGCGGTAGCCACGTCGCACGCGTCGGATAAGGAAATCCAGTCGCCAAAGCTGGACATGCGGTCAGCGCCGCGAGCGCGAGCATAGGCGCAGGCCAGCGGGGATAATTCCGCATCCATGGGTACGAAATAAATACGGCGCAGGGTTTCGCTCAGGGGCAGACCCACAGCCGCGCCGGCGGGGCTGACATGCTTAAAGCTGGTAGCGGCGGCAAGGCCGGTAGCGCGTTTTAGCTCCTTGACCAGCTGCCAGCCGTTAAAAGCGTCCAGAAAGTTGATATATCCCGGTTTTCCGTTGAGCACCCGAATCGGCAGCTCCCCTTCGGCCATAAAAATTCGGGCGGGCTTTTGGTTGGGGTTGCAGCCGTATTTCAGCTCAAGCTCTTTCATCTTGCGTCCTCCGTTTGTTACTTATTTTTATTCACAATGCGGGTTTGCAGCTCGCCCGTGCGCAGGTTGATATACCGGGTAAACAGGCTGACCTTGTTATCCTCGTTCAACCACGCCCACAAATGGGCTGTCAACGCGTCGATATCGCCGCACAGCTCCACCCGCTCCGGCTCGCCTTGAAAGCTGGGGATGGGGTTGCCGTCGTTTTGATAGGTGTGGATGAAGTGCCCGATCCCCGCTTGAGGCGCAGGATAATCGAAGAAGAAGCGCTGTGGGCTGTCGCCGTCCCCATCGCAGGATTTTAAAATAGACAGGCAATAGCTGGCTCGCCCTTTATCCGCTGTGAGCATACCGGAGATGCGGGGCGTGTAGTTGGGCGCGTCCGGCTCGAAGGTGCGGGTACGCAGCGCCGCCTCGAAGGTTTTGCCCTCGTTTAAATACGCTACCACCGTGTCGGTCTGGTCGCCGTTGGTAACCACGGTCACGGAGGGGCTTTGCACCCGCACCGGCGCGTAGATAATCAGACTGGGATCCGTCAGCTTCGCTGGGTCAAAGGCTTCGGTGATAATGCCGCCGTCCTTTTCCGTAAAAATGCGGTTGCGGCTGTTTTCACTGCGACCCATGATAAAGTAGGCAATGACCGCGTGCTCCGCCGTGTCGTCGAGGCCGAGAATAACGCCCCGACCGGGATAGGGATTGCCGGTTAATAAGCTCTTTAGGGATAACAAAGGCATAGGCTGAACCTCCATCCGTGATGATCAATCATTAACGTTTATTCTTGCGCCGTGGTAGGGGCTAAGGTAAGCGCCGCCGCCAAACGCTCGGTTTCCTGAGGCAGCAGCACCCATTCCGCTTCCTCCATGACTCGCTTTTGCAAGCTTTCCGCCGTGTCGCCCTCGCGGATCTCCACGGCTTTTTGCGCCAGAATTCGCCCGCCGTCCGGCACCTCGTTCACCAAATGCACGGTTGCGCCCGTTACCTTTACTCCGCGCCGAAGCGCTGCTTCGTGAACCTTAAGCCCGTAAAAGCCCGCCCCGCAGAAGGAGGGAATCAGGCTGGGATGAATGTTGAGGATTCGATCCCGATACGCCTGAATGACCCCCTCGTCCAGAATGAGCAAAAAGCCCGCCAGCACTACCATATCAATCTTGCGAGCCTTTAAAAGCGCCGTCAGCTTTTGCCCATAGACAGCGGGGCTTTCCCCCTTCTGCTTGGGGAGAAGCGCCGTTTCTACCCCGGCGCGCTCCGCACGGGTCAATGCAAAGGCGTTTTCTTTATTGCTCAGCACCAGCGTTATTTTTCCGCTGTGGATTTCGCCTCGCCGTTGAGCGTCCAGCAGCGCCTGCAAATTGGTTCCGCCGCCGCTGACCAGCACCGCGATGTTTACCATAGCTCGACGCCGCCTTCGCCGTTGGCAACCTCGCCCAGCACGTACGCGTCCACGCCGTGAGCGCGGAGTAATTCAAGCGCCTTGCTTGCGTCCTCCTTGGCAATGGTCATGCACATACCCACGCCCATGTTATAGGTATTGAACATATCCCGCTCGGGAATGCCGCCCACCTTCTGGATGACGTCAAAAATGGGCAGTACCTTCACGGCCGCCTTTTCAATCTTGGCGATTTTGCCCTTGCCCAGCGACCGGGGAATGTTCTCGTAAAAGCCGCCGCCGGTAATGTGGCTCAGCGCCCGAACCCGAAGCCCCGCTTCCAAAACCGCCAGCACAGGCTTGACGTAAATCCGTGTGGGGGTTAAGAGCGTTTCGCCCAAGGGCGCAGCCAGTTCGGGATAAACCCTGTCTAGCCCGCCTTTTTCTACGTTAAACACCTTACGCACCAGCGAAAAGCCGTTGGAATGCACGCCGCTGGACGGCAAAGCGATCAGCGCGTCTCCGGCGACCATGGCTTCCTTGTCCAAGATTTTTTCCTTGTCTACCACGCCTACGGAGAAACCGGCAAGATCATATTCGTCCTCCGGGTAGAAGCCGGGCATTTCAGCGGTTTCGCCGCCTACTAAGGCGCAGCCCGCCTGCACGCAGCCCTCGGCTACGCCGCTGACGATCGCCGCCACCCGCTCAGGCACGTTTTTGCCCACCGCCACGTAGTCCAAGAAAAACTGGGGCTTTGCGCCGCAGCAGATCACGTCGTTGACGCACATGGCTACACAGTCAATCCCCACGGTATCGTGCTTGTCCAAAAGAAAGGCTAGCTTCAGCTTGGTACCCACGCCGTCGGTACCGCTAACCAAAACGGGCTTGCGAATGTTTTCAATATCCAGCTCAAATAGCCCGCCGAAGCCGCCGATACCGTCCAGCACCCCGCTGGTTAAGGTACGGGCTACGTGCTTCTTCATCAGCTCTACAGCCTTGTAGCCTGCGGTAATATCCACTCCGGCAGCCTTGTAGCTTGCGCTCTCGCTCTTCATCAGTCGTTCTCCTTTTCGGATAATCCCCGCTCAAATTTGAGCTTGTGGGTGTTGGCGGGCGGCTTGACGGGATAGGTCCCAGTAAAGCAGCCGCTGCAAAAGCCGCAGTGGGAATGCTCGGCCAGCATGGGCAAATAGTCCACATTGAGAAAGCCCAAGCTGTCCACGCCAATGATTTTGGCGATTTCCTCCACGCTGTGGTGGGCGGCGATCAGGTGATCGGTGGAGTCGATGTCCGTGCCAAAATAACAGGGGTGCATAAAGGGCGGCGAGGAAAGACGCATGTGTACCTCGCTGGCTCCCGCTTCTCGCAGCAGATTGACAATACGGGCGCTGGTGGTTCCCCGGACAATGCTGTCATCAATGAGCACCACCCGCTTGCCCTTCACTGTATCCGACACCACGTTGAGCTTGATGCGCACGCTGTCCTGCCGCGCTTTTTGCCCCGGCTGGATAAAGGTGCGGCCGATATATTTGTTTTTGATAAAGCCGATGCCGTAGGGAATGCCGCTCTGCCGGGAAAAACCAATGGCCGCGTCGATGCCGCTGTCCGGCACGCCCACGACCACGTCGGCCTGAGCGGGATGCTCCAAGGCAAGGAACGAGCCGGCCCGAAGCCGCGCCCCATGAACGGAGCTGCCGTCGATAACACTGTCCGGACGGGCAAAATAGATAAACTCGAACACACAGAGGGCGCTTTTGCACTTTGCGCTGCAAGTGAGAGAACGGATTCCGTCCCGATCGGCTACCACTACCTCGCCGGGCTCCACGTCCCGCACAAAGGTTGCGCCGATCGCGTCCAACGCGCAGCTTTCGCTGGCGAAAATCGTCGCGCCGTCCCGCTGCCCGATGCATAACGGGCGAAAGCCATGGGGATCCCGTGCGGCGATCAGCTTCTGGGGACTCATGATCACCAGCGAATACGCCCCTTGGATGCGCCCCATGGCGTTGAGCACCGCCTGCTCGATGCAATCGGTTTTCAAGCGCTCCTGCGTGATGATATAGGCGATAACCTCGGTGTCGCTGGTGGAGTGAAAAATGGCGCCGTTCAGCTCCAGCTCGTCCCGAAGCTCGTTAGCGTTGACCAGATTGCCGTTGTGGCATACCGCCATGGAGCCCTTGCGGTGGTTGACCAGCATGGGCTGAGCGTTCAGGCGGCTCTGGGTGCCGGTGGTGGCGTAGCGGCAGTGCCCAGCTGCCATGCCGCCGTCGGGCAGCTTTTGCAGCACATCCCGGGTGAAAACCTCGTTCACCAGCCCCACGTCCTTATGGCAGGTGATCACACCGTCGGTGTTGACGGCGATGCCGCAGCTCTCCTGCCCCCGGTGCTGGAGGGCGTACAGGGCGTGGTATGCGTCAGCTGACACGCCGCTTTCCCCCGCGGGCAGCCGAATGCCGAAAACGCCGCACTCCTCGTGGAGCTTATCGAATACTGATGCTTCCATTATTCCCCCATCAACCGCTTCATGATTTCATGATAAGCGTCCTCAACGCCGCCCAAATCCCGACGGAAACGATCCTTATCCAGCTTCTCGTGGGTCTGACTGTCCCAGAAGCGGCAGGTGTCGGGGCTGATCTCGTCCGCCAGCACAATGGTGCCGTCGGCGGTTTTGCCAAATTCCAGCTTGAAATCGATCAGCTCGATATTGAGGTCGCGCAGATAAGCGGACAGCACCTCGTTGATCTTGAGACTGTAGCTGCTGATCAGCGCCATTTCCTCGTCGGTAGCCCAGCCCATGGCGGCGATGTGATAGCTGTTGACCATGGGGTCGCCCAGCGCGTCGTCCTTATAGCAAAACTCTAGTACGGTTTTTGCCATTTTAACGCCCTCGTTAAGGCCTAGACGCTTGGCAAGGCTTCCGGCGGCGATGTTGCGCACGATGACCTCCAGCGGCACGATGGTCACCTTCTTCACCAGCGTTTCCCGGTCGGAAAGCTCCTTCACAAAATGGGTGGGAACGCCTTCCTTTTCCAGCAGCTTCATCAGATGGTTGGTGACCCGGTTATTGATTACGCCCTTGCCCGCGATGGTTCCCTTTTTCAGGCCGTTAAAGGCGGTAGCGTCGTCTTTATAATCCACCAGCACCAGCGTGGGGTCGTCGGTGGCGAATACCTTTTTGGCTTTTCCCTCATAGAGCTGTTCCCGCTTTTCCATATTCTGTTCCTCCTGCATTTCCATAAATTTTTTGGAGCTTGTCGGCTTACTATCAGACGTTTAGCGCCGCGTCTTTTTGAAGCACTGCCTGACGCTGGCTTTCGCGAAGCGCTGTAAGCTTGGCGGCTAGCCCGTCGTCGCTTACGGCGAGAATCTCTGCCGCCAGTAGCGCCGCGTTTTGCGCTCCGTCGATCGCGACGGTGGCTACAGGGATGCCGCTGGGCATTTGTACGGTGGACAAAAGCGCGTCCAGCCCGTCCAGCGTGGAAGCCTTGATGGGAATCCCGATCACCGGCAGCACAGTTTGGGCTGCCAGCGCTCCGGCTAAGTGGGCTGCCTTTCCGGCGGCGGCAATGATGACGCCGAAGCCGTTGTCCCGCGCTGCACTAGAAAAACGAGCGGCTTCGCCGGGGGTGCGATGTGCGGAATATACATGGGCTTCATAAGGAATGTTCAGGTTTTTTAAAGTCTGGAAGCAGCCCTCCAAGGTGGGCAGATCGCTGTCGGAACCCATAATTACGGCGATTTTCTTCATGAGTGCCTTCCTTTCCTTTATCCGAAGATAACTGTATTCTAACGGAAGCGCAACAGCCTGTCAATAGAAAAACCGAACATTTGGAAAAGCAAACAGAATAATGTTTATATTTTTGCACGGCTTGCTTCCCTGAACCGCCTATGCTATGATAGGAAACGCTTGCCACCAAGCAGTTTTGTTGGATGAAGGAAGGGAGCCTCGTATGTCCGCACGAATCGCCGCCGAGCGCAGGGGGCATTTGCTAGCCCTGTTTACCATTATCGTATGGGGTACCACCTTTTTATCGACCACCGTTCTCTTACGGGATTTTTCTCCCTACGAGATTCTCTTTATCCGTATGCTGCTGGGAATTGCGGCGCTGACGGCTGCGCGTCCTCGGCTGCTGCGGCTTCAAAGCAAAAAGCATGAATGGTATTTTGCGGGAGCGGGCCTTTTCGGGGTGACGCTGTATTTCTTGCTGGAAAACTTCGCCTTGACCTATACCTACTCCGCCAATTGTAGCGTTATCATCTCCACTGCACCCTTTTTTGTTGCCAGTGCCATGCGCCTTTTCGGAGGCGGCGAAAAAATGAACCGCTGGTTCTTTGTGGGCTTTGCCGCCGCCATCGCGGGCATTGCCTTGATTTCCTTTAGCGGTCAGGCGCTGCATTTAAACCCGCTGGGCGACGTATTGTGCCTTTTGGCAGCCGTGAGCTGGGCGGGCTACAGCGTGATGCTCCGCAAGCTAGAGCCCTTCGGCTATGACACGCTGCTGGTCACCCGACGTGTTTTTTCCTACGGGCTTTTCTTTTTAATCTGCGCGCTGCCCTTCCTGCCCTTCGCCCCCAGTATGGAAAAGCTGCTAAAGCCGGTCAATTTGTTCAATTTTCTTTATTTAGGGCTCTGCGCCAGCGCGCTGTGCTTTGTTACGTGGAGCGTGGCTACCCATGCCATCGGCACGGTGAAAACCAGCGTTTATATCTATTTATCCCCGGTGGTGACCATCGTGGCGGCTAGACTTCTGTTAAACGACCCGGTGCTGCCCATGGCGCTGGCGGGAACGGTGCTAGCCTTGGCCGGGCTTGTGATTTCTCAGTTCGGCAGCCGTCGGGAGGCAATTGTCAATTCAAACGATGCATGATATAATGTGGAATCATCGGAATCATAAAGGAAACTGAGGTGGAATCATGGCAGGCGTAACCTATAAATGTCCCAGCTGCGGCGCGTACCTGACCTTTGACCCGGACTCGCAGGAGTGGAAATGTCCTTTCTGCAAAAGCGCCTATCAGGAGAAGGACTTGCTTGGCAAGGCCGACGCTTATCAGGCGCAGGCCGAGCAGGAGCAAGCCCAGCAACAAGCCAGCGGCAGTCAGGTGATTTATCATTGCCCCAGCTGCGGCAGCGAAATCATGACCGACGAAACCACGGTAGCCACAAACTGCTATTATTGCCATAGCCCTGTGGTGCTGCAAGGCAAGCTTACCTCCGATATGAAGCCGGAGCTGGTGCTGCCCTTTACCATCAGCAAGGAAAAGGCCGTCGAGAGCTTTATGAGCTGGGTAAGGGCGAAACGCTTCGTACCCAACGGCTTTTTTAATGAGGCGCAGGTCAAAACCATGTCCGGCGTATACTATCCTCATTTCGTCAGCAAGTGCACTGTGGACGGTAAGTTCTCCGGCGAGGGCACGAACACCAGCGTGGCGGATACGGGTAAATACATCATCACCAGCACCCGGCATTACCGCGTGCGCCGGGAGGGTACTATCACCTTCCAGAGCATTATGCGTCCGGCCCTGAGCAAGCAAAACCGCCAGCTGGCCGACGGGATTCATCCCTTCCCGTTAAACGAGGCGAAGCCCTTCTCCGGCGCATATCTCTCCGGCTTTTTGGCGGAGCGCCGGGACATCGACGCGGATAGCTTGCGGGACGATATTGAAAGCGAAGTGGAGCAGTATGCGGAGCCGCTGCTTACCGCTGGTATGGCTTATGACAGCCATCACGGCGATACGTCGGTGAAGCTTAAGCAGCTCAACAGCCAATACGTCATGCTGCCCACATGGGTGCTTACCTACCCCAACAAGCATGATAAGGAAAACCCCTTTTATTACGCCATGAACGGCTGCACCGGCGAGGTTTGCGGCAAGCTGCCCATCAATAAGGGAAAGCTGTGGGGCTATGGGGCGGCTTTTGGCGCGGCGTTCTTTGTGCTCCTATGCGTTCTATGCTATTTTGTGTTTTAAGGGGAGAGAATCATGAAAAAGGGAATTGCCATAGCGCTTACGCTGGTTCTCTGCCTGTCGCTGGGCGCGGCGTTGGCTGCCGAGGAGCGGGTTTTTGACCAAGCGGGGCTTTTTACATCCTCCGAGGAATCACAGCTGAACCAGTTGATTGCCCAGTTCCAGCAGGATACGGGCATGGATTTTGTCATTCTGACCACCGATGTATCCCAGAGCGATAGCAGCCATAACGACGACTCCGACGATTTTTACGATCAGGGCGGCTTTGGCTTGGGCGACGAGAAAAGCGGTATTTTATATTACCTAAACATGACCGACCGCTACCATTACCTGTCTACCTGCGGAGCCATGATCGACTATATGACCGACGAGCGTATTGATAGCGCTATTGAGGAGATTGGCTCGTATCTAAAGTCCGGGCGCTGCGCGGACGCGGCGGCGGCTATGATCGCCAAGGTGGAGCAATATGTGCGGCAGGGCATCCCGGAGGGGCAGTATCGCTATGACGTGATCACCGGCGAAATCCTCACCGCCCGTCACAAGGCCTTAACCAGCAACGAAATTTTGATATCCGCCGTGCTGGGGCTGATCCTGTGCGTGGCGACGGTGATGATTGTCAAATCCCGCTATCAGCTCAAGGGCAGCACCTATGATTACGATTATGAGGATAACAGCAGCCTGACCATGACGGACAGCGAGGATACCTATCTGCGCACCACCACCACTCAAACCCGTAAGCCCGATCCCCCCACCAACAATGGCGGCGGCGGTTTTGGCGGCGGCGGCAGCGGCGTGCATACCAGCAGCGGCGGCTCCAGCCACGGCGGCGGCGGCGGACATTTCTAGGAGGCGTCAATCATGGAGGGTCAAAACGTCCGGTACGCATGTGAGCGACTGATCCTGCGGGTGGTCTTTCTTGGGCTGGCCGTTGTGTTCGTCACGGTGCTGATTCCCCAAATATGGAATTTGTTTTCACCCTTTCTGCTGGCACTCGCGGTTGCGGCAATGCTGCACCCGTTGATTGCCTTTGCGCAGAAAAAGCTGCATATGAAACGCGGACTGGCGGTAGGGCTGTGCGTTGCCTTCGTGGTAACGGCGGCCTTCCTGCTTTTGTATTGGTTTGCTTCCTTCGCGGTGGTGCAGCTCATCAGCGCGGCGGAAAATGCTCCCAACATCCTAGGCAGCATCATCGGCATTTTGAAAACCGCCTCGGATAATCTGCTGGATATGGCGTCGTCCCTTCCCCAAGACGTGGGGCAGGCCATTCGAGATTCTCTCAACAGCGCCTTTGCCTCGTTGTCCTCTGCGGGCATGAGCTTTGCTAGAGACTCGGTCAACTATGCGGTTTCCTTTGCATCTAGCGTTCCCTATGCGTTTATTTATGCCAACTTTCTGATTCTGGCTATGATCTTTATCACCAATCGCTACGACAAGCTGCTGGGTTTTTTGAACCGCAAGACGGATACGTCCGGGGAAGAAAGCCTACGCATGCTTCGTCAGTCCGCCGGTAAGGGCATGATGGGCTACATCCGGGTACAGCTTTTGTTTTCATTGCTTACCTTTCTCATCAGCTGGGTTTTCTTTCAGGCGGTGGGCTTCGATTATGCCTTTTTAATCGGTGTTGTGGCGGCGCTATTGGAGCTGATACCGCAGTTTGGCTGCGGTACGCTGTACCTGCCGTGGAGCGCGATCTGTTTCATCGTAGGCACCAACCGCAACGGCTGGCTGGTGCTAGGGCTTTATATTGTATATAGCATGCTGCGCCGTATTACCGAGCCTTCGCTGCTGGGTACCAATCTGGGCGTGTCTCCCTTGGCTTCGCTTATCGGTATGTTTGTAGGCATGCGGATGGCGGGGGTCATTGGATTAATTCTTGGCCCCATCGTCATGGTGATCCTCATTAGCGCCGCTCGCTCCCATTTATTCAACAGCTTGCTAGGCGACGTCCGCGTCTTAACCAGCTATATGCAGCAGCGCTGGAAACGGGGGCAGGGAAAGGCGGGGGACGCTCGTGGATGCTAAAGCGCCTTGCCGCTGCGGCTGGGCGAAGGGCGAGCCGCTGATTCGTTATCACGACACGGAATGGGGCGTGCCCGTCGGAGACGATCAGAAGCTGTATGAAATGCTGCTTTTGGAAGCCTTTCAGGCGGGACTGAGCTGGCGGGTGATTTTGTGTAAGCGGGAAAGCTTTCGACAGGCCTTCGATGATTTTGACGCGCATAAAATCGCCTCCTATGGCGAGGATAAGATAGAAGCTTTGCTTATGGATTCCGGCATTGTCCGCTGCCGCCGAAAAATCCAGGGCGCTATTGAGAACGCTCGGGTTTTTCTGCAAATTCAAGGGGAATTCGGCAGCTTCAAGGCTTATCTGGACAGCTATACCCAGGGAAAGGTACAGCAGAACCCGCCGGGAACCGTTCAAACCACCTCGCCCCTTAGCGACGTTATGGCAAAGGATTTAAAGCGCCGAGGCATGAAGTATATGGGTTCGGTAACGCTGTACAGCTATTTACAGGCTGTTGGCGTGGTGAACGATCACGAGCCGGGCTGCTTTCTTGCAAACGAGGAGGCCCAATGGAAAAAACCTTCCTGCACCAATGGAAAAGCTGGGACCGCCGAATGAACGGGCTGCCCAGAAAAGCACTGTTGATTGCCCTTAGCTTATTGGGCGCGGCGGTGCTTTTTTTGGTGCTGCCGTATGTGCTGCCCTTTTTACTGGCGCTGCTGTTTGCCGCCATGCTGGAGCCGCTGATTCGTTTCCTGACGAAGCCTGCACGCAGATGGCGCGTCAGCAGGACAGTAGCCAGCCTGATTGGAATGCTGCTTCTTTTCGGCGTTGCGGGGGCTATTGCGGGGGTGGCGGTCACTCGGCTCTCTCAGGAGCTGTTGGGGCTGATGCGCAGTACTCCCCAGCTGATCGCTTGGATTAGCGACGTGGCTTTTCCCTACTTTCGCGGGCTTTATGAGGAGTATCGGCTGCTTCTGCCCGGATATTTGCTGGATATGGTGCAAAGCACCTTTTCCTCCTTGGGGCAAAGCCTGATCAAGGCGGCGGGAACGCTGTCCGCCGCTTTGACCAGCGGCGCTTTTACCACGGCTCTGTCGATTCCCAGCGCCTTGCTGACGGTTGTGCTCACCATTATGGGTACCTACTATCTTTCAGCGGATCGGGAGCGCGTCCGCGGCTACTTCCGGCGAACCATACCCGTGCCCATTCGAGATCGCTTGGTTTTTATTCGGCAAAATCTGCTGGACGCGCTGTTCAAGCAGCTGAAAAGCCAGCTCATCGTTTCCTTGATCGGTACGATTTTCCTGACGCTGGCCTTTGTGATCTATGGTATTCCCTATGGCTTTATTATCGGCGTGCTGATCGGCGTTGCCGATGCTCTGCCAGTGCTGGGTGCGGGGCTGTTTCTTATCCCGTGGAGCCTTTTCCATCTGATTGGCGGGGAGATTGGTACAGGTATTTTTTTGGCCTGCGCCTATGTGGGGATCATTGTCATCCGGCAAGTGGCGGAGCCCCGCATCGTTGGGCGCAATCTGGGGCTGTATCCTCTGACCACCATGATTTCCATTTATGCTGGGTATCGTTTGATGGGCTTTGTGGGTCTGCTGGCTGGACCTGTCCTTTTAAATATAATGAAGGCGGTGCTGGAGGCTGATGCGCTAGCGCAGAAATGAAAATAGCGCTTTTCCTTCATCAAGCGTCCAACAAATTCCTTTGTATGAAAACTTGCTTCATGCTGGCATCCACTCTCCAAGGGCAATGGCCAATGCTTCTACATGAACGTAATGCTTTAGAATACCGTCTACCACCAACGCGTCTGAAAAGGCGTCCATGGCATAAGCGCTGATGGTGCGTACGGTGCCGCCTGTGGTGATCAGCGTCATCGTCCAGCGGGGCGTGGCGTTTTGATAGCTCCAATCCGTAGGCGCGTCCCCGGAAACGGTGAAGGCGCTTAAACGCTCTTTCAGCGCGTCCCATTGCTCCTCTGTGATGGCCTCCCCGTTTAAGGTCAGGGCTTTGTCAAATAGAATGCTTCCGTCCTCGTCAGTTTCTAGCTGATTATTAGGCAGCACCCGTTCGGTACGGCTGATGCGGATATCCAAGTTGCCCGAACCCGTTTGCACGGTAAGACTGCTTATCTCCGCACTGCCCAAATTGGCAGGCTGACGGGTAATCCATTGCTCCGCGCTGCCGGTGATCAGCGCGCCCATCAATAGACGGCTGACCAGATACACGTTGCCCTCATACTGGCAGGTGTAGGTAAAGCTGCCCTCGGCGCGGCCAAAGACAAATTCTACCTGCTGTTCTTCTAATTGTCGGGCTACCAGCTGGCCGGTTTCGTCGATGGTTGTATAGGCTCCCTCGGCTTGATGAATCACCGCTACGCAAAGGGGGGCGTTCATCCCATATTGCTCTCGGTTTTCGATCGTCGCTTCTCCCTCTACAGCGCCCAGCCGTGTATTCTCGATTGCGTTTAGAATCATCGATACGCTGTCCGCATCCATAGGATAGCGATACGGCTCCTCCAGCATGCCGGAGGTATAGCCGGAGGAATCGGTGGAAAAGGTCATCACATAGCGCGTTTCTCCGTAGGTAAGGCTCACCCGGTCGATGAGCGTGGCGGCTAGCACCGGTTGCTCTATGGGCAGCAGACGGTTCTCTGGCAAGGAAAACGCGTCGCTGACTCCCGCGTCGCACATATAAATGCCAGAGGCGCCCGACCAGCG
>JAQUWD010000071.1 GCA_028693055.1 Eubacteriales bacterium | reverse complement strand
TGCACCAGCACCACAATCGGGGCTTTGTTTCGGTCAGGAACGCCAAGCAGTCCCTGTACTCGGTAAGGAACATTTTTTCCGTTTCCATCTTGCAGCGTATCTTCTCCCAAATCATACAATGTGATAACGGTAGCCTCTGCCTGTGAGGTGTATATTGCGTTGCCTGTAAGCAGCATCATTAGCATCATCAGTGAAACAAATTTGTTCAGCTTCATCATATAGCATCCTTTCCTCAGTCGCTGAAAGCAAGCAGGAGGGTTACTGCATAGAATCCAGCATTTTGCGTTACAATGCCTGCATTGCCTTCGTTAATTGGCACGATCATTATAAATGGTCGAATCCAAGCTGCGCAACAATCAGAAGTTTCCAAAGCTGAAACAAGTCACCATTGATTTCGGATTCCATTTTATGAATCGCGTGGCGCATTTACAAAATTTGGACAAAAATTTTCTGATATAATAAGGGGAGACGAGGGGAAGAAAAAACGCGGCTAATAATCGATCGCGGCGCACCTGCACAGAAGAACCGGAGTTGATCATGAGTTTTCGGGTATAGTAGCCTGCTTGTGTGTCAGCTCGGTTCTCCGTTCGCTCATACCGGTGTGCGTTTGTAATTTGGTTGGCTTCTGCATCCAGCATGCTGTTTAGGGTATCTTCTACGCTCTGTTGTATCATTTCGCCCAGCTGATTCTTTATTTTTCCCTCGTCTAGAGGTACAATATCTCCCATAGGAAGCCCTCCTTATGAGGACGAAAACGGCAGGAGAGAACTCACAATAGCCGACAATCGCGAATGACTCAACAGTTTGTCGGCCATGCCCTTGTGATTTATCGAGCGAAAAAGCAAAGCGGCTTCCCTCAAAACGAGGAAAGCCGCGTGGGAATTGGCGGAGCGGGTGGGATTCGAACCCACGGAACATTGCTGTTCAACTGATTTCGAGTCAGTCCCGTTATGACCACTTCGATACCGCTCCATATATATCATCTACACCGACCCGCCAAACGCCACTCGGAATTTGGAGAGAACTGGTGGAGAGAACTGAGGTGAAAACCATGGGATAGGATAGCACAGAAACTTAGTAATTTCAAGGTTCTCCAGCGTGGAGCTTCTCGATGACCGACTTGATTTCGAGTCAGTCCCGTTATGACCACTTCGATACCGCTCTAAACCAGAGGAACACTTCTTCTACCCTGATATAAGAATTGCGCTACGTCCAGATTTGAACGTAACGCGCTAAATAGGATGATATTGCGTTATCCTGTCTAAAATCTGGTCGAGGTGACAGGATTTGAACCTGCGACCTTTTGGTCCCGAACCAAACGCGCTACCAAACTGCGCTACACCTCGAATAAAAAACCTGGAGCCAATAAAGGGACTCGAACCCTTGACCTGCGGTTTACGAAACCGCTGCTCTACCAACTGAGCTATATTGGCATGGCAACGTTTAATATTATATCAAACTTACCCAGCTTTGTCCAGAACATTTTCATCAATCTGAAAATTTGAAAATCAAAAAAATGAAATGAAAAATGATATGGAAATGCTGGGGTCCTAGTTGACCTCGCTTTCATCGGATAAAAGGAAAAATGACAGATCGAAAAAAGCCGTATAAAAAAACCATATAAAAAACAATCCCAGAATTCGACATTGCTTGACACTGAACGAGCCTTCATGTTAAAATATCCTAACATTCCGCGCTAAGAATTTACAAATTGTAATATTCACATCGCAACTTCCACCAAAAGGCGGGGAATACGAGATTTAAAAGGAGGAAACCACCCAAATGAGAAAAATCTTAGGTTTGGTTCTGTGCGTTGCCATGGTACTGTCCTTCGCGATCACCGGCACTGCCGAGACCGCAGCTACCGAGGCTGAATTCCATATCGGTATTATCACCGGCTCCGTTTCCCAGTCTGAGGACGACCGCCGCGGCGCGGAAGCCTTCCAGGCAGCCTATGGCGAGGATATGGTCAAGCTGGCTATTTATCCCGACAACTTCACCGAAGAGCTGGAAACCACCATTCAGACCATCGTTAATATGTCCGATGATCCTCTGATGAAGGCGGTTATCGTTAATCAGGCGGTTCCCGGCACCACCGAGGCTTTCCGTCAGATC
The DNA here is from genome assembly GCA_028693055.1 of Eubacteriales bacterium. Lineage (GTDB taxonomy): Bacteria > Bacillota > Clostridia > Christensenellales > Aristaeellaceae > Limiplasma. Next base: position 13,555 of record JAQUWD010000071.1, on the reverse strand, counting down.
AAAGAGCGCCGCCCCGACATCATCTGCATCGCCGGCGAATCTCACGAGGATCTGCCCGAAATCGGCAGCGCTGCCGATCTGGTCTGCAACAACGACTTCGTTGCCCGCGGCTACCTGATCATCCGCACCGCTCACGAGCTGGGCTGCGATACCTTCGTTCACATCTCCTTCCCCCGTCACATGGCTTATGAGACCATGAGCCGCCGCGTTGCCATCATGAAGGCCGCCTGTGAAGAGTTCGGCATGACCTTTGTGCTGGAGACCGCTCCCGATCCTACCTCCGACGTTGGTGTTGCCGGCGCTCAGGCGTACATTCTGGAGAAGGCTCCCGAATGGATCGCAAAGTACGGCCAGAACTCTGCTTATTTCTGCACCAACGACGCTCATACCGAGCCGCTGCTCAAGCAGCTCCTCCAATACGGCGGATACTTCATCGAAGCTGATCTGCCCTCTCCTCTGATGGGCTATCCCGGAGCGCTGGGCTTGGATTTCACCGATGCTGCTGGCGACTTTGAAAAGATCTTGGCTACTGTTGAGACCGCTGTTTGTGAAAAGGGCGGCGCTGGTCGCTTCGGCACTTGGGCTTACAGCTATGGCTACACCGTATCTGCCGGTTTGGCCCAGCACGCTATGAACGTTATCAAGGGCGAAAGCGAACTGACGGATATCGACGATATCTCCGACGCTTATGCTGTGTTCTCCCCCAAAGCTTCTTGGAACGGCTCAAGCTACACCAATGCCGAGAGCGGCGTAAAATCCGAGAATATCTTCTTGGTTTATCAGGACACCTACATTATGGGCAATCCCGGCAAGTTCATGGGATCTACCGAGATCGAGGTACCTGAGAAGTACTTCACCACGAAATAACTGACAGCTTTAAGACAGCACCGCACAAACGCTGCTGGGAGTGGAGGATCGTCTTTCACTCCCGGCGCTTTGTGCGGTATTGTTGTCACGTGCAACCCCTTTGTACGAGGAGAGAGATTCCCTCTCCTCCTTTAACTTTAATCATTAAGTAGGGCTGAGATATGATGAATGATCGCGCTCCCTTGTTGGAAATGAGAAATATCAAAAAGGATTTCTTCGGAAATCAGGTGCTGACAGATATCAACTTTACCCTCCGCGCCGGCGAGGTAGTAGGGCTGGTAGGAGAAAACGGCGCTGGTAAAAGCACTTTGATGAAGATCCTATTTGGTATGGATGTGATTCGGGAAACTGGCGGTTATAGCGGAGACATTCTCATCAATGGGGAGAAGGTCATGTTTTCCACGCCTTTTGACGCGCTAAAAGCCGGTATTGGTATGGTACATCAGGAGTTTTCTCTCATTCCCGGTTTTACGGCGACCGAGAATATTTTATTAAACCGCGAGCCAAAAAAGAAAAGCGTCATTTCGGAGGTTTTCGGCGACAGGCTGAATACCCTTGATTATAAACAGATGAACCAGAAGGCCGAAGAAGCCATTGAGAAAATGGGCGTAGAAATCGACGGCAAAATGGTGATCAATGATATGCCCGTTGGGCATAAGCAATTTACGGAAATCGCTCGGGAACTGAGCAAGGAGCAGCTCAAGCTGCTCATTCTGGACGAGCCTACCGCTGTTTTAACCGAAAAAGAAGCGACGGCTCTGCTGGATTCCATACGGGGTATGTCCCAAAGAGGGATTGCCGTTGTATTCATCACCCACCGCTTGCACGAAATATTAACCGTGTGCGACAAAGTGCTGGTCATGCGGGATGGTTTGCTGGTAAAGGACGTACCGGCTGCAGAGACCGACGTTCCCGAGATCACCAGGTGGATGGTGGGACGGAATGTAAACGCCGTTTCCGAAAAAAAGGAAAAAGAGAACAACGCCTCCAAGGTGATCCTGTCCATCCGTAAGCTATGGGTGGAGATGCCCGGCGAGATCGTTCGCAATGTTGATTTAGACGTGCAGGAGGGCGAAATACTGGGCATTGGCGGCTTGGCCGGTCAGGGCAAGCTAGGCATTCCCAATGGTATTATGGGCCTGTACGATGCGGGCGGTACCGTGCTATTTGACGGAAAGGAAATCCCGCTAAATCAACCCAGAAAATGTTTGGATGCAAATCTTGCCTTTGTATCGGAGGACCGGCGGGGCGTTGGATTGCTGCTGGACGAGAGCCTTGAGTGGAATATCGCCTTTTCGGCGATGCAGATCAACAATAAGTTTTTGAAGAACTATCTGGGTGGGCTGATTAAATGGCGGGATGAGAAAGCCATCCATGAAGTGACCCAAAAGTACATTGATGAGTTGCAGATCAAGTGTACAAGCTCAAAGCAGAACGCCAAGGAACTTTCGGGCGGCAACCAGCAAAAGGTTTGTTTAGCAAAAGCGTTTGCCTTGGAGCCAAAATTCCTATTCGTATCCGAGCCTACCCGAGGCATCGATGTGGGAGCAAAAGCCTTGGTGTTGAATGCATTAAAGCGATTCAATCGGGAGAGTGGCGTAACCATCGTAATGATTTCGTCCGAGCTGGAGGAACTGCGTCAGACCTGCGACCGTATAGCGATTGTTTCCGGCGGTAGAATGGCCGGCATCCTACCCGCCGATAAATCCTCCGAAGAATTTGGGTTGTTGATGGTCAACAATGTGAAATGAGGGAACGGAATGAACGACCAATTAGAAATGAATCAATATTCGATCCGTGATCGGATTATCGGTTTTGCCAAAAATTTTGGGCTGCCAAGACTGATTATCGCAGGCTTCCTGCTGCTGCTCTTTATTGCGGCTCCTCTGGTGGGCGCGGACTTCTTGACCCAATTGACCAATACCATCAATCGCTTTAGCTGGAACGCCATACTGGTGTTGGCGATGGTGCCCATGGTCCATTCCGGCTGCGGTTTAAACTTCGGCTTGCCGCTTGGTATCATCTCCGGCTTGCTGGGCGCGACGATGTCCATCGAGCTGGGTTTTACAGGCGGGTTCAGCTTTGTGATCGCCATTCTGATCGCTACGCCTATCGCGCTTGTGCTGGGCGTCGGCTATGGCTGGCTGCTGAACAAAATCAAGGGCGGCGAAATGATGATCGCCACCTATGTGGGTTTCTCCGCCGTGGCGTTCATGTGCATGATGTGGCTGCTGCTGCCCTATCACAGCGCCAACATGGTATGGGGTTTGGCTGGTAAAGGACTGCGTACCACCATCTCCTTGGAGGGCTATTTCGATAAGGTGCTAGCTAATTTCTTGCAGATCAATATCGGCACTTTATCAATCCCTGTAGGCACGCTGCTGTTTTTCGCGCTGCTGGCTTTTGCCATGTGGGCCTTCCTGCACACCAAGACCGGCACGGCCATGACGGCTGTAGGCTCCAACCCCACCTTTGCCAAGGCGGCGGGTATCAACGTGAATAAGATCAGATTGCTGTCCGTTGTGATGTCCACTTGGCTGGCGGCTATCGGCATTTTGGTATACGAGCAGGGCTTTGGCTTTATCCAGCTGTATATGGCTCCCTTTTACATGGCTCTGCCTGCCGTATCGGCTATCCTGATCGGCGGCGCGTCGGTAAACAAGGCGTCCATCGTCAATGTCATCATTGGCACCTTCCTCTTCCAAGGAATCGTTACCATGACGCCGACGGTTATGAACTCCATGATCCATATGGATATGAGCGAGGTTATTCGTATTATCGTGTCTAACGGCATGATCCTCTACGCTTTAACCCGTAAAACGGAGGCAACAAGATGAGTACAAAGCCAATAAATACGAAAGAGAAGAACCCATTGCAAAAGGCGACCGGTTTTCTGCGCAACAATTCAGTTCCGGTGATGTTTATACTGATTTGCGCAGTGTGTATCCCCATTTCCGGCTTTTCGCCCAGCTATCTTCTTAGCGAAATCGTAACCCGCATGGGGCGCAATACCTTCCTCATCCTGAGCTTGTTGATTCCCATCATGGCTGGCATGGGCTTGAACTTCGGCATGACGCTGGGAGCGATGGCTGGCGAGATCGCTTTGATTTTTGTGTCGGATTGGCAGATTTGGGGCATTCCCGGCGTCATTCTGGCAATGATCATTTCCATTCCCTTCTCCGTACTGCTGGGTCTGCTCTGCGGCAAAATCCTCAATATGGCCAAAGGACGCGAAATGGTAACCAGCTACATCATCAGCTACTTTATTAACGGTATTTATCAGTTGATCGTCCTGTATATGATGGGCTCCTTGATTCCGATTATTCATTCCTCCATCAAGCTGCCTAGAGGGTACGGCATTCGCAATACGGTCAGCCTATTGAATATGCGTCAATGCATCGATAATCTGCTGGCGATTAACATCGGCGGGGTCAAAATTCCCATGCTGACCTTTATCATTATTGCTGGAGCCTGCCTGTTCATTATATGGTTTAGAAAAACCAAGCTAGGGCAGGACATGCGCGCGGTGGGGCAGGATATGCAGGTGGCGCGGGATGCGGGTATCAACGTTGAAAGAACCCGTATCATTTCTATCGTGATTTCCACGGTGCTGGCTGGTTTTGGTATGATTCTGTATCTGCAGAACATGGGTAACATTTCCACCTACTCCTCTCATTCGCAGATCGGTATGTTTTGCATCGCGGCGTTGCTGGTAGGCGGCGCTTCCGTCGATAAGGCCTCTATCGGCAACGTGTTCTTGGGTGTGACGCTTTTCCACCTGATGTTTATCGTTGCGCCTCAGGCTGGTGCAAAAATCACCGGCGATTCCATGATTGGCGAATATTTCCGCGTGTTCGTTTCCTACGGCGTTATCACTGTGGCACTGGTGATGTACGAAACCAAAAAGCGTAAGGCAAAGAGCCTGCTTGGCGCACAGCTAAGGCTTGATCAGTTGAAGGAAGAGGATGAAGTTAAATGAAATCAAAACGTTCGCTTCTGATCAGAATAACGACAGTGGTTGTCTTGCTCTTGATAGCCGGCGCGATGTTTATCGTAGGCCGCGGCCATACGATCTATATCGACAACAAAACGCTGGAGTATGATGGGCAGACCTACAGCGCCGCCCACCGTGCGGAGATTTTTGTAAACGGCGAAAAGATTGCCAAGCTCAGCAAGCGTGAAAGAGGAATGGCAACCTGCATGGGGCAGAGCTTTACCATGGAAGTAACCATTACCCAAGATAAGGGAGACGAGCCAAAGACCTACACCATTACCCAGCAGCTTCCCTATAGCATGGACGGGATCGTGATCAATCTGCCGGGTTATCTGGCGGGCCTGTCCGAAGAGGCTTACCTGACCCCCTTTGTCTCCATGGCAACTACGACTGAGGATGAGGAAGCGCCGACGGAGGATGATCTAATGATGGACGAGGGCATGGGCGCGGAGGATTTATCCATACCCTCTGATATTTAATACAGACGCTTTCTTTAGGAGCGCCAGCGTTGGTACAGCTCGGCAAACACGCTCTCGATGGGCGAGTTGGTCAGCTCGATATCGCTGGCGCTTTTTATAGTGGAAAGAGCGGTAAAGAGCCTTTCAGTGGATATGCTGCAAGCGTCATACTCGTAGCTGCATAACCCATCCTCGACGCTTACTAAGGGAATGCCCGCTAAAGACGCGGGCGGCTGGCCTTCGCATCGCAGTCGGAGGACGCGTCGATCGCCCGTTATGTGTAGGAGCTCCTCGTAGCCGCCGTCAAAGGCTAGCTTCCCCTGATTGATCAGTACAATACGGCGAGTCATCTCCCGCAGGTCGTCCAAATCGTGGGAAGTGACTAAAATGGTAACGCCTTCTTCCCGATTCAGCTGTTTAAGACAGGCGATCATCTGCCGTTTCGCCAGCACGTCCAGCCCTAAGGTAGGCTCGTCTAGCAGTACCAGCTCCGGCGAGTGGAGAAGGGTTAGGGCTAGATTGGCGCGCATTCTCTGGCCCAAGGAGAGCTCCCGTGCAAAGGCGTGCCAGAAATCGTCAAGGTCTAACAGGGCTGTGAGCCGCTCCACATTTCGTTGATAAATGCGCTCATCAATATCCCAAACCACCTTTTTCCATTGGAAGGACGCGCTAACAGGATGATCCCACCAAAGCTCGCTGCGGTTTCCAAAGAGAATGCCGGTACGCTTCATCAGGGGGATGCGCTCCTGCGTAGGGTCTTTGCCAAAGACGCGCACCTGCCCGCTGGTGGGCGTTAGCATTCCAGACAGCAGTTTAAAGGTGGTGGATTTGCCGGCTCCGTTTGGGCCTGCGTAGGCACAGAAATCTCCTTTTTGTAAACAGAAGGACACATCGTTCAGCGCGTTTACTTGGACGCGCTGCCGTTTGAAAAGGGAGATAACCTGCTTTTGCTCGTAGGTTTTCACGGTGTTTTGAAGCTCAATTACGGAATCCCATATCCTTGTATCGGTTACAGCTGACTTTTGCATAATAATGCAGCCCCTTTCTGAATGCATAGGAAGCGGCGATGAGAAACGCAGCCGCCACCGCCAGCGGCAGAGCCAGTATCGGCCCCTTTTGAAACTTGTGAAGTAGAATAAGCGACGGGATATACGCGGCCAGCCCGACGGGCAGCAATGTGGTTAGGATCATCGTCATCCATGGGGGTAGTCCCGCCAACGGAAATTTACCAAGCTGAGTGTTCAAATCACAAATGACAGAGGAGATTTCCTCGCAGGCAACCGGGCGATAAAAGGCGGCTGCGCCATAGAGATACATCTGTCCAACGGAAAGAGCGGCATGGCATAGGATATAGATCAGAAGCAGAAACAGCCATGGGATGCTAACTGTCAGCTGAAGGCGGGCGCAGGCAATGCAGGTGAGGATGATTCCCGTTAGCAGACCGTAGGAGCCGGATACGGGCATGAAGCCCTCGGCCATCAGCTGCATCCAAAGAGGACGAGGTTGAATCAGCATATGATCCAGCTGTCCGCGACCGACTCGGCGGCTGATGTGCATTACATTGAGACTACCAAAAAGCATAAAGGTGAGCCCGTCGGCCATCTGGAAAAAGCCAAGCATGAAGAGAATTTCATCTGTGGTTAGACCGCCCACGCCGCCAAAGCGAAGGGCCAACAGCATAACCCCCAAAATGGAGGCGATGTTACCGATGGTCTCGGAGGCTACTACCATTGCGAAGGTGCCCGGATCCTGTATCGCCCAGCGCAGATCCATTTTTCCATAAAGACCATAGAGACTGAAAAGTCCTTTGAGATTATCCACCGAAGGACACCATCCTTTCCCGGGAATGACGAAGGCACAGAAGCGTCAGCGGCCAGAGCACGGCATTCCATACAAGCTGGGCAACTACCAGCTCACGAGCATCGCCAAGCCCGGTACAGATAGCCAGCGGAGCGCCCGCCAACGCGCCTAGCGGCGATAGCTCCAGCACTCGTCCAATATTCCATGGCAGGGCCGCAAAGGGAATCAAGGAGCCGCTGAAGATGGCGGTCAGCGAATCCCGTAGGCAGCGCACCGGCCATTCCAGATTTCGCAGGCGGATCATAAGGCAGGCAAAGAGAAAGTCCACGGCAAAGCCCAAGGAGATGGTCATCAATAGGGAGGGGAAAAACCATGGGCTTTGAGGGGTGAGATTGACGCCGCAGAGGGAAGCTGTAACGCCCAGCGGCAATGAAAGGGTCAGCAAGGGAATGACCCACCCAGCCACCGTATAAGCGGACAACTGAGAAAACAGCGATGAAGGACGAAGGTACAGCGACAGCATCGTTCCATCGTGAAGCCAGCCTGTAGCCGGCGTATGAATATCCAGAAGCGGCGCGAGCATAGCGGATAACAGGGTATAAGAATAGAATTGCTCCAAGGTGAAGCCGCCCAGATCGGCGCCCTGAGCAGCCAGAGAGCGCCAGATAAGCAGCAGTGCGCCTACGCCCGCAGCCTTTAGCAGATACTGCCCGATCACATTGGCTAGACCAAAATAGCTTTTTTCCAGCACGCAAAGCCGAGCTGTGGCAAAATAAGCCTTCATTGAATTGAACTCCTTTGAAATTTTAGACACACAAAAAACGACGACCCTTTAGGCCGCCGTCATCGAAACGATATCGTTACAGACGTGCCAAAAAGGGTATAGCTGTCCCCTTGATGGCAAAAACAGAAAACATGCCGCGGATGAAATGAACCAAAACACGCATGAAATCGTTCATACAGCTACCCCTTTCTTCAAAAGAATAGAGTAAGAATAGCACGGCGAAGGCGGATTGTCAATGGTGCGGCTACAGCAAATGGGCGCATTCTTTCTCAAAGCTGATGTATGCCTGCTCTCCCACAGCAAAAATGGGCTTGTTGATGGGGCAGCTATCGCTGATTTTCACCAGCGTATCCCCAACGCGCACATGATAGTTCTGATAGCTGCCCATAAAGCAGCTCAGCTCCACGGTGCAGGGCAGCAATCCCTGCTGGGCAATACGGATGGCCTCGGGCCGAAGGACAATTTCACATTCCTGCCCGGCGTTTCGCGCCGTATCTGTCTCTACGGTGCACTCGTGCCCCAGAACGTCCACGACGCACTCGCTGCCATCCATGCGTTTGACCGTGCCTTTGAGAAAATTGGCTTCGCCGATAAAGTCCGCGATAAACTCGTCGCTGGGATGGTAATAAATCTCCATGGGGCTTCCCATCTGTGCGATAACGCCCTTTTTCATGATGATGATCTGATCGCTGATAGCCATGGCCTCGCTCTGGTCATGGGTGACGTAGATCGCCGTAATGCCAAGGGTTTGCTGAATGCGACGGATTTCTGTACGCATGCTGACGCGCAGCTTCGCGTCCAGATTGGACAGAGGCTCGTCAAACAGCAGCACGCCCGGCTCCACAACCAGCGCCCGGGCTAGAGCAACCCGCTGCTGCTGACCACCAGAAAGCTGGTTGGTCATGCGGCTTTCCATTCCCTCCATTTCAACCAGAGATAGAATGGAGCGCACACGACGATCAATCTCATCCTTGGGCACTTTGCGCAGCCGCAGGCCGTAGGCTACGTTGTCAAACACATTATAGTGGGGGAAGAGGGCGTAGCTCTGGAATACCATAGCGGTGTCCCGCTTGTTGGGGGTCAGCTCGTTTATGGCTTCGTCGCCCAGATAAATCTCGCCTACGTCTGGGCTTTCAAAGCCAGCGATCATGCGCAAGGTGGTGGTTTTGCCGCAGCCGGAGGGCCCAAGCAGGGTAACGAAGCTGCCCGGTTCAATGGTTAGGCATACGTCGTTGACAGCGTAAAAATCCTTGCCGGTTTTTGGGTCTTTATAGATTTTCGAAATATGGTCGAGGGTTACGCCTTTGCTATTGTTTTGCATACCTTTTCCTCCCTATTCAGTCTTTTTGGCTTTCTTTTAGAGCCTTGCTGGTACCGAAATGCTTGATGACAAAATTCATCAGCAGAATAGACGCATAAACGATGGCGATCAAAATGGTGGCGTAGGCGCAGGCTACGCCATACTTGCCCTTTTCCGCAAATTCGTTGATTTGGCAGGTAATGAGCAAGAATTGCGGCGTTACCAGCAAAATGATGGCACTGATGGCGGTGATGGAGCGTACGAAGGTGGTAACCAAGCCGCTTAGAAAGCTATCCTTGATCAGGGGCAGCGTAATGGAGGTAAAAACCTTGCCGCTATTCGCGCCCAAATCGTAGGCGCTTTCCTCGATGGATTTATCAATCTGCCGCAGGGCGGAAATGCCGCTTCGAGTGCCGACGGGAAGGCTTCGGACGATGAACACGATGACCAGAATCGCGCCTGTGCCATATAAGCCCTGCATCACGCCGGAGCCAAAAATACCGTTGGCGAAGCCGCGAATGTAACCGACGCCCAGCACCGTGCCGGGGACGGCCATAGCCAGCATACTCACAAATTCAATAAAGCCCTTGGACTTGAAGTTCTTTTTGACCACCAGATAGCTGATGATCATGGACAGAAGCGCCGTGATGGGGGAGGCGATGAGGCTGAGTACGAAGGAGTCCCGGAAGGCCTTTAAGCCGCTGTATTTAAACATATATTCAAAATGCTTAAAGGATAGCGAGTAATCCCGGCCCCATAGCTTAAAGAGAGCGCCGAAGGGGATGCTGATATACATCAGCACCACAAAAATGGAAAAAGCAGCGCATAGGATGCTCAGGGGTAGGCGGACGCTCTTGTCGTTAATAAGCATCCGGGCACGGCTGGCTTTACCGGTTAAGGTGGCGTAGGTGCGTTTTTCCAAATAGTATTTCTGTATCAGGAATAGGATCAAGGTTAAGCTTAGCAGCACCACAGCCATGGCGCTGGCTCCCGCCTTGTCGTAGGCTCCTGTCACTTGCAGATAGATGGTAGTAGCCAATGTATCGAAGCTGCCGCCGATCATCATCGGGTTGGCGAAATCGGCTACGGATTCGATGAAGGTAACCAAAAATGCGTTGCCGATACCGGGCAGCATCAAGGGCAGCGTTACGGTGGTGAACACCTTCCAGCGGCTGGCGCCCATATCGCGGCTGGCTTCCTCCAAGGAGGGGTCGATATTTTTGAGCAATCCCTTGAGCATCATGTAGCAAACCGGGAAGAAGGTTAGAATTTGTACGATGGCGATGCCATGAAGACCGTAAATGTTATTGTCATAAATGCCTAACAGGCTGCGGGTGATCAAGCCGGAACGACCAAAAAGCAAAATCATGCTTAGCGACAACACAAAGGGCGGCGATACCACCGGCAGCATCGATACCACATCAAACAGCTTTTTAACCGCCTTGGTATGGATATTGACATAGCAATCCACATAGGCAAAAAGCAGTCCAAGGATGGTGGAGCCTACCCCTGTAATGAAACCAAGCAGAAGCGTATTGGAAAAGGCGGTGCGGAAACGCCCCAGATCAAGCACCTGACGGAAAATCTCCAGAGAAAAATGACCGTCTCTGGAAACGCTTTCCACCAGCAAAACTGCCAGCGGATAGAGAATAAATAATGCCAAAAAAATGAGTAGCACGATGATTGTGGAGAGCATGATGGGATCGCCGAACAGCTTTTTACGATCCAATCTCGCGCTTTGTGCTTTTACCATATGGCTTCCCTCCCTCGTTTAAGAAAAAGGAAGGGAGGATGCCGTCAAGCCCGGTGGGAAAGCCCGCACCCTTCTTGCTGCATCCTCCCAAAGATGAAACGGAGATTACTCAGTCTTGAAACGATCGTCTGCGGCAGCGCCGATGGCGTTGAAGTAATCCTCTACATACTTGGAGGTATTGGCCTTGGCGTCCTCAAAGTCGTAGTTGATCACGTTCTCGGGGTCCAGACCAAAATCGCTAGCTTCCTTGGGCTGCTCGGCATTGTCGAGAACCAAGAACTGGAAGCTTTCGTTGTCCTTAGCCAGGTTGACGCACTCGGGGCTCAGGGCGTATTCGATCCACAGCTGAGCGGCGGCGGTGTGCTTGGCGCCCTTGAAGATGGCGGTGGCGCCGATCTCGTAGCTGGTGCCGCTGGCGGGGATAACCAAAGCGATATTGTCATAGCCGTCCAGAATTTGGGTGATGCCGTCATGCAGGAAGCCGATGCCGATTACGCATTCGCCCAAGCCAACCTTTTTGCTGGGGCCGGAGCCGCTCTTGGTGTACTGGGCAATGTTCTTGTCCAGCTCCACAAAATACTGCATGGCCTCGTCGTGGCCCTTCATCTGTACCATGGTGTTGATGACCAGCTTCGCGGTGCCGGCGGTGTTGGGGTTGGACAACCAAATCAAGCCCTGATACTCGGGCTTCAGCAGATCGTCCCAATCGGCAGGAGCTTCCAGACCCATGCGCTCCAATTCCTCGGTGTTGACCATGAAGCCTAAAATGCCCTTATAGATGCCGTACCAATAGCCGTCCTTGTCACGGTAGGTATCGCTGAGCAGGTGAGAGGCGTTCTTCGCTTCGTAGGCTTCCAGCAGACCCTTGGCAGCGGACTCGTTGTAGGGATCCGTGGTGCCGCCGAACCATACGTCGGCGGAGGGGTTGCCGTTTTCTTCCTCGATCTTGGCGGCTACCTCGCCGGTGGACAGACGCTGACGGTTAACGGTGATGCCGTACAGCTCTTGGAAATGATCGCAAGCAGCATTCAGATACGCTTCTTCACAGCTGCCATATACGGTCAGTTCGCCTTCAGCTTGCGCAGCGGCAATCAATTCGGGATCAATAGCGTCGGTGCTTTCGGCGGTGGCAAAGCTACCGAAGCTGACCACCATGGTCAATGCGAGAAGGAGACCCAATAGCTTTTTCATGGGCAGATACACATCCTTTCATTTTTGAGACACGCAATTCTATTGTGGCGCATGATTTTGTGTTTGAATATCATAGCACAGGTGAGTAAATTCGTCAATCTGTTTTAGCAGGATTTGTTAAAAATTTACCAATGGGTACCCATGAGTTCCGATGGTGTTCAATGCCCTTAATCGCCTACCATGTCTGGCGTTATTCCTGAAATATGATAGATTCTTTAAATAGGAAAAGCGGCGTTTGGAGAAGATTCCAAACGCCGCTGCTGTTGCAGCCGGACTTGTTGCTTTACGCCGGATGCTTGCGTTTTATGAGGATGGGCAAAGCGGCAAGCACTGCTAGGAGCAGCGCAATTCCCGTATACTGTGCAATGACGCGCAGCACGTTTAAGGGACTGATTGTGATTGCCAGCCCGTGATCGCCGCCGACCCTTTCCGAGCCAGCGGGTTTGGCGCCAGCCGCTGTGCCATGCCCATTGCCGGATGCTGTGCCTTCGGCGGTTTCATCGCTAAGCGTTGCGCTATCCGTTAATTGCTTCTCTTCGGGACGGCCTTGGCCTCTCATTCCTTCCTCGGCGCTGCTAAAAGGCATTAGCAGATAGCGGGGGACGGAAGAAGAAACCAGACCGTATATACCGAAGCTAAGCAGCACACAGAGCAATGCAAAAGCAGCGATTCGCACGCCATGGCGTTTGAAAAAGGTAAGGATTTGTTTCGCGTGCAGCCCCACATGTCCGCCTACGCATAATAGAGCCAGCGCCGCACAGAAATAGTGGATTGTTTTTCCGCCAAAGACAAAGCCGGAATCCCGAAATACAACCTTTGACATACCGATACCGCTGAGCAGAATCAGCAAAAAGCTGATGAAGAGGCCTGTGCTCAGTAAAAACGATAGCTTGATGCGAACCGGGCAGTCACGCTTAAAAAGTCTTTTAGCAGCGCCTATGACCCATCGCCAGTTGAAGAGGATATGAATCAGAAAAAAGCCGATCAGCGCCAGACCGCCGATTTCATGAAAGCTCATGCCGAGCGCGTTCTTTTCATACATCAATGCTAGCACGATCAGCAGGATGACGTCGAAGCCGTATTTGCATTTCAACCAAGTTTTTTGTTTCATCGTGGGATATTCCCTCCTTTACATACAAGGTATACCAAAGCAGCATGAGAGACGAAGGGATAACGTGTGAATGGTTTGTGAGGATAGAATGATCAATGGAGGAAGAGAAAATCGCTTAACAATTGATGGTTCCTTTATCCCCTTGGAAGGTGTAAACGTCGTGGACGTTGCAGACTGCCCTGAAAACAAACCCCAAAGATAAGTACAGCAAACACACTACCAAGTATATGCTTAAGCGAAGCAAAGGCTAAGAGGGAAGCACGACATCAAAGCCCAAACGTTTCAAGGCAGCGATAT
>JAQUWD010000017.1 GCA_028693055.1 Eubacteriales bacterium | reverse complement strand
GCTGAGCGTTATCCTCCACCCCAGTAGGGCGAAGCGCTATATCTGGTACGGCTTGGGGTTATCCGCGCTATTCCTATTCACAGGTCAAGGCTTCTATCCAGTGCCAGCCATCGCTTGCTTTTTCCTTTTTACAGGCTGCAAGCTGTATGAGTCACGAATCAGCGAGGCTCCTTGGTGAATGACAGGCATTCGATAGAGCAATCCATTGCGTGACCGTTAATTCCTCACCTCTGGCGGTGGGAAGCAAGGCAACCGTCTCTAACGCAGCTTTGAGGGTTTCCGTCTCCACTACACCCTTCAACGCATTGCTTAGCGTTTTCCGACGCAGGGTGAAGCTGGCCTTGACCATGCGCATCAGCAGTTTTTCATCTGCCACCGGCATAGGCGGTTCATCTCTCATGCGTAAATGAACGAATGCGCTATCCACCTTTGGCGGCGGCGTAAACTTTTCGGCTGGAACGATGGTCTCCATCGACGGAATGCAGTGATACTGGCATTTGAAGCTCAGCAAGCCATATGCATCCGTGGAGGGGGCAGCCATCAGCTTATCCGCCACTTCCTTTTGGATCATCACAGAGATTTGACGAATGGGAAGCCCGCTGTCCCACAGCAGGTCAAAAATGGGCGTTGTAATATTATAGGGAATATTTGCAATGACGAAAAACGGGGCGTCAAGGGATGCGCAAAGCTCATGGATATCCAGCTTTCGAATATCGCCGAGCACAATTTGCAGATTTTGAAAGTTTTCTGTCTTAACGCGCAAAAAAGGCAGCACATCTGCATCCACCTCCACGGCGACGACCTTCTTCGCGTGGCGGCAGAGACAATGGGTAAGCATTCCGCTGCCGGGACCGATTTCCAGCACGCTATCCTCCGGCGTTACGCCGGTGCTGCGCACCAATTCTTCCAGCAAAGCCTCGTCGTATAAAAAATGCTGCCCTAAATCATGTTTATATTGTACGCTTCCCTCCCGGCGGCGCTGGGCTCGTTCAAAGGATTTCTTCATTTATTTCTCCTCATCAATTTGAACCGTATCCCGACCAAAAGCGTCAATCAGGCTCTGCTGGGCGTTATCCCGTTGACTGGTTCCCTGCTTTTGAGAGACGTCCGATTCCAAAACGGCTTCAAACCTCATTTCCGCCCCCGCCGTTTCCGACAGGACCTGCGTAATTTTATCCCTGCGAGCGGGCTGGGTCAGCTTTACATAGGAAAAATCCTTTTTGGCATAGGGAATGGATACGCGGTAGCAATTATTCTCAGCGCCCAAAAAGCGCTCGTTGCGCAATAACCCGAAAAGCGGCGGTTCCGCCTTCGCAAGGGCGGTGAGGGTTCGCGACCAAACCTCCTTTTCGTCCTTAGGCGGCTCTACCATGGAGCTAGCCTTTTTGGTTGACGGATCGGTCGTTGGCTTTGCCGCGCTTTTTACGGCGGGCTTCTTTGCTTCGCTTGACGGTGGCGCCAGCCGTCCGCTAGCCAAATCGTTCTCCAATGCCTTTAGCTTGGCTTCCAATTCTCCAATTCGTTCCAAAAGAGCTTGCTGACTATCCCCCGTCGCCTCCTCGCAAGCGTGAAGCGCTGCGCTTTCCAAACCGATACGAGGGGTGGAGGCGAAGCGAAGCTCGCTTTCCCCCTTCATAAAGGTGTCCAAAATTCTCAGTAAACGCTGAGATGAAAATTTTGCAGCTTGATCACGATAGCGCGCCTCATCCTCAGGCGTAATATCCAGAAGAGCCGCCGCGTCCTTTGTTACCGCTTGTACGGTTAACAGCAAACGGCTATGAGCGGTCATCTCCTTGAGAAAGACTTGGGGTTCACGGCCTGAGCGCATCAGCTGGTCTACCATGCGCAGCGCTTCTCCCCCATCCTTTGCAGCAATTGCTTCCATAAAATCAAACAGGAATTCACGGTCTGAGGAACCCAGCACATCTCGAACCTGTTTAGCGGTAATTCGTCCATTCTCCGCGCCAGCGACGCACATGTCCAAGATACTAAACGCATCGCGCATTGCCCCTTCCGCAGCGCGCGCGACCATGTGAAGCGCTTCTTCTTCGGCGGTTACCTTCATTTCCCGCAGCGCTTCATCCATCCGCTCCACCATCAGCTGCGCAGGAATACGACCAAAATCGTACCGTTGCACCCGGGAAAGAATGGTCGCCGGCAGCTTTTGGGGCTCGGTAGTAGCCAAAATAAACACCACATGAGCCGGCGGCTCCTCTAGGGTTTTAAGCAGCGCATTAAAGGCGGCCGTGGACAGCATGTGAACCTCGTCGATAATATAAACCTTATACTTTCCCAGTTGAGCCGGATAACGTACCTGCTCTAGCAGCTCTCGAATATTATCTACGCTGTTATTGCTGGCGGCGTCCAGCTCCAGCACATCCATGGTGCTTTCATTTTGAATGGCGCGGCAGACCTCACATTCTCCGCAGGGATCGCCGTTTTTAGGGTTCAGACAGTTAATGGCGCGGCTCATCAGCTTTGCCATGGTTGTCTTACCGGTGCCGCGGCAGCCGCAGAATAAATAGGCGTGGGCGATGCGCCCCGCCTGAATCTGGTTGCGCAGCGTTTTTACAGTAGCGGTCTGACCAATGACCATTTCGAAGGAGGTGGGCCGCCAGCGGCGGTAGAGCGCTTGATAAGCCATGGTATACTCCTGTTTCTGTAAGATCAATAGTATGGGCTTCTAAAGAAGCATAACGATTCCGGACGAGAAGGTCAAGTACGTTGCAAAATCTGTCTAAAGGTGGCATACTCACTTTGTAGAAACGGTACACTGGGACCAAGCAACCAAAAGGAGGAATCGTCATGAAGGTCCTGTTAGTAAACGGAAGTCCCCGGGAGAAGGGCTGCACCTATACGGCGCTGTCCGAGATTAAAAACGAGCTGGAACGAGACGGTGTAGAGGCAGAGATCATCCATATTGGCAACGAAGACATACGAGGCTGCATTGCCTGCGGCTCCTGCGGCAAAACGGGACGCTGCGTATTTAACGATGCGGTGAATCGCGTCGGCGCAAAGCTTGCCGAAGCCGACGGCTATATTTTCGGCTCGCCGGTCTACTATGCGGGCATTGCAGGACAGCTTAAATCCTTTATGGATCGACTATTCTACGTTTATAAAGCAAGCATGCAGTACAAACCGGCAGCAGCTGTGGTAAGCGCACGTAGGGGCGGGTGTTTATCCGCCTTTGACGATATCAATCGCTTCTTTACCATCAACTGCATGCCGATTGTTTCTTCTCAGTATTGGAATCAGGTTCATGGCACAAAGCCGGAGGATGTGCTTAAGGATGAAGAGGGCATGCAAATCATGCGAACCCTAGGGCAAAATATGGCATGGCTGCTAAAGTGCATTGAGCTGGGAAAGCAAAATGGCGTTTCAGCGCCGGTTCCGGAGCCTGCCGTTCGCACCAATTTCATCAGATAGCTTTGGGGATTTCTCCATGATTTCGCACAATACTCTCCAGTACAGGGAGAACCTTGTCGCAAATGCGGGTTTCGGGCTTTCTGAGCCCGGGGTCCGCATTTTGCATAAGGAAGGGGTGCCCCGCCATGGTCAGCATGCTTTCATCGTTAAAGTTATCGCCGAAGGCTACCACCTCGTCTCGTTCCAAGCCAAAGCGCTGCATCAAGGAACGTATCCCCGTTCCCTTATTAGCCATGGTAAAATCAAACCACTGGCTGCCGGATATGACGGCGTTGACTTCCGCGCCCCATTTTTCAGCAAGCTTCGGAGCGATTGGGTGGATGCCGCTTTCCAAAAAGCAGGATATCTTTACAATATCCTCCGGGATTCTTTCAAAGCGGTCTACTACAGCCGTCGTATTGCGTAGGCGATAAATAATATCATCAGCAAAATTTCTTTTTTCAGCGGATACATAGCAGCAATTTACTCCGCTTACCAGTATGCAAAGATCGAAGTTCTCTAGCATTTTAATGATTGCCATTGCCTTGGTACGTTCGAAGGGATTGGTGCTGACAACTTCATGACCGATGGCGTTCAGCCCACCATTTTCACAGATGTAGCAGATATCCCCGGCGACAGGGCTAAACAAGCGGCGAAGATTGTCGAATTGCCGACCGCTGGAGGCAGCAAAGTTAATTCCCATTTCCTTCAGCTGTCTAACGACGGAAAACAAACCAAGAGGCAAGGTTTCATTCGGTTCCAGAAGCGTCCCGTCCATGTCGCTGGCAATCAAGCGAATCATTGAAAAACCGTCCTTCATTATCTTTTGTTGCTTTTCAAATATGTAGGCAGTTATTTTCCGCTTACGGAAAGCTCACCAACATCAGCGCTTGGGCTTCCGATGGAACCGTCTGGGAAGCAGAGATCGTTTCCAAAGGCGCGGATGCTTTTTAATAGCTCGTAATAATTTCCAGCCACGGTAATCTGCTCCACCGGCTTGGCTCTTTTTCCTCCGCTGATCGTATATCCGCTAGCCAACAAGGAAAAATCACCGCTGACCTGATTAGCCCCGGCATGTAAGCCGCTGACCTCTGTGATTACCAAGCCGTCGTTTACCGCTGCAAGCAGCTGGTCAAAGCTTTTATCTCCTTGATCGAAAAACAAATTGGAGGGCGCTACATGCACGGTTGCGGCATAGCCCGCTTTGTCCGCATTAGCTGTAGTTTCCACGCCGTCCTTACGAGCGGTTTTTAAGTTATGCAAGAAGGTACGGAACTGTCCCTTATCAATCAACGTATGAGCCTTGGAGGGCACACCCTCCGCGTCAAAGGGGCGGCTTCCCAATGCATCCGTTCGAAGAGGATCATCCACCAGCGTGACGCAGGGCGCCGCCACTGTAGTACCCAGCTTGCCGGTAAGCAGGCTCAGTCCCTTCTGGGCTGTTTCGGCGGAAAAAATCGTGCTGAATACGCCCAGCAAACTGCACATAACCTCGTTAAAAAGCACAACTCGATAGTTACCGGAGGGCACCGGCGCAGCGTGAAGCCCATCCACGGCTCGTTTGGCAGCTTCTTGCGCCACCCGCTCGGGGTTGAGCGCGTCAAAGCAATGGGCGAACTGTTGATAGCTGCCCGTAGCCACAAAACCATTTTCCTTGGCAGTAGGCTCTGCCGCCAGCACGCACAGGTTCTCGGTAAAGCTTCGGTTTAAGCCGACAGAATTCATGATACGGATGGTATGCTTGCCCGTTTCCACGATGCTATAGCCATTATCCACCCGTGAATCGTAAGCCTTGGCCGCCGCCTCCATCCGCTCCAGCAGCGCCATTTTTTCCTCCGGCTTAGCCTGATCAATAGAGGAATCATATAGATTTAATTCTGGAGCTTCGTCACCGCCGTGATAGAGGAGCTCCTCATCTGTGTCCTCGCTAAGCTCGGCGCTTTCGATCACGCCTTTGATCAACTGGCGAATCGCGTCGTCGTCGTACGCCTCGGTAGCGGCATACCCCATGCGCCCGTTTTTAAGCCCACGGAATCCCAACCCGCCGGTTACGTTGGATTTATAGTCGATGATCTGGCCTGCGTTTGTAATAGCAGAAAAGCTTTCTTTTTCGACTACATAAGCCTCCGCCGCTTCAATCCCCGCTTTTTCTGCCTCTGCCAGCAATTTTTCAATAAACGCTTGTTCCATACTCTGCTTCCTCCTTAGGAGCGTCCGCCCACCGTGATGGATTTAACACGAATCCAAGGCTGGCCCACGTTGGTCGGTACGCTGCCGCTTAAGCTGCCGCACATTCCCTGCGCCATGGTCATATTTTTACCTACGCGATCAATCTGCATCAAGATTTCTGCGCCCTTGCCTATTAAGCTGGCTCCGCGTACTGGGGTGGTAATCTTGCCGTCCTTGACCAAATAGCCCTCGCTGACCGCAAAGTTGAATTCGCCGGTAGCAGGATTGACAGAGCCGCCGCCCATTTTTGCGGCAAAAAGGCCGTTGCCCATGGTGGCGATCATCTCGTCATCGTCGTCGTTTCCGGGGGCAATGTAGGTATTGCGCATACGAGAGGTGGGCGCAAAGGCATAGCTTTGCCGCCGGGCGCTGCCGGTAGGCTCCATGCCCATTCGCTTGCCGTTCAAGCGATCAATCATATAGTTTTTTAGAATACCGTTTTCGATAAGTACCAAGCGGGTTGTGGGCGTTCCCTCGTCATCCACATTCTCGCTGCCCCATTCATTGGGTATGGTTCCGTCATCAATGGCCGTTACCCTCGGATCGGCGATCTGCTGGCCCAGCTTGCCGCAAAACTCGCTCATGCCAACGGCTACGCTGGTCGCTTCCAAGCTATGACCGCAGGCTTCATGAAAAATAACGCCGCCAAAACCGTTGCCAATCACCACCGGCATCACGCCCGAGGGGCATACTGGGGCATGAAGCATCAGTATCGCTCCCTCTCCGGCGCGCTTCCCTAAGGCGGCGGGATCAACAGACGTTACGAAGTATTCAAAGCCGCGCAAGGCTCCGGGAGTCTCATAGGCTTCCTGATTTTCTGTCCCGTTAGCCGCGATGGCACGGCAGGACATCCGGGAATAAACCCGCGTATCCTTCACGAATAAGCCATCGCTATTAGCGATGAGCACATCCTGCTCGCTGTCGTTATATCCGCAAATCACCTGAGAAATTTCTGCCCCGGTAGCTCTCGCAGAGGCGTTCGCAGCGCGAAGCACTTCCGCCTTCTTTCGCGCGTCGGTATCGGAGGGACGCATCTGCACAGGATGAATATCGGCATGAGTTGCAGAATGCATGGCTCGACAAGTTTCTTTCCGCTCGTCTCGTATCGCGGACGCGACTTCCTTCGCGCAGCGCAATAGCCCGTCGCGATCCGTAGCGTTGGTATAGGCATATACGGCGCTCAGCCCATGATAAAGCCGAATCCCCGCGCCGTGAAGTCGATTGCTGTTCACGGTTTCCAGCCGATTATTTTGAAGGATAAGCGAGTGATTTCGCCGATCCTCCAAAAATATTTCCGCAAAATCGCCGCCGGTGGACAGGGCTGCATCCAGTACGTCCGTCGCCAGTTTTTGATCGATCATTTTCCGATCCGTCCTTTCACCGTTCACCATTATCCCAAAATGGAGTTAAAATCCACCGTCGCTAAACTTTCGCCATGATAAGTTGCGCGCTGGTTCTTGCTGGCGGAGCCTACGCCCAGCACGCTCATGCCGCCGTTTAGCGCCGCCTCCACACCGGCGTCCGCATCCTCCACTACCAAGCACTCAGCCGGATTCAGCTTCAAAAGCTTGGCTGCCAGCAGGAATACCTCGGGATTAGGCTTGCTGTGGGTAATTTGGTTGCCGTCAGCCACTGCATCAAAGGCATTTTCAAGCCCGATTTGCTTTAAAATAATGGGAGTGTTTTTACTGGAGGAGCCTATGGCGATCTTGATTCCCCGCTTCTTCAGTAGGTTTAATACATCCATGGCTCCCGGTAAAATATCGTTCGCTGTCAGCTTTCCAATCAGCTCCACATAATATGCGTTTTTTCTGGCGGCCATCCGTTGCTTTTCATCCTCCGTATAGCTTCTGGTTGCTTTCTCGAGGATAATCGCTAGGCTGTCCATCCGGCTTACGCCGCGAAGACGCTCGTTAATCGCGCGGTCAAAATAGATGTTCTCCTCGTCAGCCATCCGCTTCCATCCCAAATAATGACAATCATCCGTTGTCACAAGCACTCCGTCTAAATCGAAAATCACGCCGTCTATTTTTTTCATTCTCTATCTTTCCTTTCCAAACTTTGTCTTTCGGGGAAATTATAGCATAGGCTACAGGGTTTGTTCAAGTTTTGCCAAGTCCCCTTTTCTGGTTTGGCAGGGGTGCATCCGCGAATTTAGCCAGAAAAATGTATGTTTCAACCATTCTGCTCTTTCCCCTAGCTTCTGTTCATGTTATGATGAAGCTGTTCTTCCATTGGCTATACGGAAAGGAGTACTTTACCATGATGCAGGGAAAACTGAAAGCAACCACCATTGTGTTGATTGCCGTTGTGCTGGTTGTCCTATTGCTAGGACTAAACAGCTTTTATCGTGTTGGGCAGGGCGAAGAAGCGCTTGTGCTGACCTTCGGCAAGGTGACGGACACCAAAGGCCCCGGGCTTTACTGGAAAATCCCAATGATTCAAACGGTGATCAGCGAAAGCGTAACGACCATTCACACCAAGGAATTTGGATTCCGCACTACTTCTCAAGGCTCGGCGGGCAGCGCCGCTCACTATGCGGATGAAACAGACGAAAGCGTTATGCTCA
The DNA here is from genome assembly GCA_028693055.1 of Eubacteriales bacterium. Lineage (GTDB taxonomy): Bacteria > Bacillota > Clostridia > Christensenellales > Aristaeellaceae > Limiplasma. Next base: position 59,789 of record JAQUWD010000017.1, on the reverse strand, counting down.
CCAACGACAACAGCATCGTATCCATTGAAGCAGTTTATCAATATACCATTCGGGATGTAAAACAGTATCACTTTGACATTGATGATCCCGAGGGCACCTTACAGCTGGCCTTTGAAGCGATCATTCGCCGCAACATTCAAAACCGTCCGCTGGATGACGCGCTCTTGAACAAGGAAGAAATCGAGCAGCAGGTGCTACCCGATTTTCAAGAGTTGATCGACACCTATGAAATGGGCGTAAAAATCAACGATGTGCGTATCCAGAACATCACCGTGCCTGCCGACGTATCCGCGGCTTACGAGGATGTGAACAACGCCAAGAACGAAAAAACCAAGCGTTTGGACGAAGCCGAAAAATACGCCAATGAAATACTGCCCAAAGCCCGCAGCACCGCTTACCAAACGGTGCAGGAAGCGCAGGCTTACAAAGCCGAGGTGATTGCCTCTGCCGAAAGCGAGGTTGCGGTTTTTAACGCCGTTTATGAAAAATATAAAGCCGCGCCAGAAGTAACCCGCACTCGATTATTCATTGAAACCATCGAGAACATTTTGAAGAACAGCGGCAAAATCGTTGTAGCCGAGCCGGACAGCCAAGTGGTAAAAATCATGAGTCTCGACGAAGGCAGCGCCTCCACCGCCGCCAATATCGCCGCTACGGAAGGGAGCGATGGAATATGAGCCAAAACGTTTATGATTATGAAAAAGAAACCAAGAAACGCAAGCAGCGCAGCTTGACTGGCAAGCTGATTTTGATCGGTGTGATCGTGATAATTGCTCTTATTCTGCTAAGTCAATCCCTTTTTGTGGTAGGAGAAGCAGAGCAATGCGTGGTAAGCCGGTTTGGCGTCATCCAGTCCATCATTTTAAACGAGCACAATCAATTTCATGACGAGTTTGCAGACAACCTTGTGGGCGAGCTGACCACCAGCGGCTCCGTGAAAATTTTGCGGGGAAGCGGCCTGCATTTTAAGATGCCCTTTGTGGACACGGTACAGACCTACTCCAGCCGCCTATTTACCTATGTCAGCGATAGCGAGGTCGTCAACACCTCCGAGAAAAAGCAGTACTATGTAACCACCTACGCCCAATGGTATATCGCCGATCCCGCCCTTTTTAGCTTGAAGCTTGGCAGTATGACCAGCGCTGAAAATCAGCTGGACAACCTGATTCATCCAGTGATTGTGCAAGCCATTAACCGCTTGAGCGCCGAGAATTTCGTCAGCAACAAGGAAGCCCTGAATGACGCGTTGGCGCAAGGTCTTAGAACCATAAACGGAGATATGGCCGTCCGTGGTATTGAAGTAAAGGACATACAGGTAAACCGTACCATTTTACCATCCGCGAATATCGAAACCACCTATGCCCGCATGCAGGCTGACCGTGCCAAGGTTGCACAGCAAACCCGCAGCGAAGGACAGGAGGAATACCAGAAGGCCGTTTCCAGCACGGATTTGGAAGCGCGCAAAATTCAAGCCGACGCAGTAAGCGAAGCTGGCGCGATCCGCGGCGACGGCGAAGCGTCCGCGTTAGAAATCTACGCAAACGCCTATAGCGTCGATACGGAATTCTACAGCTACTGGCGTTCGTTGCAGGCGCTTGAAACCTCGCTTAACGAAAATGCAACGCTGGTGCTAGACCAGAACCATCCGTTGTGGAAGCAGCTGCTACAATATGCCACCAGCAACGGAGCTGCGGAGTAATAAAACGATATCAGTCCCAAAAGTCATCGGTAAAGCCGATGGCTTTTGATATTTACGCTTGTTCATTGGTTAAATCGTTTGCGAGCTCGGGCAGCAGCAGCTCTTGATAGCCTGCCCGCCCGCTTAAACGGATTGCCTCTGCCGTTCGCGCCAGCTCGCTGCCCTCTAAGCCGTCCAACAAACGAAGACGATCGTTGGATAGCGGCTTATCCGAACGGCAGCGTTCATAATCCTCTGGGCTCATATGCCAATAGCTAAACCGTTCTGGATATCGTTTTGCCAGTCGATAGGCTATCCCCAACCCTTCGCCGTCAAAATCTCCTGAGTAGTAGAAATGAGTATTCGCGGCTGCTAACAAGTCTAAAAGCCGCAGGGAAGCTACTTGAAGCTGCCCGGAGGTGCACAGAAGCGGTGAATGAAATGCAGAGCCATGATCGCAAAGCTGAGAAAAGACCATCTGATTTTCAACTAGATACACACGCTTCGTTGGGCTGGAAGCCCCTGTCAAGCCCGCCAGATTGGTGAGGGATAAAAGACAGCTTTCCCGCCGTAGCCGAAAAGCGGCAAAACCGGGATGCTCCTCCCCGTTGCTCCACAGCATCAATCCAATTTGGCTAACAACGCTGGAAATACTGTCGCAAATAATATTGATGCGATAGTAAAGCTCGGCTTTCTGCTCTGCCGTCTGTGGCACGTCAGCCCTCAGTGAATAGGCGATAGCGTGCAAAAACAGCTTTCCTGCCACGGTGCCAGCATCCAAAGCATGGGGATCCGACGTGGCTTTTGCGCTCAATACAGCCAAACGAACCGCCTCTCCCGGATGAGCCTCCAGCCAGTCCAAGGCAGCGCAGGCTTTTAGCAGCGCCACCCCAGCTATTTCAGGAGGCGTTTGCTTTAACAGCGTCGCTCCATGGCCGGAAGCGAGCTCCAGTTGATTGAGCCAGCGCTGGGAGCAGCTTCCTGTGCTAGCCGCTTTGGCTGCACATATTTCTTCCCTGTATTCGTCGCTATGTTGTTGACGGATACATTGACGGGTATGAATGGGTTCCCGGTAATAGGCTTCTAGCAATTCTGGCAAGGTAACCCCTTGAAAAACCGTACTTTGCAGCGCTTGCTCAAAAGCGCTTAGCTTGATTACCAGAGGCGGATAAAACGCCGTGCCAAAAAGCTCTCTCGCAGCCGTACACTCGGCCTCATCAGCGTCCGAAAGCACAATGGCGCCGCCGACCCGGCCCAAGCCCTCATACTTTTTACGAAAAGCCCGCATGATTCGTTCATAGCCTGGCTTTTTACGAAAGTAAGCCGCACATTGTTTGGCTGTTCCGTCCACGCTTTATCCCTCCTGCAATGCAATTTGCTTTCCGTTCCAACGGTAATGCAGAATCGTTACCACCTGTGCGTTCGCATAGCGATGGAACTCGGCGATATTCAAGCTGGCAACGCATGCATAGCAGCCCCAAAGCGCTTGCGAATTCATGATATAGCCAAAATGCAGTGTATGTACCAGACGAAACATCGCTTCGATATTTTTATCATCCACACCAGCAAAGGCTTCATCCAGTGCCAATAGCAGCGGGCATTGGGGCGAGGCCTTCTGGTATTGAGCGGATACTGCCGCAAACTGAGGCGCATAAATAGACATTGCCTTTTCACCGCCGCTGAATTTGTTAAAAACAGGATCGGTTAATTCTCGCTTTACTTCGCCCTCGCGCTGGTAGTAAAGCCGGAATTCATACCATTCCCGATAATCCAGCGCCGTGCGAATCAAATCGTTATAGTTTTGAGTTTGCGCATTCAGCTCTGCATTTTGCCGCGCAGCCTTAATCTTCGCACGGAAATGAGTGGAAACCGCTTGACTATCCTCGCGGGTGAGTAAGGCTCGATCCCTGTTCAAAAAGGAAACCAGCTTCGCGGTGTTCATTTCCCCTTCGTTTTCCGCCTTTTTGGGCGTCCATTCTAGGCTGAACGATAGTCCCATAGAAGTATCCATAGATTTCATCAGGTCGCTCATGCTGTCGCTCCATTGACGGCTTTCCTCGATGCGCGCCCGTAGCTTATGGCTGATGGTGTCTGACAATATGTTTTCGAACAGCTCTCGGTCCTGCTGCTCTAGTAAAGTTTCTAGCTGTAGGACATCGTTCTCCAACAGGCTGATAAACTGATAAAGGGTAAGCGCCTTTCCCTCTCTTTGCAGCGTTATGATCAGACGCTGGCGCAGGCAGCCCGGGGTATCCGGCGCGTCCAAGCAAAGCTCCATTCTTGGCTGATATTTCAGAAGCGTATTGTTATGCTGCTGGTAATTATTGCGCAACGATTCGCTAATTAGCTCATGAGTGCGCTCCCGGTCGATGGGTTGTATTTTTCCCACTGCCCGCGTTGCCAAATCTGAAACGGTTTCCTCTTCGTTTCTGGAAAAAGGAAAGCAGTCTAAGTCCAAATCCTCAACGAAGTAACGTTCATATTCATTTTCAAGAGAGCAGGACAACAGAAAATCCTTTTCCTGCGTGGCGATATCTTGCTCAAAGCGCTCCAACTCGCCCATCAGACGAATGCATTGGTCATTGGCCGATTGACGTGCGTTTTCCTGCTCCCGTATCTCATCGTTTAACGCACGGATTCTTGCCGTCCTTTGTTGATTCTCGGGTCGTTCCAGAAAGCGCTGCAGCTCTTCCATTTGTCCAGCAGCTACCGCAAGCTCGCGGCTGCTATGCTCCATACCTTGCTTTAGCTTTGCAGCTCCGTCTCTAAGCTCGTCAATCATGTTAATGGTATAGTTGATATCTATTTGTATACGGACAAGCCTGTTCCAAGCGTCAAAGCTCTGGCTTACTAAATTTTCGTATTCCTCCGCCGCTTGCAACGCCTCTTCATAGGCTTCTAGGCTTCGTTCATAGGGCATGCCTGTACAAAAGCCATTAAGCTCCATACGCAGTCCAGACAATTGAAGATTCTTGTTGTTCTTTTCATCCGCCACACGATCATAGGCCTGCTTTCCGAGGTCAACCCGTCTTTGAGCGTTTTTCAGCATTTCCAATGCTTGATCCAGATTTCCGGATAGAGGCATGGAAAGCAATTCGTCCTCCAGCTTCGCCATTCGCCGCTTCAGCTGGACAACCTCGTCTTCCACAGCGTTTTCAGATTTTTTTGCTTCTTCTAACTGCTGCTTACATTCTTCAATTTGCCTTTGTCTATGTAACAGCCGAGTAGCAACCCCGATATACTGTGCAGCTTCCACCGGTACGCTCAGTCCATGAATCGCGCCGCTACAAAAGCGGCCGTCCGGCAGCAAAGCGTTTTGTGCATCTGGATCGGATGCCGAAATACCCTGTAGAATATCTTGGACCATTTGGGTAAAAGGAGTTCCCTGTTCTGGGATCAAACCGGTTACAGGAGATGAAACGGGTGTGGATGGTTGTAAAAAGCGTTCCGGGCATTCTTTGCGAAGAGCGGTAAGCTTTCCTCTGTATTCTTCCGGTACTAGCAACGCATCCAGCCATCCCGCGTCAATCAGCTGCGCCTCTAGCAGATTCCGCGCTTCGGGGGGAAGCGCGTCTTCAAAATCAACGGCTTCATAAAATGCCTTATAAGGAATACCGCGAGCCGTTAAATAGGCGCGGGTATCGCAATAACGTTGTCTTCTGGGTGGCGGAAGCTCTGTCTGGCTTTGAAGCAAATCCCACCGTTGTTTTATTTCAGCCGTGGTTTGCTGACACTGCTCCAGCTTGTTATGAGCCATGAATAGCTCCTTATTGAGCTGTGCCGCGCAAGCTTGATGGCGGCTGTTGATCACCTGCATCAGGCTATTCCAATCCGCAGGCCCATGATAATCTAAAACACAGCGCCGAAGCTTTTGGCTATCGTCGCTAGAAAAAAGCAGTTCCTCGTTGTTGCTAACGCAGCGAGTCAGGGCTTCCAGCAATCCGTCCCGCTCCTCCTGCTCTTGCTGGCGTGCATCGTGGAGCTCTCGATCCCCCAAAGCGCATTCCGTTGCGGCATGATCCAACCGCTCGCATACATCGTCATACTCGCTCTGCACACGCTTTACCTTTTCCATGTTTTCAAGCACGCTGTGCATCTGCTTTTTCAGCTGCTTAAGCGAAGCTAGCATCGCTCCCTGCGTAGGCTGTATATTTACGTTTCCTACATTCAGTAAATATTGCTCGTGCGCTTCTCCAAATTGAAGAATGGTATTGACCTTTTTCATTTCCTTTACAATAACGCGCAATGCGCCGTCCTCATTGGCGCGTTGATTTTCTACATTGCGTAGCTCTACCTCTTTCCCGTCGATTCGGCTGCTTTTATTCTCGAGTGCTCTTTGATTGATCTGGAGTTGTTCCTCTTGCTCCTTATGCCGTGCCTGTAAGGCGGCGAGTTGCTCCTGTTTAGCGGTGATGTCGTCGTCTCCTAAAGCGGCGCGCTGCGTCTTGGCCAATGTAAGCGCTGTATCAGCTTGTGTCAAAAGCTCTTTCTGATGCTGATGCTCTTCTTTTCTGCTTTCTAGTTCTGCCTTTTGACTTCTTAATTGGTTTTGCAGCTTTAGTGTTTTGCCTTTTTGTATGAGATAGGCTTGTCCCTTTTTTCCAAGAATATATTGGTTATAGCGGGTGTACTCGTTACGGATGATCGTCGCATCCCGCAAAGAAGCACGACAGTCTTTCAAATTAGCTTCATAAAAATCCATACGATCCATGGTAGCGGCGATCGCGGACAAATCCTCGTTGCTGAGTACCTGTAGCGATTCATTCAACAGTCGTTTCACCTGTGAGGGGCGAAAGTCCTTGGAAAGCTTGGGAGCGCGCACCTTGATCAGCAATTGAATCAGCTGTTCATACTGCGCGACGTCTCGGAAATGAAAAACCTGATCGTTCACCAGTTCCTTGTATTCCTTGGGGCTGTCTGCCCAATGAGCGTTATCGTTGAGAAGGTGCTTCAACCGCTGTTTGCTAAGCGGCAGCAGCTTATCCCCCATTTTCTCGTACAAGGCTACGTCGCCCAAGCCAATCCTTCTGCCGTCGCATAAACAGAAGCCCCAAAAATCAATATCTTTTCCTTTTTGTGCACGCATACCAACCCCGATGGTCAGATACTCCTCAAGGCTTTCCTTCTTGAATTCCAGATACAGGTAGCCGGTGGATTCCTCCCGTTCGTCATCCCCCAGTAGATAGAAGGCCATTTTTCGATCCCGTGAGCCGAAGGGATCCAGCCTTTCCGGGCTTTTGTTACCATCTAACAGGAAAGGAATAAAGCTCTGGGTGGTGATGGACTTGCCAGAGCCATTGGAACCTCGTAGCAGTATGCAGCCGTTCTCCAGCTGGAATTCCTCCGCGTCATAAAGCCAGAAATTCACAAATCCAAGCTTATTCATGATCCAGCGGTTCGCCATCCTGTATCCCCTCCTCTATGCCTAAATAACGTTTGGAGTAATGCCCAACCCATTCGCCCGCAGCGGGAAGCAGCACAACTGCGTCCTCTTGGCTTTCCAGCAGCATCCAGCCCAGCATATAGTCAATAACAGCCTGCTGCAAAGCCTCGTCGCTCATATCTCGGATCTGGCTCCCCCACCCCTTGGAAAATGTACAACGACACTCGTCTAGCTCTTGATTGAATTCTGTGCGGGTAAATACAATACGGTCGTCAGCCATTGGCAGCAGACTACCCGCCCGTACTTTTTCCCTTATCTGGGAGCAAAGCAGCAGCACCACGTCGGAAAGAATGGTATTGCGAGGATGGCACAAGCCAAATCGATCCTCGCTATCCACCACAAAGAACGCGCCGTTTTTATGAATCTGTAGCTCTCCGCCCAGCGTATCCTCTAAATAATGGGACACCCATTGCCGTTGGTTCTTGACGTAATCATAATCCGCATGATCTTGGCTACTCCAATACAATGCGGGGCATAGCGCAAGCTGTCGATAGACCCTGTGCACGCGTTGACGGCCACGGTCGCTATCGCCCTCCCATGAGAATGACTCAAAGTCTTGCGCACTTTGACAAGCGCTGATGTCGCGCCCAAAATGAACGGCATAGTAACGGGAAAGGCCTGTGTTCTCATACAGAACCTCTTGCTCCTGAGAACTGCCAAAGCCGTCGCTGCTGCCGTCATAGGCTATGATCAGTTGAATCTGTTGGGCATAGCGTAAAACGCGCACCAGCGATTTGCGATGAGGAAACCTCGTCCAGTCTATGGGCTGTACTTTTTCTAGATATGCCTTTACCGCTTCCGTCAGGCTTGAAAGCAAGAACTGCTGACCATCCTCCAAATCGGAAAGATACAGCAGCAGCGCACAGAGCAAACAGTAATCCAGCGTTTCGCTAAACTCCTGCACCCCCATCCACGGCATGGAGCGAGGCGGGGTTTTTTCCAGCTTGATTACCATTTCGTTGGAAATTAAGTTCCAACCCAGCTGTTCGTTCACGATGGATTCATAGTCCGAAAGCCTTCGTTTGAGGTCGTAATACAGTTCTTTGTCGTCCAAACGAGTAACCCAGAAGCGATCCAGAAGACGACGAAATTCATTCATGAGGCTCCTCCTCAAATTGAAAGAAATAGCTGGGTAAAGTCAACTCTCCGTCCTCGCATTGCAAACGACAGGTTTTCGAGCCGTGGGTATGCAGCGTAAACGCTTGTCCGTACTCCGTTCTGCCTTTTCCATCCGGACTTAAGTTTGCATGAGCAATCCAAGAAAGAAATACCGTGCGAATTTCACGGGAAACAGGCTCCTGCAGGCTATCAAAATCCAATACTCCGTTTTGAATGTAACGCTGTACCTGCTGACGAATGTAGCGCTGACGTTGGAGGACAAGCGCCCTTTCGCGTTCTTTTTCCGCTCCTTTGTCCGCAAAGCCGCTGCGATCCATTCGAGGCTTGTAGGTACGAATGCGCGGCTCTAAGGCAAAGTCTGCCGGAGCTTCCTCATAGGTGCTTAAATCGATACGATCCTCATCACGGGAGCCGACAGCACAATAATGACGCGCCTGCTGTGCGCCAAAAACCTGTGAAGACAGGCAATGAGCCTCCTTCATATCTCGACATTGGGAAAACAACCGCAAAAAGTGCTGAAGCTCCGCCTTATTGCTAACGCTTACATTTTGCATCTGCACCAAGAAGGCCGCGTTCTGTACAACACGGCGAATGACTTCGTTCGTAACCTCCATTACTTGATTAGCTGTGGATTCATTACCGACAAACCATCGGCACAGCGATTGCCAAACGCCCAAATTTCGAGCGCGAAGTTCTTCCTGCCAATTTTCTCTTTTTTCTGCCTCCGGCCTTGGTATTTCCAGCTCGCTTTGAAGGATGCGTTCCAGTATTTCATCCCGCCGCTCCGCCGTAACGGTTTCTAGCTGGCTAGCAATTTGAAGGGTGTTTCTTTGCAGCTCCTGGATGAATTCCTCCAAATAATGAATCAAGCGCTGCTTATATGCCACAAATTCCGCAGCGTCCATGCGGTTCTCCGCTGTGGGCGAGTAAAACTTTTGCAGATAATCCTGATGGCTTTGGCTCAAGCGCGTAAAATCCTCCTGCAAATCCTGCCACCAAGCGTTTACCTGCTTGAGGGGCAGCTCTCCGAGCTGGTCTATCTGCCGTAGCTGTCCCTGCAAGCGATAGAAAAGATGGGAGGATAGGCCTACGGTGCGCGTATACAGGTTTTCTAATGCCGTTGCCATTCGTTCCACTTCCAAAGCCGCCTGCGTCATCATATATTGATACTGACGATTCTTAAAATCAGAAATGGTATAGGCCTTACGGGGATCCTGTATAGGCGTCAGGTTCTTCCACGCTACCAGCTGGTCCAGATCGGAATTGAGGGTTTCCTCGGTGTACGCCTGTAGCTGGGAGAACTGGTGCAGCAACGGCATGAGTGCTTTTTTGTCCAGCTGGTAATGCATCTTTTGATGCTCCTGAAAGAACACGCGCATGATTGCACGATATTGTATATAGTTCTCAGCGGACAGATATTTCGTCTGGGAGATGCTTTCCAGATCTTGCTGCGCCATCATTCTCGCCCCTTCGCTTTTGGTATTATTGTAGGGCAGAAGGATATATCTGTCAATCAAAAGCAAATGGAAACCACGGCATCCAAACATTCACAATGCGAATGCAGTCAAATACATGCGACCCATGCTGAAAGCATTTGACCATCCCTTATTGATGAAGTATAATAGTCCCGCATCAAAGGAAAGGAGCTTCAGCCTTATGAAGGTATTGATAGCCTACGCTGGAAAAACCGGCACGACCGCAAAAGCAGCTTCCATTTTATCGGAGGCGCTGCTGGCCAGAAACGTTGATGTGGATACTTGTGATTTAACTGCTACGCCCATACTTCCCCAGGGGTATGATGCGGTTGCGGTTGGCGGTTCAATTCGCATGGGAAAGCTGCATAAGAAGGCGCTATCCTTTCTAAAGGACAACCGCACCAAGCTACTGGCTTTCCCGCTGGGCATCTTTTGCTGCCGCTGCGGGAAGGACGATACACGTGCTTTGCTTAGCGCTCAAATCAACGCTGAATTGCTGGCACACGCCCTCTCTATTGTTTCCTTTGGCGGCGAGCTGGACCCAAGCCAACAAAAGGGGCTGGATCGCTTCGTGGTCAATGTGATTTCCAAGGCGGATCATGAGGGAGCCATGAAGCCCGAGGGAATCCAAAGGGAGCGAATTCAGCAATTTGCCGACACATTGGTAGGGACGGTTCATCATGGTTGAGCTTCCCTTTACCTTGACGGGAACCGTTATACGCGGCAAGCATCTTGGAACAAAGCTAGGGTTCCCCACTGCAAATATCGCCTATGATTCGGCTCGCAGGGACTGGCCGCAGGAAGGCGTTTACATTGGGATCGCCTCCCCCGATGACAGCTCCCGAAGTTATTTAGCAATATTGAACCAAGGTAAGCATCCCACCACGCCGGAAGGGGTGCCGACAGTTGAAGCGCATCTACTGGATTTTCCCTATGAAACGCTTTATGATCACAGGCTTACCCTGAGCTACCGTCTTTTTTTACGTCCAGAGCATACCTTTCCCAGCCTTGAAGCGTTACAGGAGCAGCTAAAACAGGATCAGGCTGATGCGCTGCGCTGGGCAGAGCTTAACAATCCCTCTCTTTTACCAAAGCAAGAAGGAGCAACAGCCAAATGGAAGATACAGCCGTAACCTTTCCCTTGCGTATACAGGAGGTTTCCTATCAATATGAAGAGGAAGCCCAAAACGCGGTCGACCATGTCTCTATGGAAATTGCAAAAGGAAGCTTTGTAGCAGTGCTTGGGCATAACGGCTCTGGCAAAAGTACGTTAGCCAAGCTGATGAACGCCTTATTTTTACCTACGGAAGGTAAGGTACTGGTTTGCGGCATGGACACCGCCACAGAGGAAGAGGTTTGGAATGTACGTCGTCACGCGGGAATGGTGTTCCAAAACCCGGATAATCAAATCGTTGCTAATATGGTGCGAGAAGACGTTGCCTTTGGGCTGGAGAACCTAGGCGTACCTCAGGTTGATATGCCCAGCCGCATTGAGGAAGCACTGCGTTGCGTACAAATGACAGATTTTGCGCAGTCCGCGCCCCATATGCTCAGCGGCGGTCAAAAGCAGCGGGTAGCCATCGCCGGCGTATTAGCGATGCAGCCGGATGTAATGATTATGGACGAATCCACCGCCATGCTGGATCCCTCCGGACGTAAAGAGGTTTTAAATTCCGTTCGCAAGCTAAACCGCGAGCAACAAATGACGGTAGTCTGGATTACGCACTTTATGGAAGAGGCTGCCGTAGCCGACCGGGTTATTGTGCTAGATAAAGGGAAAACCGCTATGGATGGAACGCCTCAGGAGGTATTCGCCCGTGTGGATGAAATCAAGGCGCTAGGCTTGGACGTGCCCCCCATGGCAGAATTATCCGTAAAGCTGAGAAACGCTGGACTCGAGCTGCCGGAGGGAATTTTAAACGTGAGCGATATGGTGAAGGAGCTGAAAAAAGTACTATGCCCATCAAAGTAGAGCATTTGACTCATACTTACATGCCGGGAAGCCCCTTTGCTTCCGTTGCGCTCAACGATGTGAGCCTGACCATTGAAGACGGCGAGCTAATTGGCTTATTGGGTCATACCGGCTCCGGCAAGACCACGCTAGTGCAGCATTTGAATGGTCTGCTAAAGCCAACTCAGGGACAAATCTGGGTGGATGATTTGGAAATCACCCAAAAAGGCGTCAGCCTGATTGAAGTACGGCGAAAAGTCGGTCTCGTGTTTCAATACCCGGAATATCAGCTTTTCGAAGAAACCGTCGCCAAGGATATCGCTTTTGGCCCCAAAAATATCGGCCTGTCTACGGAAGAGATCAACCAACGAGTACGCGAGGCCATTCAACAGGTCGGCCTTCACTATGACGACGTGGCAGAGCGCTCGCCCTTCGAGCTCAGCGGCGGTCAAATGCGTAGGGTCGCCATTGCAGGCGTATTAGCAATGCGGCCTAAGGTGCTCATTTTGGACGAGCCCACTGCCGGGCTTGACCCGGCGGGTCGCCGAAGCATTTTAGGAATGATTCGCCAGCTCCATGAAGCGGGCGGAATGACCGTAATCATGGTAAGCCATAACATGGATGATATTTCAACCCTTGCCACGCGGCTGGTAGTCATGAGCAAGGGCAGGCTTGTGCTCACCGGTACCCCGCGAGAGGTATTTATGCAGCAGGAGCTGCTCCAGTCCATCGGCTTGGGCATTCCCCAAGCAGCCGAGCTGGCGCACGCGTTAATCGCGGAGGGCTTTGACCTGCCCGCCGATTTGTATACGCAGGAGGAAGTTATGCAAGCCATCCTTGCGCTGGCGAAAAAGGAGGCTAAGCCATGCTGAGAGATATTACACTGGGGCAGTACATGCCCGGTTCCTCCCCGGTTCACCGATTAGATCCGCGCACCAAGATTCTCCTAACAATGGTTTATATCGCCATGATCTTCTGCGTGCGCAGCCCCATCTGGTATATTCTACCGCTGCTTTATCTGGTGCTCTGCGTCCGGCTGGCGGGTCTTACCTTCCAGCAATTGTTGAAGGCCATTAAGCCGTTGCGTTTTTTGCTCATTTTAACCTTTCTTCTAAACCTATTTTTCTCAAGCGGCACTACGATTTGGTTTCAATGGGGGATTCTCCGCATCAGTCAGGAGGGCGTTTTTACCGCCATTCATTTCAGCATGCGGCTCATCTTTCTCGTTGCGGGGACCTCGATTCTTACGCTAACCACCTCTCCCATCGCGCTTTGCGATGGAATTGAAATCCTGTTAAAGCCCCTCAACCGCTTACGTTTTCCTTCCCATGAGCTTGCCATGATGATGACCATTGCCCTACGCTTCATTCCTACGCTGATTGAGGAAGCCGACAAGATTATGAAAGCGCAGATGGCGCGCGGCGCGGATTTCGAAAGCGGAAACCTAATGAAGCGCGCTAAAGCTATGGTGCCTCTCTTGGTTCCTCTATTCGTCAGCGCCTTTCGCCGGGCGGGCGATTTGGCCATGGCAATGGAGGCGCGCTGCTATCACGGCGGCGAAGGTCGTACCCGCCTAAGGGTACTACGTTTTGGACAGCTTGATCTTTGGGCAACGTTGATCACCGTAGGCGGCTTGCTATTGGTTATTTTTACCGGAGTATGGTTTTCATGATGGAGCCAATCTATAAAGAACCGGCTTTGCCGGGAACCCATCGAGTTTTGCTAACCATCAGCTACGACGGCACCGCTTATGCAGGCTGGCAACGACAAACCAATGCCGTAGCTGTGCAGCAAAAGGTGGAAGAGGCATTAACCGCGCTCACAGGTCGTTTTACAGCGATAACCGGCTCCAGCCGAACCGACGCGGGCGTGCACGCGCTGGGACAGCGCGCGCATTTTGATACCGACAGCCGGATACCCGTAGACAAATATCCCTTTGCTCTAAATACACACCTGCCGAATGATATTCGCGTCCTTGCGGGTGAGGTTGTTCCCTCCGACTTTCATGCTCGGTTCGATACCGTAGGGAAGCTGTATACCTATCGTATCCATAATGCCCCCCATGCCAGCGCGTTGTATCGCAATCTATGCGCTCATGTTCCGCAGAAGCTTGATAAAGACCTCATGCGGGAGAGCCTGACAGCTCTGCTTGGCACCCATGATTTTGCGGCTTTTCAGGCAGCGGGTGGAACGGCAAAGACCACCGTCCGTACCATCGAACAAGCCGAGCTAAAGGGAGAGGGGGAGGACTTAACGCTTCTTATCTTAGGAAATGGCTTCCTTTACAACATGGTTCGCATCATAGCAGGCACCCTGCTAGATATCGGAATGCACCGTCTATCGGCTCAAGCCTTCCAGCAAGCCATTTTGAAAAAGAATCGTCTGCTGTTGGGCGTAACCGCTCCGGCTTGCGGTCTGGAATTAACAGAGGTCTACTACCGTTCCCTTGCAATGATGGGTTGAAGGGATCAGGAACCGTTCGATTTACCCCCTTGCCAAATACAGGGATTGTGGTATATTGATAGGGAACCATCGAAACCAAGAAAGCGAGTGATAAGCATGAATCCATACGTTTTGAGTTGCTGCTCAACTGCCGATCTGTCTGCCGAGCATTTCGAGAGCAGAGATATCCGTTATATTTGCTTCCATTTTGAACTGGATGGAAAGCAATATGAGGACAATCTTGGCAAATCCATATCCTTTGAAGAGTTTTACAATAGAATGGCAAACGGCTCGGATACGCGTACCTCTCAGGTAAATACCGAGGAGTTTGTTAGTTATTTTACGCCTTTTCTGGAGCAAGGCCTTGACATTCTCCATGTGACGCTTTCTTCAGGTATTTCCGGGGTGTTGAACTCTGCGCATATGGCGCAGCAGGAGCTATCTGCCAAATACCCGGAGCGTAAAATTGTCATCGTCGATTCACTGGGCGCTTCCTCCGGCTATGGGCTCTTCATGGACAAGCTGGCCGATCTCCGTGACGAAGGAATGGACATACTCGCATTGCAGGATTGGGCTGAAAAGCATAAGCTGAATCTGCACCATTGGTTTTTCTCCACCGACCTAACCTTCTACGTCAAGGGCGGCCGCATTTCTAAGGCTTCCGGCTGGTTTGGCACGGTACTGCACATCTGCCCCTTGCTCAATATGGACGATCAGGGACATCTGATCCCCCGCAGCAAGCATCGCGGCAAGCACAAGGTAATCAAAGAAATTGTAAATATGATGGAAGAGCATGCCGAAAACGGACTGGACTACAGCGGCAAATGTTATATTTCCAATTCTGCCTGCCTTGAGGATGCACAAACGGTAGCGGCTATGGTGGAAGAACGCTTCCCGAAGCTGAACGGTAAGGTGGAGATCAACCCGATCGGCACCACCATCGGAAGCCATACAGGCCCCGGTACTGTGGCCTTGTTCTTCTGGGGAGACCGTAGGGAAAGATAAACGATAAAATGGACTGCACAGGCATTGGGTTATGACGGATAAGGATAAAAGCATCAGCAGTCGAACCAATGTACAAGACGCCCTCCTACAGCAGCATTTTCGCTGTTGCAGGAGGGCCTTCTTATTGAGGAAGAAATCAAATGGTTTTTCACTGTCTGTTTTTTTGACCTTGTATAACTGCATACAGGACAATGCTGCTCATCGTTGCCTTCCTTCCTCCATGTTAGGAGCATTCATTCATCGACATCTTTTATCCGCTTGGCGCACAGAAAACGCTTCAAGCACATGCCGGGAATATCCCGTTGCGTTTTGCTATTTGGTGTAAGCATAATTAGTAAACAGCTTCGGCACGCCATAGCCAAGGGCGGCGTTAAAAGCGCTGCCATAAACCGCGTTGGGCAGCACAATCCATTCCGCGCCCCATTTATCTGCATATTCTTCGGTTGCTTTGGCTCGTGACACCGCATCCATGTCGGCAAAATAATCTGTGAAGTCGCCTAGCTGGTCACCCAACAGCAGCACGACTTCATGCGCCGCGCAGGTAAGCGTTCTTGCACAGTCTGCGTTTGCACATTCCTCCCGTTGGCCATTTGGGTAGTCGGTGCAGCCCTTTTGAATTGCCTGGCGGGCATACTCCTTGCTTTCGCCATTGAGCTTGCTATCATTCACAATCAAGTGCTCGTCATCAATAGGAAATCCAAGCTTCGTCATGGTTTCCAGCGTAATGTCATAAAAGCTTTTGCCCAGCACTTGATAGATGGTGGTGCCGATTTCCGTTCCGTCCTGCGCTATATAGTTTCCGGCTCCCGCGCTGCCAACCACGTCTTCGTAGGAACTGACGCTGTCCGCTTGACCGATTTTGTACCCTTGATCGTAGCGGTTGGTAACATAATAAACCTCTACCCCCTGTGCTGCACAAAAACAGATAAATTCTACCGCGCCGGGCAACGCCGTGCAGCCATCGCTCAGCACAAAACGGGCGAAGGCCACATTGTTCATATCGCCGTCAGCACCCACAATATCGGCGGTGTAGTGCGCGCCGTCCACCAAGGTATCATCAATATCCGTAATCATTGCGACGGGGCGTCCTTGAAACATCATTCGCTTTGTTCCATCAAGGCTTTCCTCGTAATACCAGTCGGGCTGCGCAGAATCGGCACATCGAAGCGCCAGCTCGGCAATTCGCCCACGAGCAGCCGTGAACGCTTGCTGCATCAGCGCTTGATTTTCGGCGGAAAGCTGCCAAATGGTACTGCCCACTAAATATTCGTAGCTTGGGTTTGGCGAAAAGCCAGCCGCAGAGGAAGTGCCTATTGTCAGACCCGACAGGATGACGACAAGTCCCAATAATTCAATCAAAGACCGTTTGACAAAATTCCTCAACATCCTATTTTCCTCCGTTCATCGTTTGGGGCGTTCATACGATTCATGCTTGAACCATATTTTATTACGTCCTGTTCACAAGCTGTTCCAGAGACATTGGAAAGGCGCTGGTTCCGTCATCACACAAGGGAAACAGCGCCTTTCCTGGTTTTCTATTTGTTATGGAATCATAAGGCCGCTTCCATCCATCGCGATGCTATAGTCTGTCAGCCATTGCGCAAGACGTTCTTTTAGCTTCGCGTCCCGGCTGTCTGCTGCGGCATACTGCGAAAGCAGCGTCTGTGTGGCATCGTCGGGGACAACCGCACCCTCCGGTTCATCCGCCGCATAGCGCAGCAGATGCACACCGCTTTGCGTGGCAAATGGCTCGCACACCTCGCCGGTGGCTTCAAGTGCAAAGGCTGCTTCCGTAAAGCCATCCGGCCAAATGGCAGAGCTTTGACGCACCACATAGCCGCCCTTTGGCATGACACTGTCACCCTCATATTCGGCAATCAAGGCACTGAAAGCTTCTCCTGCGTGATAGCGCGCCAGAACCTCGTCTAGCGTGGGTTTCACAGCGGCTAGTCCGTCTGAAAACAGCTTGGCTCTCTTGTCCTTGGCGGCTTCGTAGGCAGCGCATTGGTCGTTGTAGGTTTTCTGCGCCTCGGCACTGTTCTCATCGCTCGCTGCATTCATCTGCGAAAGCGCCACGTCTGCGGCAGCTTGCGCGGCGTCCATTTCGCTTTGCAGGGCGTCTAGCTGGGTTTGAATCTCGCTGGGGTAGTTCATGAGTAGCTGCTCCACACGCCGACAATCAGCGGGCATATAGTACACCTGCTGCTCGTCGCTTTGCAGCGCAAGGTCATAGGTATCCGGATCGCTTTCAAACAGCTCACGGCTGGAATCCACCAGATTTTCCTGATAGAATGCATCGCTGTCCATTTCATCGGGCTGAATGTCCAGATACGCCATCAGCCGATCGATCTCCAACGTTTTGGTGCGCGCCTCGCGCACGGCTTCTTCGGTGTAGCCGTATCCGTTGAGCAGCTCGATGGCTACGGGACGGGCGGCTTCCTCAGTCAGATTGTACTCACTGACAACCTCCTGCGTCATCTGCGTCACCAAGCCCTCATAGGCTTCATCCACAAGGCGGGCAAACAGCGCCGCATCCTCCTCGGACATTTGATCCAACCCGTACTGGATATAGCGTTCATGCAGGATGGTGGAGCTGACAAAGCTCTCCATCACCAGTTGCTTGAGTTCCTCCTTTTCCTCGTCCGTCAATTGATCGACCTCAAAGGATTTCAGCTGCATATCCAGCGATTTTTGCACCTGCTCTGTTGTGTAGACCGTGCCGCCCACACGCACGCATACATCCCCCTCGCCCAAGGCAATGGTGCTCAAGCCAAGCGCAAGCGCCAAAAGCAGCGCAAAGCAACGTTTTTTCATAAGTTTTCTTCCTTTCTTCCGAACATGATGACCGCCAAGCAGCACGCCACTGCTAGCAGGCACAGCGCTACGTACCCTGCAATGAGTTCACGATCGCCCGTCTGCGGCGGAGGTCCGGAGAGCGCTGCAATCTGGGTTGTTACCGAGTCCATAGCCGCATCGGTAATGATGCAGCGGTACTGCCGACCAAGCATATTTTCCGTCACGGAAGAAATGCTGTACTGGCTTGCGTTCGCGCCCGGTATATCCACCCACTGGTCGCCGGAGAGCATTTGCCACTGGTATAGATACGGCATTCTACCGCCGGAAACCTGCACGGAGAAGGTTACTTTTTCTCCAACCGTTGCTGTAACGCTCTGGGGCTGTTGATCAATCCGTAGCATGCTTTCCCCCGTGAGCATCACGGCGTTGTCGCCATCGTCAAACTCGTTATACTCGCCTGTTCCCTTCACAGCCAGCTCCATCTGTGTATACCCCGCGCCATGGGCCACGTTATCCAGCGGAATCACCAAATTATAGCCATAGCGCTCGGTCAACTGGTTCTGGAAGGTATAATCCCACACATTTGCAGAAGCGCCGTCAATGTTGAGGCTAATGCTGGTTTTCCCGTCAGGGGAGCCGACGCCGTCGTGCGCCTGTATTCCCGCGTCGATATAGTAGCCCAATGTGGGCTCGTATTTCAAGCTGGCCTCCAGCGACAGATCGTTATACGCCATATCCGCCTGAACAGTGCCAGAGGGAGCGATATAGGGTGCGCCCTCCTCGGGCATCGTCAGCGCAGCCCGGGCAACGCCCTGCATATAACTGGATGTGGAATTGCCCGTTGAGGCGCTGACGTTTGTCACATCCACAGTGTAGTTGCCGTTGTCGTTGACGGTCACCTGATAGGTAATGTACTCGTCCGGCTGCTCGGCGGCGCTTAGCGCCACCTGCTTTCCATCCACGATGGAAACCATGCCCACCATGGGGTTATTGATGGCGCATCCTTGTGGGTTTTTCGTATTGCTTTTTGGTGCGTGTTTGCTGCACGCCAACCCCTCCTCATATGTACTTGAGCCTTCAAGAATACCACCCAAAATCAGCGGATGACAGCGCCTTGCGGACAGCCACTTGACTCGGCGGATACAGGAGAAAGGCGTCTGCGCCCGACGCACGCGCCAAGGTCTCATATTCCTCCTTCTCAGAAAACACCGTCACCGACAGACCGGGGCGAATGCTGCGGGCCACACGAATAAACTCGATAAATGTGATCCGCTTGATTTTCGATGAAACAAACACATCATCCACCAATTCGTTCTGAATCGATCGAAGTGCCAGCAGTGGGTCAGAAAATGGACAGACCTTACAATCCTGCACAGCGCCACAGATCGCATTGCTCATCGCGGTAAGTTCTTCAGCCGTTGCTGCAACCACCAGTGCCAGCATGACACAACGCCTCCTGCCCTTTTTTTCCTCTACGGATTACTATATAGAAGTTTGTATAACACTTGTCCAACAAAAAAGACATCTGACGCACGTCAGATGTCAAATGTGATAAATATCTTCACCTTTCTCGGTTCAAATAGCCTACCGTCAGCTCTGCCCAGGCGTAATTCGTCATATACTCTCCCGTGTAGGCGTTCAATGCAGTAGGGTCACCATCGAGCAGCCGATAGTAATCGCAGCCGACCTTGGCCGGGTCGATCGCTATACCGGTACGCTGACGGATGACCACATCCATTTCACCCACCGAAGCCGGCGTTTTTCCCATATCGCTGATGAAGATTTGCAGCTGCTTTTGACGCGGCCGGTCAAAATATCCGTCCTCCCAGATGATTGATGCAATCTCTGCCCTTGAGACGGAGGCTCCGCGCCTGTCAATTAGGTAGGCAAAGATTTCCTTAGCCTTGCTGCGACCGAAAGGTAGTACACGTCCATTAAAGTAGACTTCAAAATTGCCGAAGGTCTGTACACGAATCTTTGACTCGTTCAGCAGCTGCGGCAGGAACGGCTTCATCTCCTCCAGTTCTGCTCGTATCGCCTCGGTAGAGACAGGCTTCATGACGTACCCTTTTGCGCGTATCTGAAAAGCCTCCACCGCATATTGGGTAAACCCGGTGACGAACACAATCCATGTCTGGTGAGAAAGCAGCTTGATTTGTTTGGCCAGCTCAATGCCGCCAATGCCGGGAAGCTCGATGTCTAAAAAGGCTACATCCGGCATGAGCTGTTTGCTTTGGATGCTGCTCAGCAGTAACGACCCACTGCTGAAGGAATGAAGCTCCGCCGTTGGCTTGGCTTCTTTGACCGCTGCTTCAAGGGCTCGCAGCGCCAACGGTTCGTCATCCACCATCGCAACGATCATAGGTTACCCTCCTTGGGGATCGTGATTGTCGCAGTCGTGCCAACGCCGGGAATGCTCACGATCTCGAGCGTTCCACCGACTATTTTTGCAAGCCGATCCTTCACGTTATCAATGCCGATATGGGTACGGCCATCATCCTTCGTTGCGTATGGATCAAAGCCCGCGCCGTCATCCTTGACGATCACACGATAGCGGTCCAGCTCTTCGCGAGTCATGATCGTAACCGTACCGCCCTCCTCCCGCTTCGTCACGCCGTAGCGAACCGCGTTTTCCACAATAGGCTGCAATGTCAACGTAGGCAAGCGGAACAAGGTGGGCTGAATATCATACACGATGTGGAGCCGATTCTGAAAACGATACTGCTCCAAGGTGAGATAGTTTTTTGTGTGCGCCAGCTCCATCTCAAAGGAAATCGGACGCGTCTGCGTCAGAGAACCCATATTGCCACGCAGAAAATCGGCAAATTCGCTTGTGGCGTGCTTTGCGGCCTGCGGGTCTTCATCGCACAGCTGTTTGATCGCCGCGAGCGCATTATAGAGGAAGTGCGGTTGAATCTGGCTGAGCATGATAGCCATTCGGCTTTCTGCTAGCTTCGTCTCTAGTTCCACAGAGCGCAGCTTCTCATCCGTGATATGCTCCTGCTGGATATTCATGTAGATCAGCAGCAACGATAAGACAGCAAACGGCCATGTCCATACGGTGCCTGAATGAAAGGCCTCGACCAAGGCTCCACAGACGGGCAAGAACAGATAGGCGCATACCATGGCCGCACGGCGCTTGGCGTTCTCATCAGGCGCATGGAAATAAGAATACATGCCCAGCAAAAGTGTCGCACCGATATAGAACACATAGGGAAGCAGGTTGAGAAGATAGGCGCTTCCGCGATGGTATTCATTTGCCGCATCTAGGGTAAACACCCAGCCTGTCGCATCATTTGTCAGCACCAAGAGGATTTCCACCGCAAAGGGAACCGCCAACAACACCCCTGTGCTTCGTGAGAATTTGTTTCCCCCATTGAGCCAACAAATGACGAACAGAAGCCAAACCCAGCAATAGGTGATTTGCAGCACATAATAAGCCGTATCGACAAAAAACAGGACGGTGGTCACGCTACTGCCTTCCCGTCCGTCAAACGCCTCCGACAGCGCGTCCATGACAAAGAGCAGGCACAGACACAGGAGCAGGATACGAAAGTACTTCGTATAAGCCGCTTTGAACCGCGAGCGGAACACATCGCCGCACAGGATCGCCAAGGCCGTCGCAAAGCCGATCATATCCACTAAAAAATAGGATCTGTTAAACATACGGCACTCCCGTCACGCTCTTGCTACCACCGATTCTGCCGTAGGTCAGCAAGGCCTCTATTTTTTGATTATACGTCTTTGATGTGGTAAATGCAAGGAACACCATCCCTTTGGAGCATAAACTACGCAATGCGACCGTTCATCTGCTCTGTAAAGCCCTTCTTCTGCGTGTCTGCCCGCATCAGTTCATCGATGGTTGATGACAACGTTATTTGCTGATTCTTATTCATGCTATATATGCTTATACTGTGTGCCTTTGAGTAAAGCGTCCATGGGCTGACCGTCCGCTTCTGGCAGCGGAACGCCAAGAAGCTTGGCGAATGTGGGCGCTTGATCGATTAGCCTTCCTTCTTCCAGCTTGCCATTATCGATAAAATCCGGTCCTTTACACAGAAAGGTGGGTTGCGGGCCTCTAGCAGGCAGATAGCCGTGAGTAGCATGCCCATACCGATAATCCGTCGCATCAAAAGAAGTAACAAGCGGCCGCTGGCATGCGTCGCCAAAGCTGGTGTAGCCGTCTGTTTCTAGTACAAAGGAAAACGGTCCGCTCAAGTGCTCCTTCTCGTTGACTTCCTCTGTGGTAAAAACTTTAGAAAATCCATATACGCCTTCGTCTCGTAGACTGTACAGCAATTCTTGAACTTTTTTGTACAGCGTCTGATTTTGAGGGTCCTTTAAAAATACCAACGCAGACATACCGCCGGACAGGCACCATGCGTCCCAATCCTGTAGCGTGCCGTCCTCATGAAGCCGTATCAAGCCATTTTCTTTCAGCAGTACATTGATATTCACAATACGTGTAATATTCATCTGGCCATGATCGCTGGTTAAAACAAAGTTAGTATTTTCAAACACACCTGCATCCTTAACCGCATCCATCAATTCGCCGATCCACTGGTCTGTTTCGTTAATGCCTTGGGTAACCCTATCGTTAAACAACCCGGAGGTATGACGGTAGCCGTCAATGTTAGCGGGATGCAGGAATAACACATCCGGCTTAAACTGGCGAATGATATCACAGGAGCAATCAATGATAAAGCGTTCTGTTGGCGGATGCTTACGAATCTCATTCGCACCAATGTGGCGCTTCACAATATCCAGCATTTCATCGCTAGAGCCCATTCGCCGCCACGCCTCCCCTGGAGTATCCTGAGGGGATTGCGTCCAATACTCGTCAATAAGATAATCAATCGCAGGATGATTGCCCGTTACTGGCCAGAATACGGCGGCGGTACTGTAACCAGCCTTCTTAGCTTCATAGAACAAATCGTCGGAGCAATGATTCCATTTGCGATCCCAAAACCATGGTAAAGGAGAGACGCCAGGCAGGAATTCCAGATTTCCAAAAACGCCGTGCTTATTAGGATACACCCCGGTGCATAGCGTCGTATGACATGGATAGGTAATCGTAGGATAGACAGACGTCATTTTGCTGACTTCACAACCACCTGCCAGATACTTTTTGTAATTCGGTAGGGTTTTTAAGTGTTCCAAATCCTCGGTCACTAGAGCGTCTGCCGAAAAGACGATTAGCTTCTTCTTTTTCATCTTCACTTATTCTCCGTTCATTTGATGCCTTGCTCAAAAACAGACGCCAGCGCACGGTATCGCCTGTATAAAGCTTCATAGCTTCCGGCATTCTGCGGATGGTAGCATTTTTCGCTGGGGGAAGCCATATTTTGGATGCATTCTGTCAACGTTCCACAGGCTCCGGACGCTGCCGCCCCCAAGATGGCGCTGCCAAGGGCGCTGGTCTGGGCTGTGGCACAGATGGTAATGTCTATATTGCAAACATCCGCAAGGATTTGCATCAGCAGCGGGTTCTTTCGAGGAATTCCACCTGTGGAAAAGAAGCGTTCCACGGGCATTCCTGCATCACGGTAGCAGTCCACAACTCGTCTGGCGCCATAGCAGCACGCTTCGATCATGGCACGGTAAAGCTCGGCAGTAGTCGTTTGCAGCGTCGCGCCGACTAGCACTCCTTTTAAATCGGGTCGCATCAATGGCGAACGCACGCCGTTTAGCCAGTCCAACGCTATCAAGCCGGACGCACCGGGAGCCGATGCCGCCGCTTTTTCGGAAAGCAATTGATGGACGGTTATCCCTAAGTCGTCCGCTTCCCGTTGAATAGAGGCAGTCACGCATTGCTTGACAAACCAATCCAACCCGTCCCCAACGCAGGATTGACCTCCCTCATACCCGTACAAGCCGGGCGCATGCGCTTCATAAGCAAGAGAATAAATACCGGGGATTCGATAGGGCTGTTTGCTGTTCATGAGATAGCATGCGCTTGTGCCAAGCACCGCAACCAAATCCCCCGATCGATTTGCACCGCAGCCCAGCGCCGAAGCATGAGAATCAATCATTGCACCAGCTACGGGAATTCCTTCCTTCAAGCCAAAAAAGCGGGCTGCTTCTGTAGTGAGATTACCAAGCTTTTTTCCTAATGGAATAAGGTTTGCAGTGAGCTTCTCCGTCACAGGGGGCAATTGTGGAGCTATAGCACGCCAAAAATTCCCGTTCGGATACCCTATCTTCTGCTGATAGTAGCCGTTACTGCTTGCCATGCTCAAGCTGCGATTCCAGCTTCCTGTCAATCGCCACGTCAGCCAATCTCCCATTTCTAAGTAATGAGCACAAGCGTTCCAAACGGCGGGATCCATTTCCGCAGTTTCCAGCGCCTTAGGTAGCATCAGCTCGCATTGTACGCCACTACCGTAAAAGGTCAGCCAATCCTCAGCCCGTTCCTCGGCGCAGCGCTGCATACGCCGCGCTTGTTCCTCCGCACCGTGATGCTTCCAAAGCTTGGGATATGCCTGCGGATGATCCACCCACTGCGGAAGCTGACAAAGGGGCGTTCCAGCCTCGTCTACGGGCAAAACCGTGGAGGAGGTACAATCAAGCCCGATCCCTACAATACAATCAGGGTCCATGCCATTCAACGTCTGCTGGATAACCGCTTTCATTCCATCAATATAATCCTGCGGCATTGCCAGCGCATACCCTTCCGGTAATGAGCTTCCATTGGGAAGCGCCTTCACGAGCACTCCGTGAGGATAGACAAACTCAGCGGCGGAAAGCTCGTTGCCCGTTTCGGTATCGACCAACAACCCACGCACGGATAGGGTTCCATAATCCAATCCCAGCGCAACTTTCTTTTTCATGGGGGATTTCACTCCAGTATCATACAACTTAAGGAAAGCCTCGGTTTTCTACTCCACTGCTTGCGCCAGCACAACCCTCGTACCACGTTTTTCAAAGCCGTGGCAGACTTCTTCCGGCAGCTGCCAATCCGTTATCAGGGTATATCCATCTGACGGCGTTGCGATAATAGACATGGAATCATCGCCATACTTGGTAGAATCCATAATAATATATTTCCGTTTTGCCGCCGCAAATACCGCTGCTTTGACCTCTGCGTCGCTCAGTCTGGAAACGGAAAAGCCGTGCTCCAGCGAAAAATGATCCCCGGTAACAAAGGCACGATCAAAAACCAGCATTTTAAGCATTTGAATGGCCAATGGGCCTACGCAGGAGTAAATAGCGGGACGTAGCTCTCCGCCGATCATGATGGCTTGAATTCCCGGCGCTTTTCGCAACTCAGCTAGATTATTGAAGGCATTGGTACAAACGTGTAGCCGTTTCTTTCCTGCTACCACCAGCCGGATCAGCTCAAACGAGGTTGTACCACAGTCGATATAAATCGTTTCGCCATCCTTGATACTGTCATACGCTGCTTTTGCAATCGCGCGCTTCTCCTCAAGACAGCGGCTTTCCTTGTCTGAGTATGGAGCCTCGTATGCAGCATTTGTGATACGGACAGCTCCGCCCCACGAGCGCTTCAGCAAGCCTTCTTTTTCCATTTGCACAAGAATTTTGCGTACGGTTACCTCCGACATTTGGAAGGTATCGCTTAATTCTTTCACCGTGATGGAGGGCTGGGTTTCCAGACGGGTTAGGACATAATTTTTTCGTTCTTCTTGAAGCATTACATTCTCCTTTTATGAACCGATGCGCTCTTTTACAGAAATCGCATCTTGGTATATCCCGTTTGTTTGGATTTCACATGACAATTTTATAGTTTTGAATACTTACGATTTCGTTCGCTTTCATTGCTTATTATAGTCAAATAAGCTTTCAATGTCAACATGATACCAGATAAATATCGTGACATGAGTTGAAAAATCATGTATACTATCGTCGTATCCATTGACAAGAGGAAAGGAACGTTTATATGAGCATTATCAAAGGGGCTTTGCTAGGTCTGCTTCAAGGAATCGCGGAATTTTTACCCATTTCCTCTAGCGGACACCTGAATCTATTGCAAGCGCTATGGGGAATCGATCTGAGCAATCAGCTTTTGTTTAATATTCTGCTTCACGTCGGTACGCTCATCGCAGTCGCAGTGGTGTTCTGGAAGGATTGGATCGCTATGATTGCTCATCCCATCAAAAACAAAACGCTGCTATTGCTAGTACTTGCCTCTTTACCCGCCTTGGTAGGCAAAGTGCTTTTTAGCGATCAGCTCGACTTTTTAGAAACCCATAACGGCTTGTTGGGGATTTGCTTTCTCTTTACCGGGTTACTCTTAATGCTAACGCAATGGCTTTCCGAGCGTCATGAGCGAATGAAGCTAGAGAAGCAGCAGGTAGGCGTTGGAGAGGCACTAACCATGGGCTGTTTGCAAGCCATAGGCATGCTACCGGGAATCAGTCGCAGCGGCTCTACCATCTTTGGAGGCGTAGCCGCAAGGCTTAACCGCGAAACCGCCGCCAAATTCAGCTTCATGATGAGTGCGCCAGCCATTGTAGGCAGCTTGCTTTCAGAAGGGATGGGGGTGCTAAAGGAAGGCGTTCAGTTCGGTTCCGACCTGCCTGCAATCATCGTCGGTATGGTGGTAGCAGCCATCAGCGGATATTTAGCTATTCGCTTCTTCCTGCGCATTATCAGCAAGGTATCCTTAAATTGGTTTGCTCTATACGTCATTATCCTCGGCATACTGGTTATCATCCTGCAAATGATGGGTGTGATCACTGACACCCCGACGGAAATCATCAACCTTTCCGCACAATCAGCAGTCTCCCTGCTGTAAAACCTATCACAAGTAAAGGACTGTCGAAAAACTCCCTTAAGAGGGTGTCGGGGGAGCCCGCAGGCTACCCTGACTATATTCGTATCGACCGGCTTTGCCGGTCGGGCGGGCAGTTTGCGGCAAAGCCGCAAACATTACCCGTAACTGGCGAAAAAGCGCGTAGCGCTTTTTTGACACGCTGAAAGGACTGCCTCGCTGAAATTTCAGCAAGGCAGTCCTTCTGCTTTATAAAACATTTGTGATTCAGTTCTTCATACCCGTCATCACAATACCCTCAACAAAGTATTTTTGGCCGCACAGGTAGAAAATAACCCCCGGAATAAAAGCCATGCAGGTGGCGCACATGATCTTTGACCAATCGCTTTTCAGCGCGCCCTTAAAAAGCGAAAGTCCTAGTACAATGGTGAAGTCAGCTTGATAGTTGATGTAGATGACCTGTTGAAGCAGATCGTTCCATAGCTCCACAAACTTGAGCAGCGCTACCACGATCATCGCGCTTTTGATAGCGGGCATGATAATGCTGAACAAGATCCGCATATATCCGCAGCCGTCGATCGTCGCCGCTTCATCCAGCTCTCTAGGTACCGTTTTGACAAACTGACGAATGAGGAAAATGTTGAACGCGCCGCCGCCGCAGAAATGCGGTAGAATTAACGGCCAATAGGTATTGGATAATCCTAGTCCCTTCGTCCACATTACATATAGGGGTACAAGCGTAACCATGGTGGGCAGTAGCATAGAGCCAACGCAAAGACAGAATAGAAAATTCTTACCTTTAAAGCGTAGCCTTGCAAAGGCATAGCCTCCCAAGGTGGCTGTAAAGGTTGCACCCAAAACCGATGGGAGTATGATTGTCATGGTGTTGAGAAAATAGGTCCAAAAGGGAAAGTATTCAAGCGTTTCTCCATAATTGTAAAACCGCCATACATTAGGAAAAAAGGTGGGAGGATACGCATAAAGCTCCGGATTAGTCATCAGACTGGAGCGAAAAATCCACCAAATCGGCAGCATTACCAGCAAGGTAAGCAAAACCAGCAGAAGAAGCGAAGCCGTATTGCCTATCCTTTCCCGCCGCCTACGGCTTTGAAAGGCACTGCTTGCTTTAACGGGTACGGTTCTCGCTGTCATTTCGCGTCATCCCCTTCGTAGAAAATCCATGACCGGCTGGTAGCGAAGAGCAAGAGGGTAAAAATCCCAATCAGTAAGAAAAAGATGGTGGAGATCGCACAGGCATAGCCCAGCTTATTGCTGATAAAGGCGTAACGGTACATCAGATAGCTCATAAAACAGGTGGCGTTGCCCGGACCACCGCTGGTCAACGCTAGTGCGGGCGTAACAACCTGCATGTTGGTAATCAACGCCATGAGCAGATTATAGAAAATGATGGGGGTCATGCAGGGCAAAGTTACATTCCAAAACCGCTGAAAACCATTTGCTCCGTCAATTTCAGCAGCCTCGTGATAAACCCGCGGTACATTTTGCAATCCAGCCAGAAAAATAACGATTAAGTTGCCGGACAGCCACACAGCGATTAACGAAAGAGACGGTACAGCCAGCTTTTCGTCAGCCAGAAACAAAATTTTGCCGGCTCCCATCTGATTAAATACATAGTTCAACAGACCATGGGTGTTATCATACAGCCAAGACCATCCCAGATACACAGCCATAGCGGGAAGCACGTAGGGTAGATAGAAAATAGCACGGAAAAAGCCTCGCGCAGGCACCTTGCGGTTTAGCAGCATAGCCACAATGAGCGAAAAAATCAAGCTGCCGATTACAGAAAGCGCTGCGTAATATACGGTCACCTTAATGGAATCAATAAAATATGGGTCTACGGTAAACAGACGGATATAGTTAGCAATACCGACAAATTGAGGCGCGGTAATACCCTTCCAGTTAAAAAAGCTTAGCCCGATCACGGCGATCAGCGGGATATAGGTAAGGCAGACAAGGCCGATGACCGACGGTATCAAGCAGAGCCATGCGGTTCTGGTTTCGGCACTGTGCATGCGGTTGATTGAGTGAACAGGTTTCATCATACCGCTCCTTTATGATGGAAATAGAAGCGTAAAGGCTGCACCGCTAAGCGAAGTAAGCATTTTTCTTCCTTCCCGTTGACCGTGCTTTACACGATCAACGGGAAGAGGAATCCGCTTGGTACTGTGAGTTTGGGCGGCGCTTTTCCCACGCTTAGGGATACAGCCCTTCATTTACGCTACTTTTTAGAAATCTTCAATGGAAGCCTTCAAAGCTTCATAGTTTGCGTTGATCGCTTCCTCAGCGGTAGAATCGCCCGACCATACGGGGCTTAACACAGAACGGAGCAGATCGATGAAATCACTGGTGTTGGGGGTGTAGTACCAGCAAGCCGATTTTGCATAATCCTTCGTGTAATCCACCAGCACTGCTTTCGCCATGTCATAATCCTTAATGGGGAAGTTTTCAGACTTCAGCCAAGTATCCATAGCGGTGGAATCGGTGTAATACTTTTCCAAAAGAGGCATCCAGATGCCGCTGTCGATCAAGCCCCAGCTATTTTCTTCCTTGGTGTACCATGCAATGAAGTCCATCGCTTCCCGCTGATGCTTGCTCTGCGCAAATACCACCTGCGGGCCGGAGGTGCAGGCCGTGACCTTTTCCTTCATGTAAGGCAACACGCCGATACCAAAGTTGATACCGCTGCCGCTCATGCAGGTGCCCATGTTCCATGCGCCGCCGGTAGCCATGGCAACCGTGCCGGAAGCAACGGAGCGCACAATACCCTCATCGGCTAAGCCGAGGTATAGGGGCATAACATGCTCCTTGAGGGTAAGATCGGCAACCTTCTGAAGGCTTTCAATAGCCTCGGGGCTGTTGATCAAGCATTCCTTACCATCGGGAGAGAACCACGCGCCACCGTTGGACTGAGCCCAAACTTCCAGCTGCCAAGTCCAGTTATCTATGACGCAGCCGTACTGTACGATGCTGTTCGCGTCGAAATCCGCGTCATTGGGAGTCTTGCCGTTCTTATCAAGGGTCAGCTTTTTGGCAACCTCGATGAACTCTTCCCAAGTGTAAGCTCCATCGGCGGTAGCGGAGGGATAGGCCACGCCCGCTTTGTCGAACATATCCTTGTTGTAGTACAGCATCAAAATTTCATTGCAGCCGCTGTAGGCTACGGGCGTCTCGCCGTCCTTCTTAAAGGTCAGGCACTCCAAGGGCTTAGAATCGGAATTGTCATACATGGTAGACACGTCCGCTAGCAATCCGGCATTGGCGAAAGCCAGCAGACCGTTTTCGTTCATGATGCCGCAATCAGGCAGTTCCCCAGCGGTAGCCATGGAATTCAGCTTCGTGGTGTACTGCTCGTTGGGGATGCACATCAGTTCCACTGTTACCTTGTCCTGAGATGCGTTGTACTGATCCAGCACAGCCTGCGTGGATGCGGATTCCTCCGGCGTTCCCCAGTAGGAGTAAGTAATGGTGACGCGGTCGCCTTCGGCCATCGCCGCCGTCAGGGTAAGGAGCATTGCAACCGTGAGTACAAGAGCTATGAGCTTTTTCATGGGGTTATCCTCCTTTTTTATCGTCAGCACTCTGTGCTGAAAATCAATTAAAGCTGGGGCAGGCTTCATTGAGCCAAACACGCATTTCCCCTTCGCCCCGATTGTTCCATTGGCTGTAGGGAATCAATGTAAGCGTCATAGGCTTGTAAGCGGGCGTTTTTTCACTGTAGAGCGCCTCTCCCCAGTCCTCTCTTCGCCACCCCTTCAGGGTGAGCGTTCCATCGTCGTTTTCCGTCGGCAACACGCTTGTGTCCGCATATAGGGCGTTCAACTGCTTTCCATTGTCTATTTCCTCCATGCAGTAAACCGTTTCGCCCCGCATAACGCAAACCTTGCCTTCATCTGCCGCCACATGGGTATTTGCCCGAAGGAAG
Source organism: Eubacteriales bacterium (assembly GCA_028693055.1). Taxonomy (GTDB): domain Bacteria; phylum Bacillota; class Clostridia; order Christensenellales; family Aristaeellaceae; genus Limiplasma. Next base: position 29,203 of record JAQUWD010000017.1, on the reverse strand, counting down.
CGTACCTGTGGAAGCAACCGATAATGGTATTCCGCTTTTCCGCCGGGATGACGGATTACCTCGTCACCCTCCAGCACAAACCCCTCCGGCTTTCGGAGTACAATTTCCATAGTGGGCGCATCTATCGTTAAAACACAGTCTTCCTTTTCTCTTTGGAGCCTACAGCTTACCCCCTGATACTGGAAGGAAGAACCGATGTGGGTAAGCACATGAAGCCGTTGATCATCCATGGCGTAAAGGCTGCCGCCCAGTGAGCTTACCGTTCTGGCGATATTAGGTGGGCAGCAGGCAACGCCGTACCATTTGGGACGTAACGTCTTGACATGCTGAAGGGTGGGGCTGGAATGAACAAACGCGGGGATAACCTCCAATGGATTCACATAGAAAAAATGCCGCCCGTCGCTGCCCATGCCCGCAAGCACGGTATTATAGAGTGCGCGTTCCCAGCTATCATAGCAAGCTTGGTTTCCTGTTAGTAAAAACATGCGGCTGGAAAACATCATCAAGCCGATGCTTGCGCAGGTTTCTGCATATACGGTATCGTTTGGCAAATCGTAATCCGAGGTAAAGCGCTCGCCGTAAGCGGCGGAGCCTATAGCGCCGGTTACATACATTTGACGCTGGGTGACATTGTGGTATAGCGCATTGCAGGCTTCCTCAAGCTCATGGTCCTTGAAAATTCGGCCCAAGTCTGCCATGGCGCTGTATAAATACATCGCGCGTACAGCATGGCCGTTGGCCTCGCGCTGTTCCCGCACAGGCGCGTAATCCTGAAAATAGCGGTCGCCAAAGAATTCCATATCCGGCCAAATGTAGCGGTGTCCCGGTCTGCTTTGCTCCTTTGCAAACCAGCTTTCGTTTTGGCCGCGGCTATCGACAAAATATTTCGACAGCTCCAAATAGCGGCGTTCCTCCGTCGCAAAGTATAGCTTGATCAGCGCCAGCTCAATTTCCGGATGCCCGGGGTATCCGCCGTGCTTTTCTACGAAAAAGACCTTTTGGATGCAATCTGCCAGCCGAATCGCAATATCAAGGATTTTTCTTTTTCCGGTAGCCGCGTAGTAGGCAACAGCCGCTTCGATGAAATGACCGGCGCAGTACAGCTCGTGACCTTCCATCAAATTGTGCCAGCGATGCTCCGGCTCGGCTATGGTATAGTAGGTGTCCAAATATCCGTCGGGCTGCTGCGCCTCGGCTATCAGATCAATCGTTTCATCAGCAAGCGCTTCCAGCTTTTCATCCTTTTCTGTGGTCAAGCAATAGGCGACAGCCTCCAGCCACTTGTATAAATCGGTATCCTGAAAAACTGCCCCACCAAAGCTTCCCTTTTGCTTTCCAGCAGCAATACGGAAATTGTGAATGCAATAACTAGGTTCTGCATTGGGAACGCGATCATTTAGGATTTCCCATTGATACGGAATGACAACGTTGCGTACAAGCTGCTGCTCCTTACGCCAAAACGCATCGTCGATAAACACGGCTTTGAGGGGTACAAAATGCAGCATGGTTATCACCATCCATTCAGTTAATCGTTTACCTCATCTGCAAAAATAGTATAATCGATTAACCTACTCCATGTCAAGACATTTTTTGAAAAAAATGCATACTTTCTTTCCAAAATTTCTATGTGGAAAGGGTACGATTCGGTTTTACATATTATTACCGATACTCTATTGACAATAGAAAGTTTTCGATATAAAATGTTATCGATATAGACGATTGTCTATTACTCAAGGTGGAAGGGAGTGGCTCCCATGGAGTGCTTCAAAGCGTCAATCCCCATTCTAAAGGTACTCTGCGATGAAACACGGTTGAGCATTTTAAGCATGCTGTCCCATCAAGAAATGAACGGCTGCGAAATCAACCGCGCCTTCCAGTGTACTCAACCTACGATCAGCTATCACATGAAATTATTAGTGGACGCGTCCTTGGTGCGTTCTCGCCGAGAAGGCTGCGCAACAGTCTATACCGTCAATGAAGAAATATGGCCTCAGGTGCGGGCATTGCTAGACGCAATTTGCACTGTAGTAAAGGAAAAGAGGAAAGATGCACAATGAGTGAGGAGCCAATCCTACGTCTCGAAGGGTTAAGCAAGGATTATGGGCAGGGTATGGTTCTCCACTCCCTGGACTTGGACATATATCCCGGTGAGTTTTTAACGCTGCTCGGGCCTTCGGGCTGCGGTAAAACAACCACGCTGCGTCTTATTGCCGGGCTAGAGCAGCCCACCTCCGGAAGAGTGTTTTTAGAGGGCGTGGATATGACCGATCGACCCCCGGAAAAGCGGCCAGTAAACACCGTTTTTCAGAGCTACGCCCTATTCCCCCATATGAATGTGTTTCAAAACATCGCTTATGGTTTAAAAACAGCCGGGGTGAAAAAAGCGGAGCAAAAGCAACGCGTTGAAGAAGCATTGGCGCTGGTACGGCTCAGCGGATACGAAAAGCGCATGCCCTCCCAATTAAGCGGCGGTCAACGTCAACGGGTCGCCATCGCCCGGGCTGTGGTTTTGAAGCCAAAGGTATTGTTGCTAGACGAACCGCTGGGCGCGTTAGATTTAAAGCTGCGTCAAGAGATGCAGGCAGAGCTCAAGCGCTTACAGCAGCAGTTGAAAATCACCTTTGTTTACATCACGCACGATCAGGAGGAAGCGTTGAATATGTCCTCGCGAATTATCATTATTCGGGAGGGAAGAATCGAACAGATCGGCACGCCCGAAGAGGTGTACGAGCACCCTAAGACCTTGTTTGCCGCCAGCTTTATTGGGCAGAGCAATCTATTGCGCGGCACTGTCAGCCGCTACGAAGAAAATGGCGAATTGACTCTCAATGTCATGGGCGTTTCCTTGCCCGCCCTCAGCGACGAGCCTAGACAGAAGGGCGAGCGGCTGGCGCTGTGCCTACGGCCTCAGCGGGTGCGCTATGGCAGCGAGCCTCAGCACGGTATGAATTTGCAAGGAATCATTCGGGAGAAAACCTATTCTGGCGGTATGCAGCATACCTTAATCGGGCTGAATGACAAGCTTACGCTTAACGCCATTACCCAAGCCTCCGAGCTGGATAGCTTTCCCCTTGGAAGCATGGTGTATGTAGGCTGGAGCAAGCAGCACGCACCGCTAGTGCCAGACAGCGAGCTTAACTTGGATCAGGCCGAGGGGGTCTTGTGATGAAAGCAAACCAACAGGATCGCCGGTTTTCTCTACTCTTGAAGCTGCCTATGTATCTATGGACGATTATGTTCGTTTTCGTAGCGCTTCTGTACATCATCGGTCTCAGCTTTCTAAGCCGGGGCGAACGAATCGGCATAACCAACGAGGTGACCGTTTCTAATTATGCAAGGCTTGCCGATCCCCAATATTTACAGGTTATGCTGAACAGCCTGAAGCTGTCTGTGCTGACCACCTTGATCTGTATTGTTATCGGGTATCCCTTTGGCTACCTGATGGCGCGGCTCAAGCCGACGGTGCGCTCCATCATTATGCTGCTGCTGATCGTTCCCTTCTGGACGAATTCTCTCATCCGCATCTATGGCTGGCGTATTCTGCTGATGGGCAACGGCCCATTGAATACCTTTTTACTGAATCTTGGCATTATTTCCAGCCCATTGAAGCTGCTGAACACCGATGGAGCTGTTTTTCTGGGAATGGTCTATGCCCTGATTCCCTTCATGATACTGCCCACCTTTACCACGGTGGATAAGCTGGACTTTTCTGTAGTAGAAGCCGCCCGGGATTTGGGGGCAAGTCCCCTTCGCGCCTTCTTTACCATTACGGTGCCGCTGACTATGGCTGGATTGATGGCAGGCTGCGTATTGGTGTTTATTCCCTCTATGGGGCTGTTCTTCCTAAGCGACCTTCTGGGCGGCAGCAAAAGTGTGCTGGCGGGCAACCTGATCCAGAACCTGATCAAAAGCCGGGATTTGCCCATGGCCTCGGCGTTGAGCGTATTGCTGCTGGCGGTAACAGGCGGCGTAATCGCCTTGTACCGAAAAGCAGGCGGCAGCGCCGGCGAGCTGGGACTGTTTTAGGAGGCGATGAATATGAAAAAACACTCCTTCGGTTCCCTCGCGTTTATGTCCTTAGTGCTGCTGGTGCTGTACCTGCCAATTATTGTGGTGGTGGTATACTCCTTCAACGATAACACCGCTCGTATTCCACTAGCCTTTACCGGCTGGAGCACCCGTTGGTACGATAGTCTTTTTGAAGGACGGGGCGGCTATCTGGACGCGCTTTGGTTAAGCGTCAAGGTTGCGCTGTGGTCCGTGCTGATTTCCGGAGTGATCGGAACGCTGGGCGCAATTGGCATGACCCAGCGGGCGCTGGATGGAAAGCGTCGGTCGGGCTGGTTTGACGCTGTGATGGAGTCCATGGTTACTCTACCTATCATGATCCCGGAGATCATCCTTGGCCTTGCCTTCATGGTTATTTTCAACGCGCTGGGGATACGCGGAAACGAAGCGCGGCTAGTCATGGCTCACGTCACCTTCTGCGTTCCGTATGTCTTTCTATCGGTAAAAAGCCGTTTGGTGGGGATGGATCAATCCCTATTCGACGCAGCACGGGATTTGGGGGCGTCCTCGGCGCGGGTGCTGCGGGATATCACCCTTCCCCTATGCCGACCGGCTATTATCAGCGGCAGCTTTCTGGCGCTTGCCATGTCCATGGACGATTTTGTTATTAGCTTCTTCGTTTACGGCGCTGGTGAAGGCACGTTACCCATTAAGATCTACTCCAGCGTCAAGGTGGGCGTAAGCCCCGTAGTAAACGCTTTATGCTCCTTGATGATCGCCGCCGCCTTTATCTTTGCCGCGCTCAGCCGCTACCTGGGAGCGGTAAAGAAAGCCCGTTCCAGCCGAAACCAAATGGGTCTTACGTCGGAATAAAACCGACCAATGACATAAAACAACAACCAAATCCAAAGGAACCCTAAGTTTGAAAGGAGAAATATCAATATGAAAAAAATCATGGCGTTGATCCTGTGCCTATGTCTGTCAGCCCTGCCTCTTTTAGGCCTTGCCGAGGAGGAAAAGGTCGTCAATATTTTGAGCTGGGAGGGCTATGTGGATGAAGATACCCTGAATGCTTTTACGGAGGAAACAGGCATTAAGGTTGTCTGGTCTCCCATGGAATCCATTGACGAGATGCTGCTAAAGATCAGCCAATCCGGCGGCGAAGGCTACGACTTGATTCTAACCAGCGATTACTCGTTGGATATCCTGCGTCAGGAAGGATTGATCCAGAAGCTGGACAAAAGCAAGTTTACTAATTATGGCAATCTCAACCCTACCTACATGAGCCAATTCTATGATCCGGAAAACGAATATGTGATCCCCTATGTTTCCGGCTGCACCTTGATCGTATACGATCCTGAGAAGGTACCGTTCGAGATCACCGGCTACGAAGACCTCTGGAACGAAGCGCTGCAGGACAGCATCGGCACATTGGACTTGGACCGCGTGATTATCGGCGTCACCCTCAAATCCATGGGCTATAGCATGAATGAAACCGACCCTGAAATTCTGGCGCAAGCGAAGGAAAAGCTGATGCCGCTCTATAAGAACATCCGCGCCTTCGGCGACACCGAATCCTATGCAGCCTTGGTTAGTGGCGAAGCCAGCGTGGGCTTTATCTATGCGTCCTTCGCCTCGCTGCTGCAAACAGATGCTCCTCAGTTTCAAGTGGTATACCCCAAGGAGGGGATCGGCTTCGGCATTGACGGCTTTGTACTGACCGCTGCTTCTAAGCACGTGGACAGTGCTCATGCATTTCTAGACTATATCATGAATCCGGAGGTTGCCGCCCATAACGCCGAGTATCAAGGCTACACCAACGTAAACAAGGCTGCCGAGGAATACCTGAGCGACGCATACTGGTCTAACCCCGCCGTTTGCATCCCCGACGACGTTATGAAGGGTTCCGAAATCGTACAGGATGTTGGCGAAGCGCAGTCTATCTACACCGATATTTATACTGCATTTAAGCTGCAATAAAATGTAACACGAAAGGGAGATATGTACCCATGCTGCTTCAAAACGGTAAAGCCTTCATCAATGGTCAATTTCAAGATAAGACGGATCTTTTGCTTAAGGATGGAAAAATTGCAGCCATCGGTACCGGACTGATGGCAGATGGAGAAGAAACCATCGATTTAAAGGGAGATTATGTGCTGCCGGGCTTCGTAGACGTTCATATTCATGCCTTTATGGGCAAGGATACCATGAATGGCGAGGAAGCTGTGCGGCATATGAGCCGAGAGCTGAAAAAGCATGGCGTTGCCGCCTTCCTGCCCACCACCATGAGTGCCAGCCCCGAAGATACCGTCACCGCTTTAAAGGGAATTAAGGCGGTAATGGATCGGCCTGAGCCAAATGGAGCCATTGTGCTGGGAGCGCATATGGAGGCTCCCTTCTTGGCTGAGAGCAAAGCAGGCGCACAATTAAAGCAGTATTTTGCAAATCCCAGCGAAGAAAACTGGGAGCATTATACCGGCGGATATGAAGGAATCGTGCGTTTGATCACCATGGCTCCCGAAAAAGAAGGCGCTCTCTCCTTTATCAAGACATTAACCGACAAAGGAATCACGGTAAGCATCGGACATACGGACGCGACGGCTGAAACCGTCCATGCCGCAGCCGATCATGGCGCGAACCATGTGACCCATACCTTTAACGCCCAATCGCCCCTTAACCACCGCAAGCCCGGCGTTCCCGGCGCTGCCATGGTGGATGCACGCTTGAATTGCGAAGTCATCAGCGACGGCATTCATCTGCATCCCGACATTGTGCGTATGCTGATGCTGTGCAAGGGCAAGGAGCATACCGTCGCCATTACCGACGCAATGGAAGCCGCCGGAATGCCGGATGGACAATATCAATTGGGCGGACAGGATGTGTTTGTGAAGGACGGCGCGGCAAGGCTGGCCGACGGCACCCTAGCGGGCAGCACGCTGACCATGATCCGGGCTTTCCAGAATTTGATGAAGTTTGGCGCGACCCCTGAGGACGCGGCAACAATGACCACCAAAACACCCGCTCTTTCCATCGGAAACGAAGATATGGGCGAAATTGAGCTGGGCGCACCGGCGATTTTGGCACGGTTTGACCAAACGTTTACCTTTGTAGAAACTATTGGCTAAGGAACTACATTTTTATGAGGAAAGCCGCGGCGTGGATGCACTCCATGCCGCGGCTTTGCTTATTCCATCCAGTCCAATTGCAAAGAGGCGCCTGCCTGTATCACATCAGCAGCTTTCACGTATCCGTCGATACCGTCACTGTCCATCATCCAGCCCGGCTCGCCGCTTGACGGAAGCATGACGTGCAGCCACTGATCGTGCTGGGCTAGCACATGCATCTTTGTGCCTACGGCTAGTTCCTGAACAGTACCGTCCAGCCAGCCTATCCCTTTTTTCAGCGAAAGCGCTTTTTTGGTTTTGGCTACGGGTAACGCGCCATATTTAAAGGCGTTCATTGTGCATACAGAGCCAACATAATCCACGTAGACAGCGCTCATATATCCTTCCACCGATCCAATGCGCACATGCGCCCATGGACTGGGATTACCCGGCACCGTCTCTAAAACCTCCACAATCGTACCAGGATTGTAGTCGCCCAAGTCTCGGGAACGGGACGAGGTCTCCTTGCGCAGATGAACGCCCACCGTTAGGCCACAATTTTCCGGCAGCGTATAGGTTTCCGCCTGTGCGCAGGCCTCGGCGGTTTTTGGAAAGACAGTGATATCAATCATCTCCAGATATTGAGGCGCATTCACGGGAAAATCCGCTTCCTGCGGCGGCTGGCCGGACGCGCAGGAAACGACATGATACCACTGACCAAGCCCATTTTCGGTTTGCATCCTATCGTTTATGGTGATCCAGCTTCCCGTCTGTTGATTTTCATACCGATATTCCTGTAGCTGACTGAGCACCACCCCTGACTTTTCGTTGTACGTTGGAGTAATGGTGAAAATCTTTTTTTCTTCCTCTCCCAAACTATATTCAAGAAAAAAAGCAGAATCACATGAAATGGAAAGCTGTCCCTCGGTCAACAGCGCCTTTTCACCCACTGGGAGTACCTGCCAGTCTTCGCCGCGCTTTTGAAAAGCCGTCGCTAATAAGCGCTGTCCCTTCTTTTCAAAAGCCGCATAGCCAATGCCGGTAAGACCTGTCTGCATGCCAATCCCAGAAGCTCGAGAGATTACCGCGCCGCACAAGAGCGTCCAATTCTTCAGCTTGGGGTGAGCAAAGGCGGCGCGTAGCTCCCGAGGCGCTTCTCCCGCAAATTGGGTTACGCCGGTGGTTCCATCCAAGAGCGTATAGGTTTGTATGCCCTGCTTGTCCGCTTCCTTCTCCGGCTCTAAGCCCCAGCGAGATAGTACCTCATCCCGCAATTGCCCCGTAGCTAGTGTCCAGCGAATTTCCGGGCCGTAGCAGGATTCAAAATAAGCCTGTATGGCTCTAGGGGCGGTAATGGCGCCGTCTGCAAGGCCGGAGGCCAGCTCGGCAGTGGGCGTTACCTCAAGCGTTGCCATGGTTTCCGTCATTCGGTTCATGGCTGCTTGATCCCAATGAGCAAACCAGCCTTCGTCTCTTGCAATATACAGGGTTTCTAATACGCTGTTCTGTCCCGGATAATGCTGATAATCCGTGCCTCCAAAGGGCGTGAACATGTCGCTAAATTGACCGTCCGCCGCCCGAAAGGAGTAGACCCAATCCGGGCGTTCCTTGGGATAATAGGTAATCAGAATGTAATCCCCCATATCCTCTGCCTTGAACTCGAAATGGTCTGCATCCACGGCGCGGTAGCCATATACCTCAGTAAGGTTACCTTTTGCATAATCGATTGCGTCCTTCACCAGCGTTGAATCCTCCGCCATGGCGTTAGCACCCAGCAGCATAAGGCTTAACAGCAGGCTTATCCATCTTTTCATAGGTTGCTTCACCCTCCTTGTTATTCGAATATCAGGAATTGAACGCTTCCGCATCGTACAGAACAATCCGAACCGTCGGCACTGTTTGAATGCCTAGTTGATAGGTGCATGCGTCAGTAGAAAAGGAAAAGCTGGTAAAATGCTGACTGGAATTGCTGAAATCGCCGTCGCCGGTATAAACGTACCGCTCGGCGGCAGGCTGAACCCCTGTAGCCAGCTGGGCGCAGGCTCCGAGTGCGAAGTCGTAAAGCTCCTCCTGCTTTTCAGGGTGATTTTCCCCGTAGAGGCTGCCGGAAGCCGCCGCATCGGCATAGCCGCAGTCACCATTTTCAAAATAAAGCACGGTACCGTCTTGCGCTAAGCTGATTCTGATATCTCGAACAAAATCTGGCGAGCGAACCATCACGTCATAACGTGGCTGGTTGCTACTGCTATAGTACGGTCGTTCCTCTTCGTTCAAATGAGCCTCCCATTCGGCATTTGTTACATCATGATAGAAATACGGATTTGCTAGGATTTCCTTCGCCCGGGCAACTGCGTCCTCGCTGCTTGCAATCGGCCCGGAGGAAATACTTTGGGCCTGCTCATAGGTTGGAATGGTCGGCCACACCTTGTATTCTGCCGTGGCAAAGGCACCGACAAGCGCCATACAGCTCAGGAGCATAAAGGACACCACAAAACCACGCTTGATTTGCCCGCTATGCAAAATCGCGCTGACACGGCTTTTCAGCCTTTTCCCAGTCATGGTCATGCCGGTTGCTAGCACAGCCACTCCGGGGGCGTTTCGCCTAGCGGCAGCCAACACCAGCACATTGGCATAAGCCATTCGCTCTTGCGTGTTCAGCTTTTCAACTACCCGGTCATCACAAGCTAGCTCGCCGTCGACGCGGCTCATTTCTGCCGCCAGCCAAACCAGTGGGTTAAACCAGTGAACGGCACAACAAAGCAAACGCAAAACTGCCCATATCTGATCGTGCCCCTGCAAATGGCTGATTTCATGGTTTAAAACATGAATAGCCTCCTGAGGCTTGGCGGTCAGCGGCAGGGCGATATAAGGCCTGAGCACGCCTACTAGACAAGCGCTGGGCAGCGGGTCGGTAAAGTATACAGGCACGGGCTTCACTTTTCTTTGAGTGCAAAGCTCCCGATACTGTTCCAGCAGCTTGCCGGAAATTGGCTCGATCCGATCCGATTTCAGCCTATGGCGAAATCGCAGATTGGCAACGGCAAACCAGCACAGCACTAGCGTTGCGCCCAGCGCATAAAGCTCCATCAGGCGTTCGGAGAGCATGCCGTTGTATTCGCTTTCCACAATGGCCTTCAGCTCTCGCGTCATGGGACTTACGCCGCCCATGCCAATATCGTCGCCTATCGCAAGCCTATATATTTCCTGGCTTGCGTCAAAAAAGCGCACCTTCAATTGCCCCGCGATGGGACGAATAGCCTGATCCGACTCAGCAAAAGGCCTAATCTGGTTGATAGCCGGGTTGGGCAGCGCCAACGGGCACAGCAGCCGAATGGAAATCAGCAGCCACCCGAAGTAGATGGCCTTATTTCCTAAGGAGCGCCGAAAGCATTTGCGCACGATAATCATCAGTACGACAGCGATGCTTGCCATTAAATTAGCTTCTAACAAAAAATTATAGACCGTTGCGGTACGCATGATATCCCCCCTATTTTTTCCCCTCGTTTCTCAGCATTTGCAGCATTTCTTCCATTTCCTTGACCGTAACCTTGCCAGAGTCCACCAGATTGTTAATCAGCAGCGACGCTTTGCCGGAGAAAACACGGCTTAACAGCTTCTGGGTCTGATCGGCTGAGGCTTCCTCCTTTGAAACTGCAGGACGGTAGAGCTTCACGTTACCCGTTTCATCCACCTGAACGCTTCCCTTCTCCTGCATACGCTTGAGCAAGGTGATCACCGTATGGCGCGTCCAGCCGGTGGACGGTTCCAGCGTCTTGGTGACGTCCGCCATGGTGCGGGGGTGGTGATCCCACAGCACCTCCATGATCTTCCATTCCGCCTCGGTGCATTGAATAGGCATGGAGTTCCTCCTTTTATTGGTGACAATTGTCTACCAATAGGATACAGCTGTCTACCACTAGATGTCAAGTCAATAAATGTAAAAAAAGAAACGCTCCGATTGTTTCAGAGCGCTCTTAAGGATAAGCTGCGGGATATCACCTTTTTACCGTAAACACAATATGCTCCATCCCATAGGATCGGTTTGCCGCAGCTACGCTTCCTTTTTCCAGCTGCGTTTGCATATCCTTGCCGCCCATTTTCGCCATGCTTTTTCAATGGCCTCCGGAACGAAACTCCATTGGGCTTTGGCCTGTGGCTTTCTTAAAATTTTTGCTGAAATGGGCCACGTCTCCATAGCCGATTTGGATAGCGATTTCATGCACCTTTAAAGCGGGATCCATCAACAGCTCCTTGGCTTTGGAAATACGCAAACCATTTAAAATATCAAAGAAGCTCTGCCCCAAATGGCCGTTAATCAGCTTGCTTAAATGCCACGGGCTGACATAAACATGCTCCGCCACGTCGCTCAAACTGATATGCTCTTCAAAATGCTCCTTGATATACTGCATAGCAGCCCTGGCTACATAGTTACCAGCCTCTCCCGTTTCTTCCCCGTCCGTTACGGTTTCCTCCAAAGGCGGGAGGGCGCGGAGGTTCTCCGTCATAAAGCCAACGGCTTCCTTTAATTCGTCCATTTTGCTGGGCTTAAGCAAATACCGGCATACGCCTAAACGAATGGCTTCCTTGGCGTAATCAAAATCCCGAAAAGCCGTTAGCACGGAAATCTGCATCCGCGGAAACTCACTGCCTAGCGCAGCGATCATCGAAAGCCCATCCATATTGGGCATTCGGATATCGGTCAGCAGCATATCCGGCTTACATTGTCGAATGAGCTGTAAACCTTCTTTGCCGTCGCTGGCTGTACCCTTTACCTCCAGCCCGTAATCGCCCCATGGGAAAACGCGTTGTAAGCCCTGCAAAATAATTTGTTCATCATCCACCAGCACAACACCGTACATTGCCTAGCCGCCTTTCTGAATCCATAGATACGCTTACTCTGAAAATGGACGCATCTCCATGACTTCTTCCCACATCTGTTCCGGCTCCACCGTACCATCGGCAATCCCCGGAATCAAGGAAAACCATTTTCCGCGCGCATCCTGCCGCATAGCGTCCTGAATGGGGGCGCAGGGGCGAACGTCGCCCTCCACCATAGCATGATAGCTGGCTAATAGTTGATCGGATATATTATATACGCCTAAAGCGGCGGCATTGTCTCCGGTGGTTAAGTAGCGTAGCAAATCCACTGCCGCATCTCTCCGGGTAGGATCGTCCCATGCAGATCGGCTGAGATAAAAGCCCATGGAGACGCCGAAAAGATAGGCCGGCTTTTCACTTTGCAGCATAGAAGGGAACGGCAGCACCGCTGTGGTTTCCATATTTAACGCTGGCAGGCTGTTGGCAAACCAGCTTCCGTCCACCTGCATGGCGGCCTTTTTATCAATAAAAAGCTGGTTAGCCGCCGACGAGGTGGTTGCGTTCACGTCCGCGCTAAAGGCATTCATTTCATATAGCTCGCGTAATAGTTTCATGCCTGCAATCCATCCCTCTGGCACGGTTTGCGTTGGGCGAGCTTCCTGCTCCTGCGCCGTGGAAGCGACGCTAATGCAAAATTCCGCCATGTAATGGGGCACGTCGCTTAGGCTGACGGCAATAGGTACGACGTCATGCTGCCTAAAAACCTCTACAGCAGTTTTAAACTGTTCCCAAGTGGTAGGAAGCTCCAGCCCATAGCTCTCAAAGAGATCCGTATTACAGAAAAGCCCCTCCCAATAGGGACGTACAGGAATTGCATAAACCTTTCCATCCGTTTCCGCGATCGACTTGTCTTCGGTTAATTGCAGCTCAGGATAAGCGGCGTTAATCTCAGCGATCGGCACAACCTTTTTTAGGATTGCCTGGCTATCAGCCGTCTGGGCGAAAAAGAACAGCACATCGGCTTCATTCCCAGCCGCAAAATCCTTTAATACGCTCAGCTTCCATGCTTCGTCCGAAGCGGCAGAGTAATCGTTGAGCGTATTCCCGGTGGCTTCTTCCCAACCCTTTAGCAGCCCGGCATAGGTGTCCGCCGCTGCATCATTACCCGCAAAGATGCTCACCGTTTTCAATACCACGCCGTCGGCACAGGCAGCTCCTGCCCAAAGGATCACAAAAGCAATTAGCAGTGCGACCAACTTTTTCTTCATTTCTGCTTTTCCCCCGATTGTAATTCAAGTAAGCGCATTTTATCTAAGTGCTGGGCTGCTTCCTCTGCCGTAATAGCGGGAATGGAGAAAGCTGCCACCGTCTGCCCTTTTTCGTCCTGTCGTACCGACAAGGTGGCTTTATCATTAAAAAGCAGGCGCAGACGGCGCGCCACGTTCCGAAGCCCCATATGTCCCTGAGCGTCCCCCTCTTCATCCAGCAAGCGGCGAATGCGTTCCAGCTCCTGTTGACTAAGCCGTTGCCCGTTATTCACCACTTCCACATGTAGACGATTTTCTCGGCAATATACAGTAAGCCAGATTCTTCCCCCGCCCATCTTGGCGATGCCATGCTCAATGGCGTTCTCTACCAAGGTTTGAATCGCCAACCGTGGAACCATCAAAGGTTCCGCTTTGCTATCCACATCCCGCCAAACGGTTAGGCGTTTTCCAAACCGCAGACCGACGAAATAGAAATATGCGTCTGCGACCTTCAATTCCTCGTTTAACGGCACCAGATGACGTTCATTTCGATCCATGCTGGCATTCAAAAGACAGCTGAGCGCCTCCACCATTTCAGAAATCGTCTCGCTGCCCTCCATACGTGCCTGCCAATTGATGGTTTCCAACGCATTGTTGAGAAAATGCGAATTGATTCTGCTTTGAAGCGCCTGTATCTTTGCGTCCCGCAGCGCGATTTCCTCCTTATAGGACTTATCCACCAGTTCCTTTAGCTGTAGGCTCATATCCGAAAATGCGCTACCAAGCTGCCCCAGCTCGTCCGAGCCATGCATGGGCACGGTAACTCCCAGCTCCCCGCCGCGTATTTTTGTGGAAGCCTCGCTCAAAAGCGCAATAGGCCGTGTAATGCGTTTGTTCACAAAGTATACAAGCGCCGTCATAATGGGAATTAGCAGCCCAAACATCCCGATCATCAGGCGCTGAAAGGCCTCCATATCCTTATACACCGTATGCCTATTGGCTTGAAGCTGAATGATCAGATGATAGTCGCGTTGAACGCTATCCAAGGTGAAGAGCAAAAGCTCTCCTTGCTCGCTCATCCCTCTGGGCTGCTCCAGATAGTTCACGTTTCCCTCTTCATATCGATCCAGACGAATGCCATAGCCCATATCCAAAGCGTTGCATACTTCATAAACGGGTTCAAAAAGCCGGGGCCCGATCAGCCCCAGCACAAGGATCCCGTATTTTTCCATTTTGGTATTAAACAGATTGCGAATCAGGTAGGTGTTTTCCCCGGCGGATAAAAAGGCGCAGCCCGTATCAAGGGAATCGCTGAGGGTGAGGATATCTTCTAGGACATTATGTTCAAAATACAGGGCTTGCTCGTAATCGTCACTGGTAAAGAAAATGCCGGATGGAGCTTTGTTGCGGAAAAACAAGGCAAAATCGATCAGCCGTTCCCGTCCGAACTTGCGCTCCAAATAGCTTCTGCACCGAGAAAAGTAAGCTTCATAGCTGACGCTATCATTCTCAAACTCTGTGACGGCGCTAGCAAGCTCGTCGTCATATACGACATCCTTAGCTAAGGTGACGGCGCTATTTAGATTTTCGGTTACCCGCACCTGCGCTTGCTGGGTTTCAGTCATTAAGGTAAGCTCTGTTTTTTCCTTTAGCGCGGTAAAAAAGCGCGTACCCATAAAGCTGCCCAGCAATACCGTAGGCAGCAGCCAACACAAAAGCACGATAAACAGGATGGAGCTTCGTAGGGTGCTCATACGTTTCCAGAGGGATTTCACGTTGAGACGCCTCCTTGATTTTCCTCATGCCACCGTTAGGCCATGGGCAGTTCTAAAAACTCAGCCATTACGCGAGTCAAGCGTTCCGCTTCGCCGCGTGTGGGCATCTCGCAAAACACCCGAAGGCGCGGTTCCGTACCGCTGAATCGGGCAATGATCCAGCCCTTCTCAAACAGCACCTTACAGCCGTCCATATAATTGGTTCCGACCACGGGAACAGGAAATGCGGGCAGCTTTTTATCGACCATCAACAGCTTTTGAAGCTTATCCTTGATTTCCTGATCGAAGGGCCAGTCGAACTCGCTCATATATGCAGTGCCGAACTCATCATAGATTTCCCGCATGAGCTCGCTCATCTTTTTCCCGGTAACGCTTAGCATTTCCACCAGTAGCGTTGCTGCGTAGATGCCGTCCTTGCCATGGATATGGCCGCGCACAGTCAGCCCGCCGCTACTTTCGCCGCCAATGACGGCGTTATGCTCCTGCATTCCTGCCGATATGTGCTTAAAGCCAACCGGAACCTCGTAACACTTTTCGCCAAAGCTTTCCGCAACCCGATCTAACAAATGGGTAGTGGCAATATTACGCACGGCGGGGCCATGCCAGTTTTTATATTTCAACAAATAGTAATACAAAAGCACCAGGATTTGATTGGGGTGCACAAACTGTCCCTTATCGTCGATAATGCCCAGCCGATCCGCGTCGCCGTCGGTGGCAATACCGATATCCGCATGGTTTTCCAGCACAGCGGCTTGCAGCGCGCCCAACGTTTCCATATTAGGCGCGGGCAGCCTTCCGCCAAACAGGGTGTCATGACGCTCGTGGATAATATTTACGTCGCAGCGTGCCGTTAATAAAATCGTTTGTAGGGAGGTGCGGCTCACGCCATACATAGGATCCAGCACAATCTGCAAATTACGGCTGCGGATCGCGTCCATATTGACGCCGCGAATAATCGCGTCCAGATACTGATTTTGGGGATTGATCTCCTGTACCAGCCCACTATCGATAGCCTTACGATAGGGAATGATCTTTACATCCTTCAAATCCACCTGATTGGCGGCATCGCCTAACTCGTTGGTGACAGTCTCCACGGCGTCCCGGCCGCCTTTGGTAAAAAGCTTGACCCCATTGTACAGAGCCGGGTTATGACTGGCTGTTACCGCCATCCCATAGTCCAGTCCATAATACTGTACGGTAAACATGATCAGCGGCGTGGGCGCTTCACGGTTGATGAGCAGCACGTGTACGCCCTCCGCGGCCATTACCTCTGCCGACCATTCGGCGGCTTCTCTGCTAAGAAAGCGGCGATCATAGCCAATACAAAAGCTTTTATCCTGTACATCCTCGCGCTTCATACGTTGCGCCAGCGCATAGGTTAAGCGTTGAAGGTTCGCTTTGGTAAACTCGTCTCCGATAATTGCGCGCCATCCACCTGTACCAAAGGAAATCATATACTAATCCTCCATTTGCCAGATAGTTGTTTCATTTTCTTGTTTATCATACCACTGCCGAACCGCGCACGCAAGAGGTCAACCCATTGTTACAAGAATATCGTGTTCTCCTAAGCCTAGACAGGGAATACGGTCTACTTCTCGACCATTGATTTGGAGGGAGCATACGCCTTTTTGGACGTGCTTTGGGTTCATTACGGTGATATGGTAACGGCCTCCCCGCCATTCCCTCGTTACCTGGAAACCGTCCCAAGCGGCGGGAATACAGGGGTCGACCGTCAAGCCGTCAAGCACCGGGCGAATGCCCAGAATGTAGCGAGTTGCGGCATAATAGCTCCACCCGGCAGAGCCGGTCATGAAGGGATGACGCGCCCGTCCAAAAGCCGTGTGATCGCGTCCCATAATAAACTGGCAATAGCTGTATGGCTCCGCTTGACGGATTTCCATGAGTTCATTCTGCTTTTCGGGCAGCAACGCCAGATACTGCTTCATAGCCTGATCGCCGCGCCCCAGCATACATTCGGCGACCCATGCCCACGGGTTGGAATGGCTGAAAATTGAGCCGTTCTCCTTAATCCCCGGATAAACCCTTGTGACAAAGCCGATGGAATCATCCGGCGTACGGAAGGCAGGGGCGTTGAGCATCAAACCATAGGGTGTTACCAGCCAGTCGTTTACCGCATTCATAGCGCTAACGCCCTGCTCATCGGTAGCCGCGCCGCTGATTACCGCCCAAGTATTGCTTTCTAAGTGAACCTTTCCTTCCGCTGCGGTATGCGTGCCGATAGGTCGATTATCGCCGGTAATCCCGCGCAGAAACCATTCGCCATCCCATAGCACTCTTTGACAGAGCGCTTTCATATCCGCTGCTTGACGGTTGATTTTCTCTGCGTCCTCTTCATGGTTGGTAAAGCGCGCTAAATCGCAGAAATGCTCTACTGCCCACAGCAGCAAAAAGCTTACCATGGCGCTTTCCCCACCGCCTAAATTTAAGCAGTCGTTCCAGTCCGCCCGCAAACCCTTACAGACGCCGTTTTGCCCCACCTGAGAAAAGCTGAAGCGCAATATCGCCAGCATATGGCGATAAACCGTATCCTCACCCTCGTCGGCATAAGGAATCACCTGATTTAGGAAATCGATCTTTCCTGTTTCTCGTACATATTCGGCAATGGCGGGAATTAACCACAGCGCATCGTCGGCACAGGTATCCTTCAACCCATGAATCATGCTTTGTTTATCCGGCGTAGGTACAACGGTGGGAGATTTGAAGCTTTGCTGTTTAGCGGGTTCAAACCACGCAGGATCAAACAAATGCAGTCCATAGCCCAGCCGTACCTGACCGTGCAAAAGCTGTTCAATCCGTTTTTTACACATTTTTGGATCGGCGTTTGGAATGCACATCGCATCCTGCGCCGTATCCCGATAGCCTAACCCGGTACGGCCTCCCACCTCGATAAAGGAGGAAAAGCGGCTGAAGGTCACGTTTACCTGACTTTGATACAGATTCCACAGGTTTAAGCTACGGTTCATGTCCTCGTCTGGGGTTTGAACCTGTAAGGTGTTCAGCTTTTGCGACCAGTGATCTGCCAAAGCTGCAAAGGCATGATCTGCGTAATCGTCGGTATATCTCGCCCGAACGGCATGGGCAGTCTGGCTGTCGCCGGTTCCTAGCAGAAAGCGGCACCGAATTTCTTCGCCGGGCTTTAACCGATAGCGTTTTTGCAATGCGCCGCAATGATTTCCGCCTTGCTCGCAGGAACCGCTCATTTGGCCTTTTTCTACTGCAACGGGGTTTTGTTCCGTACGATAGCTGCCGATAAAGCTGTCCCTTAAACAATCAAAGCCATCCGGAGCAAAAGAGGCGGTAAAAAATTCATGACTGTTTTCTTCATAATGCAGCTCGTACTCCACCGTGCCATCCACATATCGGGAACCGGCTGAGTACAGACTCATTTGAAAGTTTTCGTTATCCATATCGATATGATGAAAGCTGAACTCACAATATCCATACAGACTGATCAATCGTTCCCGATTGGATCGATTACGAAGCCGTACTTCCCATAGCTCCGCGTCATCATCCATAGGAATGAACAACGTTTCTGTGCCCTCAATCCCCTCAGCCTCGCAGCGAAAGGTGGAGTACCCAAAGCCATGGCGGCATTCATATTCTGCAGTCCTCAAATCACGGCCCACCGGCTGCCAGCTCAGCGACCAGAATTTTTCCGTTTCGTCATCCCGTACATAGACATAATGCCCCGGTCTGTCCAAGGGAACGCCGTTAGGGCGAAAGCGGGTAATTCGATGATACTGCGGGCTGCCCTTCCACAGGTAGCCCCCTGCGTTGTGGCTAACCACCGCGCCCATGCTTTTCTGTCCCAGATAATTGGTAAAGCTTTGCGGCGCATCTACTTTGTTTACCACATATTCCCGATGCTCATCGTCAAAAAAGCCGTATTTCATTAAAAAAGCCTCCGTTCCGCTATGGTACCGCATGATCATAGCAGAAGCGGAGGATCTATCCCAGTGCGGAGACTGTTCTTTTTTGTATTCTATTGTTCAATTGCCGGGCTTCTTCATAAAGCGGCTAAGGCCGTTCAACGGTTCGCCCTCCTGCCAGTACCGTTCCTCTCCCGGGCGATTAGCCGTCAGCAATCGGACCATTTCCATATCAGACGGGCGGTGAGCGGGATCCTTATCCAGCATTCGACGCACCGCCATTCGATACGGCAAAGGCAGCTCTGGAGAAAGCGAAATTTCTCCACCCTCTAATGCGGCTTCATATAGATATGCATAGCGTTTTGAGTCAATGCCGGGCAGCGACCCCGTCCAAATGCGATGAATAATAGCGCCGAAAGCAAAGGTATCCACCGCCGCGCCCAGCGTCGCTTCCTGACCAGCCATGCACAGAAACACCTCCGGCGCAAGGTAAACCGGGTCTCCTTCCATGTCCCTTGGCTCCTTAGGCGGCTCTTCGGTCAAGAACCCGCTGTCCAGATCGATCAGTCGCACCTCATAGCCTAAAGGTCCTTTGCTTAACAGCACATGCTCCGGCTTCAAATCAGCATGCACGACTCCCTGCAAATGGAGCCTTTGCAGGCAGAGCGCCAAGCCCAACAAGATTTCTCTCTTTTCGGAGTTTGTCATGTCAAGCTCGCTTTCGCCCGTCAGGCGAGGGGTTGGAACCTCTTCGCTAACGGCATAATACCGTGATTCGAAGCAGAAAAAATCCAATACCGGCACCAACGTATCCCCGATCACACAGCTCATGGCGGCATAGAGTTTACGTTTGGTGGCTTCAAAACGCTGGCAGCGCTCAATCTGCTTTTGGATCAGCGCTTTGTTACCACCTTTATAGGGATACACTGGGGATAAAAATTCCTTAAGAAAAAAACGCTGCCCCCCTCGCAGCGCAATACACCACCGGGCGCTGCCGCTGCCCGCCGTTTGCAGCGGCGTGACAGGCTTATATACGCCAATCATCCTGCTCATCACACGTCCCTCCGGTACAATCATAGTCCGTGCGGTATTGCCGCCAGCATTCTCTGGCAAAATCCCGATCCTGCCGTTTCCGCCTTACGGGAAGAATGTAGCTGCCGCGCAGTTCCTGTAGCCGAGGTAAATAATAACGCTTCATCTCGGCAAAGTCCGCAAAGCCTCTAGGACGGCAAGCCAAGGTAGCATCATCGCTCGCCAGCTTATGAAGCGCCTTCTCCATATTGCTTTTCCAAGTTTCGGCGTCAGACGCTGCTTGCATGGTGGATAGCAGAAGCATTTCAAATTCCATAGGGGTCGGCAGACAATTGTAAGCCCCGTCCGTTGCGCATAACAGAACGCTGGGAAGGGTGAGCAATATTCGGCGCATATGAATTTCAAAGGGCTGATCAACGCTGACGCAATTGCTCAGGGACGAATCGCAGTACAAACAGTCAAAGGCGTCCATCCCACAGCGCAAATCATCTTGGGTATACTGATGCAGACCGGATAACGTCAATTGATAACCACGGCTATCGCCAGCCCATAAAAAGCAGCAGCTCTCATTTTCCTCTTGGCGTTCTGTCAGTGCAAGGCAAAGGGTGCTAGGCAAAATGCGCTGCATGCTTCCGACGATGCGCGGGTTGTTATGCAGCATGCCATTCCGGCGCGCGTATTTTGTAAGCGTTTCCTGTAGTCGGCTGGTCAAAAGCTCTGCCTCCGCACGCCCGGAGTCCGGCTCCTTGGGTAAGCAGACGATTTGTTCCGCCCATTCACCGGCAATTCGCGTGATCAGGCGAGAGGCAAGATAGGCTCCCGTTTTCTGGTCAAGCTCTTGATAACGTCTACTACCCAGTCCCCCGCAACCGTCGGCGACGCAAAGCAAATCGCCGCGCCCGCCGCCGCGTATGATGAAGCTGTCCTCCCCCATTCCGGGCAGGGCGGCATAGGTAACAACAAATGGATGATAACGAAGGATGACACAGCCCTCCCCGTACTTCTTCGAATGATCAATCAACGATTAAATCGTATTGCAGACCGCGTCCAAAACCTGATGATATTCCACGTCCTCCAATCCCTCGCTGACCGTTTGGACGTGAATCACCTGCCCCCACTCTGAGGAAATACGGTTCCAGCCCGGCGCATCCGGAGCAAAGATCAGCAGACGCTTGGCATTCTCGTTCATACCGCCGCCCAGCTGCTCGTCTTCCCACCAAAGGCTTAATTCTTCAAAATCCTTAGCCATGCCTTCGGGATACCAAGGTGCAATTTTTCCATGACCCAGTTCATGGGTCGGCGCATCAGACCATACCACGATGATGTGCCGTTTTTTAATTCCCTCCCGCGTCCAATCGCTACGGATGGCATAACCCAAGGCCTCCAGACCATCCTCGGGAATATCCCCGCCGCCCTTAGCGTTGATCCCGCCCACGCAATCATAAAACATCTGGGCTTGGTCCGGTAGAACAAAAAAATCGCTGCTGAGCATCGCGTCTTCACCGTCAGCTATATAATCGCGAAAAGCAATGACCTTTACCCTTAGCTTGCTGATCACCTTATGCTTTTTTTCCATTTCAGCGACGATATCACGGTACAAATTCAATGCGTTTTGCTTTACAAAATCCAGCACGTGCCGCATGCTACCGGTAGCGTCGATACAAAAAACCATGTCGACATTATAGGTAAGCTTATAGCTTTCCAAGGCGAAAACCTCCCCCGAAATTCAAAATATACCCGATTTTATCTATTCTGCGCAGAAATAGTCGATTCCTGCCAAATTAGGGAAGGAAAACAGGTATTTTAAGGCGAAAGAAACAAGGTAAGCTTAGACTGGAAAGGATGACCCACATGAAGGTCAAACGGTTCTCTGGCGTTGCCCTTACCTGCATCGGCTGCATTGCCGCTTTTATTGGCGTTGCAGCAGCGATTCTTCCTCTTATACAAAACGAACAGCTTCAGCTGGTGCTGGCTTCTTTTAATACACCGTCCCAAAATCTGCTTGTCACTGGGATGAACGGCGCTATGTCCTTTACGCTGCGACATTGTTATCCTGTTATGCTGTTTGGCATTGGTATTGCTCTTGGCGGAGCGTTTTTGATTATGCTTAGCGATGCAGATAAAAAGGAAAACGAACAAAGCAATCAAAAAGTCACGCAAAAACCATCTCAGCCAATAGATACTGCGCCACAATGGCGCGCGATCAAACCACAGGCTGCAACCGCGAACAATCCTTTCGCTAATGCGGCTCTGAATGATTTCTTGGCGACCAGAGGAGCCGGAGGCATTCCGCAAAGCACGCCCGAAAAGAGAGAAAATCCTTTTTCCGCGCCAAACAATGCGATGCGCTCTGCTCCCTCCTCTCAAGCTACCTTCGAAGCTGACGAACCTGATGTTTCGCGCTATCGTCGTCCTGCCTCCGTACCTTCAGTAGAAAGTTCTATTGACGAGTCTCCGGCCGTTGAAGCCGTTTCTGAGCAGCCCACCGTCTCCCGTGCGGCTACTCTCAAGTCAACCATTCCCCTTGCCGATCAATCGGAGCCGTCCACCGCATTGTGGCAAACGAATTTGCCTGTCACCATTGAGCAGGGAGAACATAGCAAAAGGGAACTGGACCCAGTTTCATCTGCATTTTCCGCTCCAGTAGTGCCTACATTTCCATCCGTTTTCAAAGAGGAAAGGAAGGACAGGATTGGCTTTCATCCGGCTGAGACTCCAAAGCCAAAAGTCAAAACCATGATTCCCTCATCTACCGAAAGAAAGCCTATTTCGGATACCCCCACGATTTCGATCGCTGCCCAGCCAGCGCCTAAAGTAGCGCCGCGCATCAAAAGCACCATGGGCAAGCATCAAGCATAGATGTAGCTCAAACTTTTCAAGTCATAGAGCGGTCAAAAAAACCATAATCTCACGCATTGACAAGCAGAGGATTTGTGATACCATAAAATACGTTTAGTCTAATCCTGAATGGAGGTTACTGTAATGGACGCATCGATTCGTTCCATCTGCACACAGGTTCGTCGAGACATCATCAATATGACGGCGGATGCTGGCTGCGGTCATCCCGGCGGTTCTCTGTCCATCGTGGAAGCACTGGTAGCGCTGTACTTTGAAAAAATGAACATTGACCCCAAAAATCCAAAAATGGAGAATCGGGATCGATTTGTGCTCTCAAAAGGGCATGCTGCTCCGGCCTTATACGCTGTGCTGGGGGAGCGCGGGTTTTTCAGCACCGAAGAATTTAAGCGGTTTCGCCAATTAGGCAGCATTTTGCAAGGCCATCCCGATATGAAGCGCTGCCCAGGCATAGATGCTTCTACCGGCTCCTTAGGCCAAGGCATCAGCATTGCTACTGGTATGGCGCTGGGCGCTAAAAAAGCAAAAAAGGATTTGCAGGTCTATACCATGATCGGCGACGGTGAATCTCAGGAAGGCATGGTGTGGGAGGCTTGCATGGCTGCCGCCCACTACAAGCTGGATAACCTCACCATTCTTTTTGATCATAACGGGCTACAAATCGACGGCTCCAATGACGAGGTTATGAGTCTGGGAGACATGGCTGCGAAGTTTACCGCCTTTGGCTTGGACGTGGTAGAAGTGCCTGTAGGCAACGACTATGATCAGGTGCTGGCAGCGCTTCAGAAGCCCCATACGCCCGGAAAGCCCAAGCTCATCCATCTGCACACGGTCAAGGGCAAGGGCGTCAGCTACATGGAAAATAACGTGGACTGGCATGGCAAGGCTCCTAACGAGGAGCAGCGTCAGCAGGCGTTGAAGGAATTGGAGGCGCAATAATATGGAGAAGAAAGCAACCCGTGTAGCCTATGGCGAGTATGTAGCCAAGCTAGGCGATACCAACGAGAAGCTGGTGGTGCTGGACGCGGACTTAGCCGGCGCTACGATGACCAAATACTTTAAAAAAGCTCATCCGGATCGTTTCATTGATTGCGGTATTGCCGAAGCAAATATGGTGGATATGGCCGCTGGTATGTCCACAATGGGCTTTATCCCCTTTTGCAGCACCTTTGCCGTTTTTGCCGGACGCGCATACGACCAGATCCGCAATACCGTATGCTACCCCAAAATGAATGTGAAGCTTGCCTTTACTCATGCAGGGATTACCTTAGGCGAGGACGGCGGCAGCCATCAAGCGCTGGAAGATATTGCATTGATGCGTGCGCTGCCCAACATGACCGTGTTCGTCCCCTGCGACGCGAAGGAAACCGAACGGTGTGTAGATGCGGCGATTGCCATCAACGGCCCCGTATACATCCGTTTGGCTCGTTTGCCCTCTCCCGTTTTTGAAATGGATATGCCTTTTATCCCTGGCAAGGTCAATGTCCTGCGGGAAGGAACGGATGAAGTTCTACTATGCTGCGGCGTAATGGTGAGCGAGTGCATGGCTGCCGCAGAGCTGCTAGCCGCTCAAGGCAAAAATGTGTGCGTGGTCAACGCCCATACCCTGAAGCCTTTTGACGAAGAAGGCGTGCGGGAATTGGCAAAGAAGCACAAGCATATTTACTCCGTGGAAGAGCACAACGTTGTCGGCGGACTAGGCGATGCGGCTGCCGCGGCGCTGGTCAACATGGACGGCGTAGAGCTTACCAAGCTTGGCATGCAGGACGTTTTTGGCGAAAGCGGAAAACCCGCTGATCTGCTGCGCAAGTACAAATTAGATGCCCAGGGCATTGCAGATACCGTTATGGGTAAGTAATCCCTTATCAATTTCATTTTGCAGGGAGAACACGGAATGGCTAACAGGCCGATTTCGTGTTCTCTTTATTTTTGTTATTTCCGTGAAATCCTTATATTTCCTCGGTTTGCGACACGTTTCAAAAAAATTGTCAAAAAAATCACAGAACAGCAGGAAAACAGGAAGGATAAATAGAAACATTGGAATGGGGATTAAGTTGGTTTTTCCATCCTAAGCCCCAACCAAAGACCATATACCGCATGGAAGGAGAACGGAAATGCACAACTCTCAAGACCTTCAAAAGGTGCTGGAACTTCGTAACGCCATCCTCGGCGGCGACGAAAAGCGCCTAAAGGAACAGCGTGACGCTGGCAAGCTGACTGCACGCGAGCGCGTCGAAAAGATCGCGGATGCAGGCAGCTTTGTGGAGCTGTTCGCGCTGGTAAGCCAAAACGAGGAGGGCGCTGGTGTCATAACGGGCTATGCAACGATTGAGGAGCGTCCCGTTTACATCTTCGCTCAGGATTTCACTGTGCACGGCGGCGCCATGGGCGTACAACAAGCGGCAAAAATCGTGAAGCTGCTGGACATGGCCGAGAAAACCGGCGCGCCTGTGCTGGCTATCATGGATAGCGCCGGTGTACGCATTGACGAGGGCGCCATGGCGATGAGCGCTTATTCCGAAATCTACACGAAGATGGCGCGTATGAGCGGCGTGTGCCCCATGGTCGCGCTGGTGCTGGGCCCCTGCATCGGCGGCGCGGCGTTGCTTTCTCAGTTGGCGGATGTTGCCATTGTGGCGCAGAAGGTTGGCCAGCTCATGGTGTTCGGCCCTCAAGTCATGGCTGCTATGAACGGCCTGCAGGTAGACGCCGAGCAGATGGGCGGCGCAACGGTTGCCGCCGAAATGGGTGCTTGTGCGTTAACCGCTTCCAGCGAGGACGAAGCCCTTGCCAAGGCAAAGCAGCTCCTGTCCTTGTTGCCCTCCAGCAACCTTGAGGATAGCGACATTGTAGACACCGACGACATGACCCGTTTGCTTCCCGCTATCGATCCTTCCGACGCGGATGCATTGCTCAAGGCGATCGTTGATAACGGCTCAGCCATGGAGCTATATGCCGCTTACGAGCCCGCCATCAAGGTAGCGATTGCACGCTTGGGCGGTCATTCCGTGGGATTAATTGCCGCCAATGGCAAGCTGACCGCAGGCGCAATGCAAAAGGCCGCTCGCTTTGTTCGCTTCATGGATTGCTTTGGCATTCCTGTCATCAGCCTACTCAACACCTGCGGCGTTGAGGTCGGCAGCGTGAAGGAGCAGGGCTGGCTGTTCAAGGCGCAAAGCCAGCTGCTCTATGCATATGCCGAGGCTACGGTGCCGAAGCTCTGCGTTGTCACCGGCGATGCGATCGGTCAGGCTTATGTGGCCATGGGCGGCAAAGGTAACGCCGACATGACCTATGCTTGGCCTACCGCTGTTATCTCCGCGCTGACGCCCGAAGCTGCCGTTGCTGTACTCTATCAGGACGAAGTAAAGGCTGACAAGACGCTTAGCGTTGACGATGCTCGCGCCAAGTACGCCGACCAATACATTGAGCAAGTTGCCGGTGCGGTCAACGCCGCCAAGCAGGGCATGGTGGACGATATTATCGATCCCGCCAAGACCCGCGCGATGCTCTGCTCTGCTTTGGAAATGCTGATCAGCAAGCGGGATTCCAACCCGCCCAAAAAGCACGGCAATCTGCCCATGTAATTCGGAAAGGAGGAGATCATCATGGATCATTTATCATTCAGCCTTTCCGTTGCTTTGATTGGTATCTTGGTTGTTTTCACGGGCTTGGTTATCCTCATCTTCTGTATGAAGGGTATTTCTCTGCTGGCGAATACCGGTACCAAGAAAGAAAAAAAGGAAAAGCCAATCGCTCCTGTGGCTGCTCCCACCCCGATTGCCGCTCCTGTTGTGGAAGCCGGTATTCCTGCTGATGTAATCGCAGCCATCACCGCAGCCATTTGCGTGGTTATGGATGGAGCCAGCGGCGGCTTTACCGTAAAGCATGTGCGCCGCATCAGCAACGCTCCCGCGTGGAACCGCGCCGGACGTGAAGAGCAGACTTATAGCCGTTTCTAAATATCATCATCAATTCATTGCATCTGTAAGGAGGGTATAACCCCATGCGTCAATTTAATGTTACTGTCAATGGCGTTGCATATCAGGTATCCGTCGAAGAGGCGGGCGCGTCCTCCGCACCCGTTGCTGTTGCTGTTGCTCCCGCTACCGCCCCTGTAGCCGCTCCCGCACCGGTAGCCGCCGCTGCTCCCGTAGCTGCTCCTGCCGCCGCCCCTGTGGCTGCCGGCGAAAAAATTACGGCTCCCATGCCCGGCACCATTTTGGACATTAAGGTATCCCAAGGCGCTACCGTTAAAAAGGGCGACGTGCTCTTAATTCTGGAAGCCATGAAGATGGAAAACGAAATCATGGCCCCCGGCGACGGCACCGTGAAGCAGATTGCCGTAGCCAAGGGCGCGTCTGTCAACAGCGGCGATGTGCTTGTGGTTATTGGCTGAGATCAACCGCGATTACCGCATAATTGAAAAGAAAGCGAGTTGATTTGAAACCATGAACATCGGCGAAAGTTTAGTAAACCTTTGTCAGATGTCAGGTATTGCTTCCCTAATCAGCAACCCACTGCCGCTGATCATGATCGCAATTGCCTGCATCCTGATTTATCTGGCGATCGTTAAAAAGTATGAGCCGCTTTTGCTGCTGCCCATCGCTTTTGGCATGCTGGTAACCAATTTGCCCGGCGCGGAAATGTACCATCAAGAGCTGTTCGCGGGTGGGCATACCAATTGGAATCTATTTGGCGGAGCCATCCTGATTAACTCCGACAGCCTACAGGTTGCCTATCAGGTAACCGCTCAAGGCGCTGTAATGATCGGCGAAGGCTTCCAGACCATGCTTGGACAGGTTTGCGATACCGCTTCCATGCTCGTAGCCGCCGACGGTACCGTTACCCTGCAATCTGCCGCCATCGTCATCAACGGCGTGAACGCCATCATCTCCGGTGGACAGGTCTTTACCGTCACCGGTACGTTAATCGCCAGTGCGGGCCAGACCATTACTCCCGGACTGCTGGACTACCTGTACTTAGGCGTAAAGCTGGGCATCTACCCCTGCCTGATCTTCTTGGGCGTAGGCGCGATGACCGACTTTGGACCCCTGATCGCTAACCCCAAGAGCATGCTTCTGGGCGCTGCGGCACAGCTGGGTATCTTCATCACCTTCATCGTATGCTATACGGTGATGGGCTTCACCCCTCAGGAAGCCGCCTCCACTGGCATTATTGGCGGCGCGGACGGCCCTACGGCCATCTACCTGACTGGTAAGCTTGCCCCCCACCTTCTTGGCCCCATCGCCGTGGCTGCCTATAGCTACATGGCGTTGGTGCCTGTGATTCAGCCCCCCATCATGCGGGCGCTGACCACCCAGAAGGAGCGGGAGATTGTGATGGAGCAGCTCCGTCCTGTCACCAAAAAGGAGAAGATCATCTTCCCCATCGCTGTTACCATCATCGTCAGTCTCCTTCTCCCCTCCGCTGCTCCCCTGATCGGTATGCTGATGCTCGGCAACCTATTCCGGGAATGCGCAGTGGTGGATCGTATTAACAAGACCGCTCAGAACGAGTTGATGAACATCGTCACCATCTTCCTGGGCATTACCGTAGGTGCAACCGCTACCGCGCAAACCTTCCTGCAGGCCAAGACCCTTGGCATCATGGTAGTCGGCGTTGTAGCCTTCAGCTTCGGCACTTCCGGCGGCTTGCTGCTAGCCAAGCTGATGAACAAGCTTTCCGGCGGCAAGATCAATCCTTTGATCGGCTCTGCCGGTGTATCCGCCGTGCCAATGGCGGCCCGCGTCAGTCAGGTGGAGGGCCAGAAGGCCAACCCCAAGAACTTCCTGCTGATGCACGCCATGGGCCCCAACGTTGCCGGCGTTATCGGCTCCGCTATCGCAGCCGGTATTTTGCTGAGCATGTTCGGCTAATTGTTTTAGAGAGGTGAAAATCAATGGCTAAAGTCGGAATTACCGATACCATTCTGCGTGACGCCCACCAAAGTCAGGCTGCCACGCGTATGCGGATTTCCCAAATGGAGCCCGCCTTTGCCCAGCTGGATAAGGTTGGCTATTACTCTTTGGAATGCTGGGGCGGCGCTACCTTTGACAGCTGCCTGCGTTTCCTGAACGAAGACCCTTGGGAGCGTCTGCGCACTTTGCGCAAGGGCTTGCCCAATACCAAGCTGCAAATGCTGCTTCGCGGCCAGAACATTCTTGGCTACAAGCACTACGCGGACGACGTGGTTGATTTCTTCGTCAAAAAGACCGTAGAAAACGGCTGCGACATCATCCGCTGCTTTGACGCGCTGAACGACCTGCGCAACATGGAAACCGCTGTGAAGGCCACCAAGAAATACGGCGGAACCGCAGAAGTCGCCATGAGCTATACCATTTCCGAGGTGCATACGGAGGATTACTTCGTAAAGCTGGCCGCCGACATCGCAAAAATGGGCGCGGACATCATCTGCATCAAGGATATGGCAAATCTGCTTTTGCCCTATGACGCTTATAAGCTCATTAAAC
>JAQUWD010000070.1 GCA_028693055.1 Eubacteriales bacterium | reverse complement strand
TTTCCGTATTATCATGGACTATATAAACATCTTTCGTTTCAGGAATTATTTGCAGTGCTTCTTTTATAGTGCCTTCAGGATTAATACCTTCATATACACCTGTTACACAGCCAGTCGCTTCCCCGCAGCTGATAGGGCGAAAGCTTCTTATGCAGCTTTTGCGGCATGTATTTGCCATAGCTGGTCTGCCCCAGTGATTCGATGGCGTTCTCCGCTTCCGCGTCCGTTTCGGTCTGGGCTCCGGCCATACGCAGCATGCTGACCATGTAGGCAGCGCGGTACGCGCCGAAATTCAGCTCTCTAGCCTCCTCATCCGCATGAGGATCATCCAGCTCCGCAGCGTCCAGCAGCTCCTGTACCACGGGCGCTAACGCCATCATATCCCGCACGTCCAAAAACTCTCCCGTTTTAAGACGCACGTATTGCTGGCGCTGGGAAATGGCCTTGAGAATCGGCGTCAGCTCCGGCGCAGCCTCGCCGTTTTCCAGCAGCGAAAAAACCAGCCGCCCGCCCCGCATATGGAAAGCAGCCTTTGCCACAAAACGTCTGGGCTTTACCCGTTCAAAGGACTGAGAAGCATAAACCTCACATCGCTTATTCAGCTCCGTCACACCCTGCGTACAGAAGGCTAAAATATCCTTGGAACGCCGCAGAACGATCTTTTCGCCACGAACCACAAAGCCTGCGTCCGAGAACAGCTCCAGAAGCTCCGCCTCGGTTCTTCCATCCCGAAGCAGCATTTTTCCGTCGCTCAAGGTAGGCGCTCCGGCCTTTTCCTGTCCATCGGCAGCGGCAAAAGGCAGCAGCAGCGTATCGCCATAATGGAACTCAACACGGGCCTCCACGTTGCTATTGATTACATCCAAGTAAACGGCAGCCTTCAAAGGGGACGTTACCAAGCGGGCGTTCAGCTCCGGCGAGGGTGCGACCGTACCCACAGCGGACAGAGCGGGCAGTAAAATAGCCAACGCTTCCTCCGCCTCCTTCGCCGGATAGCGGAATTTCAAGCCTTCCCCCAGCAGCAATCGGCACACCCGGGCCTGAGCCGTATGCAGATGGGTCACATACCCGTTGGTCAAAACATAGCGCGCGTCCGGCGTAATCAGTCGCAAATGCTCCGCGCCCTCCGTAACCACGCAAAGCTCCGTGGGGGTTAGGGAGATAGCGAAGCAAAGAGAAAGCTCCTCCTTTTTGATGCCGTTTTGGATTTGCTTTTCATCGCCGGTTTGCAGCACAAAGCTATGGGTTTCCAAAAAGCGCATGACGCTTTGCAAAAAGGGACCATTCAGAATGAGAAAGCGGCCGTCGCTGGGCACGGCCTTTAAGGGCGGTTCCTCCGGCTCGCTTTCCATGCTGTGATCCTCGTTTTCCCACGCCTTCAGGCTATCCGCTTTCAGGGGCACATGGCTGGATAGCATGCTAAGCAAGCGCTCGTCCTCCTTGGAAAAGCGCATTACGTTGGGCCTGTAGACAAATTTCGGAGATATTTCAAGGGTCGCGCCAATGGAAAAGCAGGTGAGCAAATCAGGAATGCTCTTCACGGCGTACAGACGCTCCTGCCCGATGGAAAGCCCCAAGGATGCTTTACCGTCCTCGCCCAAGCGCAGCACCGTCATCAGCCGCACGGTTTCGCCTCCGGGCATGGCTCTCGTAAGCGCCGTCAGCATGCGCTGTCCTAGCTCAAGCTCTCCATCCCGACAAAAGCGACGCAGCAGCCCGTCGTTCTCCGTAGCCAACAGTGCGGCGATCACATGCTCACATGGCTCGCGTTGTCCCCCGCAGGTACAAACCGCGTTACCCGAGCGGCTGAAGCTGACCGTTTGCGACGGCGTCGTACCCACGTCGTAGCTCAACGTATCACTCATATCCATACCATGAGACACGGAGCCGCGACGATATAGCTTTTCGCCAAGCTGATAGGCCTGCGTTTCTGTCGACAGGGCTTCTAAAGCAATCATCTGCGTCCTCCCCTAAAAAACCTTAGTCTATATTACTTCTGTATCTATTTTAAACGTTCCTGCACATCTTACGCTACTTTTTTTAAAACGAGCGCATATTCTTTTTAAAAATGCGCAAGCTAGTTCCGAAACGGCAATCAGGCAAACGGCCGAGACCCAGCGCAACCGGGGCTTTTGATTGAAAAGCGCCAAGCCGTATGCAGGGCGCATGACGGTGTAGATGTGAGATGTGTGTGAAGAAAATGAAGTTGAACATAGCGCTGTAGGTTTCCTAAAGCAAAGCTGCTACCGTGAAGACCAGTTCTTTCGATGATTGACGTTTTAA
Source organism: Eubacteriales bacterium (assembly GCA_028693055.1). GTDB lineage: Bacteria > Bacillota > Clostridia > Christensenellales > Aristaeellaceae > Limiplasma. Next base: position 14,393 of record JAQUWD010000070.1, on the reverse strand, counting down.
AAGGGGTTACAGCCGTCAAAGTGCTGTAGCCCCTTGTTGCGATTGATTTTCGTTAGTTGTTATACTCCACTACCTGCTGATAAGCCCGGTAGGTGCTGGTCTGCATCAGCTCTCGCTTGGTCTCCTGCCCGTTTAAATACCACACCTTATAGGTTTCCACCACATAGCCGGTTCTCGGCTTAACGCTTATCTTTGTGGTACCATAGGGCAGCTCGGTATTGAGCACATATTTAACCTCTGTGGTCGGCTCCATGGTTTTGATTACCTCGGAGTACAAATCGATGCTTACACCGTCGCCCAGCGACATGCCCCAGATTTCTGCGGACATCTTTCGGTTCTCATAATATGTGATTAAAAAGACGGGATAATCCGTGTTATTCTTAAATTTGAAATCCAGATTGGGCCAATTGACAGTAGCGTCCTCGCCGCGATTCACATAGGTGCTGGGCCATGCGTGGGGGCTACGCTCCACCACCTGCAGGTTGGCGCGCGCCACGGCGTTAAAAATAGTGGACGACACCTGACAGATACCGCCGCCCACCTCCTCGATGCTTTGTCCTGCCGCGATTGCCCCGGCGGATTGATAGCCCTTGTCGGTGGTGCGTTGACCTGTTTTTTCGTTAAAACTAAAGGTTTCGCCGGGCATCAACGCCGTGCCGTTAATCGCTTGGCATGCCAAGTCGATATTGGTATTGCGGTTGGAGCTGCTGGTGGTTTCAGTCGTATAAGCCGCTACCAAGTTAAAATTTGCCGTAAGGGTTTCCTTGGTCACCTGCGCTTGCGTAATGATCGGCTCCGCCGTCACCGTGGCATTTTTCTCCCAGCGATCCAGCGCCGCCGTAACACGGTCATACAAAAGCACCGGATCCAGCGTAACTCCCGGCTGATCTTCCGTAAAGCTAAAGGTTCTGGTTTTATAATCAAAGGATTGAATCTCCGCATTTACGGGATCTCTCGTTACATAGGCGGTTATTTCATCCACGATTTTCTGTACGGCTTCATGATCATAGCTAGCCTGCGTGGTTAAATTGATTCCGTTTTCTCGAAGCGCCACGGCTGTATCCAGCCGTTCCCGGAAGGGAGTACGCTGGGTCGCCTGTATATCTACGGTGTTGCTTCGTCCAATGGCGTACGCCCGTTCCAGCACGTTGCCCAAATCGCGGCTTGCAGGAATGTTGGATGGGTCCAATGTCCACGTCTGATCTCCAATGGCAATGGTTACAGAAAAATCGATGGGAGCGGCGGAACCAGCCTCAGTCAATACAGCGCGCGCTTCCTCGACAGTCATGTCGCCAACTGAAACCGCGTCAACGAACAGGCCGGGATAAATCACGTCCTTCGCTAAATAGTCCTTATACTGTTTATAAAGAGCGGTAGTCTTTGCGTCATAACGCAGCAGCTCGCCATTGATAAAGGCGTAATTATCAAAATCCTTCCAGAAATATCCCGCCATTTGAGGCATCATTACGACCACGAGTATGCACATGCACAAAAAGCAAAGGGTGATCACGCCTACATACAAATATGCGCGCCAGAATCCTTTTTTGCCATCATCCCGGGGCTTACGGACGGGCTTGCGTGTTTTGGCTGGTTTAGGGCTGGGAAGCGGACGCGGAGCTTGTGTTTTTCGCACGTCTGTTTTTACCCCAAGGGAGGTTACCGTGTCGCTCCAACGAGGCTCGTCGTCAAAAACAAAGGCTTGTTCTTCGCCTGTTTCCGGCTCAAGCGGCGCAAAAATGCGGCCACCCATGGTTTTAGACAAATCCGCCGGCTCGGCGAATTCGCCCTCTTCGTTGATGATCAGGCGTTTTTCCTCCGAGCCAAAGCGCCTCCTCGTCTCCAAATTTCCCATAGGCAGCCTCCCCTATTACTCCGTTCTTACAGCATGGGCGAGCATAGCTGCTGCATCATACGGAAGCTAAGCACTTCCAAGCTTTCGTCCAAATGAACGTTTTCTACCGATACATCCTCCGGCAGCTTCAAGTCCAGCGGCGCAAAATTCCAAAATCCACGCACGCCGTAGCCATACAGTTCCTCCGCCAAGGACTGTGCACGCATAGCCGGTACAGCCAGCAACGCGATATCCACCGTGTGCTCATGTACAAAACGTTCCAGATTGCAAATATCCTGCACGATGATGCCTTCAACATCCGTACCTATCTTTTTAGGGTCGTTATCAAAAATAGCAACCGTTTCAAACCCGTTATTGGGAAAGGAATTGGAGCTAGCAATCGCGCGCCCGATGTTGCCGCCGCCCAAAATGATCATTTTATGCAAATGGTCCACGCCCAAAATATGGCCGATATGCTCCCGAAGCCCTTCCACGGAATAACCATACCCCTGACGGCCAAAGCCGCCGAAGCAATTGATATCCTGCCTGATCTGGGAAGCGGTCAGTCGCATACGCTCCCCCAAATCCTGAGAGGAAATCTGGTTTACGCCCTCCCGCTCCAATTCTTTTAAGTGGCGATAATAGGAAGGCAAACGCTTGATCACCGCTTCCGATACATAGCCAGCCATTTTTTCTCCCCCATTCACATTCTATCCTGCGGCTCGCATTTCATGCAAACCTTACATTATATTAGTTTTAAACGATAAAACAAAATTGATTATATCATCTTGACGTTTTTTTCACAAGCTTTTTCACCGTAGAATCCCTATCCTTTCAAGACACAAAAAAAGATCGCTATTGCGATCCTCTTTGGAGGTGCCACCCGGATTTGAACCGGGGAATAGAGGTTTTGCAGACCTGCGCCTTACCACTTGGCTATGGCACCAATGTGTGGAGCGGTAGACGGGATTCGGACCCGCGACATCCACCTTGGCAAGGTGGCACTCTACCACTGAGCTACTACCGCACACTTGGTGCCTTGGGGCGGAATCGAACCACCGACACGTAGATTTTCAGTCTACTGCTCTACCGACTGAGCTACCAAGGCAAATGGCGACCAAGAAGGGGCTCGAACCCTCGACCTCCAGCGTGACAGGCTGGCATTCTAACCAACTGAACTACTTGGCCATTTGGTGGGAACAACAGGGCTCGAACCTGTGACCCTCTGCTTGTAAGGCAGATGCTCTCCCAGCTGAGCTATGCTCCCTTGTCCCTCGCTTATCGCGGCGACGTGTACTATCATAACTCAGAGCGCCGTATTTGTCAATGACCTTTTTCAAATCTTTTTTACTTTTTTGTCTCGTTTTTTGTCTCGTCGTACTCGCCTGCCAATATGTAATCCATTTTCTTTGGCGGCGTCATACCTTTTGCTGGAAGCTTTAGAGGTAAACCTTATCAAGTTGCAGAATGTAGTAGGAGATCATTCTATCGTGATATCTGCCGTTTACGACAAGCAACCGGCGATGTACGTGAGATCATTAGGAGGAATGGGATGAGGCGGTTTCATCATATCCTGCACCAGCTATTCGTCATCGTGCTGGCTCTTGTCTTATGCGCCGCGCCGTGGGCAGTAGCCTATGGTGCCCAGTCAACAAAGGAAGCGCGCATCGTGCGAGTGGCTTTCCCAAAGCAAGCCGGATTTTCAGAGATCGGCATTGGGGGCAACTATAGCGGTTATACCTACGATTACTTAGAAAAAATCGCTGAATATACAGGTTTTACCTTTCAATACATCACTTTTGATGATATGAGCGCCGATGAAGCCATCCTAGCCGCAATGGAAATGGTGCGTACCGGCGAAGCCGACTTGATTGGCGGGATCATCAAAAGCGATCAGCTAGAGCAGGTATACGATTTCTGCGAAACCAGCTACGGCGTTGTCTATACCACGTTATCTGCTTTAGAGAATAACACGTCCGTTTCTGAGGACACCTTTAGAGGGCTTTCTCCCTTACGGGTGGCCATTTATGATCAGGCGACGACGCGAAACAATGAGCTGGTCGAGTATTTAAGCAAAGAAGGCGTTACCTATGAGCTAGTCCCCTGCAAAAGCCGACAGGAGCAGGTGCAGGCGTTGGAAAACCAAACGGCGGATGTTGCCAGCAGCATTTCTCTAAGCTACTTCACAGGCACAAAAACACTGGCTCGTTTTGCCGCGCGCCCCTATTACTTCGCAACCACCAAAGGAAACGCAGACCTGCTTCGCGAGCTGGATACAGCGCAAATCAACATATCCTATGCGTTCCCCTATTTTCAAAGCAAGCTGCAGGACAAATATTTCGGCGATAACGCCGGGGGCTTCTCTTTATCGGCGCAGCAGGTACAAACGCTGCAAGATAAGAAAACGCTGGACGTTCTCTGCATACCGGATTCTGCGCCTTATGTAACGATTGATCAAAATGGCAATCCCAGCGGCGTGCTTGTCTCCATCATGGATAAGTTTGCACTGGATACTGGGCTTTCTGTCACCTATCATGTCTACAACAAGGACGCCCTCCTTCAAACCGCTGCATTGGAGAATCAGTACGATATCATCCTCAGTATCCCTGTAAGCCTCGACTATAATAGTCAAATGGGCTTTATTCGCTCCCGTGCGGTCGACACCGTTGATATGGTTGCTTTCGAAAAGCCTACCTACAGCAAAGCCTTGCAGGACAGTACTGTTGCGTTGGTTCAATCCAGAGAGCAAGTACCGTCCATTGATTGCAAGGATATCATCTATTGTGAGAATGTAAAAGAATGCATTCGAATCGTCAATGCGGGAAAAGCAGATATCGGCTTTGACAATCGACAGTCCGTTGCCTACTATATTTATGATTTATATGCCAATTTAGTAACCACGCCAATGATTAGTCAGCAGTTGGATATCTGCTTTTTGGTATCAACCAAAGTAGGCAACGAATTTCTTGCTATCCTCAACAATTATGTCCGCAATATCGGGGCGGATCAATTAGCGGAGTTTTATTCTATGGCGAATACGCACAATCAAAAAAACGCCATCGAGCTGATGGCGCGCTCCAATCCATTACAAATGGTGTTTTTGATCTGCGTTTTTATTGTTGCCCTATTCACCGCCGTTTTCCTAGCGGTTTCCAGCGGACGAAAAAAGCGACAATATGCCCTGCTGCAAAACGCGCTGGCGGCAAAGGATGAGTTTCTGGCGCGTATGAGTCACGATATGCGCACCCCAATGAACGCGATCATCGGCTTTTCGGATATCGGCATAGATGCATCAGATTTTGACGAGCAGCAGGAATGTCTGCATAAAATTAAGGACTCCGGTCGTTATTTGCTTGGGCTGATCAACGATGTGCTGGATATGAGCAAGATGGAAGAAGGCAAGCTGGAGCTGCACCCTGAGCCCTACCTTTACGCGGAGTTTAAACAATCTATTTTAACCATCTTACTGCCAAAGGCACAGGAAAAGGGCGTGGAATTCATCATTGATGATCAAGCCTTCACCTATGATGCGGTGGAGTTTGACAAGCTGCGCATTCAGCAGGTATTCGTCAATTTAATCGGAAACGCTCTAAAATTTACACCGCCCGGCGGAAAAGTAGAATTTATACTGTCCACAAAGTCACCGCAGGCAGATGGAACCCTTCCCCTTATTTTTGAGATTCGAGACAACGGTGTTGGGATGTCGGAACAGTTTATAACCGACAAGCTATTCCACCCCTTTGAGCAAGAGCATCGGGACATGGCGCAAAGCGAAGTTGGCACGGGACTTGGTCTATCCATTGTGAAACGGCTTCTTGACCAAATGGGCGGAACCATTGAATGTCATAGTCAGCCGGGGCAGGGAACCGTTTTCATTGTTAAGCTCCAACCTAAGCTTGTAAAGAGCTATCAACAAATACAAGCCGCTGAGAGCCATGATTTCTCAAGCTTATATCATAAGCGGGTTCTTCTGTGCGAAGATCATCCCCTTAATACGCAGATTGCGGTAAAGCTGCTGGAAAAGCAAAATATGCTTGTTGAGGTAGCGCAAAACGGGCAGCTTGGACTTGACGTTCTCTTACGCCATGAGCCGAGTTATTTCAACGCCATCCTCATGGATATTCGGATGCCTGTCATGGATGGACTGGAAACAGCGCGAGCGATACGCGCCCTCGATCGGCCGGACGCTCAAAGCATTCCCATTATTGCTATGACGGCTAATGCCTTTGACGAGGACGTGCTTGCTAGTAAAAATGCGGGAATGAACGCGCATCTCGCAAAGCCCATCGAACCGCAAAAGCTATACGAAACCCTACAGAGCTATCTATCGTAGGGATTTTACGTCGGAAGGATGACGGGGCTTTTTCACGAAGGAGGACGAACATGGTAGTAAGAGAGCTTACCAAAAGCGAATATGGCGTAGCGCTTGAGCTGGCCTTAAGCGTATTTCAAAAATTTGAAGCGCGCGACTATTCGGAAGAAGGGATTGCTACCTTCAACCGTTTGATTCATGATTCAAAATATCAAAATGAAATTCGCGTCTACGGTGCGTTTGACGGTGAAGCATTGGTCGGGCAAATTGCGACGCGAAGCAACGGAAATCATATTTCTTTGTTTTTCGTTGATGACCGTTATCAAAGGCAAGGCATCGGGAAGCGATTATTTGCCCTTGCCTGCGCCGACAACCCAAGCGGTAAAATAAGCGTTCATTTCTCTCCATACGCAGTAGAAATCTATAGCCGACTAGGCTTTCACGCCACCGACAACGAGCAGGTTTCCAGCGGAATACGCTTCACGCCAATGGAATGCATCCTCAAAGACCCGGATTGCCCTTGCACAAGAAGCCGCTGCCAAAGGCATGGCGACTGCGCCGCCTGTCGGGAGCATCATAAATCGAAGAAAAATACAGTTGCATGCGAGCGGCTCGTCAAGATGAAATCAAGATAAATTCTCCCACAACCAACAAAATAGCCCGCCGAGATGGCGGGCTATCAGATTGTCGAAAAACTCCTTAAGGGGGTGTCGGGGGAGCCCGCAGGCTACCCTGACTGCATTCGTATCGACCGGCTTTGCCGGTCGGGCGGGCAGTTTGCGGCAAAGCCACAAACATTACCCGTAACTGGCGAAAAAGCGCGTAGCGCTTTTTTGACACGCTGATGGCCCGCCGAGATAGCGGGCCATTTTGTTGGTTGTGGGCTATATCCTGCGTCATGCGCAGAGGTAACCCCCCCTGCCGCTATCCGCGTCGTCCGTCCAGCACAAGCTTTCCTTGCTCATCCTGAAATTGCCCGGTGTATAGATCATAATAGTATCCGCGCTTTACAATCAGCTCGTCATGGCTGCCCTCCTCGATGATTTGGCCATGATCGATAACCAAAATGCGATCTGCTTCCCGAACGGTCGACAAACGATGGGCAATCATAAAGCTGGTACGATTTTTGAGAAGATCGGTAATGGCCTTCTGGATCAGGGCTTCGCTATAAGTGTCCACGGAAGAGGTAGCCTCATCTAGGATAAACAGCGCCGGATTGACCAAAATGGCGCGGGCAAAGGACACCAACTGTTTTTCGCCCGAGCTTAAAAGGCTGCCGCCCTCGCCCACCAGCGTACGATAGCCCATGGGCAAACGAGTGATAAAATCGTGAGCGTTAGCCATTTTCGCGGCGTTTATCACTTCCTCCTCTGTAGCCTCGGGCTTGCCGTAGCGAATGTTTTCACCGATGGTGCCGCTAAACATATGGGGCTGTTGGAGGACATAGCCCAGATTGCTTTGCAGCCAAAGTAGGCTCCGCTCCCGGTAGTCTACGCCGTCAATGAGAATCCGCCCCTCACTGGGCTCATAGAACCTGCATAGCAGGTTTACGATGGTGCTTTTTCCACTGCCGGTTTCACCGACCAGCGCAATGCTTTCCCCCGCCTTCACATGGAGGTTAAAGTGTGAAAGCACTGTTTCTCCCGTGTCGTAACGAAAGGTCACATCCTCAAACGTTACGTCACCCTTTAGCTCTGGCCAATTTTCACGCTTGGGATGGAAATTGTCTCCAAAGCGCTCCACCACCTCGGGCGTATCCTGAATATCCGGCTCGGTATCCAGCAGCGATATCACACGTTCTGCGGCAGCCTGCGCGCTTTGCAGCTCCGAAAAAATGCGTGCGATTTGCCTCACCGGTTCAAAAAACTGCATGGAATAGTTCACAAAAACCTGTAAAGTGCCCAGCGTCATCAAGGTGGGAACGCTAATCACCTTCACACCGCCGGCATAAAGGACATACGCCGTTGCCAGCGAACCAAGGGATACTACAATGGGCATGAACAGGGCGTTCAGCCTTGCGGAATGGACGGAGGCGCGCTTCATGCGATCGGTCAGCTCACCAAACTCCCGTATATTCTCTTCCTCCCGAACCAGCGTCTTGCTGGTTTTCGCCCCCATGATGCCCTCGTTAAACGCGCCTGTAATTTGCGAATTGGTTTTTCTCACCTGCCGATGAGCCTTGAGCAGCTTCTTTTGAAAATAGGCGCTAATCAATGCCAGCGGCGGCACAATCAATACGATTACCAACGCCAGCTGCGCGTCCAGCATAAACATCTGGATACCGCAAATAATCAGAATAATCACGCCCCACGCCAAGTCAATCAGCGACCATCCAATCACGTCCGCCAATCGCTGAATGTCGGTGGTCATACGGCTTAACAGAAAGCCGACCGGCATGCGGTCATAGTAGGAAAAGGGCAGCTCCTGCAGTTTCTGGAAGCCTAGCTTCCGAATGGCATAGCAGACCCATATTTCAGTCTTTCCCGCAAAGAACAAAAAGAGAAAAATACAAGCCGTTTGGATGATCACTACGGACAGATACCCTAGGGCGAAAGAGCCTAGCCCCTCGGCAGAGCCTCCGGTAACAAAATGATCCATGGCGTAGCCTGTCAGACGGGGAAAGACCACGTCGCAAACCGCATTGATCGCCATCAAGCCCATGATGGCGTATAGATATTTGTGATAAGGTTTCGCTACATGAAGAAGCTTCTTCCACAGAGACAAATCAAATTTACTGGTGTAATCTATTTCTTGCTGCATTCCGATTCCTCCTTTGCAGCAGCCTTGCGGCTTTTGTCCAAATCGCTTTCCAGCTCGGACTGGATGAGACAAATTTCATGGTACAGCCCGTCGCGATGGGTTAGCTCCTGATGCGTCCCCTCGTCGCAAAGCTTTCCATTTTCAAGGACGTAGATGCGCTCCGCCTCGCAAAGGGTACTGATGCGATGGCTGATAATGATGGTCGTAACGCCCTTGCGCTTTTCCATCAGCTCGCGCCTGATGGCACGGTCCGTCTGCACGTCCACAGCGGACAGGCTGTCGTCGAAAATCAAAACGCTGTTTTCCTTAAGGAGCGTGCGCGCAATAGCCACCCGCTGACGCTGACCGCCGGATAGGGTTACGCCACGCTCGCCGATTAGCGTATCGTAGCCTTTTTCAAAGCCGCGAATAAAACCGTCCGCATGTGCCGTTCTGCTCATCTCCATCACCTGCTCCCGCCGAGCCTGAGGCGCTGCAATGGACAGGTTATCATAAATATTGCGCGCATACAGAAACGGCTCCTGCAGCATTAAGCCCACATGGGCGCGGAGATACCAACGGTCAATGTCCTTTAAATCCACGCCGCCGATGGTGATTCTACCCTCGGTTGGTTCAAACAGCCGCTGTAAGAGGTGCACAATGGTGCTTTTGCCGCTGCCCGTATTCCCCAGAAAGGCGACGGTCATGCCGCCGGGGATCGTCATGCACAAATCACGCAGCACCCAGTTTTCGTCGCTTTCATAGCGAAAGCTGACATGTTCAAACACGATATCTCCATCCAGAGGCGGGCGTTGCTTTCCATCAGCAGGCTCTGTTTCCTCCTTCAGCACCGCGTGAATACGATTCAGCGCCACGCCGCATTTACTGGCGTCGCTCAGTACCCGTCCCAGCTGACGCAAAGGATAGATGAGCATCGAGATATAGCTGGTGAATACCACCAGCGTACCCATGCTGATTTCACCGCGAATCACCATCACCACAGAGCTTATCAATGTGATCATGATTTGCAGCATGGTAAGCCCGTCCATAGAGCTCCAGTAGGTACTGAGCAGTTTGAGCAGCCGCCCGGTCTTTTCCCGAAAATCGCTGCTCACCTCGTCAAATTTTTCAACCTCGCGCTGCTCCATCCCAAAGGCGCGCACCACACGCACGCCCGTCAGGTTTTCCTGTAGGACGTTGCTCATTTTTCCTTCGCTCTCGTCGCTTTTTGTAAAAAACTCCGTTGTTTTTTTCATGAATATCGCCGAATAAATCAGCATAAAGGGCAGCAGCGCCATGCTCCACAGCGCCAGCGTTGTACTGCGGGGAAAGAGAATCGCAAAGGCGATAACAGCCATCAGCACAGCTCGCACTGCTTCCATCACCTGTGTGGACAAAAAGCGGCGTACCGTTTCCACATCGCTGGTGCAGCGCTGAATCAGATCACCTGTCTCCGCTTTTACATGATAGCCGAAGCTTAAATAGCTTAAGCGGCGATAGAGCCGTTCCCGCAGGGTTTTGGCGATGTTTTCACCCGCAATAGCCGTATTGCGCTCCTTATAGTAGGAAAACAAACCGCTTAAAACGCTCAGCAGCACCACAAAAATGGCTACGATCCAAAGGTTTTCCCGATAGAAGGTTCGATCTCCCCATTGCTTAAGAGGCGACAGTATCCATAAAGGCAGATTGCTTTGCCCATCCGACAACAGCACGTCAATGGTTTCCGAAAACACCAGCGGCGTTAAATAATTCAACACCACCGTCAGCAAGGTCGCCAAAACAGCGCTAAAATACATGGCGCGATTTTCTTTTACAAGCGTCCACTGCGCTTGTCTGTTGGTATTCATATAGAATTGTCCTCCGAAAATCAATCAAAAATCGTTCGCACAGTTCAAACACAATACATCGCTACTCAACGACTCATGGTAGCACAAAGCGTCGTATAGCCGCCGCCACCCCATCCTGATCGTTGGTAAGCGTGCGATAGCTCGCCGCAGCGCATATCGCCGGGCTGGCGTTCCCCATGGCAACGCCATAGCCTGCGTAGGTGATCATGGATAGATCGTTGTCATAATCGCCGATAGCCATAACCTGCTCAGGCAGTAGACGATACATTTCCGCCAATTCCTTGACGGCGTGACCTTTGCCCAGCCCCTTGGGCATTAATTCCAGATTGTTAGGCCATGAAGAGGTTACATCCACAGCGTCTATGGCTTGCAGCTTTTCTCGTAGGGCTGCCAATAGCGAGGGTTCATCCTCAACGCATACCAGCTTGTTGACCCCTTCGTCAAAGACGCTCCATAGCGATTCCCAGTCGTAATAATACTCCGGCGCGCCAGGCTTAGGTCCTCGACCGCCGCCCCACATAAGCCTACGCTTCTGACGAGTACTGGGAAAAATCCAAATACGGTTTTGAAGAAAACAGGCAAAGGATACATCCGCTTCCTTCAGCAACGCAATGCATTGCCTTGCGGCGGTACCCGCCATGGTGTGGTTTGCAAAGGCCTTTCCCATAGGCGACGTCATACAGTAGCCGCCGTTCAGCGAAAGGATGGCGCACTCTGTAAGCCCGTGCTCTAGGGCGAATAGCCCGCTATCCCCCGGCATGCGTCCGCTGCAGATCGCCAGCTTCACGCCCAGCTTCGCAGCGGTCAGTAAGGCTTCCCGATTGCCATCGCTCAGCTTCTGCTCGCTATTAAGCAAGGTGCCGTCCATATCCATGGCAATCAAACGTATATCTTTCATTTCCTTCTCCGTTAAAATTCTGGGTCAATGGTTATGTTCTGTTCGTTCAAGTAACCCCATTTCCCCTCCATATCAAAAGAAAGAGAAGCGGCGCACAGCATCAATTGTTTGGCTTTCATTTGCTTATTAAACGCCCTGTCACCGTATAGGTCGTCACCCAGCAGGGGATGGCCGATGGCCGCCATCTGAGCCCTGATTTGATGGGTACGCCCCGTGTGCAGTGCAATGTCCAGTCTGGAACAGCTGCCGCTTTCCAGCACCGTGTATTCCGTCAAAACACCAAGAGCTCCCGGCGAGGAATGAGAGACAATCCGCACCTTTGCCTTTTCTGCATCCTTCACAAGGTACGCCTTTAGCAATTGATGCTCCGGCTTAGGCGTGCCCTTGACAATACAAACGTAGCGCTTATGTACTCGACGGTTTCGAAAGGCTTCCTCCATGTCCTGCTGCGCAGCGGGGTTTCTTGCCAATAGCAAAAGACCGTCGGTGGGGTTATCCAGCCGATGACAAAGCAGAGGTTCCTTTTCTAGTGGGTTCTCTTTACGCACCATATCCCAGACAAGCTCCGTAACCGTTTTTCCGCCTTTAGCGTCGGCCTCGCAGCTAATGCCTGCCGGTTTGCGAACGATGAGTAAGTCATCGTCCTGATACAGGATCTTCACAGGCTCTCGAACCGCTATGTCCCGCGTATATAGCGTCAGCTCTGCGCCGGGTACTAGCATTGCCCGCTGATCCACCCGTTGACCGTTCAGCTTCACATCACGCTTGGAAAAAGCGTCTTTAACGGCGTATTCGGGCAGCTCCGGCAGCATTCTTTTCACCCATGGGAAAAGACGGCCTTCGGTCATGTCTTCAGGGATATGCAGGGTATATCGTTTCATCTTTTTAATGCTCCAAGGCAGCTTTCAATCCAAGCCATCGCGGCGTTTCTTCATAAAGCCGCTTAACGGCGTTCAGCATTTCCTTCGTAGGCAAGGTTGCCACGGTGGAGCTTAACACGCTCTCCATTTCGGAAAGGGCTACGCCTTGCTTGGCTAGGATGCGCAAATCCTCCGCCGTTTCGTTCACGTCATATTCAGGGCGAAGAGCGCCGACGAGCGCGGCGCACATGGCTTCATGCAGCGGTTCCTCCTCGGGGAAGATGCCGTTAATGCCGCCAGCCACCATATCCTGCGTCATTTCAAAAGCGCCCATTTCCCCCACACTCTGCTCCCGTACCAGCTGATAGGGGTTCGCCAGACCGGGGTGTAGCAGAATCATATCGCCGTTTCCATCAGAGATATATTCAAAGGAGGCCTGCAGGTAACGGCGTGCAATTTCCCGCGCCATAGGATCCTCGCGGCGCATCACGCCCTGAGAAAAGAAATCCCGCGCCTGCGAGGCATGCAAAAGCCCAGTAATATACAATAAGCCATGAATGGTCGCGTCATAGCGGAAAAGCCTTTCCCTCGCTTCCGCCGCCTCTTTAGTGCTCATCTGCGTTAGGATAGGCTCATGCAGCGCCTTAGGCAGATGTAAGTACCAATCGTCGCCTTCCGCAGAAAAGCTACACCAAAGGCGACTGATCAACGCCTCGGCAGAGCCAAGGTCGTCCCATTCGGACAGCAGTAAGATGCCGTCGTTCATCAGCAGCTTCTCCAGCAATTGATGCTCTCCCACACCGATATACTGAGCCTCCATGGGCAAGCGAGCCAACACCAGCGTGCGCAGCTCCTCCAGCGTTACCAGCCGCATTGCGCTCTGATTTTCCACATACTCATAGGAGTTGTCAAAAAGCGCCTGCGCGTCCATATCGGTGGCTGCTTCGGAAAACAAAGCCACGCTGGGATGGGCGAAAAGCCGCCGCTCGCATGCTTCAAATTGTTTTTCGCGCATCATGCTCATGGTCATCTCGCACCAATCCGCATGTACGGTCACCTCTCTCAGCACGCGGCGACCTCCTTTCCCCGTTTCGGTTTCATTTTACCTTTACAATCCAATCCATCGGATCGTCGATTTTACCAAATTGAATTCCCGTGAGGGTGTCATACAGCTTCATGGTGAGCTTACCAATTCCACCGTCGCCAATGCCGACTTCCTCACCCTTAAAGCACAGCTTATTCACCGGGGATACGACTGCGGCGGTACCGGTGCCGAAGGCCTCGGTAATCTTACCCGCCTTGATATCCGCAAACACATCGTTTATATCCATGCGGACTTCCTCGGTTTCCAGTCCCAGCTTTTTCGCCAGCTTGAGCACGCTGTCCCGGGTGATGCCGGGCAAAATGCTGCCGTTAAGCACCGGGGTGACGATCTTCTTGTCCTCGTAGACAAACATCATGTTCATTGCGCCCACTTCTTCAATATAGCGCTGATGAACGCCGTCCAGCCACAGAACCTGAGCGTAGCCGCTATGCTTTGCCTTTACACCCGCAAGGATGCTAGCCGCATAGTTGCCGCCGGTCTTTGCAAAGCCAATACCGCCCCGCACCGCGCGGACATAGCTGTCCTCCACATAGATACCAACGGGTGCAAGCCCAGCCGCGTAGTATGCCCCGGAGGGAGAAAGCAGCACGTAATACAAATAGGTCTTGGAGGCGCTCACTCCCAGATGCGCGTCGGTGGCAATCATCGTGGGACGAATGTACAAGGAGGTTCCCTCAGCGTGAGGCGTCCATTCCTTATCCACGGATAAAAAGACCGCTCAACCGTTTTCTTTATTTTCACCATCTTCAGCTCCTTTTCACTGCACCTGTAACAGCTTTTGTAGGGTTGAATAATTGATTT
>JAQUWD010000069.1 GCA_028693055.1 Eubacteriales bacterium | reverse complement strand
AGAAGCCATTCGAGCCTATACGCCGCAGCGTTGCATCATCGCAGATATCCACAGCGGAAATTTAACAGGCGAAAGCATGGCACGGCTTGGCGTTGCACTCAGCTATCATTTGTACGAGCCGCGCTCCTTCTGCGCGCCATCCGTGCTATCGCAGCAGGATATGGAAAGCATCCAGTGGCCGTACATTGCAAAGGACGGACGTGTCATCGATGCGGAGCAGGCTATGAATGAGCTGGGCTTTATGAGCGTCTCCGCCAACGATCTGATTGCCGCCGCCAAGCAGTACAATGTAGGGGTAACCATTGGCGAGTTTGGCGCTTTTGCCGAGCAGCTAGATCAGCCCTACTGGTACAGCCTTGAAACACAAAAGGCGTTTTTACGAGATATGACCGATACGTTCCAAGCAAAGGGCGTGAGCTGGTGTTACGGCGTATGGAACGGCGTTTCCGGACTAACGGGAGATTATCCGATATTGAATGATACTCCCTACGAAAAGCTAGCAGGAACAACGCAGTATATGAATACAGAGCTGCTTCAACTCTTTCGGGAAATCAACCAATGGGACTCGGAAACCAGAAATATCTGCCGGTGACGGTAGTAGCGGACGAGTAGTCGCAACGTGCATCCATTCTGTGCAGAGAAATGATTATGCAAAAAACGCATCATTGTTTTCGATATGCTCCACCAGCTGTGTAATCAGCATGAACGCACGCACATTATGGAAGGGCCCCTTCCAGTCGCTCCCCTTAATGTAGTTAATAGGCGTACCATCGCGATGTAGATGACCAAACCATTCTGGATGGCCCGGATCAGGATAATGAGAAAATACATAGTCCTTGATTCGGTTAAACCACGCCATATACTTTTCATCTCTGCAATACCAATACGAATAAAGGCATGCAATCATACCTTCGCAGTGGGTCCACAACAGCTTCATATCCCATTCCAGACTCAATACAGGCTTGTTCTCCACATCTTGGAAATAGAAAATGCCCCCCATTTTTTCATCCCAGCCGCATTCCAGCGACCACAGGGTAATCTGCATGGCTTTTTCCATTAACGCTGTGTCTCTACGGTAAATTGCTTCTACCATCAAGAACCACGCCGTCTCTAATGAATGGCCCGGATTCACTAGACGTCCATCGGGAGAATCGATACGCTCCCCTTTTGAGCCTACCGTCTCCAGCAATGCGTGCTCCTCTTCCCGAACAAAGTAATGCAATATTTTCTCCAAGCAGGAGTCAATTACTTCATTGTAAAGCGGATCGTTATCCACCCGGCGCATGTACTGGCATACATTCATCATGATCATGACGATACTATGCCCCATATTGCTTCGGGTTTTTGGGTCAACCTTCGGAGGAAAGCACCCCGGCGTTGTATAATAATGATACATACGCTTAAAAAGCTGAATCGCACGCTGCCGTATCTCTTCTTTTCCGGTTGCCAAAAAGAACTCCACATATCCCATGATGGCGAAGGCTTCTGAAAAGTAATACCGTCTATTTACCAACGGCAAGCCCTCGCGAGTGACGCGGAAATACATATGTCCCTTCTCGTCAAAGCAATGGTCATTGATAAAGTCATAGCCAGATTGGGCAATGTCAATCCACGACTGTTTATGGCCAAACTCGTTATATAGCTTGGAGAACATCCACAAGCTGCGTCCTTGCTGCCACACGGATTTATCTTCCATAAACAATTCACCGTCACGGTCAAAGCCGCAGAGGAAGCCGCCATAAACAGGGTCGGGTGAGAACTTCTCCCAAAATGGGACAAAATCATTCATCAGCACATGATGAAATTCTTTCCCTACGGCATGCAAGTTTTCCATTTATGACCCCTCCTTAGATTCGAACCCAATTTCTGCTTAGCACTCTACGTCTCATTGCGGCAAACGATTCCGAGCAGTCCCAAAACATCTGAGCGCAAAGCGCCGTGGGAAACCAAATACCGCCTGACAGCATTCCGGCAATACACATATTGTTATTCCCGTGGGTATCGCTAAAAATTTGGCGGGTCAAGGCGATCGCTTCTTCCCCATGCTCCAGCCATTCAACGCAGAAGGAGCGCCACAGGGGGGCGAGAATATGCTCGTCATGTTCCATTAGCGATGAGCTCATTTTTCCTAGCACATATGGCCCGGTTTGATGTTCCACCCGTCCGCGCGACCAATCCATAGTCGTCTGACATTTGTAAACCAAACCCGTTTTACCGTAATTCCGTAGACGGATCATATCGTCCGTCAGCGTCCGCTTTGACGAATCATCATCGGTAAACTGCTGACCGCATACTTTATAAGGGAACGATCCGCAATCCTCCCAGACGATCTCAATACGGTCGTCCACGCGCGCAATATCCACCAAATGATTCTTTACCGAGGTCGCATGCAGCCCAAATTGAATATGGAGATCAGGCTTTTCTCTCAGAATAGCGGCTGCGGTGTTGTTAACCAGTTCGGTTACAGCGTCGGCAATCGTTACGCCGTCAATAACGTCAAAAGGCAGCTCCGTAAATGATTGAAAATAGATACCGTCTCCGCTACAATCACGATAGCTATCGTGATACTTCTTCATAATTGCGTCCTGCATAGCCGCCAAATCATGAATATTGGCTTCGGCGCACTTTTGCCCCCATCCCCATGCAAAGCCCCAAATCACCTGCATTCCATAGCTATGTGCACAATCCACCACGTCCCGCGCGTTTATCGGCAGATAATCATTCCAGATGATCACTTGGTTCAGGCGCAGTCGTGCAAGGTTGGCAATGTAGCTCTGATAATCGTTGATAGGATGACCCCAAGTAAACACGCTGCGGGTACGGAAGGATGGTTCCGACGCATGCTGATAATCAGGCATCGAATGGCAAAACAGCTCATTATTCAATTTCAGGAATGAGTCAAACGTTGGCGTCGCGCTAGCCAAATAATCATCCACAAAATCCACGGCTCCATAGAATACATTCGCCGAGGACGCGCCACAAATCAAAGCCAGCTTTAAATCAGCCTTTTCCGGATGATCCATGACGCGGACAAGATATCCGTTTTGCGGAACCTCCTCTTGGCGAATATACCTGCGCAGGATGGGGTTTTCTGATAGTGTTCCCAGAACGATGGCATTACGATCGTTCGGCAGGTCCGCTGCCGGTACGCAGGGCAATACATGATATGCAAAAATTCCTTCATCCCGTAAAAGGTACTTCCCAACCTCCGTGCTAACCAGCTCTATCGCTCGCTTCTCAGGACCTATATCATTTGAATAACCGATGACCCAGTTTCTCTTTTCCATTTGGCACGCACCTTCATTCCTTACAAACGCATTTAGCTTTAAACGACAGGTTTATGGTCTTGACAGAACGGGGCTGTATCAAAACAGTCCCGCTCTGTCAACTTTAGGTTACTTGTTGTTCATAAACTCAGTGAATTGCTTCTGATACTCCGCCACATATTTTTCCAATCCGGCAGCCTTCAGCTCCTCAAGCACAGCCGGGAAAGCATCATCGTAGCTGGAAATTCCTTGTCGCACGCAGAGCATTATTGATGTTGGTGAAGAAAAATTGGAAATTCTGTAAGCCAACAAATTCGCTACCGAATAATCCGCCCTGAAAGGTATACTTTTCAAAAGCGATATAAGCGCCAGCCATAGGGACATAGCTAAAAAGAATCAGAATTATAATCCCCGGAATCGGAAGCAAATAGAAAAGATGATTCTTTTTCATTTCCTCCCACAACGATGTTCTTTCCATAGCGGATCGGTTTTGCACATTTTTTTGTTTCAGCATGGCATTATCGTTTCCTCTCTGATCATTGTTGAGCGGCTTATATAAAGATCGGTTTCCATGAACAGTTCGCAATCACTCAACAGTTCCCTCAGCTATTTCGCGGCTAGCACAATAGGTTAGGTTTGCACACCGTCTAAGAAGGGTCGCAGGGATTTGACCTTGTTCCCTGTCCATGAGCGCATGCTTGAACGGGCCGTTCTGCCACGGGCGATTTAGGGCAATATAAATCTTTTTTGCAGAGAGGATTTGTTTCATTCCGACGGTAATGCACCATTCCGGCATCCCTCGCAAATCGCCTCGTTGATAGCCATATGCGTTGATGGTGCGCGTTTCACGAGTAATGGGAAGCACTCTGGTTCCCAGATTTGCGAATTCGTCGGCTGTAATGGGATCATCGGCTTCAGCAGCCTCGTTAAAGGCTATATGACCGTTTATTCCTAGACCGCCAAACACCATATCCACACCTCCAAGGTCAGCAATCAATTGGTCATACTCCGCCTCGTGACCGGGCATTGGGAAATGCCGCAGCTGTTCTGGCATGACCAACTCCGGACGTACCCTATCGTAAAAATCACGTTTCATCCGGCCATGAAAGCTCATTGGATCCTTTTCGGAAAGCACGTCTGACGGGCTGGTCATATATTCATCCATGTTAAAGAAATGGACGTTTTGAAGCGAGACGCCCAGCCGATTGACCATTTCCGCAAGAATAGGATACTGACGCGTAGGGCCGACAGGCACAATGAGCACCGTCTTTTCGCACTTTTGATTATGGTCGATAATCTCTTCCAGCATGGTTAGCGCCATATCAAAGTATACGTCCCACTCGTCATCCACAACCTTACACTGTACGTTGTTAATAACACGAATCATTCGCTATCCCTCCACATACTACATTTCATAAACATCAGTGCTCTTCATTGACGTGGCAATACTGACCGTTTTGCATTACGCGGCGAACCCGGAGGTCTGAGTCCAGCTCGACCATGTCCGCACGCTTCCCAATTTCAATGCTGCCGCAATCATCATCTATCCCAATGATCTCCGCAGGGGTTAAGCTTGCCATACGTACAGCGTCATAGAGGGGGATCCCCGCGTCTATTACCAAGTTGCGTACCATTTGATCAAGCGTCTGAATACTTCCGGCATAACAGGTTCGATCCTCAACAATAGCCACTCCGTTTTCTACAAAAACCTTGGTGCCATCCGCTCCCGTACCCAACGAATATAGCTTTGAGGATGCAGGTAAGCCGGTCGGTGCAATCGCGTCAGAAACTACGCAGCATTTCTGTGCTCCCTTGCATCGATAAATCATTTGCGCCAGCTCGGGAGGTACGTGGTGGTTATCGGCGATCATTTCAGCGGTAAAATCTGGTTGGCTCATAGCATATTCGCACAAGCCATAGCGGCGATGCATTTGCGTTTTGTGTAAAGTGGACATAGCGCAATAAATATGCGTGCAGTGATTCATACCACTCTTTGCTGCGGCAACGATGTCCTCCGGCTCGGCATGATCGTGGCCGCCGGATACAACGATTCCGGCCTTTACCAATTCCCGTATCATCGACGGCATTCCCGGCAGCTCGGGAGCAATGGTTAACTCGCGGATTACGTCTTTATATTCTAGAATCCAATCATATCCATTCTCCGGAGTTTGTAATGAGTCCAGCTTATGAGCTCCTCTCGATTGGGGAGAGATAAAGGGGCCTTCCACATGGATTCCGCTATAGCGGCAGCCTATCAGCGGCTTTTGTATCCACCTCCGATAAAAATCAAAGACAGCGATTAGCTGATTTATAGGAGCGCTTATTGTCGTACATTGCGCAGTAGTAACTCCATGACGAAGCAAATGCTCGGATATTCTCTGAAAAGCCATATCGCTCGCTTCCATATAATCATGACCCATAGCGCCATGATTGTGGATATCAATCAATCCGGGAGCAATATAGGGGAAATTTGTAAAAAAATCGGAATCGCTGCCTGAAGAGAAAATATCCGTGATGACCCCATTCTCCACATGTACAGTTCCACCATAAAGGATTTTACTCGGAAGAATAATATTCCCCACAATTTTCTGTAGCATCTTTTAGTAGCCCCCGTTCGAAACCAATTAAATTGATTTCGATTTATATTCTTTATTATACCGTCGCATTTATCCTGTGTCAATAGGTTATTATTATTTTTTCGATTATTTAAACATAGCCAAGGTCATTGGTTAATGTTGACAATCGATAGTTAAATATAGTACAATAAACAAGAATAGACAGGAGTTGAGATAATGATCGGCAAAAATTCCGTTATAGATATGAGAAAATTAAATCGAAAAAAGCAAGTGATCGACTTGCTTCTTAAGCATTTTCAGCTTTCAAAAAATGAAGTCGCCAAGCTGACCCGCTATAGTATGTCAACAGTTATTACTACTATCGATGAAATGTTTGCTGATGGCATGATAGAGCAATGTAGCAACGGGCCCAGCGGTATCGGTCGTCCGGCGGTATACTATGCTTTAAACCCAGCGTACGGTTTTTCCGTCGGAATCGATTTTAATGCCGAGTCTATTCATATTGTTTTGCTGAATATGCGCCGAGAAACCGTACGTACGATCCACAATCGCATGCATCCAGCGCCGCTTTCCATTCACGATATTATCACGCGAGCGATGCAATTGCTGGACGAGCTACTCGCACAGTACAAGAGTAAGCCTCCTCTTCTTTGTATCGGGATCACAAGCCCAGGCTTATGTGACCCTAAGAAAAAGCTGCTATTGTACTACTCAGCCTTTCCCGACGAACGCAATGTAGATATAGCCTCTCCATTCGAAAAAAAATACAAAAGCCCGGCATATGTAGATAAAAGTCTCAACTGCCTTGCCACCGCCTATAAGGAGCGAGCAGAAAAGCCAATCAAGGATTTGCTGCTCATTTCCGTTCGTACCGGCGTAGGGATGAGTTTCATGTTTAACGGCAATATTTATAGAGGTTCAAACGGTCAAGCAGGCGAAATCGGGCATATGCGTATTCCCGGTTCAACAGCCATATGTAAATGTGGAAAAGCCGGCTGTCTTGAAGCAGAGCTCTCGATCTATGCCGTTACAAGAAAGATGGAAGCTTTACTGGGCGAATCAAAGGATGAACAAGGGGTTCCATTGTCCATTGCCATGAAGATGGAACTATTCGTCCAACGGGTTAAGGATGGGCAGCCCGATTGCTTACACATTCTGGATGAATGCTGCTATTCACTGAGCTACGCCGTTCAACAAATGATCAATCTGTTAGACCCCAGCGATATTTCCTTTTACGGCGAAATCACGCAATGCGGAGACCTATTCTTGCATTCCATCGAAAAGTACCTTAGTAAGAATAGCTTAAATCCACAGAAATCATCAACGGTCTTGTCCATCAGTGATCTAGGTAGATATGCCTTTGCCGAGGGCGCTGCTCATTACGCGCTTAACCTATTCTTCAAACAAAGCCACATCGCCGAGAGCATCTCGTAGCAGAAAGCATGCGCAGCAATATCCGCTCCTTAGGGGATGCTTTATGGTTCCCTTCCAAAAACGCCGCCATGATCCATCCCGATCATGGCGGCGTCGCTATTTGTATCTTATGCGCTTTTCTCAAACTGCGCCTGATACAGCTCCGCATAGAAGCCGTTCTTTGCAAGCAGCTCCGTATGAGTGCCCTGCTCCACAATATCGCCGTCCCGCATGACCAAGATCAAATCCGCGTCGCGGATAGTGGACAGCCGATGAGCAATGATAAAGCTGGTTCGCCCCTTCATAAGCTCATCCATGCCCTTCTGAATGCGCACCTCTGTGCGCGTATCCACGGAGCTGGTAGCCTCGTCCAGAATCATAATTTTAGGATCTGCCAATATGGCGCGCGCAATGGTTAGCAGCTGCTTCTGCCCTTGGGATACATTGCTGCTTTCCTCGTTTAGCTCCATCTGATAGCCGTGAGGCATGGTTTTGATGAAGTGGTGCGCGTGGGCAGCCTTGGCGGCAGCGATCACTTCGTCGTCGGTAGCGTCTAGCCGACCGTAGCGGATGTTTTCGGCAATACTGCCGCCAAACAGCCACGTGTCCTGCAGCACCATGCCAAAGAGCAGGCGCAGGTCGTTGCGGTCAAACTCTCGGATATCGTGACCGTCGATCTTGATGCTGCCGCCCGTCACGTCATAAAAGCGCATCAGGAGGCGAACCATGGTGGTTTTGCCCGCGCCTGTGGGGCCAACAATGGCAATTTTTTGTCCCGGTTGGATGTGAGCGCTAAAATCCTGAATGATGGTCTTTTCGGGCGTATATCCAAACCGAACGTGGTCAAAGGTTACTTCGCCCCGAATCGTATCGATGGATACGGGATTTTCAACCGTTTGCTCCTCCTCCGGCTCCTCCAAAAACTCAAAAACCCGCTCGCTGGCAGCCATGGTGGATTGCAGAATGTTGGCGATCTGCGCCACCTGGGAAATGGGCTGGTTAAAGTTGCGCACATATTGGATAAAGCTTTGGATATCGCCAACGGAAATCCGTCCCGAGGCCGCGTAGGCCGCCCCCATCACAACCGCCGCCACATAGCCAAGGTTGCCGATCAGGTTCATGATGGGATGCATTAAGCCTGATAGAAATTGGGATTTCCACGCGGATTGGTACAGCTTGTCATTGGTGTGGTCAAACTCCTTGCCAGCGTCGTCCTGAGCGTTAAAGGCCTTTACCACCACATGGCCGGCGTAAATCTCCTCCACCTGCCCGTTGACCTGACCCAGATATTTTTGCTGGCCTACGAAGTACTTCTGGCTCTTCTTGACCACCATGCTCATTAAAACGGCGGATAGCGGCAAAATGCACATAGCGACCAAGGTCATCTGCCAGCTGATGGAGATCATCATCCACAGCACGCCGATAGCGGTTGCCACAGAGCTGATCACCTGCGAAAGGCTCTGGTTCAGGCTCTGCCCTAACGTATCCACATCATTGGTCACACGGCTTAAAACATCACCGTAGGATACCCGGTCAAAGTAGCTCATGGGCATGCGGTGCACCTTGGCTGCCAGCTGTTTACGCAGGTTGTAGCATAGCTTCTGGGAAATTCCAGTCATCAGATAGCCCTGTATATAGCTAAGCAGCGCGCTCATAGCGTACAAGCCCAGCAGCCATAGCAGCAAAGCGCCGATTTTGCCAAAGTCTATGCCCGCGCCGCCGTTTAAGCGGCTCATCAGGCCCGTGAACATCTCCGTGGTAATCTCGCCCATCTTCTTAGGCCCGACAATGCTGAAAAGCGCACTGCCGATGCTTAAGAGAGCTACCAGCAAAAGGCCGATTCGATAGCGGGACATACGGTTGGCAAGCTTGCGAAAGGTACCCTTAAAATCCTTGGGTTTTTCCGTCATTCCCATGTGACCGCCGGGACCGCCGCCCGCATGACCGCCGCCCGCAGGGCCGCCGCCTGCAGGGCCGTGACGACGGGCTCTATTTTTGTTTTCCATCGTCTAATTCCTCCTTTGATAGCTGGCTTAAGGCAATCTGCCGATAAACCTCGCAATCCCGCATGAGCTCTTCATGGGAACCCTTGCCTACCAGCCGTCCGTCATCCAGCACCAAAATCTGCTCCGCGTACATCACGGAGGAAATACGCTGCGCTACCAGCAAGATAGCCGCATCTCCGGTTGCTTGGTGAAGCGCCGATCGCAGAGCCGCATCCGTTTTGAAATCCAACGCAGAAAAGCTGTCGTCAAAAATATAGATTTCCGGGTTTTTAGCGATGGCACGGGCAATGGATAACCGCTGCTTCTGACCGCCGGACACGTTGGTGCCGCCCTGAGCGATCTCGCTCTGATAGCCGTTCTCCCTGTCCAGAATAAAATCCTCCGCCTGTGCGATTCGTGCAGCCTTCTTAACCTGTTCCATGGCGATATCCGTGGAACCGAAGGTTAGGTTATCCTCCACTGTGCCGCTAAAAAGCACGCCCTTCTGGGGTACATAGCCGATCCTTTCCCGAAGGGCTTCCGTAGAAACCTGACGCACATCCTGCCCGTCCACCAGCACTTGACCGCCGCTTACGTCATAAAAGCGAGGGATTAGATTGATTAACGTGGATTTGCCGGAGCCAGTTCCACCCAAAATGGCGGTGGTTTCACCCGACTTGGCCGTAAAGCTGATGTGGCTTAGCATATCCTCTTCAGAACCGGGATAGCGGAAGCTTACATCCTTAAACTCCACAACGCCGTGAAGCTGCGGATCAAACGCCTTGGGAGCCGCGGGATCCGCCACAGCCACGGGCATATCCAGCACCTCTTGAATACGTCCCGCCGCTACGCTGGCCCGGGGTAGCATCATGCTTAGCATCGAAATCATCAGGAAGGCCATGATGATCTGCATGGTATACTGAATGTAAGCCATCATATCGCCAACCTGCATCGCGCCGGTATCAATGCCGTGCGCACCCGTCCACATGATCAGCACCGCAACGCCGTTCATCACCAGCATCATCAGCGGCATCATACCGCTCATCAATCGGCCGATAAAGAGCTGGGTTTTGGTAAGCGCGGTGGAAGCGTCGTCAAAGCGCTCCTCCTCCCGCTTCTGGGTGCAGAAGGCGCGAATAACCGGCAGACCCGTCAAGGTTTCGCGCATGACCAAGTTTACCTTATCCAGCTGAGACTGCATGCGTTTGAACTTGGGCATGCCCACGCTCATCAGCACAATCACCACGCAGACCACAACGCCTACCGCCAGCGCAATAATCCACGCCATGGAAGCGTTGGTCTGCAATGCGCGGATTACGCCGCCAACACCGATGATGGGCGCGTAAATGACCATGCGCAAAAGCATGACCATCACCATCTGTACCTGCTGAATATCGTTGGTGGAGCGTGTAATTAAGGACGCGGTGGAAAACTGATCCATCTCCTGCTGACCAAACAGCAGCACCTTGTGGAACACCTTGCCGCGTAAGTCGCGGCCCAGTCTGGCGGCTGTCATGCTGCCAAAATAGCCGACCGCGATCGCCGCTCCGGCGCCAATCAGCGCAATCAAAAGCATCATACCGCCGTTGGACCAAATGGAGCGGCTCTGTACGCTGGACAAATCGATCCCCAGCGCCACATACTCCTGCTGTAGTGAGGTAATGGCGGCTTGCTCTAACGTGCTTTGGGGCAGGACGGAAAAAAGCCGCTCCTGCACCTCGGCCATCATCGTCTCCCGCTGCTCTGCACTCATGGCGGCAATCGCGGCTGCAGCCTGCTCCGGCGAGACCTGCTGCCTCTCTTGGGTTTCAGTGGAGCCGCTCATAACAGCGCTCATATCAATTGAGCTGCTGCCGTTCATCATGCTGCGAGCCATAAAGGCGTTAGCAAAAAGAGTATCCAATTTCTCTGCGTCTTTCTTTGAAACGGAATTCAGCTTTAGCAGCGGCTCATCCGTTACGGTAACGCCCAGCTTCGCCGCTTCCTCCTCCGTCGCGGAGGAATAGCAAGGCTCCACATAAGCGGCGTAATCCGCTTGCGGAATCCATAGCGCCAGCTCCTCCATGGTGCTCTTCCGTAGCACGGATGGCGTGGCGCTCTCTATACCGCTTTGCTGAATGCCCACGTCCACGATCGCCGCCGTGTAGGTGGGCAGCCACAAGTCGCACACTGCCTGTGCCACCAGCAGTAGCACAATCACCACCAGCGTCCAGCTGTACTTCTTTAAATGCTTCAACATTTTCAGCATGTGGTCTGTGTCCCTTCCTTTCGATTCTTCGCTTCCTCTTGCAGGTTGGACAGCATCCGTTGACAGAACTGCTCCATTACCGCAAGTTCCTTTTCGTTAAAACCGTTTAGCGCGATCTCCTGCGCTTTGATTAGCGCCTGATGCATGCTTTTTCCGGCAGCCTGCCCTTGCTCCGTTAAAATAAGCACGTTTCTGTGACGGTTTCGTTCATCCTTCTCCCGTTGAAGCATGCCCATTTTTTCCAATCTGGAAACCGAAACAGCAACCGTGGCGGCGCTCACGTTCATATGACGCACCAAATCGGCTTGGCTCATCCCATGGTGACACATCAGCTCGCCGATGATCGGGCCTTGGCTGGGCTGTAAAAGCACATCTCCCGCTTCCAAGCGGACGACTTCTAAAAAACACCGCTGCAAGCATCCCATTTCCCAGAACACAGTCTTTAAGTGTTCCAACACGACCGGCTCCTTTCCCGTCGAAGCAATAATTAGGCGGCTAAATACAATGGATTATTATATCCTTAGTAATAACGGGTGTCAATGAAAAAAGCGATGGGATCTATGAGGAAATTGTAAACCTTTAGACAGCCTAACAATATTTATGGTTTGCATATCGCGTCTGTTACGGTATAATTAAAAAGGATGAAAACACGCGTAACGCGCTACCGTTTGGAAAGGAGGCGTTGGATGAAAATCCTCAAACGCCATACAATAAACCGAATCATCGCCGCAATGCTCTGCAGTCTGCTGCTGTTTGCCCTTCCCCTTTTTCCCGCAGAAGCAGAGGAAATCCCCGCCGCCGGAAAAACCATCAACCCTATGGTGCGCGTGCTGCTAAGGCGGCTGGGCGTCACCGACCGCATGGATCTCACTTTGACCAGCGCCTATGCGCTAACGACTCTTCAGGGAACGGAGCTTCATCTAGCCGCCGGAAGCGAGATTTCCGTTCAGTTGAAAAGCGGCAGTCTTTATCTTTACTATGAAGGACTGGCGTTAAACGCAGGAAAGGCGTTATCCCTTACCCGCTACAGCGATCCCGACGCGCTGGAAATTGGTTTTCGGCTGACGGGTTTCCCGGCGTTATACATCGGCGATCTAAAGCTGGACATTGATCAAGAGCTGCTGCGCCCCATTCTCA
This sequence comes from Eubacteriales bacterium, assembly GCA_028693055.1. Classification (GTDB taxonomy): domain Bacteria; phylum Bacillota; class Clostridia; order Christensenellales; family Aristaeellaceae; genus Limiplasma. Next base: position 4,325 of record JAQUWD010000069.1, on the reverse strand, counting down.
CCCTCCACGTGGAGGACTATCTGCTGGGCGTTGTTCCCTATGAAATGAGCGATTCCTTTCCGTTGGAGGCTTTGAAAGCCCAAACGGTGGCGGCGAGAACCTACGTCCTGCGCAAGCAAAACGCAAACGCCGATTATGATGTGGTGGACACCACCAACGATCAGGTTTTCAAGGGCTATCAAGAAGGCTTTACCCAGTCCGAGAAAGCCGTAGCCGAAACCTACGGCGTATGCGGCTTCTATCAAGGCAAGCTGGCTCAATGTTATTATGCCGCGTCCAACGGCGGGCAAACGGAGCGCGTAGAAACCGTTTGGCCATCGGACGAAGATTTTAGCTACTATACCTCCACAGAGGATCCCTATGACGTAGAGAATCCGTCCAGCATCGTCAAACGGACAGTACTGCAAAAGGCTTATACCAACGTGGGCAAGGATGTAGCCGCCTATGGTTTGCGCAATTTACTAGCCGCCGTTCTCAAGGACCCATTGACAGCCCGCGGCTATGATCCCGCCCCCGAAAGCATACAGGTGCGAAAAATCACGGACGTATCCCTGACTGGGGCTACCGAGGGCAACAAGCAAATGACCGCCCTGCACCTAACGGTTACGGTAAACGGACGCACCCGTACGGATACCTACGCAGAAAATGTGATTCCCGCCGTTGCTCTTGTGGACACAGACACGGAAGAGGTCAGCCTTTTTGAAACAGTCTCCGCGACCGTAGCGCCCACGGTAACGCCTACGGCAACTGCCGACGCTTCAGTCGCTCAAGTGGAAGCGTCGCTCACGCCCGCTCCCACGCCAAGCCCTACCCCCATTCCCGTTTATGGGCCGTTTACGGAGATCGAAGAGGCATTTGTCTTGGATATCCCCATCTTTCCCGTTGCCGAAAGCAAGCTAGCCATGAATATCAGCGGGAATTATGAAAACGAGCTATGGACCATGACGGAGGACAGCGCCGCCTACACGCTGGAAGCCCGCCGCTTCGGTCACGGCGTTGGCATGAGCCAGCGCGGCGCGGAATGGATGGCCGGGCTGCACCAAAAGACCTACAAAGAAATTCTCGCATTCTACTATCCCGGAATGGAGATTATGCGCTTTGACGAGGAGGAAACGCCGCTAACCGCTGCCTCCGAGGAATTATCTGCCACCGCTGGGCCTCCGCCCACCCCAACGCCGCGCCCGACGCTGATGCCGGTTTCCCAGTCTCCCACCGGAGAGCAATGGATTGCCACCGTCACGGGGATTGACGACGACAGCTCCCTCAACCTGCGTTCCTTGCCCGACTTAAGCGGCGACGTGTTAATGCGACTTTTTAAGCATCAACGGCTGCTGGTGCTGGAGCGCTGTCAGGAGGACGGCTGGGTGCGAGTCTCAACGGACGCGGTGGAGGGATACGTAATGGAAAGCTATCTAACTGCTGAATAACAAAGGAGAACGCCATGCCCGCCATTTCCATGATGATCAAACCTGTTTCCGGCGCGTGTAACATGCGCTGTACCTATTGCTTTTACGCTGACGAAGCAAAGAACCGCACCGTTGGCTGTTATGGCTCCATGACGGAGGAAACCTTGGAAGCCATTGTTCGCAAGGCCTTTGCCTTTGGCGACCAGCAGGTTGGCTTCACCTTTCAGGGCGGCGAGCCAACCTTAGCCGGGCCTGCATTTTACCAAAATCTGCTCAGGCTGGAGCGCAAGTACAACAGTCGAGGCCTTACCGTTCAGCACGCCTTGCAGACCAACGGTTATTGCTTATCGGACGAGCTGCTGGCAGTACTCAAGGAAGGCGGCTTTCTGCTAGGCGTGTCCATCGACGGCAACGAAGCGATACATGACAGCCGCCGTCTGGATCAAAACGGAAACGGCACCTATCGTCAAGTGCTGCGCACCATCGACCGCTTGAAAGCCGCCAAAATCGACTACAACATTCTCTGCGTCGTGGATAACGCAGTAGCCGACAACGCCGACGCATGTTATCAAGCGCTAAGGGAACATCGATATCTGCAATTCATTCCCTGCATCGAGCCCTTTGGGCAGGAAAGGACGGTGCTGGATCCCCGTAAATACGGCGAGTTTCTCATCGCTGTATTTCATCGATATGCGGACGATTATGAAAATGGGCATTATACCAGCGTGCGCACCTTTGACAACTGGCTGCAAGTTTTGCTGGGCGGGCAGCCGGAGGAATGCTCGCTGAGAGGGCGTTGCTCCTCCAACTTTCTGTTAGAGAGCAACGGAGACGTTTTTCCCTGCGACTTTTACGCGCTGGATCAATGGAAAATGGGCAATATCAACCAGCTGAATTTTAGCCGTCTAGCAAAAACCGAAACGGTGCGCCGTTTTGTAGAGCTTTCTCTAGCCGTGGATGAGCGCTGCCGCACCTGCCCATGGTTTCGTCTATGCCGCGGCGGCTGCCGCCGGGATAGAGAGCCGCTCGTATCCGGCGAACCTCTCGTTCTAAATCGACTATGCGAAAGCCATCGCATGTTTTTTGAAGCCTGCGCTGACAGATTAAAGCGTCTGGCTTCTTTGCCCCTGCCTAAGTCGCCGGTACAGTTTACCTAATCTCTCAAGAATTTCACTCGGCGTTCCTTTGGTTATCTCGTTTTATTCACATAATTGGCCTATCCTAAAGCCGTCTGCAATGGGCGGCTTTAGGGTTTCTCTTATGGGTCGCCATAAAGAAGCATGCCGTCTTTTCGCGAGCTATGGTAAAGATGGGAGTAAAGCCATCAATGGGAGAACGAAAAGTAACGCTGGTTTGGGCGCTGGGAACCGCTGCGTTCCTATTCATGCTGACCTTGTATTTACTGCTGGACTCTTTTGTCATTGTCAGAAGCTATTCGGCAGTCGTTGAGTCCGTTTCCTTGCCTGCCAATACGGAAAACGCGGCGCTCGATACAGCGCCGAATATGCCGTTCATTACCGATACCTCTTATACAGATGAAAGTCTTTCCATCCAGCTCAGTACCTATCGGGCTTACGATTCCACCGTCTATGTGGCGGAGGTCATCCTTACGGATATGCGGCGTTTTCAAACCGCACTGGCCCAAAACACCTATGGCCGCAACGTAACGGAGCAAACCTCTTCCATAGCGCAAGCCCAAGGTGCGCTTCTAGCCATCAACGGGGACTATTACGGGGCGCAGCGCAGCGGCTACGTAATCCGTAACGGGGTACTGTACCGAGAAAGCGTTAAGCAGACGGCGCAAGAGGATCTATGCATCTGGCCTGACGGCAGCTTTTCCATCATCAAAGAAGGGGACGTTACCGCCCAAGCTCTTTTGGAGCAAGGGGTGCTACAGGTGCTGTCCTTTGGCCCGGCGTTGGTGGAAGGCGGCGAAATCAGCGTAGCGGAAGGGGACGAGGTGGGGCAAGCCATGACTAGTAACCCACGCACTGCCATCGCCATTGCAGAACCGTTGCATTATTTCTTTGTCGTGGCAGACGGCCGCACCGCGGAAAGCAACGGTCTTAGTCTCTATCAGCTAGCAGCGTTTCTACAAGACTTGGGCGCTCAAACGGCTTATAACCTAGACGGCGGCGGTTCCTCTACCATGGTTTTTATGGACGAGGTCGTCAACTATCCCACAACCAGTGGTCGTTATTCAGAACGGGCGGTGAGCGATATTGTCTATGTCAACTAAGGCTTTAGCCATGCGTACTGCAAAGCGTTACGGAATGGCTTCCGGGGCTGTTCTTCTTTTCGCAGCCGTTTATGAAGCCAATGGATACGGCGTATATTCCCCCTTCATGGTTCTGCTGTTTCTATGGCCGCTGTTATTGGGCGCTATACCTTTCTTTATACTCTCCCGCTGGAAGCGCTCCTTCTTTCTGGGCTGGCTTCCGCGGTGCCTGTATCATTCCGGGGTCGCCACGCTGACAACCGGCAGCGCCGTCAGCGGCATTCTGGAAATCTACGGCACCGCATCGCCCTATACGGTAGTATATTGGGTTGTAGGCGGGCTGCTGCTTGTGAGCGGTGGGACGCTCTTGGGGCTTCAGCTACTAGCAAAGCGAAAAGTCGGTCATTAAGATCGGCTTTTTTCGTCAATTTTCCCCATCACATTGCCTTTTCTTCCTCGGTGTGCTATACTCCCGTCTTTGACAGCACAAGAAGCAAAAAACCGTTGCAATCCATTACAGTATAACGGTTACAGCGGTTTGTTTTTCTGTTTTGAAGTTTTGTAATTTATTTTTTTCCCTTGCTTAATTTTTGAATGGTCTTCATCTTGCTTTTGGTGATAAACTGAAAATCGGTGCGAAAAGGGCTAATAGCATGTAATGCATCTGTGATTTCGGTTCTCTTGTACAGCGGCATAAAGCC
>JAQUWD010000016.1 GCA_028693055.1 Eubacteriales bacterium | reverse complement strand
TCCCCTGCTTACGAAGCTGCGCTTTATGCTCAAGGCGGCCTTTACGCCCCGCTGCTATCATTGCCTAGAAACTGCGCTGGTGCATGCAGAGCCCGTAAGCCCCTACGGCCAGTACAAGCCGGAGACGCTCAAGACAAACGGCAAAGCAAACAAAACGAAGAAGGGCAAAAAGAAAAATCAAAAGCCCGTTAGGGCAGCCCATACAAAGAAGGATAAGACATGAGAAATCCATTGCCCCGTTCCTGCCAACGGGAGGCCGAAAAGCTTTTTTCCGTTGAGGAGCAACCAAAGCTGCGCGCCTATCTCATTGACGTGCTGGCGCGGCTAAACCTAACGACGAAGCATACGGAGCAAATGCTCAGCGATCATCTGCAGGCGCTGCATTATCTCACCGAGCATGGCCTTACGCTGGAGGCAGCCATGGAAAGGCTGTCCTCCGCTCAGCTGTCCGATTTTTACCTCAAGGAACGCAAAGAATGGTACCCGCTGGATCATGCCGCAAAAATCTATCCCCTGAGCATGAGTTTGAAAAGAATGATGGTGTTCCGGGTCTCCTGCTATTTAAAGGAGCCGGTGGTTCCCGCCATGCTGCAAATGGCGCTTACCTATACCATGAAGCGTTTCCCCTATTTCGCTACCACCATCAAATGCGGCTTCTTCTGGCACTATCTGGATAGCGCCACCCGCCGCTTCGCCGCCCGGCCTGAAACCAAGCTGCCCTGCTCCGTGATGAAGCTTGGCTCCGTCGCGTCCCCGTCCTTTCGGGTCATCTATTATCAGAACCGTATCAGCGTGGAGTTTTTCCACATTCTAGCCGACGGTACGGGCGCGTTAATCTTTCTGCGCACGCTGCTCAAAACCTATTTACGCCTTATGGGTGAGGAAATTCCTGAATTTCAGGACGCATTCGATATCGACGGCACGCCGCAGCCGGTGGAATGGAGCGACGATTTCCCCCTTTGCGACAAACCAAACGAGGTTCACGGCTTTGCGGACAAGCCCGCCATGCAAATGCGGGGCATGCTTCCCTATGAGCAGCCAAACCGGGTGCTGCATTTTAATTTCAGCACGGAGGCGCTGCTAAAGCAGGCGCGCTCTAAGGGCGTTACCATCACGGCGCTGCTGCTGGGCTATATGCTGCTAGCCTGCAAGGATGCGGCCCCCAGCCATACCGGCAAGCGTAAAATACAAATTCAACTGCCGGTCAACATGCGTAAATTCTATCCCAGCACTACGCTGCGCAACTTTTCTATGTATTGCGGCCTACGCCTTCTTCCCAGCGAGGTAACCACCCTCGACGATATTTTGCCGGAAATCACCCGACAGGTCAAGGCTGGAACCGCCAAGGAGGCGCTAGACCAGACCATGCAGCTAAGCCGCAAGCTGGTACGCTATCTCCGCTTTGTCCCCCTGATTGTGAAACGGCCCATTGCCTATCTCATTTACGGCTTTCTGGGCGACGGGGTTTTTACCAGCACCTTAAGCAATCTGGGCGAGGTAAAAACGCCCCCGGAAATGGAGCGTTATGTAGATAAATTCGATTTTGTACTAGGCCCGCCCATACAAAACCGGGCTGTCTGCTCCCTGTGCAGCTATCACGACAAGGCGGTTTTCACCGTTGTAAAAAACACGACCTTGACTGCCTTTGAGGACTCCCTCTATCGGCATTTTACCGAGAATGGTTTGACTCCCTATATGGAAGGAAGCGACTAAATTGCCGACCTTCGAAGTGCATGTGACCTATCCGCCCCGCACCCGTCATACCTTTTGGCGGCGAAACGCCCGCGCCCTATGGCGCAGTCTGTTTCTGTTTGCAGGCTATGTCTGCCTTCTAGTCAATCTGCTCACCGGCGGTATACCGTGGAGCCTGATTGTCATCGGCGGTTTGATGGTGGCATGGGTGGCGCTATTGTACCGTCCGCAGGTGGAAAACACACCGATTAAAAAGCTTTGCGATACGTTGATCGTAGTCTGCCTCTATTTGATTTTGCTGGATAGCATTTTGGGCAGCAGCTGGAGCCTGTTCGTGGTACCCATCGTGTTTTTTGGCGATCTGGTTTTCATCAGCGCCTATTTTCTGCTATTTTTAAAACGGCAGAAGCGTAACTTTCTGCCGCTGCTAGAGCTGATTGTTTTAGGGCTGCTGACCACCGCCTGTGTGTGGGCTTATTTCCGCTCGTTAAACTGGCCGATGATTGTTACCGGCAGCGTTAGTCTGGCATTATTCATTACGATGATAGCGCTATTCAGCAAGCCTTTAAAGCTGGAATTTCAAAAGAAGTTCAGCCGGGGCTAGCGTTTTTTCAGCGTGATCAGATGCACCTGGGGCGGAGCCAGCAAGCGCACAGGCAAAACCGATGTGCCCACTCCATTGCTGACCAACACTGCCGCGCGGTTTTCCTCCAACCATCCGCTCAGGTAGCGGGAGCCAACCTCCGTACGTAGGTTAAAGAAGGGTGAAAAGCCCAGAAGGTTGATTTGACCGCCATGGGTATGCCCGAACAACGCCAGATCAAACCAGTGGTTATCCCCGTCCTTGCTTCTTGCGCTTAATACGGAAGGCATTAAGTCCGGGCTATGACCCACGAAAACAACAAAATCATCGGCTGACACCTGAGCGGCTACCCCCTCCACATCCGGGTAGCCGTTATAATAATCGTCCACGCCTGCAATGTACAGATAGGTATCTCCCAGCTTGATGCTGGCAATATTATTCACCAGCGGAATAATCCCCTTACCCTTGATTTCGCCAATCAAGACGGACAAGTTTCCCTCCGGCTCGGTTCGGTCATGGTTGCCTACGATCGCATAAGCCCCAATCCGGGCGGATACGGCGGGTAGATTTTGAAAAAAGGCGATGGCTCCGTCGCTGTCCTCGGCATAATCGCCGCCAAAAATAACAATATCCGCGCTAAGCCCGTTAATGGTGCGGATCAAGTCGTTCACCCGCTGCTGTGAAAACCAAGCGCATTGATGAATATCGCTGACATAGGCGATTTTCAGATTTTTTAAATTGGAGGGCAGATTGGTCACGCTTACCGTATGGCGATCAATGGTCAGCGTTCCAGCCTCCACAAAGGGATAAACCAGCAGGAGCAGCACACAAAGACCAAGCAACGCGGCTTTTACAGGAAAATGTCTGCGCTGCGGTTTTCGATATTTGTATTGATAGCGAGCCATTCTGTTCCTCCCTTTCCATTGACAATCTATGGATATTCATTGTACACTAGCCTCGAACCAGTGACAAGGGGGTAGACTAAAATTGGAAAAAAATGACGAATTCCGGGCGATTGGCCCTTGTACCTACTTATGCCCCATCCCAGCCGTCATGCTAGGCTGCGCCGATCCCGAAAACGGACTAAAGCCAAACCTTATCACCGTGGCATGGACGGGTATTGTCTGCTCCAAACCGCCAATGCTGTCCGTCAGTCTGCGCAAAAGCCGCTATAGCTACGACATCATCCGCCGCACCGGCGAATTCACCCTCAACCTCATCAGTCAAGAGCTTTGCCGGGCCACCGATTTCTGCGGCGTAAAAAGCGGCTGGGATATGGATAAATTTGAAGCGCTGGGGTTAACCGCCGTAGCCGCGCCGCCGCTGACCGTTGCCCCCGCCTTAGGCGAAGCCCCCGCCTATTTGAGCTGCAAGGTCAAGTCGGTAACAGAGCTAGGCAGCCACGATCTGTTCCTCGCAGAAATCCTAGAGGTGCATGTGGCGGATCGTTTTTTTCGGTCTGACGGCTCCATCGACGAACCCAAAATGAAGCTCGTTGGCTACGTCCACGGCACCTATTACGCCCTGAGCGACGCGCTGGGCTTCTTTGGCTATTCCGTAGCCTCCCCGGAGGCGCAGCGCCGTCGGGAGAATAAGTAGGAGGCGCGCTATGGCTTGTAAAGTTTTACTTTCCGACGCGGACGGTACGCTTTTTGACTTTGAAGCAGGAGAACGAAACGCAATAGCGTCCGTCTTTGCGGCCTTTCATATTCCTGTGAATGATGAGAATATCGCCGTATACCATCGGGTCAACGACCTACAGTGGAAACGCTTGGAGCGGGGAGAAACCACCCAAGCGCGGCTCCGGGTGGATCGCTTTGCGGATTTTTTACGAGAAACAGGTTACACTGCCGACGCCATTCAAATGTGCGCCTTTTTTGTCGCCGAGCTGGGCAAGCAGAGCATCCCGCTGCCGGGAGCCAAAGCCTTTTGCGAGGCTGTATCCGCCCTCATGCCGATTTATCTGGTGACCAACGGCATCGCGGAGGTGCAGCATCATCGCTTCGACCCTAGCGTGCTGGCCCCATACCTCAAAGGACTGATCATCAGCGAGGAGGTTGGATATGCCAAGCCCGACCCCGCCATGGTGTTGGAAGCGCTTCGGCAGGCCAATGTGTCCCCCTCGGACGCGGTACTGCTTGGCGACAGCGTGACCGCCGACATTCCCGCCGCCCGAAACGCAGGGGTGCGCAGCATCCTATTTACCAACGGCACACCGCCGCCCCTAGGCCACGGCGCGGATTTTACCGTTTCTACCCTTTCCCAAGCAGCCGAGCTGATTCAAAGGCTTGCCAATTCCTGAATTAAGCTGTAAAATAGAGCTACTTACCATTCATTTTTTAAGTTCGTGATTAAGGGAGGAACCGATATGTATCAAAAAATCATCGACACCGCCGTTGAAAAAATGGGCAAAACCACCAACGTTCTTCAATCGGACCTGCGTGCCATCCGTGCCGGACGTGCGAATCCTCAGCTATTGGAGCGGGTCACGGTGGATTACTATGGCGTTCAGACCCCGCTAACCCAAATGGGCAACATTTCCTCGCCAGAGCCCCGTATGCTGGTGGTCAGCGTTTGGGATCAAAAAGCCCTGCCGCTAGTGGAAAAAGCCATTCTTAAAAGCGATTTAGGCTTAAACCCCTCCAACGACGGAAAAATCATTCGCTTGGTTATTCCCGAGCTAACCGAGGAGCGCCGCAAGGATTTGACCAAGCTGGTGCGTAAAAACGCCGAGGAAGCCAAGGTCGCCGTCCGCGCCATCCGCCGCGACGCTATGGAGCAGATCAAGAAGCTGGAAAAGGACAGCGTGATCACGGAGGACGACCGCGCCAAGGCCGAAAAGAAAATGCAGGACAAGACCGACGAAGCTATTAAGAGTCTGGACTCCATCGCCGCCCAGAAGGAAAAGGAAATTATGGAGGTGTAAGGTTGCAGCAAACCTTTGAACATCTTTTAGGTCTGCCAACCCCCGCCGCTATCGCGATTTTAAGCGCCAGCGGCATTGTGGATGTAGACGTGGTTCTCACTGCCGCACCGCCCAGAAGGAATCCTCTGCCGGAGGATGAGCTGCGCAGCGACGCGGGAGAAGCGGCAGGCTACGCCTCCACCCGGGTGGTAGCCGTTGAGGACGATGGGCGAAAGCTCATCGTTTCTCGCTTTTTGGTTGGAATTCGCCCATAATTGGAGGTTATGCCATGCCCATTTCTTATCCGCTCCCGGATACGATCGATCCGTCTCGGCTACCTCGGCATATCGCCATTATCATGGACGGCAACGGCCGCTGGGCAAAGCAGCACAAGCTGCAAATTGCTTTGGGGCATCGCGCCGGCACCGAGAATCTGCGGGAGATTATCCGCAATTGCAGCGATATCGGCGTGAAGGCGCTTAGTCTGTACGCTTTTTCCACCGAGAACTGGAACCGTTCCAAGTCCGAGGTGGATGCGCTGATGCAGCTCATTCTGGATTTCTTTGACAGCGAAATCGACGAGCTGTGCGAAAAGCGGGTGCATATCACCATTCTTGGCGACAAGGCTGGTCTGCCGGACACCCAGCGCGTCACGCTGGAGGCAGCGGAGCAGCGCACCGCCGCCAACGACGGCCTATATCTGAACATCGCTGTGAACTACGGCGGGCGGGCGGAGCTGGTACGCGCCGCCAAGGCTTTATGCGCCGAGGTGCAAAAGGGAAGCCTATCCCTCGACCAAATCGACGAACAGGCCTTTTCGGACAGGCTCTATACTGGCGGCATGCCGGATGTAGACCTACTCATCCGCACCAGCGGAGAAATGCGGCTCAGTAATTTCTTGCTGTATCAATGCTCTTATGCGGAGTTTATCTTTCCTGAAAAGCTTTGGCCGGACTTTCATGTGCCGGATTTGCATGAGTGCATCCGGGTCTATCAATCCCGAGATCGCCGCTACGGCGCGAGACGCGCGGAGGAGTAGCCCTTCGGTTACTCCTCCAGCTTCTTAAAGCCCTCGCCCAGCACCTCGTGGGCGTCGCTAATGAATACAAAGGCTTGAGAATCGGTGCGGCGCACAATGGTTTTCAGCCGCACGACCTCCTGAGCGCTGACCACGCAAAGCAGCACCGGGCGCGCCTGACCGCTGAAGCCGCCCTCGCCGTTTAAAACCGTCGTACCCCGGTCCAGCTCCTGCATAATGCCCTGCTTTATCTCTTTGTTTTTTTCAGAGATGATATAGCAGGCTTTTTCTGTGGTAAGACCATCCAGCACCACGTTAATGAGTTTAGCGCTGACATAAAGGGAAATAAAAGCGTACAGCGCATATTCCACTTGAATGTACAGCGCTGCCAGCAGCACCACGATACAGTCGATGGTAAACAGAATCGCCCCGACAGAAATATGGCGAAAGCGTTCATGAATCACCCGCGCCACCATATCCGTCCCACCAGTGGTCGCGCCGCCGCGAAAAATCAGTCCCAGACCAACGCCCAGAAGCACACCGCCGAACAGCGCTCCCAACAAGGGATTTTCCGTCATAGGCGGCAGGGGGAGAAGATCGATCAGGAGCGAAAAAAGAACCGTGGCAATCAAGGAGCGTGCCGCAAAGCCGCGTCCCATGGTTCTGTACCCAATCAAGAACAAGGGAATGTTCATAATGAGGCTTGTAATACCCACAGGCCATTGAAATAAATAGTTTAGCACCGTACTAAGGCCGGTAAGTCCGCCGGGCGCTATATGGTTAGGCACAAGGAACCAGGGATAGGCCGTCGCTCCCACCAAGCACCCCAGCACGATCTGCACCCAAGCCATCCATTGATCCTTGTGCCTGACAAACCACGGTTTCTCCACTCAAATCGCCCCTTTACTCTTTAGTGTGAGTCACATTCGCAGGTCATATCCAGCGAAACGAATAATGCTTTTTCAACCGCCTTTACGCTCTTTAAGGGCAGCGTGCCCAAATAGCGCGCTAGGCGGGTTTTTTCCAGCGTGCGCACCTGCTCGCACAGCACAATGGAGTCATGCCAAAGGCCGCCCTCTCCGTCAGGAATCCGTACATGGGTGGGCAAATCAGGCTTTTGGGTACTGGCGGTCAGGGGAATGGCAATGACGGTAGGCGCATAGCGGTTTCCCCGATCGTTTTGTATAATCAATACCGGCCTGCGGCCGCCCTGCTCGCTACCGATGACAGGGTCCAGCTCAGCCATATAAATATCGCCGCGTTTCATGAAAAAATCCTCACTCCCGGGCGGCGAAAACTCGATAACCGCCGCCCCTCCCATCCTATGCCAAGGAACGGGGAGAGGTGTGAACACGGGCTTTACGTCGGCAGAGCCACGCCCAGCCCATCATACTCAATAGGCTTACGACGCTGATCACTGCACCGGGAAGCAATCCGGCGGGGATGTAGCGAAGCTCTACCATATGCTCGCCCATAGAAAGCTCCACTGCTAGCAGCGCCCCATAGCGGGAGACGGTATCCATGCGTTTACCATCCACCGTTACCTGCCAGCCTTCGTCATAGGGTAGCGTAAAAACCAATTGCCCCTCCTGCTGCTCCATCACGGCGCGTATCGTCAGATGGGAATCCGTATCACTGCTCACGTCGCATTTTTGCAGCGCTTCATAGGCTCGCTGCCATTCATCGGCATGGTAGCGGTACACTAGGCAGGAAGGCTCCACCCCTTCGCTTTGTAGCGCCGTAAGCTGATAAACCTCGTCCTTCTCCGATAGAGGAAGCGCCACGCAGCCGCTAAAACGGTGCCCATCCTCCATACCGCCGTCATTCCAGTAAAAATAGGCTCCCGTCGTTTGTAAGTAGAGCTGCTGGTTCGCCGCCACGGGTAGGGTAACCCGCATTTCATTGCCCTGTATTTCACAGCTGTAGGCCTCGTCCTTGGTGAACACCTCCACAGGGGTTCCCGTCAAGTCGCTCAACAACTGATTCTGGTTATCAAAGGGGTCTTCCAGCGAAAAGCTCTCCATCTCTGGGGCGGCAGCCAGAAAAGCAAAGGGCATTGCCGTCAGGTTTTCATAAGCTGTTACGTCGCCGTCCTTCCACAAGGGAACAAAGCCTACCGGCGCGTCCGCCAAAGAATTTTCCTTTTTCCATAAGAGATATTTGACGGAGAATAAGCCGTCCAGCACCGGCGTTGCGCCATTATCATAGCTGGTGTACAGATACGCGTGATGAAAGCCAAGACCGGCGCCCAATAGGTTGACGCTGCGGTTTACATCGGAGCTATAATGGCTCAGTCCCGCGTAGTCAAACAATAGCGCGTCGTTCTCACTGCGGGCAAAGTTCTTTTCCATGCGATACAAGCCGTCGTCCTCGCTCTTGATTCGCTCTGTCAGCGCTGAAAGCTCCGAAACCGTATCCTGATATTCAGAAACCCGCATTTCGTTAATCACGTCAAGCCTTTTGACACAAAAATAGGCGTTAAGCGCCAAACCACCAAACTGCATAGCGCATAGCAGCAGCGTTCCGGCTTGTTGCAGTCCCTTGCGGTCCATAGCCGACAACAGCCCAACCGTGCAAAGAAAAACGATCACATCAAAAGCAACGGTTTCATAAGCCAAATAGGCGGGCAGCTCCGTTCTAAACAGCACTGCCGTTATCATCAGAAATCCTACCGCCAGCCCCACTGCCCGGGCAGACGACAGACGAAGTTTACTTTCCGTCAGCGCCTTGAACCCCTGCGCCGCCGCGTCGATCAGGAGAAAGCTGAACAAAAAGGAAAACCGGGCAGGCATGCAGTTGGGCGAATCAAAGCCATGCCAAAGCATATAAAAGAAGTGAACGCAGAAGCTAATCACAAACACTCCCAGCAGGAGCGCCGTATGCAGCTTTCTCGTCTTGGGTACAGCCGGATGCAAGAAATAGACTCCAGCCAGCGCCAGCATTGGAATGCCGATATAAAGATTGGGCAATCCATAGCGGAGCTGGTCGTAGTCCACCGCTCCGGTATAAAATTTGGTGAACAGATCCAGCATTGCATTTTCACGGCTAAAACGCAGGGCGGTATTCCACCAGATCGGGTTTCCCTTTTGCAGCGCCAGAAATGCCGGCAGCAACAGCACAGCCGCCAGCCCACCCGCCAGCAGCGACGCCAGCGCGAAGCGACCGACCGTTTGGAAGCGCACAGGCTTACGCTCTATTCGGCGCAGCATCATTCCGCAAAGGAAATAGAGCACGGCGAACAGGCAGAGCATAAAGCCGATATAGTAGTTGCAAAACAGCGCCAGTCCAAGGCACACTGTATACAAGAAGGGTTTGCCGCCATCCAGCAGACGGCGAAGCCCCAGCACGATCAACGGCAGCAGGATCACTGCGTCCAGCCACATAATATCCCAAAAATAAATCGCCGTATATCCCATCAGCCCATAGCCGGTGGAAAAGAGCAGCCCTTTCCAGCCCAGCTCACTGGTTTTGTGCAAATAGTACGAAAAGCTAAGCCCGCACAGCCCTAGCTTTATAAGCACAATGACGGAAAACGCCAGCGGCAGGTTTTCTACAGAAAAGAATACGACTAGTAAATTAACCGGGCTAGCCAGATAGTAGGCAAAAAGGCCCGGCGTACCGCTTCCCAAAAGCCGAGAAAAGCTATAGAGCCAATCATTCTCCCCTAACAGCGCACCCCGTAAGGCAGCCAAGAAGGAGCAGTACTGCCCGTCCGCGTCCCACAAAAGCAGCGTTCGATCGCCAAAGGGCACAATACGCAGCGCAGCCATCACCAACAAATACAAAGCCACCGGGACGCAAAAAGCCACAGCCGCCCTTGCACTCTCCCGCAAAGTATTCTTTTGCACCATCATTTCCTCCTACATGGCAAGCATCCACCACTTTATAAATGATATCATTCCAGTCAAGCAGATGTCAACCTCGGGTCAGGATAGACTAGGCTTCATATCATATCAAACCACGATTCCTTCACGCGGTGCTCCACTGCTTCCCTCATCAGACCATCGGCACAAGGACAGGTTAGCTCCACGACAACGCAACCCAAACAAACCAAAACCAGCGCATCAATCCAGCATTGTTGATTTATACATTCTTTTCTAAATCCATCATCGGTGGTATGATGATAGATACCGTAAAAAGGTAATGAGTCAGTATCCAAACCTATGTTTTTTTAGGAGGACTTAGATGAAAATCAGAAAATCCTGCGATCTGGAAACCCTCTATGGACACACGCATCCCATCCGGGAGGACTCGCCCGAGCTGCGGTTTATGGATGCGGTGTGCGCCGGTGATACGGAGGAGGCACTGTCCTTTTTCCATGATCTCAAATTATTTGGCGGCGTCAAAAGCGCGATTGACACACCCTACGGCCGCTTTGAAGGGATTGACGGTATCCGACAGTTCGCACAGGGCTGGCTAAAACGGTTCGATGCACAGTCGGCTACGCTATCACCCATTATCCAAACCATTGCGGGTGGTCGCGTATCGCTGGAAGCCGTCATCAATTTCAATGTGGATGGCGAGATCAACCAAGTACCCATGTTCATCATTGGCGACTTCCGCACGGCAACCACGCTGGATGAGATCCGCATATACTGCCACTACACCTTTGTGCCCGGGCTACAGGCGTACCGCAAGCCTATATTCAAAAGCGCGTATCTTGAAGTGCCAGACCCCGACCTTCTCACCGGTGCGGTGCGCGAGTATTATGCCGCGCTGCATCATTGTCCGGCTGTCGACGTAGAACGAATCATGAACTGCATCGGAGACCATTGCGTTTTCGGCGGCTATGCCCGCTGGGAAGACGTTGGCAAGCCAGCCACAACCCATGAGGATATCCGCAAGGCCTATGAGCATATGGCAACCTACATTCCCCGCTGCGTAGGCATGCGCTTTGAGACCGTCATCGACGATGGGCGCACCTGCGTGATTGAGTGGGTGCATATCGTTACCCGCGCCGGTCGAGAAGAGCTGGGGCGTATCGCGCTATCCGGTATCGCCGCCTACGAGCGCGGCGAGGACGGCTTGCTGTGCTCTATCCGCATCAGCGACTATGCCGGCAGCGAAAACACCATCGAATGGGACAAAGTGGACACGCCCGAAGCGAAAGCCAAGGCGATCAATTTTGTCGAGACATTTCCCCCCTATGTGGGCTGTAAATCACTGGAGTACTGAGATTGCCAAAACGCCTAGGCGTGAAGAGAAGTCGCCTACTTCCGGGGCGTTTGCTGATAAAAAGCAATCACATCCTGATTCTTCCAGATATCATCCAAAAACAGCACGTAGGGCGGGTCGACGATCATCGAATATTCCGCGCCATCGCCGCCCGCTCGTAGGATTTGGATGCGCTCCTCCACGTCCTGATCGTATCGCTGTGCCTCTCCCTTGTAAAGGGAACGAAGCGCCGCGGCGCTGGTAAAGCGGTTCGTATTATCGATAAGCATATGGTATCCGCCAAGAAGCGCCAGCACCAACAAAATGGAAACAAAATAGCTGGGAAGATAGCGGACGTTTATTTTGTGTGCCAGTCCCTGCCAATCATAGCCCGTCTGATCCGACGTATGAAGCATCCGTTTTCCTATCCCAATGATGGTTAGCGCCGCAACCACGCAAAGGAAAACCCAGAAAAAATATCGAATGTTCTGAATCCTTCCCGGATCGTTGTAGCGGACATAGAGGGTTGGTGCAAAAGCGGAAGCGAACAAGGAAAATAGGAAAAACAGCATCAACGCAAGGGGCGCTTTTTTGGGTAGCAGCTTTTCCACAGGCAACCGCCACAAAAACGGTAGGAGAAACAACAACCCGACAATCAGAATGGGTTCCGTCCACTCGGAGCCATAGCGTATCGCCGAAGCATAGGATTGCACCACCGTCTGCAAAGGGGATAAATTATTCCAGCGTGTGGACAATCTGACCTCCGTGCCGGGGGCAAAAGCATTGAGGGCAAAGCAGACAACAAAAGTTAAAAAGACAAGACCGGTTTGCAACGCAATCGCCCGCTTGCGGCAAAGGGTATAGAGAAGAATCAGCGCGGTTATTTCCGCGGTCACCAGCCCCGTAACCAGATTTCCTCCCGCTACAAAAAAAGCCGTTAATAACAGCACCGTCATTCGTTTGGCCGTATACCTGCCCTGATAGGCAGCCACAAACAGATTCGCCATGTAAATCAGCATGAGCGCATAAAAAATCATGTAATACGCCGCACCGTTCCACCAGAAAAAGCCCTGAACAGGCGACGGCATCAGCTGGATGCTCATCAACGCCACAACGCCGGAGATAATGTCTGCCAATCTGTTATCGGATAAATGAAATATCTCCCGAAGGATTTTTCGGAAGAAATAGCCGTTGCACAAGAGAAAAACGCCGATTAGCACAAAGGTTGCCAGAAAGTATAGATTCTCATCAAAGACAGCGGGTTGAAGCGCAAAAAGGAAATTAGCGGCATATGAACCCTGCCACGTCAGGTAGTAATCATACGCAGTGCGGGCAGCGGCCCCAATTATTTGAAGCACATCATGACTATCCAGCCAAACCTGATGAGTCTCCATGGAAAGCAAACAGTCATCCGCACCGCTTGTGTGATTATAAAAGGAAATCCACAGTAGGGGGATGAGACTTAGGCAGAGGGCTGCGATCACGATGATTCTCCAAAAGGACAGGCTTCTTAAGCGCTTCACCCTTTTCCCTCCTTATCCCCGCTGCCGCTTCAGCCACACCATCAGCACGGCTACATCCGCCGGATTAACGCCGGGGATACGCCCGGCTTGGCTTAGGCTTTGGGGCTTTTTCTCCTTTAGCTTCTGCCGCGCCTCAATACGCAGGCTTTCGATACCGTCGTAATCCATATTTTCAGGAAGCCGCCAGTCCTCCATTGCGCGGGCGCGAAGGATTTGGGCTTGCTGTTTTTTTAAATACCCTTCATATTTGACCGCCAGCTCAGCCTCCAGACGCGCGTCCGGCTGATAACCGCTTAGTTCCGGGTACAGCGCCGCGAGTGCGTCCAAATCGATATCCGGGCGGCGTAGAAGCTCCTCAGCCGTTAGTCCCGCCTCCGTTACCGGCTGTCCATGCGCCGTAAGCCAAGCATTTCTTTGTTCGCTGGCTGGCAGACGAATTTCATGCAGCCGTTGGGTCAGGGCGGCGGTTTGACTTTGCTTTTTCTCCATCAACGCCATACGGCGGTCGCTGGCAAGCCCGCGCTGATGGCTGAGAGCGGTAAGCCGCAGATCGGCGTTGTCCTGCCGGAGCATCAAGCGATACTCCGAGCGGCTGGTCATCATGCGGTAAGGCTCGTCGGTGCCCTTCACGCACAGGTCGTCCACCATCACGCCCAGATAGCCCATATCCCGGGTGATGATCAACGGCTCCTTCTGCTGCAAATAACAGGCGGCGTTCATACCCGCCAGCAGCCCCTGCGCGGCAGCCTCCTCATAGCCGGAGGTGCCGTTGATCTGCCCGGCGAAATAAAGGCCGCGTATCCGTCGGCTGCCCAAGGTAAGGGTCAGCTCGGTGGGGTCGATACAATCATATTCAATGGCATAAGCCAGCCGTACCAGCACGGCTCGCTCCAAGCCGGGGACGGTTCGGTACATCTTCCACTGCACCCAGTCCGGCAGGCTGGAGCTCATGCCCTGCACATACCATTCGGGATTGTGAAGCCCCTCCGGCTCCAAAAAAAGCTGATGCCGATCCTTGTCCGCAAAGCGACGCACCTTGTCCTCAATACTGGGGCAGTACCTCGCTCCCGTTCCTTTGATCTCCCCCCGCACCATGGGCGAAAGGTGAAGATTTTCCCGGATAATCCGGTGG
The DNA here is from genome assembly GCA_028693055.1 of Eubacteriales bacterium. GTDB lineage: Bacteria > Bacillota > Clostridia > Christensenellales > Aristaeellaceae > Limiplasma. The sequence goes on along the minus strand of JAQUWD010000016.1, from coordinate 57,063 downwards.
GTTTCCTCATTGGTGTAGGTTAGATAGCAAAGGGACTGATTTTTCAACGGATACTGCACGCCGATATCCGTTTCCTCCGCTACCGTTAAAAAAGAGAAGGGGGTAATGGGATCGTCTCCGGGCTGAGGCTCCATCTTGCTAAAATCGATGGAGCGCTCATCCACCCGGGCGGGAGTGCCCGTTTTAAAACGCCGGAGATGAAAGCCGAGGGCTTCCAGTGAATCGGAAAGACCCTCGGCGCGAAGTAGCCCCTGTGGGCCGCTATTCTTGGAGTATTGGCCGATGATAATCCGGCTTTTCAAGTATACGCCGGTGCAAACCGCCACGGCGCGGCAGGGAATTTCCTCGCCGGTCATGGTGACGACCCCGCAAACGCTTTCCCCTTGGGTTTGGATTTCCATAACCTCGCCCTGCCGCACGGTGAGATGCTGCGTTGAAAACAGGGTAGCCGTCATATCCTCGTGATAGCGTCGTTTGTCTGCCTGCGCCCGCAGGCTATGAACGGCGGGGCCCTTGCCCCGGTTCAGCATGCGGCTTTGCAGAAAGGTACGGTCAATCGCAACACCCATTTGGCCGCCCAGCGCGTCCAATTCACGCACCAGATGGCCCTTGCCGGTGCCTCCAATCGCAGGATTGCAAGGCATCAGCGCGATAGAGTTCATGTCCAGACTAAGCAAAAGAGTTTCCGTTCCCATACGGGCGGCAGCCAACGCCGCTTCGCACCCGGCGTGACCCGCGCCGATGACAATCAGGTCGTACATCGATTACACTTCTCCCAAATACTCTTCCAAGCAGAGATTTTGATCCCGCATGGCAACGCTGTGAGTAACGCCCACATAGCGAATATGCCAGCATTCCGCTAGAAACCCGGTGATATCCTCTTTATCCTCCTGATAGCGGATGATAAAGCCATAGTTCCAGCAGTTCTTAGCCAGCCACTTCTGCTGCTCCGTGCCCTTAAAAGTGGTGTCTGCAACCGTAATATCAAAGGCCAGCCCCGTATGATGCTCGCTTGCGCCGGGCTCGGCGACGGTTAAGGAGGTAGCGGAGACAGCCTTGGCTTTGCTCATGCCCTGACTTTGATACTCAGCCACCTGTTTATCAAAAAGCGTTTGTTGATACTGCAGGCTGCGGTATCCGGCGCTGATTTGCCAACCTGTGATCCCCGCTTCCTTCGCACCGGTAAACAGCGCGGTCAGCGCGTCGGCGGCGGTGCGATTGCCCTGAATATCGTCACCTTTCACGGTCACAAGGTCTGAGGATAAGTAATCCTTCAGCTTTACAAGGTCGGCAGCCTGATAGCTTGCGTCCACGGTGTGGGTGCGGTTGACCAGAATCGGCATAGCGTTCGGGTCTGGGGTTGGGGTAGCCACAGCCTGCTTCGCCGCATCGCTGAATAGCAGGCTCAACGTCTGTTCAGCGGCAATCCCGTCGCTGTTAAGGCCGTTCTGCTCCTGAAAAAGGGCGACCGCCGCCTTGGTTCCCGCGCCAAAATCACCGTCTACGTTGCCGCTTAAATAACCCAGCTCCTTCAGCCGCTGCTGCATGGCCTTGACCGCGCCGTTATCGTCGCCCATGCTCAGCACCGAAGGCGTAGCCGACGGCTCCGGCGTTGGCACATAGATTTCCGCATCGGCAGCGTACACCAGCGCCCGGGTCTGTTCGCCAGCCACGCCGTCGCCGCTGATGCCGTGCTGATTCTGGAACAAAATGACCGCTTGAGCGGTTCCCTGCCCATATTGGCCGTCCACCTCGCCGGTGTAATACCCCAGCTCCTTCAGCCGTTCCTGCAAGCGCTGTACCTCGTCCCCTTGAGTGCCAATTTTTAAAAGCATGACGGTAGGGGTAGGCGTGCTGTTGGGGTCCGGCGTTATCGCCAGCATATTGCGGTTGTCAGCCGTGGGGGTAGGGGTCGCGTTCTGCTCGACTGTCAGGGCTTGATACGCGCTTAGGGTTCCCGGAGCCAAAACGGCGCAGGTCACCACCAATACCCCCAGCAGTCCCCAGAGTAATAGGGTTGCCGTCTTGTTTTTCTCCACGCTTTACTCCTCCGACCACAGGGGCGTGGGGTACTCTCCCGCCCGGGTCATACGCCCAATCGCGTCTACGACCTCCTGCTTATCGTCATGATAGGTTACGCCATACCATTTGTCCGGGGTAATGCGCACGGTTACCTGCCCCCGTTTTGCCTTCATCTGCTCGTCCACCACGGTAGGCAAAAAGAACTCCGCCTTCATAGGATTACTAGGCAACGTGTTCTCTAAGAAACGCGGGAAGCTTTCTTCCAGCCGCTCCATCATCGACGCCGGGAAGCCCCACATATTCATGCTGACCACCGTCTCGGGATCCAAGCGCGTATAATGGGTTAAATCCTCGGTCATCAAGGGGCCGTCTACGGTCGAAATGATATGAGTACGCTCGGTGAGCGTCGTCAAACGGTTTTCCGCGTCCATTTCACAAACGCCGCGAGCCACATAACCCGTTTCACTCAAGGTGTTTTTTAGCAGATAACCCACCATGGCAATGTCGCCATCGTCCCTTAAGTGAGTTAAATGCTGATAGCACAGCTGGAAGGCTCCGCTGCCGTAAAAATCATCGGCGTTGATGGCGCAAAAGGGTGCGTCCACCAGCCTGCGGGCAGACAGCACCGCGTGGCCGGTACCCCAAGGCTTAATGCGTCCCTCGGGAATGGCAAAGCCTTGGGGAAGGTCCGTCATTTCTTGATAGGCATAGTCCACCTTCATATGACGGCTCACCCGATCACCCATCACTTCCCGAAAAATCGCTTCATTTTCCCGCTTGATGACAATCACAGCGCGCTCAAAGCCCGCCCGTTTCGCGTCAAAAAGAGAATAATCCAAAATCAGCTCGCCCCGTCCGCCAACCGGATCCATTTGCTTCAGCCCGCCGTAGCGGCTTCCCATGCCCGCGGCCATAATTACCAAAATCGGTTGCTTCATGCGTCCGCCTTCTTTCCTAGCTCCAACACGGTTTCAAGCATTTCATCCCAGTGCTCGTCCATCTCCCGCAGCAGCTTCCACTGCGTGCGCGCCCGCACCAGATTGTGGGTGGGATAATCAGTCTTGAAATAGATGTCGCCGTTTAAATAATCGCCCAAAAAGCGTATGAAGCATTCCAGCGTCATCAGCTTCGCGCCCATGGGCAAGGAGCGTAATTCCTCGTCGCTAAGGCTCTGGGCCACCTCGGCTAGGAAGCCCTCGGCGTACGCGCGGTAGAGGGCCATGCTGAAATGCACCTTGCTTACGTCCTTTTCGTCCTCCAAGGCAGTGCTAGCCCCAAAGCGGATTGCATCGCCAAAATCATACGCGGCAAGGCCCGGCATAACGGTGTCCAAATCAATGGCGCACAGCCCCTTGCCTGTATCCTTATCGATCAAAACATTGTTAAGCTTGGTATCGTTATGGGTTACCCGCAAAGGCAGCAAACCCATTTCCAATTTTGAGGTAAGCGCCGGCGCTATCGGCTCGTAGCCAAGCGCGCCTTCAATTTCAGCTCGAACCTCCGCCGCTCGGCCCATCGCGTCATTTTCCACCGCCTCCCGAAAGTCCCGAAAGCGCTTCGGCGTATCGTGAAAATGGGGAATTGTCTCGTGAAGGCGCTGAGGGTCAAAATCGCTTAGTAAAGACTGGAAGCGTCCGAACACGCTGCCGGATTCCCGAAAGACGTCGATATCCTCGGTACGGTCATAGGTGACCGTATTATCCACAAAACGGTAGCAGCGCCACAATTCCCCCGTGGAATCCAGCACATAGGGCGTTCCGTCGCAGGTGTGATCCAGCGACAGCGTTTCCCGGGAAGCGTCAAGCCCCCTTTGCTGGCATTGCCGACGCAGGTGGTCTGTGATCAGCTGCATATTCTCCATAACCTCCTCCGGGTGATGGAAGGCGGTGCGATTGATATGCTGAATGACATGCTTTTGCTGGGATAAGCCGCTGCCGCTCTCAAACAGAAAGGTATCGTTGATATGCCCGCCGCCAAAGGCAATAGGCGCCACCGTGATTTCATCCGGCGTAAATTGGGCCGCCAGCGCGGAAATTTCATCTCGTGTCGGCTTCATTTCTGCATTACCATCCTTGCTGTGATGGGAAGGCCCGTATGTCCAAGCGCCTTCCATTTGATCAATTATACCATGGAACGCCTCCTGCAACAATCCCCCCGCCGTTTAGCGGTTGTTCAGAGAGCCCTCCCGATACCATTCCAGCAGCGCCTGCGTGCCCAGCTCACCCTTGCCCTCCGCCATTAAATCCAAGTTGGCTTTCAGCACTTGCGCTAAAACTGGCAGCTTGCAGCCTATGCTCTCGCCCTCTTCCATGGCGATTTTCATATCCTTGACGAAATGCTTGATATAGAACCCGGGTGCTTCATCGCCCAACACCATTTTTTGACCGTTGTTGCTCATTTGCCAGCTACCAGCGGCTCCGCCCGATATACAGCCCAGCATGTTTTCCAAATCCAGTCCACATTTCTCGCCATAGCTCATAGCCTCGGCTACTCCAGCTAGAGTACCTGCAATCGCAATTTGATTAGCCATTTTCGTATACTGCCCACAGCCCGATTGCCCGGTCAAGACCACATTTGTGCCCATGCATTCAAAGAGCGGCAGACAAAGCCGAAAGTCCTCCTCCGCACCGCCTACCATAATGCTCAGCGTAGCGTTTCGCGCGCCGCTGTCTCCGCCGGATACGGGCGCATCCAGCGGTCGAAGCCCTTTTTCCCGAGCCTTCGCTGCAATACTCTGCCACAGCTTTGGGCTAGTTGTGGTCATATCCACCACCAGCGCCCCTCTATCTGCACAGTCCAAAACCCCGCCCTGACCCAAGTAAACCTCCTCCACATCCTTGGGAAAGCCTACAATGGTAATTACCGCATCCTGTCCCTTGGCGCACTCCCCGGCGCTCTCCGCCCAAGAAGCCCCCTCAGCCAACAGCTTTTCCGCCTTTTCCTTCGTCCTATTAAAAACGGTCACCTGATGTCCCTTTTCCATCAAATGCCGAGCCATGCTCTCCCCCATAACCCCAGTTCCAATAAATCCAATTTTCATTTGGCAAACTCCCTCACTCTATCACAAAGCCGTGCGGCCAGTCGCCGCACGGCGTAGTAACTTGATGCAAGCCTAACTCGGCATCTCTGCGGCCTTAAAGGCCGCAGTCCGGGGTGCAGGGGCGATGCCCCTGCCTATTCGTCCAGTAGGGCGAGATCGGGATCCTCCTCGACGACAGCGTCCGCCTTTTCCTCGTCGGTGGGTTCTTCCGTTTTGGCGGGAGCAGCCTTACCGGCAGCTAACGCTGCTTTGGCTTCGTCCCGAATAATCTTGTCAATCTTGGCGGCAACCTCGGGGTTGTCCTTTAGGTATTGACGGGCGTTTTCACGACCTTGACCAATACGCTGATCCTCATAGCTGAACCACGCTCCGCTCTTGTGGATAATATCGCGGTCCACAGCCATGTCCAGTAGCGTGCCCTCAGTGCTGATGCCTTCGCCGTAGATGATGTCAAACTCCGCAATACGGAAGGGCGGCGCTACCTTGTTCTTGACCACCTTTACCTTGGTGCGGTTGCCTACGATCTCGGTTCCATTCTTGAGCTGCTCGCCCCGGCGAACGTCCAAACGCACGCTGGCATAAAACTTGAGCGCCCGACCGCCGGTGGTGGTCTCCGGATTGCCGTACATCACGCCCACCTTCTCACGAAGCTGGTTGATGAAGATGGCGACCGCGTTGGTCTTGGAAATAACGCCGGTCAACTTACGCAGGGCTTGGCTCATCAGGCGCGCCTGTAGGCCAACAAAGCTGTCGCCCATCTCGCCTTCGATTTCGGCACGGGGCACCAAGGCGGCTACGGAGTCAATGACCACCATATCCACCGCGCCGGAACGCACCAAGGCCTCGCAGATTTCAAGGGCCTGCTCGCCGGTGTCCGGCTGAGAGATGTAAAGCTCGTCCACATTAACGCCTAGCTTGCGGGCATAAACGGGATCAAGGGCGTGCTCCGCATCGATAAAGGCAGCCACGCCGCCCATCTTTTGCGCCTCAGCGACGCAGTGCAAGGCAACGGTGGTTTTACCGCTGCTCTCAGGCCCGTAAATCTCCACCACACGGCCGCGGGGCAGCCCGCCTACGCCCAGCGCCAAATCCAATTCCAGGCATCCCGTGGGGATCACCTGTAAATTGTTGTCCGCTACAGCGTCGCCAAACTTCATCACCGAGCCCTTGCCATAGGTCTTGTTCAGCTGGGCTAAGGCGTTTTCCAAAGCCTTCATTTTTTCTTCCCGCAGATCCCCCTGCTTGGAGCCGATCTCCTTCTTGGTGGTTTCTTTTTTAGCGGCCATATGCTCCGCTCCTCTCATTCTTTGGTATCGCTTCCAGCGCAAGCCGAAGCGCTTGTTCCACACTTTGCTCCCTGACGGACTGCCTGTCGCCCGTAAATTGATAACGATAGGCGGCGACGTACTCCCCGGTGCTAACCCCTAGCCATACGGCGCCGACGGGGTTTTCCGCCGTTCCCCCCGTGGGTCCAGCCACTCCCGTAGCGCTGACAGCCACGTCTACACCCAACACTTTTCTCGCGCCAACCGCCATCGCCTTGGCGCATTCCTCGCTGACAACGCCCACGCTATCGATAATGGCCTGTGAAACGCCTAGCACGTCCCGCTTAATCCGAGGATCATAGCTGACCACGCCGCCCATCAGCACGGCGGACGCGCCGGAAACTCCAGCCACAGTAGCAGAAATCATGCCTCCGGTCAGGCTCTCAGCCGTCCCAAAGGTGAGCCCGCAGGCGGTAAATCGCCGTACCAGCTCCTCCGATTCCCTTTCGCCTCTCATTTTCCATCCTCCCCCAAAGACAGGGCGCTGTGATTACGCACAAAATAGTCAACCCCAGACCATAGGGTCATGGCAACGGAAAGCCAAACCATCAAATTGCCAAGGGTGAAGGTCCCCACGCCATAGGCGCGATTGTCGATTAAGAAAAGCACAAGCGTCAGCATTTGTAAGCTCGTCTTTATTTTGCCAAGAGGCCCGGCGGCGATCACCTTGCCCTGCTCCATGGCAACCAGCCGAAGCCCGTCCACCGCCAGCTCCCGAAATAAAACCACAATACACGCCCAAGCGGGAAATTCTCCAAGGCCGCATAAGGCGATCATGGTGGATAGCACCAGCAGCTTGTCTGCCACGGGATCGATAAACTTGCCAAAATTAGTGACAATTTTATACTTCCGGGCAATCCAGCCGTCCAAGAAATCCGTAAAGGCGGCGGCGCAGAATACCAATACCGCAAAAACCCGGCATACCGCGCTGTCAAACTGCAAAAGCGCTACGCATACGGGGATTAACATCACCCGTAGAATAGAGAGCCTATTAGGCCAGTTCAAATTCTTCATGGTTTTACTCATCCTTCCGGGCTATTGACGCTCCGCCGTAAGATCATAGGGCTCCGCGCCGGTAATACGCGCGTTCACAAATCGTCCCACATCCTCGCCGGAAACGCCGGTGAGCTTGATGATTCCGTCGGTTTCCGGCGCTTCGGCGGCTGAACGCCCTTCGCCTGCTCCGCTTGAAAACGCGGTCTCCACCAAAACCTTTTCCACTCCGCCCACACGGAGCTGGTTACGCTCCAACGAAATCTGCTGCTGGGCGGTCATGAGGCGGTTCAGCCTTTCCTGCTTGACCTCGTCAGGCACCTGCTGCGCCATTGCAGCCGCAGGCGTGTCCTCCTCCGGGGAAAAGGCAAAGGCTCCCAGACGGTCGAAACGAATCTCCCGGACAAAATCCATCAGGCGGTCGAATTGCTGCTCCGTCTCTCCGGGAAAGCCGGTGATAAAGGTGGTGCGCAGCGTAAAGCCCATTTCTCTGGCCCGAAGCAAAAAATCGCGGGTCTTGCCGATATCGCCTCGGCGGTTCATTCGCTTTAGCAGCAGGGGATCCGCATGCTGCAAAGGCAAATCCAAATAGCGGCAGATATTGGGGCGGGAAGCCATAGCGGCCAGCAGTCCCTCGTCCACCTCGTCGGGATAGCAGTATAAAACGCGTAGCCATTCCACGCCGGGAAGCTCCGCCGCGCGGGTCATCAGCTCCGGCAGGAGGGAACGCCCAGCCTTGTCTATCCCGAAGCGAGAGGTATCCTGCGCTACCAGCACATGCTCCTTTACCCCCTGCTTGGCTAATGCGCGCACCTCGTCCAGCACGCTATCCATATCCCTAGAGCGGAAGCCGCCGCGAATCAACGGAATGGCGCAATAGGCGCAGCGATTATCGCAGCCGTCAGCAATGCGGATGTAGGCGCTGTAGGCGGCGGTGGTCAGCACCCGGCTGCCGGAAAGCACTGTATTCTCCGTGCCGCAATAACCGGCGCGCTTTCCCTGAAGCGCCTCTTCAATATACTCCGGCAGCTTGGGATACTGGTTCACGCCCAGCAGAAGATCGATCTCCGGCATATCGTCCAGCAGCGCCTTTTCATAGCGCTGGGCCAGACAGCCCGTAGCCACCAGCAGCTTACATCTGCCCGTTTTTTTGTATTGAGCCATGGAAAGCAGCGTGTCGATGCTTTCCTGTTTCGCCGGATCAATAAATCCGCAGGTATTCACGATCAGAATTTCCGCTTCCCGCTCATCCGTGGTAATGGCATAGCCATGCTCTTTCAGGATAGCAAGCATCAGCTCCGTATCCACCCGATTTTTGCTGCATCCCAGCGAAATAACGCCAACTGTGGTCAATCTTTCGGCCTCCAACGCATATAAACAAAGAATGCGGAAGGACAAACGCCCTTCCGCCGTGTATTTTATCATAATTTATGGGGAAAGGAAACCCCTTCGTTTTTCCAAAAGCCTACTGGAGCTCCAAGGCCTTCAAAACGCCCTCCAGCGTATCCTGCCAACGGCTAAAGTCCATATTGCCCACATAGGGCTTTTCCAGCTCGTCATGCAGCGCTTTGGCCGCCTTTAGCTGTTCCACAGCACGCTGATTTAAAAGCTCATAGGCGTTACGGTCAAAGGATTGCTCCTTGTTCTCCTCCAAATCAAAGGCGCGTTCCGCCGCCAGCGCATCGCCGCCAAAGCCCAGCGCCACTGCTTCAAAGCGAAGCCCATGGTCGGGAATCAGCACCTGCGAAAGCTGCTCCGGCTCCAGAGGATGCAGCAGCTCTACCACTGACAGCCCTTGACTGATCGCCTGCTCCGATACCCGGCGCAGAACGCCCGTGGCATACAGCCCCATCGGGCATTCCACCCGATAGGTTTTCATCCCGTCAGGCTCCTCCCATAGATTCAGCAAGCCTTTGGGCGTATAGGCGGTACTAAACAGCCGTCGAAGCTGACCTACACCCCCTCGACGAGGCAAAGCCTCGCCCCATTCAGCAGCCAGCCTTCGCTCCTTTTCGGGGCTTTCCTGTCCAGCCTTCCCGGCGCGCCATACCTCGGCGGCGGCGGCAAGATAGTGATAGCAGCGGCCAAAGCGCCCGGATATTTGCGTCTGTAGCTCCTTTAGCTCCTCGGCAACAGGCCGCAAGCGCTCCTCATCCAAAAAATCTCCTAGAGAAATCAAGGTGTCCCGCGCGCCGGGAATGATCGGGTCGTAAACATGGGGTGCGGTGCCGTCCATGAGTGCAACGCCCCTGTCCGGCAAAGCCACGCCGTCCAGACTGTCCGGGTCAGAGGAGCAGTGAAAGATTTCCACCCGTATGCCTTTTTTTTCGGCTGCTTGCGCAATTTTTCTCATAAAGGTGCTTTTCCCAACACCGGGACCTCCCTTTATGTAGAACATCCGTCTGCGTTTGTCCACAGGTAGGATATCGTTAAAACAGGTATAAAACCCTCGCGCCGTATTGCCCCCCGCGAAATAGTGAATGCTGCTCAATCCATTTCCTCCTTACCCTATGGCATTTGATTTGCACAGGGAGGATATGCGAAAGGTCGCCGAGATAATCCTACAGATCGTCTGCATCCTGCACGGGATCGTCGCCGTCCTGCGCCATGCCGGTATAGCTGCCCAGTACGTCGGTGCTGTTTTCCTCGTCTGCCATATGGGCTAGCTCGCACATTCGTTTGGGATCGGGCCATCGTTCCGAAGTATTCATAGACTGCCTCCTTCCTGATTTCTATGATAAAATGCACAACTTTCGTAAGTCTTATTCCGGCTTTGTTCGTGGATTTTCGCTGCCGTAAAAAAGCGTTTTGTGCCAAGAGGAAGCTCCGGCTTGTCATACGCAGCAGAAAAAGCGCGATTTCTTCAAATAATCGCGTTTCTGCATGCATAAGCCTTCAATTTTCGGCAAAGGATAAGAATGACTCCTACACGAACCCTACACACACAAATGAAACGGAGGTCGCCTTATGGTACAAGAAAGCCCTTTGTACGGTTCGGTTACAGTGGTGGTGGCCGGGGAGCTGGATCACTGCACCGCCTCCCAGATTCGCCGCCAATTGGACGGCATTCTGGAGGACCCGTCGATTACCCATCTCTGCCTCGACTTGGAAAACCTGACCTTTATGGATTCCTCAGGCATCGGCGTGCTGCTGGGAAGGCTGCGGGTTTTGCAGCAGCGCGGCGGTATGCTGAGCGTGAAGAATATGCAGCCCCCGATCGAAAAGCTCTTCCGGCTTACCGGCCTGCAACGAGTGATCGGGGTTGAAAAGAACGCAAAAGGAGTGCGATAATCATGCAAAATCATATGGAACTTCGTTTCAGCGCTTATCCTCAGAACGAATCCTTCGCCCGGGTAGCCATTGCGGCTTTTGCAGTGCAGCTAAACCCCACCTTGCCCGAAATGGCGGATATCAAGACCGCCGTTAGCGAGGCGGTCACCAACGCTATCGTTCACGGCTACCGGGAGCACGACGGCATGGTGTCCATGACGGCGGATTTCGGCGATCGACGGCTTTTAACGGTCAGCATTCATGACGACGGCTGCGGCATCGAGGATGTGGAAACCGCCATGCAGCCCTTTTATTCCACCGGCGACGGTGCGGAGCGCAGCGGCATGGGCTTTTGCGTTATGCAGACCTTTATGGACGCGGTGGACGTGGACAGCCGGGTGGATCAGGGCACCACGGTGACCATGCGCAAATACATCACCGGCGAGGTGGGGTTGCATCGTGAGCGAATGCTTGACGAAATCGGCTGATCCCCATAGGGAGCGGAGCCATTACGGCCTAGCCGTATCCTGCGCCAAGCGCTTCATGGGGCGGGGCGTGCCTATGGAGGAGCTGATCGGCGAGGCCGAAGCGGCGCTGTTATGGGCAGCCGCCCGATTCGACCCTGATCGGGGAGCGCGTTTTTCCACCTACGCCATCCCCTTTGTATTGGGCGCGCTCAAGGAGCTCTGCCGTCGCAGTGCGCCCATGCACATTCCCCGCGGCGAGCTGCGGGTGCTCTGCGCCGCCATGACCGTTCGGGACGATTTGCGCCGCCGAGACGGCAGAGAACCCTCCATGAACGAAATCAGCGAGCATGTTGGCGTGCAGCCTGAAAAGCTGGCCTCCATGCTGCAGGCGCAGGAGCGAATGACCACCCTGAGCACAAATGAAATTACCCTCGCGCCGGATGGCACAGAGGGTTTTGAAGAGTGGGTTTTGGTAAAGGACGCGGTTCGCTCTCTGGGGAAGCCCTATGCACAAATCCTATGGCTACGCTATTTCGCTGGCTACAGTCAGAGCGACATTGCAAAAAAATATGGTATTTCTCAGTCACAGGCCTCCAAATGGGAGAAGCGGGGCAAGGACATGCTTCGGGCGGGCTTAGCGCGCTGTTAATGCACCTCTCCGTTAAAACAGCGAAAAGCACCTTCAAGATGGAGCCGTTTGTATGCAAGATTCGTATCAGCTACAGCCCAGCCTGAATCGCATCCAGTATGGTATCCTCCTGCTCGTTCAGCGGTAGGTCTGGATTATATTTGATGGGCATGCCCACCACGAAAAGGCGCTTTTTATAATCAATATGCACCGGGTAAAAGGTAAGAGCAATGCCCAGCATCTTATATACCATGGGGCAGATTTGCAAAAAGCCGCGGTTCAGCTCCATTTCATGGGACTGAAAGCCTGAGGGCTGCTGCGCAAAAATGATTAAGTGCTCCCGCTTTTTTAGGTATTCAATGCTCTTGCGGAAGGTTTTGATCACCTGCAGATCATGATAAACCGGCACCCCCGGAACGCTGCGCAGGATAGGGGGCAGAACCGCCGCCGCCAGATAGGGCAGCGTCATGTTCAGCAGCGGTTCAAAAAAACAGCCCGGCTTCCACCAATAATCCTGCCGCACATAGGCGGGCACCTTCTCCTTCACCATCACGTCCGCGTTCAGCCACGGATGGCAGATCTCGCTTACCGGGAAAAAGGAACACATATCGATGGGTCCGAAGGCTCCCGCATGATTAGGGCAGAAAACCGCCGGTTCTCCATCGAAGGGAACCGTCCATTCCGTGGTCATCGGGGGTGAAACCCGACGAATCAGTCCTCGTAAAGTCCAATAAAGCTTGCCCAACTACTTTCTCTCCCCTACCCCGGAAATCAATGCTTGTCCTACGCCCATCAAGGTAACGGGGGGACAGTTAGCCGGCAGAAGGGCCGTGTCCCCGGCCTCCATTTCCAGCGCGTCTCCCTCCCAGCTGACCAGCAGCCCCGCCAGCGCGGTCAAGATGCGAAAGGTAGGCGTGGACGCCAGCTCATATTCGCCGTTGACAGCCACGCAGTCCAGCGTAAAAGCCGGAACGTCCAGCAGCTGCTGTCTGCGGTGCTCGTCGCTTGTGGGCAGCTTGGCAATCTGTCCCCGAAGGGACGGGTCAATCACGTCCAGCGCCTGCTTAATATGAAGCGGGCGCTTTTCACCTGCCGCATTTGTGCGATTGTAATCCCACAGGCGATAGGTCACGTCGCTGGATTGCTGAATCTCATATAGCACAATCCCGCCGCCGATGGCGTGAACCATACCGGAGGGCATATAGAATACATCGCCGCTGTTAACGGGAACCCGCTGAATCATGGGTTCGATATCCTCTTCCCGTTCCAGCGCCAAACGCATGTCCTCCACCGTTACCCCCTCTCGGATGCCGTAGAGGATGGACGCGTCCTTTTCCGCGTGGAGGATTACCCACGCCTCGCTCTTGCCCAGCTTCCCTTCATGCTCTTTAGCATAAGCGTCGTCCGGGTGTACCTGTACGCTAAGGGAATCCTTGGCTGATAAAAGCTTCAGCAGCAGCGGAAAGGCCTCGCCGCCGGGCAGCCCGGTTAAGCGGGAACCGTTGCGGGCAATCAGCTCCGTTAGGGTTGCACCCGTCTCGTCCTTGCTTTCCAGCCCATGGATGGCGCTTAGTACCAAAGCCTCGCCGGTACGGTCGTCCGGGATCTCCATGCGGTAATACCTGCGCAAGCCGTCGCCGCCCCAAGGGGTCATTTCACCGTGACGGTAGGCTGGGGTCATGGGAATGGGCAGCATGGGGCAATTCTCCGACAGCGGCTCCTCCAAGCAGGTGCACGCGTCCCCCATATTGTCAAAATGAACGCTGCCCGCGTCCCTGAGCATTTGGGAGCGGAATAGGTGCAGCATATGAGCGTCCTCGTCGCACACATCCAGCCGCAGGCAGTCGTAGCCCATGCGCAGCGCCTCCGCCTTCACAAAGCTCAGTACCCGCTCCACCATTTCACTGCCAAAGCAGCCGGGTTTTACAGCCAAGCGGTGCATGGTGACGGGCTTCACGCCGTACTGCCATGCAATTCTGGAATAGGCGTCCTCCATCTCTCCGCTGACCGCGAAGGCGGCGCACAGCTCCCCATCCTCGTCCACCCGGTAGAGAATGCCGCCGTCGATATCGTCCTGCAATAGCTCTTCGCTGGGATACGCGCCCCATTCCCACTGCCGAAGGCCCCGTGACCGCATGTTCTCAATGGTTTCCCGGTACAGCGTACAAAGCTGGTCGAAATCCTTTTCTTTGGCCTTGGCAAATTGAATACTCATTACGCTTCCTCCGTGTACATTCGGTAGAGTTCGTAATACTTGCCCCGTTTTTCCATCAGTTCCTTATGGGTTCCCTTTTCCACGATTCCTTCCTCGGTCAGCACCCAAATGGTGGTGGCGTTGCGGATGGTGGTAAGGCGGTGGGCAATAGTGAAGGTCGTGCGTCCTACGCTCAGCTTTTCCAACGAATTTTGCACCAGCCGCTCGCTTTCGTTATCCAGCGCGCTGGTAGCCTCGTCCAGAATTAAGATGGGCGGATTTTTCAAAAATACCCGAGCGATGGAAATGCGCTGCTTCTGCCCGCCGGAGAGCTTCACGCCCCGTTCCCCCACAAAGGTATCATAGCCGTTTGGCAGCTCGCGGATGAAATCATCCGCCCCCGCCTGCTTCGCCGCCAGCGTCACCTGCTCCACCGTAGCGCCGGGCATGCCGTAAGCGATGTTTTCAAACACGGTGCCGCTGAACATATATACCTCCTGCTGCACCATCCCGATGCTTTCCCGGAGGCTTTGCTGGGTAAGCGTAGTGATATCGCTACCGTCGATTAAAATTCGTCCGGCGGTAACGTCATAAAACCGTGGAATCAAGTTGCACAAGGTGGTTTTGCCGCCGCCGCTGGGGCCTACCAAGGCCACCCTCTCCCCGGCCTTAACCTCCACGTTGATATCCGCCAATACGGTGCGGTCGTTATCGCTGTAATGAAAGCTGACATGGTCGAAGGTCACGTCACCGCGAACCTCGGCAAGCGTCTTAGCTCCCGGTGCATCCACGATGTCGGGCTGCACGTCCATCAGCTCGCAAAAGCGCTCAATACCCGTCATCCCCCGCTGGAACTGCTCGGTATAATCTACGATGCGGCGAATAGAGGTGAGCAGCGTGCTCACATATAGCAAATAGGCAATATAATCCGCCGGGGTGATCGCTCCGTCCAGCATAAACAGCGCTCCCGCCACGACCACAACGATGTACATCAAGCCGTCGAACACGCGGGTCACCGTATTAAAGCCGCCCATGTACAGGTAGCTGCGGCTCTTCACCTTGACAAATACATCGTTGCCTTTATCGAACTTATCGATTTCGATGGGCTCGTTGGCGAAGCTCTTCACCACACGGATGCCCAAGAGGCTGTCCTCCACCTGCGCGTTGATCTCGCCTACCTGATGCCGGCTTTGTTTAAAGGCCGCACGCATGCGCTTGTTAAAAAACCGGGTAAAAAACAACATCAAGGGCAGCATGGCGAAAATAATCAGCGTCAGCAGCGGGCTTACGCCCATCAGAATGATAAAGGGAACGGTGATCTTGATGGCGGCAATAAAGAATTCCTCCGGGCAATGGTGGGAAAACTCCGTCACCTCAAATAGATCGTTGGTCAAGCGCGCCATAATCTGGCCTACCTTAGCGTTGCTGTAGTAGGCAAAGCCCATGGATTGCAAATGGGTAAACAGCACATGACGCATATCCCGCTCGATATGGGTGCCCATAATATGGCCTCGGCTGGTCATATAAAAATTTGCCAATGCATCCACAACCCGCAGAATGACATACAAAAAGCCCACCCTGAGGATGTATTCCACCGTCAGGGCAGCCATGTTTTCCGTTGCCATTCCCGTAATATTGCGCACAATCAACGGCAATACCAAATCGCAAAGGGTGGTAAGCGCCGCGCAGATCAGGTCGAGAACCACAATCCAACGGTATTTGCGATAGTAGGGCAGAAAGCGCCGGATGAGGACGCTGGTTTTCATCGCAGGTTGATTTTCTTCCATGAGTACTCCTTATGACGTCTAATTGTATGGTATCTAAATCCATTAAGGCTGCGCTTCCTCCGCCGCCGCAAGGGCGGTTTGCCGCAAAAGCTCCGTCAGCTCGCCTTCGTGACCTTTGGGGCAGTATACGGCGTAGGCAGCCGTCCCTGTCTGGCCAAAAACGCAGATCTGATCACTGGAGTCCATTCGAGCAGCGTCTACGCCGCCTATAGTATAAAGGTTATTCGCGTCCAGCGTATACTCGTCGCCGCCCAAAAGCCGAACAGCCGCCGTGGGACGGATGCTTTCCACGGTCAGCGTTTCACCGTCGGAGAAGGCGTATTGCAGCGTGACCCGGCGGGCATAGCCGCCGCTAAAGGCTGTATCGTAAATACGGGCCCGTTCCATGGTTGCCGTGCCGCCGCTCAGATACAATACAGGCTGGCCGAAGGTTTGGGCCAGCGACGCGGCGTTGCTTTCCCCCGGCACCTCCAAAGCGCTCATGGACATGCGTATCTGTTCTTCATCCGCCTGTTGGATATACGCCGTATCCTCCTCCGGCTCCCCCAGCAGCAGGAATACGTACCCCAACGCCAACGCCAGCACCATTAAGAAGATCGTCAGTGCGCGCACCAGCACCGTTTTCCATTTCGCGGGTTTCCGTTCGATCACTTCCTCATCGGTAACGGGCTTTTGCTCTGGCAGCGTATCCTTGGGCTTGCCCATCCCCTTCAGCAATGAAAACCGAGAGGGAGGAGCCTGCGCGGGCATGTTCTCCGGGCGCTCCGCGTGCTGGCCGGTGCTTTGAGACTTATGCCGAGTATCTGCGTCCAAATTCATTACCTCCTTGCCCTTAGAACGGCCGTGGGTACCCGGCCTTTTCCAGTTCCTCGTCAAGCGGTGCGATTTCGCCGTTCATCCTGTTGGAAAAGGCGGTATAAAAAGCATGGGACAAAAGCGCTTGCCGCTCTTTCGAAAGCCCCTGATCGCCCCGCATGTTTATAAGGATCTGCGCCGCTGGGTCTGCCAGATACTTTGGCGCGCCCTTCCGATTGGTTATACCGAAAAAGCTGCGCATATAGTAATTGCTGCTTTCCAAAAAAAGCTGTATGAATTCCTCGGAAAGCCGTATCAGATAGTCCCGCGTGAAGCCCTCCGCATCTGGGGCAAGGCTTTGGCAGCGTTTCAGCTGCTCGTCCTCAAAAAGCTCTTGCCGCATAGCGTTCCTTTGATCCGCGCTGAACTCTTTGGGGGTTAAATAGAATTGAATCAAGTAGCATTTGATCACGTCAAAACGGGGTGCTCGCGCATCCCGTTGGTACAGGCGGCCTAAATGCAGCAGTTCTTTTTCTACCGAAAGGCAGTCGGGGTACTCCTTCCGAGCGGCAAGCAAAAGCTCGTGCTTGCGAACGGGATCGGTGGTTTTCATGGCTGCCGCCAGCAAATCCCGTACCTTTGGGTTTTCCTCCGAGGTAAGGCTCGCGCCGCAATAGGGACAAAAAGCAGCGCCTATGACGGGCAGCTCCCTCTTGCAGGCGGGACAGGTTGCAATTGATTGACTCATGAGGGCTGGCTCCTTTCGCGAAGACAGGTTCGCTTTATTGTACCACACAACGTGTGGTTGCGCCACCGTTTCAGGAAAGGCTAACAGCTCCTTACAGCATTTTTTTGATATATGCGCTAGGCGTCATCCCTGTCATCCGCTTAAAAACCTGCCAAAAATACTGAGGATTATTGCCGCAGCCAATTTGGTGAGCCACCGTGTATATTTTGCCTTCGTCAATTGTAAGCAGCAAGGTTTTTGCGATGCGGATGCGCGTTTGCGTCAAAAAGGCGGAAAAACGTATCCCTGTTTCCTGTGAAAACCTCCGGCTTACGTAATCGACGTTCATAAATAAAAACTGCTCGCAAAGCCAACGTAATGATAAGCACGGGTTCCCAATGTGCTCCTCCACAAGGCGCATTACGCGCTCGCTCAACTCATGCGCACCGGCTCCGCTTGCTTTCATAAGGCTGTCATTGCGCGAAAGCAGTTTTTTGAGCAGCGCGGACAATTGCTCATAGGTATGCGCTTCCTGAAGGTTTGTCAACAGTTCCATGAGCAGGTCATGAGAGCAGAGCGGCTCCTGCTCCATGCCTTTGAGCAGCGCTTGAATACACAACTGACGCAGCAAATTGCAATCGGTTATACCATCAATCCATTCCCTGCCTAGCGTGGCGGTCTCGGCATTGGGTATCGACTTTTCCATCCACTGCTCCCGTTGCTTCATCGGCTGCCGCTGGATGGGAACGGAAGTCCAACGATCCTGTGACGCAAAAGAAAAAACGGTGCATCGGTCTAGCAGCGGAAGCATCCATAAAAAGACTTCACCCAAAGAAAGAGTGCGATATTCCTCCGGCACAGGCAGCCTTAAAACAGCTGCCAGTCTCTGTTCAAACCTTTGATTGCTTTCAGCATGTTTTTGAAAAAACAGCAGTAACTGACCTTCCACAGATACCATAAATAATGGGATTTCCTCATTTTCCAAATTTTCTTAAGTTCTCCCGGCGTGACACTAAGCGCTTCACCAATTGCAATTTGATAAATATCATAGGGGGTATAGTCAAAATCCAAATATTTCTGATAGGGCTCAACAAGCGCTGCGTAGGCGTCGCCTGTTGAGGCAGCCTTGTACAGAAGACTGTAAAGCATATCTTCATTTAAGCGATTTTGAGCAGCTTGTTCCTTCGAAAATCCTCTGTCCAATCGGTGGTAGCAGTCCTTACTAACCTCCTTAAGGGCATGAATAATCGCGGCTTCATTGCACGGCTTCAGCAGATAATAGCGCACCCCGTATCGCATAGCCTCTTGAGCATACTCAAACTCATCGTAGCCTGAAAGGATAATAAACCGTGCGCATGCATTCGCTTCGTGCAGCTTTTGAATGAGCTCGATACCGTTGAGTCCGGGCATGCGAATATCGGTGAGCACAATATCCGGGCACAAATCTAAAATGCTATCATATGCTTCAAACCCATCCTTGCATGAACCTACCAGCTCAATCCCCAGCTGCTTCCAATCAATCAGTGTGGCAAGCGTTTCACGCATGATTCTTTCATCGTCTACAATAAGCAGCTTAATCATTGCAGGTCTCCTCTCGTGCAAGAGGCACGGTTATTTCGGCCACTGCACAGCCGTTTTCATTCCGTAAGATAAGCCCATATTCTTCGCCAAAAGTGAGCTTTAATCGCTTTTCAATATTTAACAAGCCTATGCCAAACCCATTTGCTCTGATCTGTTTGCTTCGTAATTTTTCCAGCAGATCGCTTTCAAATTCAGATAAGGTATTTCTAACCCTTATATGAAGAACATTCCGCTCCGCATTGCCGTCAATCTTTATGCTGCAGCGTTCGCTGGTCGTTTCTAGGGCATACTGAACGGCGTTCTCTACCAACGGTTGAATGGATAGCTTTGGTATTTCCACTTGCAGGTAAGCGTCCTCCATGCAAACCTCGTATTCAAGGCGATCGTCAAAACGAAACTGCTGAATCGTCATATAGCTATTAACGATTTGCAGCTCCTTGCCAAGCGGTAAAGTCGTTCCTTGATTACGTAAGGTTGTTCTTAGCAAATCGCCGAGAGCCTCCACCATGGCGGAAATGTCCCTTTCTCCCGCAGCCTTTGCACGCCAGCTGATGGCGTTGAGGGTGTTGTAAAGAAAGTGCGGGTTGATTTGGCTTTCCAACGCTTTTAGCTGGGCTTCCTTTTTGAATAATTCATTTGTATAGTTGATGCGGATCAAATCGCGCACCTTCTGGGCCATATCGTCGAACTGCCGATGAAGCACACCGATTTCGTCGGTTCGATAGCGATAATCGTATAAATCCGTGGGAAGAATGGCCTCATCCTGACTGAAGGCCTGCATTTTCTGGATCAGGCGGTCAAAATGACGCGTCAAGGAATGGATGACGCCGCGAGAAATAAAGCACACCAAAATGCTAGTGACGATCATGATCAGGATGCAAAACAAACGAGACAAGCGCAGTACATTTGATACCGGCGAATAGGGAACCAAACAAATATAGATCCAATGATAGTTGGGTAGAAATCCCTTGACGGCAAAATACGGTTGTCCATTCAGAGGAATAACGGCATAGGGCATTTCAAGTTCATCACGTACCGTTTCCGCTTGCGCGTCAGACAAGGTGGAGGGCAGATAGAGGATGTTTTCATCATCCATCAGCAAATACTGCGCGTCCTTGCATTGAACAATAGACTTGGAAATGGAGGAAATCAAGGAGTCCAGATCAATCGAAACGCATAATGTGCCAAGAACATCAAGCTGAAGAAACGCCGTGCGACGAATGGTGCGCCCAAGGAAAAGACCGGCCTGTCGCTGATACTCCGTAACCCAGCAGGGCGCTCCATCCGCCTCGGCAGCCGCTTTTACAACGGCTTCGTGGACGCCGGCCGGGGTTTGATTGCTGTAAATACGGTTACTGTAGGTGGTAAAAGAATCGTTAACCAAATTCATATAACGAATTCCATGGGTTGCAAAATGCTGACGATATTCAGCCACAGAATAGGAAAGCGCTTGATTAGCAATGGTTCGCTTGCGTACGTTGGTCGAATCCTTAATCACCGTTAGCTGTTCTTGTATGGCGGAATCTGCTAGCATCAAGCCGGACATCTCCTCAATGCTACCGAGATGACGAGCAATTTCATTGCCGGAGCAGGTAAGCACCCCAGCCAATGCATCATGCAGCAATCCTTTGCTGGAATCCTCCACAATTTGTATACAGCCAAGAGCAACGGAAGAGATCATCAAAATAGACAGCATGACAATCAACAAAATACGACTTTGCAAGTTTAAACAGCGTTTCCATTTCATGTGATTGATCACGCTTCTTTCATAAGCATTTCCTATATTTTAGCTGATTTGTAACACCGTTTGCAAGTCCCATCTCCCCAACCGCCGCGATAGGTCGGTTATTTGATATGGCACGTCGGTTTATCTTGATTGAATCCAATCCTGTATTTATTTATAATAAAGATAACAAACGGGAAGGACGGATCTATATGACAAAAAAAGAACGGGTATACCGTACTTTACAAAAAGAAACGACGGATGGGATTCCTTCATGCTTTTCGCTCCATTTTCCGGCCGATCAGGCACAGGGTCCGGCTACAATCAAGGCTCATCTTGACTTTCAGCAAGCCACAGATTGCGACATCATGAAAATCATGAATGAAAATACCATTCCACTGCTTGCTCCGCTCCATTGTGCGCGCGATTGCCGAGATTTCCCCAGTATTTCGATGAAATCTCCTTTTATGGAAAGGCAAAAGGAGCTGACGTTGCAGCTGCTTGACGCCTGTGGCGACGACGTTTTTACAATGGGAACGTTGCATGGCATCACCACGAGTTTCATGTATCATCCGCTTCGAACAGAGGGGAAAAATTATGATACATGCCGCAGCCTCTTTACTGCATGGCTGCGCGAGGATGAGGCTTCCGTATTGGACGCATTTGACCGGGTAACGGACGGGCTATGCGAACTAGCTCGCTGCTACATAGAGCTTGGGGTCGATTCTGTTTTTTTCGCTTCCTTGGGATCAGAGAAACGCTGCGGTCTTACGCGCGAGGAGTTTTCCAAATGGATTGAGCCCTATGACAAGCGGATCTTACAAGCGATCCAAAGCGCGGGCGGCAAGGCGTTTTTACACATATGCAACCACGATCTGAACATGGAATACTACTCAAATTACGCCCCCTTCATTGATGCGGCTAATTGGGGAATCTATGAAGCCCCCTATACGCTGGCAGAAGGAAAATTGCTCTTTGCCGGCAAGCCGATCATGGGCGGGTTACCAAACCGCAAGGGTTTGTGGTTGGAGGGTTCGGATGAAGAAACCAAAAATGAGGTTGAACGCGTACTTCAGGAGTATGGCGAACCTGGGTTCATACTTGGGGCTGACTGCACTTTAGCCACGGAACAGGATCTGTCCAAGGTAAGGGTTGCCGTTCAAGCCGCAAGAGAGCATAAATCACTTGGGGAGGTAGGAAAATGAAAAAGGGAATCGTAACATTGCTGGTGCTGGTACTGAGTTTGTCCTTGTGCATAACAGCCATTGCGCAGGAAAGCACGGAGCCGATCAACTTGACCGTGGCTTGGTGGGGAAGCCAAACGCGCGCTGATGTAACGCAAGCTGCGTTAAAGCTATACGCTTCCGAGAATGAAAACGTGGTGTTTGACGGACAGTTCTTCGCCTTTGCAGACTACTGGAACAAGCTTGCCACAGCTGCGGCGGGGCACACCATGCCGGACGTCATACAGATGGATTACAAATATCTTAGCCAGTATGTCAGCAACGGCTTACTAGCAGACTTGACGCCCTATATTGAGGACGGAACGCTGGATGTATCAGGCGTTGATCAGAGCGTACTGGACAGCGGCAAGGTTGGCGACGGGTTGTACGCGCTTTGCATCGGTATCAACGCGCCTTCCCTGATCTATAACAAAACCCTTCTAGACGCCAACGGCATTGCCATCAAGGACAACATGTCCATGGAGGAGTTCGTTGCCCTGTGCCGTGAGGTTTATGAAAAAACAGGCTACAAAACCAACATTTGCTATAATAACGGAACCACTTGGGCAGAGTTCCAAATGCGCGCCAAGGGCATCGTTCTCTTCCAAGAGGATAAGCTTGGCGGCACGCAGGAAGATCTCGAAGAAATATTTTCAATCTATGAGCAAGGCATCAAAGAAGGCTGGCACGTAGAGCCTAGCGTTTTTGCGGAGGTTTCCATTGGTCAGCCCGAGCAGGAGCCGTTGGTTTATGGTTCCACTCCCGCGAGCATGTCGTGGTGCGCCTTTTACTATTCCAATAATATGACCGCACTGCAGAACGCCGCGCCCGAAGGGGTTGAACTGGGGATTACCACTTGGCCGTCCGACGAGCCGCAAAAAGCCAATTTCCTGAAACCCGCAATGTTTTTTGCGGTCACGGTAGACAGCAAAGCGCCTGAGGCAGCGGCAAAGTTCCTGAATTACTGGACGAATTCCGTCGAATGCAACAAGACCTTGGTTGGCGAGCGCGGCGTTCCCGTATCGGCGGCTGTTGCTGCAGAAATCAAGGACAGCATGAGTGCCGTGAACCAGACTGTCGTTAATTACATCAACAATGTGGTCACGCCCAACTGTTCCGTGATCAATCCCCCCGTTCCTTCCGCCGCCTCCGAGGTTTACCAGTTGATTTATCAGTTGCAGGAGAAGGTATGCTACGGCGCGATCACCGCTCAAGAGGCTGCTGCGGAGCTGTTTGAGCAGGGTAACGCGATCATGGCGGGTAAATAAGCAAGTTCAAAAATTTTCTATTCTTGATCGACAGCATTCGGTCCATATATGATCCTGCGAATCGTTGCCTGAGCCTCAAATCTCGGGCAACGATTCGCATAAGAGGGACGCATTTGAAACGTTGCGCTCCGACGGAGCCGTAAAGAGAGCGTGGTAACGGCTCTCGTATTAGTTTTCAGCCCGGTGGCGGAAAGGGAACGGACGATGAAAAAAAGGTTGAACCAGCTGATGAGTAAAGAAAGCACGGCGGGCGTTATTTTCTCCCTGCCGTTTATCATCGGCTTGATTGCATTTATTCTAGTACCTATGGGAATGTCGCTTTATTACTCGTTTTGCGATTACAATATTATTTCAGAGCCAGTATTTGTAGGACTTGATAATTATAAAAAGCTGTTTACAGGCGATGAAATTTTTTTAACAAGCCTTGGCATTACGTTCCGCTTCGCACTCATCTCCGTGCCGCTTCGCCTATTCTTTGCACTAGCGGTTGCAATGATTTTGCTTAAAAAAACAAGAATGACCGGTTTTTACCGCGCGACGTACTACCTGCCGTCTATTATCGGCGGCTCGGTGGCGGTCTCAATTTTGTGGAAAAGGCTTTTCGCTAGTGACGGCGTGCTCAATCTCCTCATCAGCGGACTGGGAGAACCCTTTACCTATTCTTGGCTTGGCAATACAAGCACAGCGATTTGGGTCTTGATCATCCTGTCTGTCTGGCAGTTTGGTTCGTCCATGCTGATTTTTTTGGCGTCGCTCAAGCAGATCCCAACCAGTCTTTATGAGGCGGCAAAAGTAGACGGCGCCAGTCGAGCTTCACAATTTTGCAAGATTACCTTTCCGTTGCTCACGCCTACCCTCTTTTTTAACTTGGTTATGCAAACGATCAATGGTTTTCTTGCCTTTACTCAATGCTACATCATTACGCAAGGGAAGCCCATGAACTCTACGCTGTTTTATACCGTTTATATGTACCAGCAATCCTTCGAATACTATCACACCGGCTATGGCGCAGCCATGGCTTGGGTCATGCTAGCGCTGATTGCAATGATTACATGGTTATTATTTGGCACCAAGAAATTCTGGGTTTATGACGGGGGGCTGTAGAAATGAACAAAGTGCGTAAAACACTGCCTGCTGCCATCTACCATATAGTGGTATGCTTCTTCGGCTTTGTGATGATTTTTCCTTTGGTGTGGATGATCATGAGCTCCTTTAAGCCCACAAATACCATTTTCACAACCGCTTCCCAATTGATACCCGAAACATGGGAGCTACAAAATTACGTCAACGGATGGAAAGGCTTTGCTGATATCAGCTTCGGGGTGTTTTTTGGAAATTCCCTCTTTATCGCCACCGTTGCCACATTGGGAACCGTTCTCTCGTCATCGATGGTCGCGTTTGGCTTTGCCCGCTGCCGCTTCCGAGGACGCGGGCTGCTATTCGTCGCGATGCTGTTATCCATGATGCTTCCTGCGCAAGTGCTAATGATACCGCAATATCTTTGGTATCAAAAGCTATCATGGATTGGTACCTACATGCCGATGATCGCACCGTACTTTTTTGCCATTCAAGGATTTTTCATCTATTTAATGGTAAACTTCATCAATGGATTGCCAAAAGAATTAGATGAAGCCGCAAAAATTGACGGTTGTTCTTACGCCGGAATCTATGCCAAAATCATTCTGCCTTTAACAGTGCCGGCGCTGATCACAGCTGGTATTTTCTCCTTCATGTGGCGCTGGGATGATTTTCTTTCCGCGCTGCTGTATGTAAACAAATCTGTCATGTATCCGGTCAGTTTGGCCCTTAAGCTGTTTTGTGATCCGGGCTCAACGTCTGATTTTGGCGCCATGTTTGCGATGGCTACTTTATCGATCATCCCCTCCGTGCTTATTTTTATTTTTCTTCAGCGCTACCTTGTGGAAGGAATCAGCACCTCCGGTCTTAAAGGCTAGGTATCCGTTTTTCCTGCGTAAATTCTCAAAGTAAGTTCCACTATGGAACTTACTTTGAGAATTTACGTTTGCACTTCACCCGTATATTTCCCGTATATTTCCTCCACATTTTTTGCTTGACAGCAGTTTAAAGCAGTGCTATGATATACGGCGTGGTCTGAAAAATCAGGTCAAGAGATGCTGACGGCCAGCATTACAGTAATACCTCTTGTATGACTCATTAGCTCAGTTGGCAGAGCACTTGACTTTTAATCAAGGTGTCCGGAGTTCGAGCCTCCGATGGGTCACCATTTTCTTGGCAACGATATCTGCGGGCGTGGCGGAATGGCAGACGCGCTAGACTTAGGATCTAGTGCCGAAAGGCGTAAGAGTTCAAATCTCTTCGTCCGCACCAAGTCGTATGCCCCCCAACGGTGTGAAACGTGCGGTAGTAGCTCAGTGGTAGAATGCCACCTTGCCAAGGTGGATGTCGCGGGTCCGAATCCCGTCTACCGCTCCATTTTCACTGTTGGTTTCAGTTTGGATATCCCCGTTATAGGCGGGTGTAACTCAATGGTAGAGCCCCAGCCTTCCAAGCTGGTTACGTGGGTTCGATTCCCATCACCCGCTCCATGTCGAGCGTCGATATAGGATTTTTCGTCCTGTATAGGCGCTCGTTTTTTTGTAGCCTTCCAGCCTCGCATTACTACCGTCGCACCGTTATCCTAAACATCCAAGTCAGTTATTTGCTAATGAAAACAATCAAGAGATAAGCTATTATTAAAAACAAAGGCGGGTGAACGTGATTATGGTTCCGTTTCATTTTCGGCTAACAAGCTCGTTGGAGAAGGTCTTACCCACAATGGCTCCCGAAAGTATGGAGGACGATATACTCCGTGGGCTTCGGGGAGAAACCGTATCGTTCCAAATCGCTTATCAATGCGACCATGGCGGCCCAGGGGAAAACAGCACATCCTTTTTCGTGGAAGTTATGTCTCCGTTACGCGATCAGCTGCAGCTGAGGCAGGTAGCGCTGGTTCCCTGTGCCTTCCCTTGCCACGATCAATGGGACGAGGATTATTTAGCGACAGCGCCGGGGCTTTACCCGGACCTGCTGCTTCCTCTTCATCAGCCTGTGCGGGCGGTGGTGGCACAGTGGCGGGCGCTGTGGGTCGACGTCAAGCTGACGGCGGCGACGGTTCCGGGGGATTATCCCGTTACGGTATACATCAAAGACTGCGATCATCATTTGCTTCAGGAATGGACGGTTACCGTGCGTGTCCTTGAAGTGGTTCTACCGGAGCAAACCTTGCTGCATACCGAGTGGTTCCACGCGGACTGCCTGGCAGACTATTACCATGTACCGGTGTTTAGCGAGGAGCATTGGCGCATTCTGAAAAGCTTCATCGCCTCGGCGGCAGATCATGGCGTTACCATGCTGCTAACCCCGCTTTTTACACCGCCCATGGATACCGCAAAGGGCGGCGAGCGCACCACCGTGCAGCTTTTGGACGCCTATCAGCAGGGCAAAGGCTATCGATTTGACTTTGCGCGGCTTGAACGCTGGATTTTGCTATGTCATCAATGCGGCATCGACAATCTGGAAATGCCGCCGCTTTTTTCCCAATGGGGCGCGGAATTTGCGCCGAAGGTAATGGTGATCAACGAAAACGGAACGGTCGAAAAGCGCTTCGGCTGGCACACCCCAGCCACAGGCGACGAATACACACGATTTTTACGCGCCCTGTTGCCGGAGCTAAAACGCTTTTTAATACAGCAGGGGATGCTTGACCATACCTGGTTTCATATTTCCGACGAACCCAGCGAATCGCAGGCTGAAAGCTTCGGCAAGGCAAAGGCTTCAGTGGCCGATTTGCTAGAGGGCTGTCAGGTTATGGACGCGCTCAGCAGCTTTTCCCTCTATCAGCAAGGACTAGTGGAGCGCCCCGTCGCCAGTGTCGATCACATCCAGCCGTTTATCGACCACAAAGTTGCTCATCTGTGGGCTTACTACTGTACCGGGCAAGCGTTGAAGGTTCCCAACCGTTTCATCGTGATGCCTAGCAGCCGCAACCGCATCCTCGGCGCGTTATTGTACTTTTTCGATTTGGAAGGATTCCTTCATTGGGGCTTCAACTTCTACAATTCTCAATACTCCCGCGAGCTGATTAACCCCTATCAGGTTACGGACGCAGGCGAAGCCTTTCCCTCCGGAGATCCCTTTTTGGTCTATCCCGGCGAGGGCGGCTCCGTCAACGAGTCTGTACGTGGGATGGTTTTAAAGCAAGCACTGTATGACCTGCGTGCGCTTCGCTATTTAGAAAGCAAGCTTGGCAGGGAAAAGGTGCTCGATTTGCTGCTCTCTCTGTCCGGCGGGGAGCTTTCCTTCACCCACTATCCCAAGGACGAACGCTTTTTTACGGCGATCCGCAAGGCTGTGGAAGCGTTGGAAAGCTGATGGTACAGCCAGCCCATGATTGTTATAGCGCCCCTCCCGCCGCTTTTTCGAAAGCGGCGATTTTACTTTCCGTGTCCGTATCGGGTAAATAAACGTAAGAAAAATCATGGCTCAGTTCCATTCGCTTCACCCAAAAGACGGATAGCGCCCCGCCGTCTGCCAGCGAGCGATAGCCAAAGGTGACGCCCTGTCCCTCTCTGACAAGTTCCTTGATCAAGCCGTAATGGTTGACTGTAACCACCCGGCGAAAATCCTCCCGGCTCCGGCCGCGGCTCAACAGCGCTTCCTCCAGAATGCTTCTGGTGCCGGAGCCTTCCTCCCGCAGGATCAAGGTTTGGCCAAAAGCCTCTTCCAACGACACGGTGCGTCCGGCAAAGGGATGGTTCGCCGCGCACAAACCCAAAAATTCCTCGGTGCGGATGGTACGAAAGCCAAAGCTGCTCTTGTTAAAATTGCCCTCAATCAGCGCAAAGTCAATGCGGCTGTCCTTTAGCAACCGAAGCAGCACGTCGGTATTGTCCACCACCAGCGATAAATCACGCTCTGTGACGCTTAAATATCGCTTGAGCGCATTGGGCAGCACATACTCCCCAATGGTTTTTGTAGCGCCGATGCATAGCGGCTGCTCGATGGGCGAACGTAAAAGCGCTTCCGTATCCGCTTCGATGCGCCGCATCACCTTCGCTTTGGCTTCCAACGTTTTCCCAGCTTCGGTCTTTTCCAGCGTTCGTCCGTAGTAATGGAACAGCTTTACTTCATACTCTCGCTCCAACGACTGGACGTGCTGGGTCACCGAGGGTTGCGTCATGTTCAGCCTTTGCGCCGCTTTGCCATAGTTCATGGTTTCGCACAAGGTCAGGAAGGTTTTCACACGGTAATCAATCATAAATACTCCCATTGATTTTTCTTATCAAAATATAATAAACCATAATTTGATTTTATCATAATATCCATGTACAATCAACAGGAAAACAAACGAAGGAGCCTGTGAATCATGAATGCATTCTCCCAGAAAATCAAGGGATTACCGGCATACCTGCCCGGAATGATCATCGCCTGCGCTTTAGCGGCAGCCTCCCGTTGGCTAGAGGGGTTGATGCCCGTGCACCTGATTGGCGCGTCGGTTATAGCGCTGCTGCTCGGCATGCTGATCAACACCCTATGGAAACCCGCGCCGATCTTTGGAAAGGGTCTAAAATTCACCTCCAAAAGATTGCTAAAGCTAGCCATAATTCTTCTAGGTGCGTCCCTCAACATTCAAGTGATTCTTCACGTGGGTAAGCTGTCCCTGTCAGTGATGTGCTTTACCTTGCTAACCTGCTTCGGCGGCGGCTATTTTATCGGTAAAGCGCTGGGATTAAATTGGAAGCTGAGCAATCTGATTTCCGCCGGTACGGGCATTTGCGGCGGCTCCGCTATATCCGCCATAGCGCCGGTGATCGACGCAGAGGACACGGATATCGCTTACGCCATGAGCGCCACCTTCCTATTCGATATGGCAATGATCGTTCTCTTCCCGATCATCGGTAAGCAGATGGGCTTGAGCGACATGGCCTACGGCCTATGGGCAGGCACGGCAGTCAACGACACCTCTAGCGTGGTTGCAGCAGGATATGCCTTTTCCGAGGCGGCGGGCGACTTTGCCACCATGGTGAAGCTGACGCGCACCTTAAGCATCATCCCCACTGTGCTGATCTTTGCCTTTCTTAACATGCGTTTGAAGCGCAAAGCAGCCATTGCCAACGCAGTGGAAGGAGACGAGCTGAAAAAGGTCCGCTTCCTCTCCCTTTTCCCTTGGTTTATCGTCGGCTTTATCGGGCTTGCGCTGCTGAACAGCTTCAGCCTCATCCCGGAAAACCTGTCCGCCGTCGCTAAGGACGTCAGCAAGTTCCTAATGGTGGCGGCGCTGGCGGCGATCGGCCTCAATACCAGCTTCCGTGAAATGAAAAAGGCTGGGCTTAAGCCCATGCTGCACGGCTTCATTATCTCCGCGCTGGTGGTGGTGGTAGCGCTGGCGGTGGAGTACTTCATGGGATTGGTGTAACCGGCTTTCTTGACGAAACGTAGCAAAAAGGTTATGATATTCAGGATTCTGATATCATAACCTTTTTGATGTTGGGAAAGGAACATAGAGAATGAAAATAATTCCCAATAATTTAAAACGCATGTACGATTTATACGCGACGGAATATGAAGCAAAGGCGCTGGAGGTCTTGCGCAGCGGTTGGTACGTTTTGGGCAAGGAGGTTTCCGCTTTCGAAACCGAATTTGCCGCAAAAATGGGCGCAAAGCACTGCGTAGGGCTGGCTAACGGTCTTGACGCGCTGTGGATGTCCGTTCTTTTGCTGGGCATTGGCACGGGAGACGAGGTCATCGTCTGCTCCAACGCTTATATCGCGTGCGTCATGGGCATTACGAAAAGCGGAGCCACTCCCGTATTTGTGGAGCCGGACGCGTATGACAATATAGACGCGGACAAGCTGGAGGCCGCCATCACGGATCAAACCAAAGCGATTATGCCGGTGCATCTGTATGGCATGAGCTGCGACATGGAAAAAATTATGACCGTCGCTAAAAAGCACAATCTGATGGTCATTGAGGATTGCGCACAGGCTCACGGCACCCATTTTCAGGGCAAAGCCTTGGGCACCTTCGGGAATGTAGGTTGCTTCAGCTTTTACCCCACCAAGGGGCTGGGAGCCTTCGGCGACGGCGGCTGCATCCTGACCGACGACGAGGAGCTAGCCGACCGCTTTCGTACCTATCGCAACTACGGCAGCGACGTTCGCTATCATTTTAAAGTGGTGGGCACCAATAGCCGTTTAGACGAGCTGCAAGCCGGGCTGCTACGGGTGAAGCTCACCCATTTGGATGAAATGAACGCCGAACGGCGTGAAATCGCAAAGCGCTATGAGAACGGGATTCAGAACCCGTTGATTACCCTGCCCCGGATTCGCCCGGAAAGCGACAGCACCTGGCACCAATACGTCATTCACTGCGCCCTACGGGATGAGCTGGCCCAATTTTTGCTTTCCTTCGAGATCGGCACGGTCATCCATTATCCCATTCCCCCCCATTTAAGCGAGGCTTACCAAAGCCTCGGCTATCACCCGGGAGATTTTCCCATTGCTGAACGGTATGCCAACGAAGTGCTAAGCCTGCCTATGTACAATGGCATGACCCTTGAAGAACAGAGCTTTGTGATTGAAAAGCTAAACGCTTTCCATCCCAAGGAAGGATAAGCCATGGATACGATTACCGTTAAGCCCTACGGCGAGGATCAGCAGGAGCGCTGGGACAGCTTTGTGATGGAGCATGCAGCCAACGGCACCTTTTTGCAAACCCGCCGTTTTTTAAACTATCATCCCAAGGAACGCTTCAAGGACGACTCGCGCATGATCTACCGCAATCAGGAGCTGGTGGCGGTCTGTCCCGGAGCCGACTGCTATGTAGACGGGAAACGAATGTTCCGTTCCCATCCCGGTAGCACCTTTGGCGGGCTGGTTGTGTCGGATACTCAGCTCCGCGCCCCAAAGCTGGTGGAGCTGCTCTCGGCATTTGACGACCAGCTCACAGCCGACGGCTATGAGGCTGCCGAGCTAAAGCCCACTCCGGATTTTTTCTGCCGCATGCCTGACGAAGCCATGCAATACGCTCTTTTCCATGAAGGCTACGGCGAGGAAATGGAAATTGCCTGTGTACTGCCATTGACAAAGCCTTATGACGAGCTACGAAGCAGCTTTTCCTATAACAAGCGGTACGACCTCAAGCGGGCGGAAAAGCAAAGCCTAACCGCCGCGCCCCTCCATACCGAAGCCGAGATTCGGGAATTCCACGCTTTGCTTTGCCTCAACCTGCAAAAATTCAACGCCACACCCGTGCATACCGCCGAAGAGCTTCTGGATCTCTGGCAAAATCGAATTCAAAACGAGATCAGCTTTTTAGGCGTGCGGGATACAACCGGCGCGCTGGTAGCGGCAGCCTGTCTGTTCTATTTTCAGCAGGTGAACGTACTGCACACTCAGTATCTCGCCACCGATACGGGCGTTACCGCCTATGCGCCCTCCTCCTTTTTGTATGACGCAGTACTCCGGGAAGCGCTTAGGCGCGGCTGCGCAGCCCTTTCGTTAGGCACCTGCACCCACGATCATGGTCACGAGCTGAACTTAGGTCTGATCCTCAATAAAGAAGGGTATGGCACGCTCCATTCCCTCAACCGTATATTCACCAAAAACAGCCTTTGAAGGAGGCAGCGCCAATGATGCAAAACGAT
Organism: Eubacteriales bacterium; assembly: GCA_028693055.1. GTDB lineage: Bacteria > Bacillota > Clostridia > Christensenellales > Aristaeellaceae > Limiplasma. The sequence goes on along the minus strand of JAQUWD010000016.1, from coordinate 25,355 downwards.
GTACGCATGCTGGAATTTCCCCAGCATGGAGACGAGCGGGGCCATCTGGTGGTGGTAGAGGGAGAAACGGACATCCCCTTTCTGGTCAAGCGCGTTTTTTATATGTATGGCTCTGACAGCAACGTGGTTCGTGGGCAGCATGCCAATCTCCATACCGAGTTTGTATTGATCAACGTTGCGGGAAAAAGCAAGGTGCGGGTTAAGGACGGCTTGGGCAACGAGGCGGTCTTTACCTTAAACCGCCCTCATACAGGGATTTATCTGCCAAAGATGGTGTGGAAGGATATGTTCGATTTCTCCCCCGATTCCATTTTATTGGTGCTGGCTAGCGAGCATTATGACGGCTCGGAATACATCCGGGATTACGATGCTTTTGTCAAGGAGGTACAGGCTCATGCCTAAGCTTTCCATCGTGATTCCCGTCTATTTTAACGGTGAAAATTTGCCGCCTCTCTATGCTGATTTAAAGGAAAAGCTGCTGGATCAGGCTCCCTTCGACTGCGAGCTGGTTATGGTGGACGACGGAAGCGGCGACAACAGCTATCAGGTGATGGAAGCCCTGCGGGCTCAGGATGACCGTATCCGCATTTTTAAGCTGTCCCGCAACTTCGGCAGTGATGCGGCGGTGCTCTGCGGGCTGAATAACTGCACCGGCGACTGCGCGGTGGTCAAGGCTGCCGATTTGCAGGAGCCCACGGAAATGATCTATGACATGTTTCACAAATGGCAGGAGGGCAATAATGTCGTACTGGCTGTACGGGAAGGGCGGGAGGAAAGCAAATCCCAAACCTTTTTCGCCAACGCTTATTACGCCATGACCCGGAGGTTCGCCTTTCCCCAGATGCCCAAAACCGGTTTTGACGTATATTTGGTGGATCGCAAGGTCATCGAGGTGCTACAGCGCATGGACGAGCCTAATAGCGCCTTAAGCGGTCAGCTGCTTTGGAGCGGCTTTAAAACCGCTACCGTAGGCTATGTGCGCAAGGCGCGCACCATCGGCAAAAGCCGTTGGACGCTGAAAAAGAAAATCCGGCTGGTGGCGGACACGCTGTTCAGCTTTTCCACCTTGCCCATTACGATTGTGACATGGCTAGGTGGGCTTTCCTTCGCCGGTTCCATCCTTTGGGCTATCGACGCGCTTCTGAGCAAGCTCAGGGGCGAAATCGACGTAACGGGCTGGACCATGATGTTTATTTTTGACCTCATGAGCTTTGGCATTATCATGCTGACGTTAGGCCTTTTAGGCGCATATCTGTGGCGCACCTTTGACGCGGCGCGGCGGCGGCCTCCCTATCTGCTGGAAAAGCGAGACGGCGAAGAGCACGCCTCCCGGAAGGATGGCAAAGCATGAGCAAGCTGCAAGCCCTTCTGGAAAAAGCAAAAACAGAAAAAACCGGCTTCTGGCCAACGGCGCTACAATTTATTAAATTTGGCGTGGTCGGGCTTAGCAATACGCTAATCTCGCTAACGATATACTATCTGTTTGTGTGGATTGATCCCAGCCTGTACCTGTGGGGCAACGTGGTTGGATGGGTTGTCAGCGTATTAAACGCCTTTTATTGGAGCAATCGAGTCGTTTTTCGAAGCGATAACAACTCAAAAAAGGAGCTGGCCCTTCGGCTGCTGAAAAGCTATATTTCCTATGGCAGCACCTTTCTTTTATCCTCGCTGATTCTGTGGCTAGAGGTGCAGCATTGGGGCGTATCGGAATGGCTGGCTCCCATCGTAAACCTGCTGATCACCATTCCCCTGAATTTTTTGATTAACAAATTCTGGACGTTTAAAAAATAAGGCAGCCCGCTAGGGGAGGAAAGCATGGTCGTTTTTGCATCCCGGGAAAAAAACCGCTGGCTGACGGCGCTTGTTGCTGTCCTACTGCTTTTAGCCGCTACCTATCTGATCAGCGACGTTGTTTTTCAAACCAATGACGACAACAATATCGTCGCGGCAGCCTCCGGCGGGGTCACCGGCGAGCCTTATGCGGGCAACGGACTGACTGGCTATGTCTACGGCGCGGCGCTAGCGGGATTCTATCGTCTATGGGGCGGCCTTCCTTGGCATGCCATGCTGATGACCGCCATACAGGCGCTGGCATTGATCGCGCTTTTGCGCAGCGTGCTGTTTTTGTGTAACCAACAGGGAATATATCCCCTTTGGGGCCTTCTGGCCTTTGCGGCGCTCTATCTGGGCGTTGGGGTCAAGTTCATGGTGCGTTTGCAATTCACCGCCGCACCGGGCTACTGCGGCGCGGCGCTGGCGGCGCTTTTATGGACGCTGCCCGAAAGCAAGCGCGGCAAGCTTCTATGCTGCGTCATTGGGATGAGCCTGCTGACCTTTGCACTGCTGCTTCGGCTACAGGGCGGCCTATTGGTGCTGCCCGTCCCGCTGCTTATGGGTTTAGCAAAATGGTTAAAACGGGATCACGCCTCCCGCGCCGCTCTGCTTGCCTGCCTTTGCGCGCTGGGACTGACGACGGCGGTTCTTGCCACCGACGGAATTCTATACCGCACAAATGAGCCGGGTTGGGACGAGCACGCCGAATTTGCCGAGCTGAGCGGCGTGCTGCTTGATTACCATAACGACGATGAAACCTACCGTCTAGCTGAAAAAGTAACCGACTGGTCGCCGGAGCTGATTAGCTGTGTGCGCAACTGGGATTTATTCATCGATTCTCGTTTTAACAGCGAGAATCTCGGCGCTCTGGCAGAGGCAGTGGAAGAGAATACCTCCCCTCCCTCCCTTGGCGAGGTGATGAAAAAAACGGGCAGCGTCTTGAAGCGCTACCCCGAATTTGCTTGGAATGGGCTGGCCTTCGCCATTCTTGGCCTTTGGGCCTTGGCTTCCTTTATACGAAACCATCGCTGGATAGAGGGAACGCTGCTGACCCTATGCGCCCTATCCATGGCTGCGGTGATCGCCTTCTTTTACGGCTTTCAAAACCGGTTCCCAGACAGGGTGGCCTTTGCCTACGCATGGCCTGTCTATAGCGCAGCGCTGCTGCTGATCATTGACGCATTTCCAACTCCAATGCCCGGTGAGCGCTTGCCTGCGAATCGGCGCGCTGCGATCGGCGCTGCGCTACTGCTGACAGCCGCGCTTGCTACCGTACTTCCCCATTGGGACGATACGCTGGTGCTGCGCTCCGGCAACCCGACCCGGGAGGGACGCGCCGCCTTGTCGGCGCAGGTAGACGCCTATGCTGCTTCCCACCCGGAATGGGTCTATGTAACCGACGTGACGCAGGCTTTCTATGCCTTCTCCACCGAGCGTTCCCCCGTTAATCGGCTGGAATGGGGCAGTCCCATGCTGCGCTCTCCCATGTATGGGGTCAAGCTTCAAAGGCTTGGCTTCCCGGACGGCTTCACCACCGAAACGCTACAGAATCAGAAGGTGCGGCTGCTTCTGGCAAATTCCTCCTCGATCGAACGCTTGATGGCTTGCATACACGCCGATATCGGTCCATGGGAAGCGGAGCTGATCGAGGACGCGGGCGCGTTTTGCGTCTGGCAAATACACGGCTTATCCTCTTAAAATCCCTTCCAGCCGAAGCAGCGCATTTTCGGCGCAGCCCTCTTGAGGGGCTTGGCCGGATTTCAATTTGTATTCATAATCCAATAGCTCATCATAGGCGCGTTTCAGCCGTTCCTTCTCAAAGCTTCTGGCCTGCTGTTGGGTACGGGCTACCGCAAAGGGCGGCACTCCCAGCAAAGAGGCCTGCGCGTTTTGCGGCGTGCGCTCGTCCATCAGACAACGCATATGGTATAGCAGCCGATACTGCCGTAGCAGCATTGCCAGTATGCCCATGCGTTCCTCCCCGGAGCGTACCATATCGCTTAGCAGTCCAAACGCCTCGTCGTTCTTTCCGGCTACCTGCGCGTCCACCATTTGGAACACCGTGCATTCCGTGGAGCGGGTGCAAATCGCGTCGATATCCTCAGCCGCAACCTGCTCGCGTTGCTCCAGAAAAGCAGCCAGCTTTTCCATCTCCTGCTTTAGCAAGGCTGCGTCATGGCCAACGGTGAACACCAGCTTGTCCGCCGTGGGACGATCCAGCGCTTTTCCCATGCGTCGCATGGTTTTCATCGTCCACCCGGCGCATTCCGCATCATTCATGGGGGAAAAATCCACAATGGCGTTCTGCTTTTTTAGCGTCGTGTACAGCTTCTTGCGTCCGTCCGCCTTTCCCTTCACATAAAAGACCAAACAAGCCGAGGGTGAAACATGCTGCAAATACCCCAATATCATCTCGGCCTTTTTTTCGTCCTCCGCCTTGCGGGAGGAAACGATCAGGCTGCACTCGCGGATAATCACGATGCGCTTTTCGCTCATAAAGGGCAGGGTTTCCGCCGCCGCGATCACTGTATCCCCGTCCGGGTCGGTTAAATCGGTTAGGTTCATTTCCTCAAGGCCCTCAGGCAGCAGCTTATGGCAGAGCTGCACAAGCCCCTGCTGTTTAATGTATTCCTCTGTGCCCTCCATCAGATAGACCGGGGCGACGGCTCCACTCTTTACCTGCTCAAAAAAGGCGGTGTGATTCACTCTCGTTTCCTCGCTTTATAGGGCGCGATTTGAAGCCGCCCCTTTTCTACCCACAAAGTAATGTCTCCATATTGATCCGTGCGCAGTATGGGAATGCCATGAGCGGTCAGCCGCTCCAGCGTTTCCGCGCCCGGCAGCGTTTTACTGCCGGAGGAGCAGCTGATCAACGCCGCCGATGGCTGTGCGAAGGTCAGGAACTCATCGTAGGTGCTGTCATTGCTGCCATGATGGGCTACCTTCAACACATCGCAGGGAATGGCAGCATATTTTTCATAGCTGCCCGTCAAATCGCTGGCGCATAGTATCGAATAGCCGTCAAGCTCTACGCTAAGCACCAAGGGAAGATCGTTCGCGTCCTGCATGGAACGCACCTTCTCCCTTTCCGGCCATAAGACGCGGATGACCCCCTCATTGTAGCGCAGTTCATCACCCCGCGCAAGCCAGTGAACCTCGCCGAGCAGCTCAAGCGCCGCAAGAGCTTCGGGGTCTACCCTTTGCTTATCTGCATTCACAGGCAAATAAACATCCTTACAATGGATCCCTGCCTTCAAAAGCTCCGCTACGCCGCCAACGTGATCCACATGCAGATGGGTCAGAAACAATGCGTCCAAATCCCGACCGGAATCCATCAGGTAATCAATCACCGCCGCGCCGTCGCCGCCTACATCAATAGCCACCGTTTTGTCCCCAGCGAACAGCAGCGCCGCATCGGCCTGTCCCACAGCCAGCTGCACATAACGGGTATCCGGCGGTCGCTGGACGTAGGCAGCCGTTCCCGCTACAGCGCAGATCATAGCTGCCGCCGCCAGCCTTCTCCATGCCCTTCCCCGGAAAAGGCGGGAAAGGATCAAAATCACCAGTAGTCCGCAAGCCAGCCATGGCAAGGTGGGCGAGGGGACGCGCACCGAGGCGTAGGGCAGCGTAGCGCACAGCTTGACCAGCTCCACCAGTCCTTGACTCAGCAGGTCCGCCAAGCCGCCCACCGCCATGCCCAAGCCGGGCAGCTCCGCAGTCAGCAGCGCCGCGCCGTAAAGCGGCACCAGCACAGTTACATAGGGTATAATCAACAGATTGATCAGCACGCCATAAAGGGGGAGCGCATGGAAATACAGCGCGGCGGGCAGCGCCACTCCCGCCTGCGCCGCCAACGAAGCGCTGAGGACGTCTTTCAGCTTTCGTTTCAAAAAGCTGCCCAGCCGCGTGAAAGCGTCTCTCAAGCCGCGCAGCTTTCCTCCTCTACGGGGCTGATTTGGCCACAGCCGGTTCAGGCTTCGGCGCAAAGACGGCGTAAGCACCAGCAGCGCCCCCGTAGCCGAGAAGGAAAGCAAGAAACCGGCTGACGATGACTGCAGGGGATCGATCAGCAGCACTGCCAGCATGGCGGTACCCAAGGTAGTCAATGGGTCGCCCCTTCGCCCCCAAAGGCCGAAGAGCGTTGCCAGCAGCAGCATCACCGATGCGCGAAGAGTCGCCGCCGCAAAGCCGGTGAGCCCGCAATACAGCGCTAAGAAGAGCATCAGAGGCCAGAGCTGTAGGCTTCGCCGCAAGCGAAGCTTTTTCATCAGCCATAGCAGCACGCCGGCCAACACCCCTACATGGAGCCCGGAGACCGCCATCACATGGGCCACGCCCAAGCGCTGAAAGGCCTGATGCTCCTCCTCAGCAACCCCTTCCTTTTCCCCAAGGAGCATAGCCATGCCCAACCCAGCGTGGGTTGGCATGGTTTTTGTCAGCAGCGCCTCGCAACCCGCCCGGATACGACCAGCCCAGTCCATGACGGGAGCGTCCTTCTCCGTATTGAGAACGGTGATTCCTTGGGAAATAGCAAGGCCATAGGCCATCTGATTTTGCAGCATCCATTGCCGAAAATCAAAACGAGGCGCGCCGCTTTTCCCCTCCGGCAGATAAACCCGTCCGGAAAAAGAAAGACGCGCACCGTCAAAAAGGGGCGGAACCCCCTCTTCTCCATCATCATGAGCGGAGCAATAGGCCCGTCCCGGCTGAGGAACGCCGTTAAGCGTTACCTCCGTCAAAGTAAAGGTGACGCGGTTGTCTGCCCGAAGTCTTGGCTCGCCGTAAACCGTTCCCATCACGCACTCATAAGACTTGGGTTCCGGCACGGCTGGGTTTTGACCAGGCAAGGCGCGCAATAGACCCAGCGATAGCATAAACAAAGCGAGCGCCAGTCCCGCCTTCCTGCTTTGCTTGTGCAGAAGCCATCCCATGGGCAACGAAAAGCCAAGGAGCAGCCAAGGCCACAGCCCATTTTTCACATAGCCCGCCAGCATGCAGCCTAGCCAAAAGCATACGCCGCTTAGCAGCATCACATGATTGCGTTCCCCCGGCCAGCTTGCCATAGGTTTATCCTTCGTAACCATTCCCATGGGCTTACAGGCTTTCAATCAGGCAGACCGCATGAGCGGACATTCCCTCTTCGCCGCCCTCAAAGCCCAGCCTTTCGGTGGTGGTAGCCTTGACGCTTACCGCGTCCAAGGGAATGCCCATGGCCTGCGCCAGACGCTTACGCATCTCGTCGATATACGGGCGCAGCTTGGGCTTTTGAGCTACGATGGTCACATCCGTATTGGAGGGGCGATATCCGGCCTTCGCCAGCTGATCGACTACGATTTCCAGCAGATGGATAGAATCTGCACCCAAATAGCGATCATCCGTATCCGGAAACAGCTTGCCGATATCGCCCAAAGCCGCTGCGCCCAGCAGCGCGTCCATCAAGGCGTGGGTGGCTACGTCCGCGTCGCTGTGTCCCAGCAAGCCCAGCGTATGCGGCACCTCAACCCCGCAGAGGATCAGCTTGCGCCCCTCCGCCAGCCGATGCACGTCCATGCCATGCCCAATACGTATCATTGCATCGCCTCCCGTTCCCGCCGCAGGGTGAGGATAGCCTCCCCAAAAGCCAAATCAGCCGGCGTCGTCAGCTTGATATTTTCTCGGTCTCCGGCAGTCAGGTATACGGGTAAACCGGCGTATTCCAGCAGCGCCGCATCATCGGTAGCCAAATAGCCATCCTTTTTCGCTCTTTCATGGGCCGAGCGGATCAGGGGTACCTGAAAGGCCTGGGGGGTTTGCATGGCATACAGCTCCTCCCGGTTCAGGGTTTCCAAAACCCTGCCGTCCGCTTCCGCCCGTTTGACCGTATCCGTCACGGGTACAGCCGCAACGCCGCAGCCTCGCTCCTCGGCGGACGCTAGCGCCCGGGTGATGACCTCCTCGGTTATCAACGCCCGAGCGCCGTCATGGATGAGAACAATTTCCGCATCCTTGGGCAATGCGTCCAAGCCGTTCTTTACCGAAGCCTGCCGGGTATCTCCCCCTACCGCTACAGTTTTTACAAAACGGCTCAGGCCATACTGCGCCAGCAGCTCCGTCATTTCCTCCTGCTCCTCCTGCCGCGCCACTACCACAGCCCCGGCGCAAATGCCAGAAAAGGGCGCGACCGACCGCACGATAGCGGGAATTCCCCGCAGAGGAAGAAAAATTTTATTCATTTCCGAGCCCATCCTTTGGCCGCTGCCACCGCCAAGGATTACCGCATAGCTTATCATCATTCCTGACCCCGCTCCGCTTTGGTCTGTGCGTCTTCCTCAAGCACCTCGTACATGTCTTGGGCGTTTTCCTTGCGCACAACCTCCTTGACGGAAGCCACCCGATAACGGCCTACCCGGTTGCCGAAACGAATTTCCAGCACGTCGCCCTCCTTGATATCGGCGGCAGGCTTCGCCGTCCTCCCGTTTACGCTGACGCGCCCGCCGGAGCAGGCCTCGTTTGCAACGGTACGGCGCTTAATGATCCGGGACACCTTCAAAAATTTATCCAAACGCATTGCGCTTTACCTCCCTATTCAGTTCCTGTCTGTAAATTGTACCTGATCGTCCTATTGCTTGCAAGGAAAACTTTTGCTATGATAGCTAAAACCACTGAGGAGGACAACGTCATGACCACCGAAGAAGCCAAAATTATGGAAGGCCGCCTTTTCGCCCCCGGCGACCCGGAGCTGAAAGCCATCAAACTGCGCACTCATAACCTATGCACGGAGTTTAACCGCCTGCTGGAGGACGAAGCCGCGGAAAGGGACAAAATCACTCGCCAGCTCTTTGCATCATTCGGCGAAGGCTCCTTCGTGCAGGGGCCGATCTATATCCATTATGGCTGTCATACGGAAATTGGAAAACGATTCTTTGGCAACTTCAACCTAACCATACAGGACGATGGGCTGGTGCGCATCGGCGACGACTGCAACTTCGGCCCTAACGTGACCATCGTTACGCCTGTTCATCCCATGTTGCCCGACGAGCGCCGCGCCCTCCTAGACGAAAAAGGCGAGCGCAAGCATCTCTGCTACGCCCGCCCTGTGACCATTGGCAACGATTGCTGGTTTGGCGCTAACGTGGTGGTATGCCCGGGCGTGACCATCGGCGACGGCTGCGTCATCGGCGCAGGCAGCGTGGTAACCCGAGACGTACCCGCTGGCTCCTTCGCGGCGGGCAATCCCTGCCGGGTCATTCGTGAAATCACGGAGAAGGACAGCGTGCGCCTTAAGCCGGAGCTTTGGGCTGCCAACCGCCCGGAATAAAACGGCTCTAGGCCTTACGCCACAGGCCGAATCAAGATCAACGGGGTCAGCTCGTCGCCCTGTCCGCTGGGGTTGTCCGCCATAGCGTCCTGCAGTTGCTCGTCGCTTAGGGGCATATCGCTGCTCTTGCCCAGCTGATCCCGCTGGATATCGTTCGCATCCATCAGCACCACGGGCATGCCGGTTTCCTTGCTCAGGCTTTCACACAGCTCGTCGGCGTTCTCGGGGTTGATCAGCGCCAGCTCGTGGTAAAGCTCAAAGCTGGAGCGGAAATAGAAGCCGTCGATGCCGCCAACGCCCTTTCCGCACACCTTGTAAAAAACGCCGTGTACGCCAAAGGGCTTGGTAACAGCGCTTAAAAACGCAGCCAGCAGCACCCGGGGCAGCCCCACCATATCGATCACCAGCTGAAGCTTATAGGGCTCGTGCATGCCTACGCCGGTATGATTGATACCCGCGAAGCGCCACAGGAAGTTGGCCCAGAAGCCCGGCTTCACCTCGGCACGGGTTCTGACCGATTTTACGCACATGCACATCACCTTTGCGCCGAAGCTGAGGATATCGCCCTCCTGAAACAGGGGACGGACATACTTTTCCACCAGCTCCGTCTGACTTTCGCCCACCTGCACGAAATGGGTCTGGATGGCGAAGCGCTCGTATTTGCGCCCGTCCTTGCCCTCGATCACGCCGCGGTCAAAGTATGTAACGCCGTTCTCTTCCCGGCGCTGATCCTCCAGATTGCGGGATGGGATAATGCCCATTGCAGTCGCCTCCGTTTTTTTGATTTACATATTTTCAAAGAAAGGCTCCCCCGCCTCATTGACGAGGATATCCATATCGTTGAAGGTAAGCTTGACCGGCTTTGCCATGATATACTTGAGAATCTCGTCAAAACGGACGGATTCGGTATAGGTAAGCAGCGTAAACGCGACGCCGTGCTTCTTCGCCCTGCCGGTACGGCCGATGCGGTGCAGATAATACTCGTTCTCGTTGGGCAGGTCGTAGTTGATCACGGCCTCCACATCGTCCACGTCAATCCCTCTAGCCGCCACGTCGGTTGCCAGCAGAATTTGGAATTTTCCCTTGCGGTAGGCTTGCATGACATCGTTGCGAACCGATTGCCGCAGATCTCCATGGAGACAATCCGCCGGGTAGCCCGCGTCCTGTAGCCGCTTGCAAAGGCGCTGGGTCATATCCTTGGTGTTAACGAATACCATCACCCGCTGAAACTCGTCGCTGTCTAGCAAATATAGCAGATTTTCATACTTGTTTTCCCGCTGCGTCTCAATCACGTACTGGGTAATTTGAGGCCGGTTTTCTTTGGTGGCGGGAATGTTAATTTCCACCGGCTCATGCTGATATTTCCACGCAATGGTCATGACGTCCTGATTGGTGGTGGCGGAAAAAAGAACCAGTTCCTTTTGGACAGGAGCGGCTTCGATGATTTTGGTTACGTCCTTCACAAAGCCCATATTGAGCATTTCGTCCGCTTCATCCAGCACCATGGTATGGATGCTGTCCAAGCGCACGTTGCCTCGATTGATGTGGTCCAGCATACGGCCGGGGGTTGCCACGATGATCTGTGGGTTTAGCTTCAGCTGGGTTAATTGCTTGGTGATCGGCTGACCGCCGTACAGACAGGCGATCCGAACGCCGGGGATGAAGCGTGCCAGCGCCCGCAGCTCCTCCGTGATTTGGAGGCTTAATTCTCGGGTAGGGGCCAGTACCAGCTCCTGCACCCGCTTGTCCTTCAAATTGACATATTCCAGCATGGGAATCCCAAACGCGCAGGTTTTGCCTGTGCCTGTGGGGGCAATAGCGATTACGTCCCTTCCCTCCATCATGAGGGGCAGCGTCTGCTGCTGCACGGGCGTCATTTCCTGAAAGCCCATTTTCTCTACAGCTTTCACGATTTCGGGGCTTAGGTCAGCCTCCGTAAATTTCATTGGTGGGGTTGTTTCTGTGGCCAAGATGTGCATGCTCCTTACTTGCTGTGCTAAATGAATGAGAAGGTCGAAAAAGAACTAGGAATGATAGTATTCCGCAATCGCGCGGCTTAACTGATCGGGGCAGGAGGTATTTCCATGGCAGGGAATGCCGCGAAGCCGCTCCATCACCTCTTTGGCATTTTGCCCCACCACCAGCTTTGCTAAACCGCTGGTATTGCCCTTGCAGCCATTGGTGAACTGGCAGGAGGTGATTACATCGTTCTCGATTTCCAAATCAATGGACGTCGAGCAGGTTCCATGAGTCTTGTAGTGCATTCTGAATCGCTTCCTTCGTAAGTAACCAAATTGATCCAGTTATCACCTTTCGACAGCATATCACGTTTTTCCTGCCTTTCCTTCACATCCGCCAAAAAATCGCATACGTTGACAGTACAGCCTGCCCAACCGGGCGTAAGGGAGCGATGCCATGAGCGTTTTGATCACCGATGCCGCGCTGGGGGTCACCTTGTCGCCGCCGGAGGGCGTGCTAACTCCCCTTCCCTGTGCTTTGGCCTGCCCCTACATGCCCTGCGGCGGACGGGATTGCTTTTTTATCTGCTGTCGGCAAAGCCGCGACTGTCTGTGCTATAGCGCAAAAACCCGTCAGCCCACGCTTCGCATGCCTGCGCCGCCGGAGCTAGCCGCTCTGTGCCCATCCCCCTGCGGGCGCTATTTATACCAGCTGAGCACCGAAGCGGATACGGTGCATACCTTGCACCTGAACGCAGGCGAGCTTTGCTATGCCGCTCCCGTAGGCGTTTTTCCCCGTTCCATGCGGCTCCATCCCAGCGGACGCTGGCTGCTCATCGCCGGAGGAGCCGCCCCGGAGGCAATCCTTCTCCGCGCGCCGGAGCTTGTACGGGACAATGTCTTTTACACCAAAGGGCCGTGCTTTGCTGCAGACTACTGGCGCGGCGGCCTCGTCTTAGTGTGCGCCGCCGAGGGCGATGATATCCAAACTGTGGTATCGACTCTTGCCCCCGGAGCGCTGCGTCCCCGCGAGGTACAGCGCTTGCCCGGTCAACCCGGCGGGCTGTGCGTCTGCCCCGACGGTACAACCGCCCTGTTAAGCACGCCGGACGGGTTGATGAAGCTGGATCTTTCTAGCGGCAAGCTGCTATGGAACCTGCCCGAATGGGCTTTGAGCATGAAAATCCACTGTCAGGGAGGCTGGGCGCTTTTATCCGACGCGCCTAACGGTCAGGTCTGTCTGCTTAGGCATGAGCAGCCGTGGATACGACGAATCCTGCTAAACGGTACGGACGCGCAGGCTTGCTTTTGTGCGCTGGGCGGGTTCGGCGTATGATTTTTCCCTCCGCTGCGCATTCTATTGCGCAGGACCGCTCTTTAGCGGCAAAGGAGGAATGAGAATGTTGGATAAGCTATCTCTGGTTTTGGTCATTATCGGCGCGATCAACTGGGCGCTGATCGGTATTTTTCAGTTTGATCTAGTTGCATGGCTCTTCGGCGGCCAAGGCGCCGTGGTCAGCCGGATCGTTTACACCATCGTAGGCGCGGCGGGATTGTGGTGTATCTCTTTGCTTTTCACCGAGCGCTCCGCCGTCAAGGAGTAACCGAAGCTGGCGAGTTGCTTGGAGCAAAAAGGCACGATTGGTCGGCTTCCCACGCTCCGGGTCCACCGTCGTGCCAAAATAGCGCTCGATTCCCCCTATGCTGCCCTGGGTAAAAACATTTTCAATGGCTACCCGCAGACAGCGCTCCACTGCCGACGGGGTGGTGTGAAAAGCACCGGCGCAGGCTTGGCAGAGTTGTCCCATGGACGAACGCTCCACCCATGGGGAGGGGACGCATCGGCAAAGCATCCAATGCAGATATTCCCTGCCCTTCAGCGCCCGGCTCATGGACAGCGCATCCAGAAAAGCCGTCGTCCCTTGAAAAATTTGCTTCGCATAAGCCGCCGCCAGCATGGGCAGCGGCTTTTTTGCAAGCACGTTTAGCAGCGAGCAAAGCTTACCGGCTTCCGCACGGCAAGGCGCGACGCAGTCAGCCTTGATTCCAGCTCTGGGCTCTTGCCCGTCCCATAAAAACAGAATACGAGGCGGGCAAAGGAGCGGACGCTCCCAAAGGTTACGCAGCACCTTCGCCCCGTCGCAGTCCCGTACCCCGGCATGCAATAGCAGCACATCCCAGCATTCCTCCCGCAGACGGTGCAGCGCTTCTACGCCGGTGGGGACGACAGCAATTTCCCACGTCTCATCCATGGCGTACAAAAGTCCCCGCACCTCGCCCGCTGTTTCCGTGTCCGGCATGGCAAGCAAAAGCCTCATCGCTCGTCCTCTCCCTTCCGATAAGAGAATTTGCCATGAGGCTGGCTTTTCCTTTGGTGAATCTCCACTGTCTTTGTCGAACGATGGATTAGGGATTTAGGAATGCTGCCGCTTCATTGACCGCCTCCACCACCGCTTGAGAGGAAATCGTCGCGCCGGCGATAACGTCTACGTCGTTGATCGGCGGTTTTTTCCCAATGAATTGCTTCACAAAGCTGTCCTCCCGCACCTTGCTTCCTACCCCCTCCGTCTCGGCAAAGCGAGTTTTGCCCACCTCTAGCGCGGCAATCTCGCCGGTTTTTGAAAGGCTGAGGCTCACAAGCACCGGGCCGCCATATCCGATGACGCTGGCATTAGCCATGCGCCCGTTTCCGTCCTCCCCAGCGGTCTGTGTTATGCCTGCCACCGCCTGTAGCTTGGATACGCCCGCATTCACGCCGTCCACCACAGCCCGGCTAGTGATGGTTGCGCCGGAGATGCCGTCTACCTCCTGCCCCAGCGTCAACGGAGGGGTTTTATCTTTAAATAAGTCGGTAAATGCAGGGTCCTTGGCTTTCGCGCCAAGACCTTCCGTTTCTTTGAAGTCCGAGCCGCCAACATTGATACCCTTCAGCTTACCTTGGGTATCCACGCCGTAGATGATCTCAATGGCTCCGGCATAACCCTGCACCGTAGTTTTTCCAGCATAGCCAACCGGCTGCCCGCTTTTGAGAACGCGATAGGCAAATCCCAGCCCGCCGCTTTCCTCTACCGCCATTTCCTCAAAATCGGTAGCGTCCGGAAACATGCCCTCCAACGCCACTTGGGCTTCTCCCAAATTTCGCTGAGAAATCGGACCCTCTGTTGCGATATTTGTCACTGCCAACGCCACCGCCGCCACTACCACAATCATCGTCAATACCAGCCATCCGGCTGCCTTTTTCTTGCCGTCCATGCCCATTCCTCCCCTTAGTTTATCGGTAGGATGCGCCCCAAAAAGACCTTTTATTCCAGAACGATGTCGAAGCCCGGCACATGCTTGACATTTTTTTTACGCACAATCGACAGGATGGCTAAAAGCAGTCGCCTATACTGATTTTTACAAAACTTTGTTGAATTGAAGGAGGTTCCGCCTATGGAACCGGATGTGGCTAAGGATACCGTCGCCATGGGCGGACGGGTTGTCCGCGGGAAGCTTTCCCTAACGCTTCAATGGGTGAGCGCAACCCTTCGATGCTCCGCGCGACCATTGATTACCTCGTTTTGCTTCTTTTTGCTGCCCTTTGTCAGATGGTTTGGCATTCCCTCGCCCTTTGCCGCCGCATTGCTGCTGGCCCGGGAGGAACGGCCCTCCTTTTTTTCGCTTTTGGGTATCGCAGCTTCCCTAGCGCTTCGGCTGCTGTGGGGCTTGGAGGCGGATTGGTGGCAATATGCGGGACTTTTACTGCTATGGGGCCTGCTGCTTACTGCAAAGCCAAAGCCCGGCATTGAGGTAGCGGCTTTGGGCGGGCTTTCGATGATGCCCCGCGCCATTGCTGCGCTTACGACCGGTGATCCCTTGACTACGCTGCTTTCCTGCGCCGCCGTACCGTTGGCGATGCTCTTCTCGGCATGGCTGCGTCGCGGTTTGGACGGCTTGACCCTTTCCGGCGGCGCAACCCGGCCCCGGGAGCGCGCCGCTCTTTTGCTGCTCTGCCTTTTGCTGATTTCCGCGCTGGGATATTTCCGCATTTTTACCCTGAACCTTGGCATACTGGCGGGCCTTTGCTGCACGCTGGCGGTTTCCCACGAGCTGGGCTTTGCTAACGGAGCCGCCGCTGGGCTGTTTACTGGCTTGGCTCTTTCCTTTGGCGGCCATGACAGCCGCGTAGCGTTCAGCCTCTCCCTATGCGGCTTTCTCTGCGGTCTTCCCTTTGTGGCGCGGCGTCGCTTTCTCTACATCCCCATAGCGCTTTTGGGGAACCTGCTGGCATTCTTCGTTACCCCGCTGCTCACCCCTTCGCTTTCCTACGCAACAGTATTGCTGGGCAGCGCCCTGTTCGTCTTTTTACCGCGAGGCGCGCGCGAATGGTTGAAGGCTTCCCTGACGGAGAGACCCCGCGGTAAGGAAACCATGGAATCCGCCTTTATGACAGAGCATATTTCTCATTTACAGGACGCTATCAAAAGCATTGCCAAGGCGCTGCCCCAAGGCACCGACGTAATCCTCTCCGAGGGGGCGGAGCTGGGGACGCTTCTCTGTGCGCAATGCGCCAACCGCGAGCTATGCTGGGGGCGCAGCCGGGCACGAACCGAAAAGCTAATGAATACCATGATGGAAATGAGCCAGAAGGGCGAAGTCATTGATGAAGAACAGCTGCCCGCCCTCGGACAACAGGGCTGCCTACGAGCCGAAGCCATTCCCCATGCGGCGCAGGAGGCGCTGGTCGCCTTTAAAAAAAGGCAGGCCCAGCAGCGGCGTTCTCAGTACGAGCGCAATTTGACGCTGACCCATCTTGCCGCCACGATGGGAACCCTAAACGAATTAAGCGCATTAGCCACAGGGGAAAGCTTGAACGATCTACAAGCCGCCCACCTGATCAAGCTGGCGTTGGGGGAGCTTCGCGTACCCGCGCGGCTATGCTATGCCCGCCGGGTTGACGGTCATCTGCAAATTGCATTACAGGCGGAAGGGATGCTGCCCATTCAGAAGCCCTTGGAGGCGCTCCTGCGCTATTTGGACGTGAACGAGGACATGCCCCTTTCTATATCCCGTGCGGAAAAAGGGCATATCGAGCTGGAAGAAATCCCGCTATACAGCGCCGTTATTGGCACTGCATCCGTTTGTGCAGGACAGCGCATCGATAGTGACGATCCCGACGTTTGCGGCGACGCTTGTATTGCTCAGCGCTGCGAGGGCGGGCGGCTTTTGATGATGCTCTGCGACGGCATGGGCCACGGAGAAGCGGCTCATGCGCAAAGCGAAAAAACCCTTGAGCTGCTCTTGCTTCTGCTGCAAGCCGGTTATACCCGCCGACAGGCCATCACCGCCGTCAACGGCATTATGCTAAACGCTCAGGAGCAGGCGGAACGCTTTTCCACCGTGGATCTTACCGACGTGGATTTATGGACCGGCGAGGTCTGCTGCGAAAAGCTGGGAGCCTGTCCTACTTGGGTGGTACGGGGCGACCATATCAAAAAGGTGGACGTGTCCTCGCTTCCCCTTGGTATTTTAGAGGAAGCAAAGCCCATGGCCGTCCAATACCGCCTTCACAGCGGAGACATTTTGGTGATGATGAGCGACGGCGTATCCGACGTTTTTAAGGACGACCAGCAGATGCAGAAGGTCTTAGAGGACAGCATCTACATTCAGCCTCAGCGCATGGCGGACGCGCTGCTCAGGAACGCGCTACTAGCCTCCGACGGCACTCCCCGGGACGACATGACCGTCATGGTGCTTTTGCTGATGGACCGGAAGCGGCAGGGGTAACGGTGTCAAAAAAGCGCTACGCGCTTTTTCGCCAGTTACGGGTAATGTTTGCGGCTTTGCCGCAAACTGCCCGCCCGACCGGCAAAGCCGGTCGATACGAATGCAGTCAGGGGAGCCTGCGGGCTCCCCCGACACCCTCACAAGGGGTTTTTCGACAGCCTGAGCAGTCTACAATGGCTGCTATTTTTTTGCAGTCTCACAAAATTTTCAGCTTCTATCGCATATCCAATCGCTTTATTGCCATACCGTAAACTCGCTTTCCCGTCTCTTTCCTTTCCTTTATCGTTGTGCTATACTATATAATTACATTCACCCGTCCGCCCTTTTGTATGACGGCAGGTTGGCAGACGCGGACGGTAGCTTAGGAGCAAGCAGTTTGGAAGGAGCGATTTTATCATGGCCATCTGGAACCCGGACATCGAATGCGCCAAACGCAGCGCCATAGAAGCGATGCAATTAGAGCGTCTTAAATGGAGCGTTTCGCAAGCCTACGACCATGTGCCCATGTACCACGACAAAATGGTCAAGGCCGGCGTAAAGCCTGGCGACATTCAAACCCTCAAGGATCTCTCCAAAATTCCCTTGACCTGTAAGACGGAGCTTCGGGAGCAGTACCCGTTTAAGCTGTTGGCTGTGCCCATGCATGACGTGGTGCGCATCCACGCATCCAGCGGCACTACCGGCCAGCCCATCACCGGCTGCTACACCCGCCGAGATTTGGACGTATGGTCGGAATGCATCGCCCGCATCGCCACGGCAGGCGGTGTTACCGCCGACGACATCGCACAAATCAGCTTTGGCTACACCCTGTTTACAGGCGCATTCGGTCTGCATGGCGGTCTTGAAAAGATAGGCTGCGCCATCATCCCTATTTCCAGCGGAAATACCGAGCGTCAAATTCATATCATGCGGGATTTCGGCTCCACCGTTTTAATCGCCACGCCCAGCTATGCGCTGTATCTGTGCGAGATGGCGCAGAAAATGGACGCGCTGAAAGACATTAAGCTGCGGGTAGGGCTTTTCGGGGCGGAGGCCAGCACCGAGGAAATGCGAACGGAGCTGGAAAACCGCTTCCACATTCTAGCCACCGAAAACTATGGCCTGACCGAGGTTATGGGTCCGGGCGTATCCGGCGAATGCGAATGCAAGCACGGCATGCACATCAATGAGGACTGCTTCCTTGCCGAGATCATCGACCCGGATACGGAGGAGGTTCTTCCCATGGGCGCGGAGGGCGAGCTGGTGCTCACCACCCTAGCCAAGGAAGCCCAGCCCGCCATCCGCTACCGCACTCGGGATATCACGCGGCTCATTGAGGAACGCTGCCCCTGCGGGCGCACCTCCCTGCGCATGGCAAAAATCAAGGGGCGCAGCGACGATATGCTCATTATTCGCGGCGTGAACGTGTTCCCCTCTCAAATCGAAAGCGTGCTCATCGGTCAGCAGGGTATCGGACCTCATTACGAGATTGTGGTAACCCGCAAGGATTACACCGATCATCTACAGGTAAAGGTGGAGCTGGTCGACGCGGCGCTTTTGGATAAATACAGCGAGCTGGAAGCCCTGCACCGCAAAATCAAAGCCGACCTACGCACGGTTTTGCAGCTGGACGTGGAGGTCACGCTGGTATCTCCCAACACCCTCAAACGCTTCGAAGGCAAGGCCAAGCGCGTAAGCGATCTGCGCTGAGTAATAAAACAGGAGACGATGAACGTGGATGAAAAAATGATCACGGCGGATGTTTTTACCGCCAATTCCATAGACGAGAAGCTGATGCTGGGCAACGAAGCCGTAGCGCAGGGCGCGTGGGAGGCGGGCGTTCGGGTGGTTACCAGCTATCCGGGTACCCCCAGCACCGAAATTACGGAGGTCATCGCCCATTTCCCGGAGATCAACGTACAATGGGCGCCCAATGAAAAGGTCGCCTGCGAAGTTGCCTTTGGCGCATCGCTAGGCGGAGCCCGTTCCATGACCTGCATGAAGCATGTGGGCGTAAACGTAGCCGCCGATCCCATCTTTACCGCCGCCTATACCGGCGTGAACGGCGGCATGGTCATCGTCGTAGCGGACGACCCCGCCATGCATTCCAGTCAAAACGAGCAGGACAGCCGTTACTACGCCCGGGCTGCCCATATTCCCATGCTGGAGCCCTCCGATAGCCGAGAGTGCGCCGCCTTTGCCAAGCTCGCCTTTCAAATGAGCGAGGAGCTGGATACCCCCATCTTTCTGCGGCTCACCACCCGCATCGCCCACGCCCGCAGCGTGACCCCTGTAGGCGAGCGCACGGAAGCGGCGCTCAAGCCCTATCAAAAGGACATGATGAAAAACGTTATGATGCCCGCCATGGCTAAAAAACGCCATCTGCACGTGGAGCAGCGGGAGACCTTCCTAAAGGAAGCCGCCAATCGTATGCCCATCAACGTGGTTAAGATGCGGGAAACCAGCGTAGGCATCATCACCAGCGGCGCGTGCTACGAATATGTACGGGACGCGCTTCCCTATGCCAGCACCTTGAAGCTGGGCATGGTTTATCCCCTGCCCATGAAGCTGATCCGAGAATTTGCCTCCAAGGTGGAACGGCTGATCGTGGTAGAAGAGCTGGAAGGGCTGATGGAGAAGGATATCGCCGCTGCCGGAATCGCTGTGGAAGGAAAGAAATACACCGGCATTCAAGGCGAGCTGAGCGTAGAAAAGCTGAAAAACGTTTTGAATGGCGAGCCTATGCCAGAAATTCACACACAGGAGCTTCCGGGCCGTCCCCCCGTGCTCTGCCCCGGCTGCCCCCATCGCGGCGTTTTTTACACGCTGAACAAGCTAAACATGCGGGTGATGGGCGATATCGGCTGCTATACGCTGGCCGCCCTGCCGCCCCTCAGCGCCATTGACGCTTGCCTTTGCATGGGCGCAAGCATCGGCATGGCCAGCGGTATGGAGCGGGCGCAGGGCAAGGCCTTCTCCAAGAGCACCGTAGCGGTGCTGGGCGACAGTACCTTTATCCACAGTGGTATCACCTCTTTGGTGGACGCGGTGTATAATCAGGAAAGCATCACCGTCATCATTTTGGATAACCGCATTACCGGCATGACGGGCCATCAGCAAAACCCCGCTACCGGTTTTGACATTCACCATCAGCCCGCGCCCCAGCTGAATCTGGAAAAGCTGGCTGAAAGCTGCGGCGTTACCGACGTCAGAATCGTGGATCCCTTTGACCTGAAGGCTATGGAAAAAGCCGTCCGGGAAGCCGCAGCCAACGAGACGGTCAGCGTGATCATTGCCCGTCGGCCCTGTGCGCTTCTGGACAAAACCGTTCATCCGTCCTGCCGGATTGAAGGCTGCAAAAACTGCGGCGCATGCATGAAGCTGACCTGTCCCGCCATCGAACGGGCCGAGGGCGGCGTGCGCATCAACCCCGCGCTGTGCATCGGCTGCGGGATGTGCGTTCAGGTTTGCCCCTTCAAGGCGATCAAGTCAGGGGAGGATGCGTGAAATGAGCAAGGTTCAATTTGATTTAGTCATCGTCGGCGTAGGCGGTCAGGGCACGCTACTGGCGAGCAAAATTCTGGGTAGGCTGGCTCTTAGCGAAAATTGCGGCGTAAAGGTCAGCGAGGTTCACGGCATGAGCCAGCGGGGCGGCAGCGTCATCACCCATGTCCGGGTGGGCGACAAGGTGCATGCTCCCATGGTGTCCGTGGGACAGGCAGATTACCTCGTCAGCTTTGAAGCGTTGGAGGCCGCCCGCGCCGCTGCGTTTCTTAAAAAGGACGGCGTCGCCATCGTCAACGTGCAGCGCATCTCCCCCATGCCCGTGATTATCGGCGCGGCTAAATATCCCGAAAATCCCTTGTCGGTGCTGGACGGGCACCGGGTGGAGCAGGCCGACGCGCTGGGACTTGCCATTGAAGCCGGTAGCCAAAAAGCGCTGAACCTTGTGCTACTGGGCATGCTAAGCAAGCATCTACCCTTCGGAGAGCAAGCATGGCACGAGGCCATTGCCGCCTGCGTGCCTAAAAAGACCTTGTCCGTTAATTTGGACGCCTTCGCCAAAGGACGGGCGCTGGTCGCCTGATATTGTACAAGAGAGTTGATCAACATGGAAAACCGTTACTGGAACCCCACCATGGAAACCATGCCTCGGGAACAATTGCGCGCCGTTCAGGACGAACGCCTACGGGATGTGGTGCGCCGCGTTTATGAAAACGTACCCTTCTACCGCCACAAAATGCAGCAGCTGGGTATTACCCCCGGCGATATCCATGGCGTATGCGATATCGAGAAGCTGCCCTTTACGGAAAAGCATGACCTGCGGGATAATTATCCCTTTGACATGTTTGCGGTACCCCGCAGCGAGATTGTCCGCATCCACGCATCCAGCGGCACCACCGGCAAGCCTACCGTGGCGGGCTATACCAGCGGCGATATCGACCGCTGGGCAGAGCTAATGGCTCGCGCGATGTATTGCGCCAATGTGGGTAAAAACGATATCGTGCAGGTAGCCTATGGCTACGGCCTTTTCACCGGCGGCTTGGGCGCGCACTATGGCGCGGAGCGGGTAGGCGCGTCCGTCATTCCCATCAGCGGCGGCAATACCGTGCGCCAGCTGATGATTATGGAGGACTTCGGCTCCACCGCCCTATGCTGCACTCCCTCCTATGCGCTGAATCTGGCGGAAGCCCTCGAAAAGGAAGGCATATCGCTGGACCGTTTGAAGCTGAAAAGCGGCATTTTCGGCGCGGAGCCGTGGACGGAGGATATGCGGAAGCATATCGAGGAAAAGCTGGGCATCGACGCGCTGAACGTCTATGGTCTCAGCGAGGTAATGGGACCCGGCGTAGCCATGGAGTGCATGTGCAAGAACGGCATGCATGTTTGGGAGGATCACTTCCTGCCGGAAATCATTGGTGAGGACGGCAAGGGGCTGTCTTACGGTCAGCAGGGCGATTTGACCTTTACCACCTTGACAAAGCATGGCATGCCTTTGCTTCGCTACCGCACCCATGACCTTTGCACCTTAACCGACGAGCCCTGCGACTGCGGCCGTACTCACGTGCGTATGGGCCGGGTGATGGGCCGTACCGACGACATGCTCATCATCCGTGGCGTTAACGTATTCCCCTCTCAGATTGAGCACGCGCTGATGCAGGTGGAGGGCGTAGCGCCTCAGTACCAAATTGTGGTAGACCGTCAGGGCATTCTGGATACCATCGAGGTACAGGTGGAGTTGAACCCGTCCATGATGAGCGACACCATCAAGGATATGGAAACATTGGAGCGCAAGCTAGTTAACTCGTTGGCTTCCCACGCTTTAATCAACGCCCATGTCAAGCTTTGCCAGCCCGGCACCTTGCCCCGCAGCGAAGGCAAAGCCAACCGTGTCACCGATAAGCGGAAGCTAAAATAATCAAAATAAGGAGGTTCCCATCATGTACGTCAAGCAAATTTCCGTGTTTATTGAAAACACTCCGGGTCGTTTAGCCCATTTCACCAAGCTGCTGGGCGACAACCACATTGACTTGGTGTCCCTCTCCGTGGCGGATACCACCCACTTCGGAATCCTGCGCGGCATTGTGGCAGACTATGAGAAGGCAGTCGAACTGATCTCCGCCAACGGCTATACCGTGAAGCTCACCGACGTGCTGGCTGTTAGCGTGCCTGACAAGCCCGGCGGATTGGCTGACGTTTTACAAGCGCTGGCGGATCACGACATCGTGGTGGAATACCTCTACAGCTTTGTGCGCAATGCCGGCGATCACGCGTTAATTATCTTCCGGGTGGATAAACTGCCGGAAGCGGAAAAAGTGCTGAGCGATGCGGGTGTAAAGCTGCTTTCTCAGGATGAGGTAAGGGGACTGTAAGAAGTCATGCTACGCAACAATTTTGTGGCTGTCGATCTGGACGCGATCCGCAATAACTATCTGGTGATGCGGCGGCAGGCGCCTGAAAGCGTTAAAATCATGCCGGTTATCAAAGCCGACGCCTACGGCCATGGGATGATTCCCGTAGCGAAGGCGCTGAGCACCCTTGGCGCAAACAACTTTGCCGTGGCGCTGCCCGACGAGGGAGTTGCTCTGCGGGAGAGCGGCGTGACGGCAAACGTGCTGGTGCTGGGTGCGGCTACGAAGGCTTCCGCGTCGGAAGCGGTAAAGCATGACCTGACCCAGACGGTTTTCACTCCGGAAATGGTCGCCCTGCTCGATGCGGAAGCGAAGGCACAGCAAAAAACAGCCTTGCTCCACGTCAAGCTGGATACCGGCATGAACCGCATCGGTCTGCGCACAGAGGAAGAGGCGCGGGCTATGGCGGCGGCGCTGGCGGCAGCATCCCATGTGAAGGCCACCGGCATCTACACCCATTTTGCCGTGGCAGACGAACCGCTTGCAGGCGGCGGGCTAAACCAATTTACCGAGGAGCAGCTGGCCCGCTTTGTCAAACTGCGCGCCTTCTTCGATCCCGCCATTCCCGCCCACGTAGCCAACAGCGCCATGAGCCTGTTGGCGCCCAAAGCCTATTTTTCCATGATTCGGGAAGGAATCTCCTTGTACGGGTATCCCCCGGTACAAACGGCGCTGCCCTTCCAGCACGCGCTGCGCTGGGTAACGGAAATCGTTCATGTGAAGGCCATCAAGGCCGGGGAAACCATCGGCTATGGACGCACCTTCACCGCCCCTAGAGATATGCTCATCGCCACGGCAGCCGTGGGCTACGGTGACGGCTACCACCGTGCCGCCAGCAACCGCGGGCAGATGCTTGTACGCGGCTGCCGCGCCCCCATCGTTGGCCGTGTGTGTATGGATCAAACCATGCTTGACGTTACGGACATTCCCCATGTAACCGTTGGTGACGAAGTCGTGCTGATCGGCACACAGGGTAACGACGAAATCACCGCCGAGGAGCTAGCCGCCTTTGCGGATACCATCAGCTACGAGGTATTGTTAAGCATTACCGCCCGTGTGCCGCGTATTTATCTTCATGTATGAAGCACGCCCCTTTTTGCCAAAATACCCCTTGCCGGGCAAGGGCACAGGAAAGGAAAATACCATGCAGAAAAAAACAGGTCAGAAAAAGCCAGTGATTGAGAAGGTGGAAAAGCCGTTTCTGACCGGCTCCTTTTGCGGGAAAGACGCATGGAAGGAAGTCCCCAAACGCGTTTTGGCTTTGCTGGGCGTTTCCTTCCTCTATTTCATTGGCTCCGTGCTCATCAGCTTTGACAGTCTAATCGGGCGCATTCTACCCGCCATCGCCATCATCGCGCTGGTGATCTACTACCAGCTGGTTCGCGGCATGAGTCAGGGAACCGGCGATGTGGCTTATGGTGAAATGATGTACTCCCGCCAAGAAGAGGGCAAGGACATTTCCCCCGAGGACCGAAACCGCTGCTACCATCCGGCCAAGGGCTTCTTTGAAGCGCTGATGGGAGCCGCGCCCTACGTACTTATCGCGCTGGTCTTCGCCGTGATGACCAAGCCCATCACCTACGCGCTGGGCGTTTTGCCCTCCTGGACCAGCGAGCTGATGCTGCAAAACGAGTTCGGCAATCCGTTAAACTACTACACCACCGGTGCGGGCATCCAAGCGTTGGACATTCTGCGCATCATCGTCCGCGCCATGATCATGCCCTTCGTCAGCGTTGCCTCCTACATCAGCGCCGACGCGACGCTCTTGATGGAACGGCTTAGCCCTCTGTGTATCCTGATCGCTCCTCTGGCCTACGGTATTGGCTATCTGCAAGGCCCTGCCCAGCGTACCAAGATCAATACCGGCATCAAGATGGGCGACGATAAAAAGCGCCGCAAGGAGCGCAAAGCCCGTAAGCAGCGCCGCCAGAGCAAAACTCCCGAAAGGCTGATCTGATCCATGCGTATCATCGCCGGAACCGCCCGTGGGACGCAGCTCTTCGCCCCGAAGGGCATGGAGACCCGTCCCACCAGGGATCAAGTGAAGGAATCCCTTTTTAACATTCTGCAAAGCGAGCTAAGCGGCGCAACGGTGCTAGATTTATTTGCGGGAAGCGGCGCGCTGGCATTGGAAGCCCTCAGCCGAGGCGCGGCAGCCGCCGCACTGGTCGATCAAGATCGGGAAGCCGTTCAATGCATCAGCCGCAATGTGGAAAAGCTGCGTTTTGGCGACCGTACCACCGTACTCCATTGCGATTGGCAGCAAGGCGTATCCCGCCTTAGCGCCGACGGTAAACAGTTTGATCTGGTGTTTCTGGATCCTCCCTACCGCATGAAGGAGCTAGCCGATATCTGCCTTTCCATGGAGACGCGCCGTCTGCTTCTGCCGGATGCAATGCTGGTGCTGGAGCATATCAGCGGCTTCACCCCCGCTTTGCCGCCAACCTTTGAGCTGGTGAAGGAGCGGGACTATCGAGACACGGTCATTCATTTTTTTCGTTGGAAGGGGGAAGGTACGCGATGAAAAAAGGGCTTTGCGTTTATCCCGGCAGCTTCGATCCCATCACCAACGGGCATTTGGACATCATCCAACGGGGGGCGCGGCTGTTT
>JAQUWD010000110.1 GCA_028693055.1 Eubacteriales bacterium | reverse complement strand
GTAGCGACAAGCGATTCTCCTTCAATTTCACAGCTTCAAATAACAATGGCGCGCTCGTTGCAACCGAGAGCGCAATTGACCTTTTATCCTACCTGACGCTGATGAAGCAAAACCGCCATGACTGGTGCATGGTGAACGGCGTATCCCTGACCGGCATCTATAAGCCGCGCGAGGATACACTGCTTAAGCTTTTGTCAAATCCAGAAATGGCTACACTCCTAAAGGCACTGGCTAAGAACCTGTAATCATGTAATAGAGGACAAGAATTCCCGTAAAGTCAACGGAGTTCCTTGTCCTCTTATTGTTTTCAATAAGTAATGTCTGCTGAATAATACCGAACGTGTTGCAGCACAAGACATTCCGGAGCATTTCTGGTAAAATAAGTGCAAGGGAAAGAGCCAAAACGGTTCAAAAGCTTGCACAAGGTCGTGGGAAAATGTACAAATACAGCAACGGACAGATCAGCTTGGCGGATTTTAAACAGCCGGTGGGGATGCATCTGAAAGAGGATAACCGCTGGGTAAAGAAGGCGCAGACCATTCCCTGGTCAGAAATCGAACAGCGCTATGCCGCCCTGTTTACCAACCGGAAGGGCAACGTGGCGAAGCCGCTGCGCCTGGCACTGGGGGCCTGCATCATCCAGGCGGAGTACGGTTACTCCGATGAAGAAACTGCCCTGCAGATTCAGGAAAACCCGTATTTGCAGTATTTCTGCGGCTATCCGGGCTACGACGACTCCAGGCTGCCCTTTGACCCGTCCCTGATGGTGTACTTCCGCAAGCGTCTGACGCCGGAGACCCTGGGCGAAATTAATGAGATGATCCTGAGTACCGTGCGGAAGGAAACGCCCCACGAGGATGATGACGATCATGGAGACAGCGGTAATAGCGGTACCATGATCGTGGACGCCACCTGTGCGCCGTCTAACATCCGTTACCCCCAGGACGCGTCACTGCTCAACGAGGCCCGTGAGAACACAGAAAAAATACTGGACGAGCTACACGATCCGGCCGATGGCCGCAAGCCCCGCACTTACCGTGCTCAGGCGCACCGGGATTTTCTTCAGTTCAGCCGCAGCCGTAAGAAGACGGCAAAGAAGATCCGCAAGGCGGTTGGGAAACAGCTGCGCTATCTGGCGCGAAACCTTGCCGCCATTGACGAAAAGCTTGCTCTGGGAAGAACCCTTTCCGAACGGAAACATGACCGGCTTGCGGCCATCCGCACGCTTTACGGACAGCAGAAGTACATGTACGACCACCGCTGCCACACGGTTCCGGACCGGATCGTCAGCGTCAGTCAACCGTTCCTGCGCCCTATTGTGCGGGGCAAGGCGGGAAAGCCCGTAGAATTCGGCGCGAAGCTGGACATCAGCGTGGCAGGTGGCTGGACCAGATTGGAGTGCTTTTCCTTCGATGCCTACAACGAAGCGGGAAACCTGCCGGTGATGGCGGAGCGGTTTCGGGAACGGGAGGGGTACTACCCCAGCCAGATTCTGGCGGATAAAATCTATCGGAACCGGGAGAACCTGCGATTCTGTAAGGAACACGGTATCCGGCTCTCCGGTCCCGCGCTGGGCAGGCCCAAAAAGGATGAAGTCCGTAACAAAACGCAGGATTTTCTGGATGAATGTGAGCGGGTGGAAGTGGAGCGGCGGTTCAGTCTGGCCAAGCGCAAGTGCGGTTTGGGGTTGATTACGACCAAACTGCGCCAAACCATCGCCCACAGTGTCGCCATGTCCATTCTGGTGCTGAATCTCAGAAAGATTCAGTGCGCCCTTCTGCGCCTATTTGCGCTTTTGGCACTATGGATGGTCTCGCAGGAAAAACAGCCTTTGTTCAGTTGATATTAGTTATGCCCGGCAGGGCTTGGAACAGATACCCACCGTCCACATGGGCGTTGCCGCTACGCAGATGGAGCGCCGGGGCCTCCTCACCGAGAAAGGAACTGTCAACCGGGAAATCACCGCGCAAAACAAGCTGCTGAAAGAAATCAAGGCCCGTATCACCCGCCTTTACAACTGGTCGAAGGAGCAGGCTGCGAAGCTGGACGAAAAGCGAAGCGTTCTGGAACAACTCCAACAGGCGCAAAACGCAGCCAAGCCTACTACCACCTATGGCAAGGTTAAGGCTCTCAAAGAAAGCGCCGCCATTTTCAACTTTCTGATGGAAAACGGCATTGCTTCCATGCAGGAGCTTTATGAAAAAATCTCCACTATGAACAGCGATTATTACGCCCTGCGTGGCGAGATCGTGAGCACCGAGCACCAGATTGCCAAGCTCAACGAGCGTCTTTCCATGTGGGAGCAATATTCCAAAAACAAGGGCGTCCACAAACGCCTTTCCAGTATTAAACTGGATATGCGGGATACCTTCACAGAGAAGCACCGCGTCGAACTAATCCTGTTCGATGCCGCCGCTAAATATTTTGATGGCCTGAAAGCATCCGGTGAAATAATTGCACCACAAAAATGGCGGGCCGAGGTTGAACGCCTGACCGCGCATAAAGATGAGCAATACCAGCGTATGAAAGCCATGCGCGAGGACATCAAGGCCGTGGAGAAAATCCGCAAGACCGCCGATCAACTTGCCAAAGCCGAATCCCGCCCAGATCGGGAGTATGACCGCTGACAGGCAAAGCAAAACGCCGTACAGGTTTCCCCGATACGGCGTAGCTTATTTTCCGAACAAGTCGCTGTGAGAACCGGTACGCACCAGTGTCAGCACAAGAATATCATTCTCGACACGATACACAAGTAGCCAGTCGCTTTGAATATGACATTCTCGATGCCCTGCCCAATTTCCGGATAGCGCGTGATCGCGGTTCATTTCCGGAAGCGGCTCACCTTTGGCAAGCAAACGAATGATATTGTCCAGCAGATCGATGCTTTGCCCGCGCTTCATCGCCAGCTTGTAATCCTTCTTAAATTGGGATGTTCAAACAATATTCAATTTCATTTTTTAAGTTCCCTTAACGCTTCCTCTACATCGCTGTAGTGTTTTGCATTGGGGTCGCGGGCAATGCGTTCAGCTTCCTGCATGGCGGCGATGGTAACGGCGTTAGGCGTATTGAGCGTCACGTCAAACGGAAAACCGCCCGACCGAAGCGACTGTCTCAAAAATACGTTAATAGCCGTTGTGAGATTCATGCCAAGCTCTCCATAAAGCGCCTCGCACTGTTTTTTGATGTCACTATCCATACGGACGCTGAAATTTGTTGTGTTAGCCACGGTAATCAGCTCCTTTGCAATTCATTATATGTATATTATATATCGTTTGCATTGCATTATCAACTCTTTAGCCAAAAATATTTATTTTCAAAGGATGTGAGAATATGACTGCTAAAAAAAGTCTCCGAAACGATACCGAAGTACGACAATCCATATCCATCTATCCTATCCCGGCTCCCATACGCCTGCCTCCGGCACGGGGCCTTATAAGGGTAGAATTCCCAGGAAATGACCCCGAAAAGATACAGAAAATCTGCCGATCCGTCCATATCACACTGACCGTTGGAAAAGAGGCGTTTCCATGCCGAGAATGAGCAAAAAGCGGAAAATGGAATGGGTCTTGTTTCTCAACCATCGAAACCGGATTACATACAATTCGCTGTGCCGAAAATGCGTTCACGGCTGCAAGCAGAGTTTTCGGGTAGTGGTTGGGGAATGTCCGCGCTATGAATCCAAACGCGCAAA
>JAQUWD010000068.1 GCA_028693055.1 Eubacteriales bacterium | reverse complement strand
GGCGAAGGGGCAAAGCCCTATGGCAAGCCCGCCGCCGGAGCGCGTTCCTATGGTAAGCCTGCAGACGGTGAAAAACGGTATAGCCGTCCGGCAGGGGCGGGAACTGCAAGCCGCAGCGAAGGAGCAAAGCCCTATGGCAAGCCCGCCGCCGGTGCGCGTTCCTATGGTAAGCCTGCAGACGGTGAAAAACGATATGGTCGTCCTTCTGGCGGTTCACGCCCTGTAGGCTCATCTCCTCGGCCGTTTAACCGTTCTCCGCGTCCTTTTGGCGCGGGGAATCGTCCCTCCTCCCGTCCGCCCTACGGACGTGCGCCGGAGGCTGTTGAAACCACGGGCTTGACGTTAAACGCGCGGCGGGTTGCGCTGGACGTACTTCAAGAGGTGCATGAGAAAGGGGCTTATGCCTCCCTTAGCCTTAATGAGCATTTGCAAAAAGCAAAGCTGATCCCCGAGGATCGTCGGCTGGTCACCAGCATTGTTTACGGAACGCTGGAAAACCAATTGCGCATTGATTACGTTCTGGATAAGCTGATGGAGCATCCCACCCGGGAAGCGGTGCAGCGGGATATCCTGCGTATGAGCGCCTACCAGATTTTGTTTCTGGAAAGGGTGCCGGACAGCGCGGCTGTCAACGAGGCCGTCAAGCTGGTCAAGGTCATGGGGATGGAGGCGGCCTCCGGCTTTATCAACGCGGTGCTGCGCAATCTGGTCAGGGGCAAGGATACCATCGAGTGGCCAAAGCGTGAGGACGGTGTACCTGAATACATCAGCATCATGTCTGGCACGCCGCTGTGGCTGACCGAGCGCTTTATCGAGGATTACGGCGAGGAAGAAGCCGAAAAGCTGCTGATGACGCGCAATGTGTCCTTCCCCGTGGTGGTGCGCCCCAATATGACCAAGCTGAGCGACGAGCAGTTCGAGGCGTTGCTTCGCCGCAAAGAGATGAGCTTTGAAAAGGGCGTCGCGCCCCACTCCTATTTACTGACAGGCGTGTCGGAGCTGGCGCTGGATAAGGATTATCAAAACGGCCTTTTCTCCATTCAGGGCCAGAGCAGCATATTGGCTGCCGAAGCCGTGCAGGCTGCTCGCGGTATGAAGGTGCTGGACGCTTGCGCCGCTCCCGGTGGAAAGTCCGCCTATCTGTGCGAGAAGATGGAGATGACGGGCCGGGTATATGCGTGGGAGCTGCACGAAAAGCGGGTGCTGCTGCTGGAAGCGGCGAAGCGCCGGTTGAAGCTGGAAAATCTGCGAGTATTGGTTCGGGACGCCACGGAGTACCGGGAGGATTGGGACGCTACGCTGGACGCGGTGCTTTTGGACGCGCCCTGTAGCGGTACCGGCGTGCTGGCTCAGAAGCCGGACATTAAGCTTCGTTTGAAGGAAGAAGACATATCCGCTATTGTGAACACGCAAAAAAAGCTGCTCCATACCCTGTGCCGTTACGTAAAGCCCAAGGGATTGCTGGTTTATAGCACCTGCTCCATTCTGCCGGAGGAAAACGCATTACAGATCAAGACGTTCTTGGAGGAGCACCCCGAATACGCGCTGGAGCCGCTGCCTCTAAGCTTCCCGGAAAGCCTGCGGATGCGGCAGGGCGCATACGGCGTTCAGCTGCTGCCCTATCGGGATCAGGTGGAGGGCTTCTTCATTGCTCGGCTACGGAGGACGCGTTAAATGCCGGAAAAACGGATTCTGCTGGATCTGACGCAGGAAGAGCTGGGAGCCTATTTGAAGGAAATCAGTCAGCCCGCCTTCCGCGCCAAGCAGCTTTACGGATGGCTGAACCATGGCGTTGCATTTTCGGATATGTCCAATTTGCCAAAGGAGCTTCGGGAACAGCTTGATCGGGAATGCTACGATCTTCCCATGTCGATTCAGCAATCCTTTCCATCCCAGAAGGATGATACGGTAAAGTTTCTGTTTCGCTGCCATGATGACAATTTAATCGAGGGCGTATTGATGCGCTACCATTACGGCTATTCGTTGTGCATCTCCACCCAGATCGGCTGTAAAATGGGCTGCGCCTTTTGCGCCAGCACGCTAAACGGATGCGTGCGCAGCCTAAGCGCCGGAGAAATGTTAGCGGAAGTGATCTTGGCCAATCGCTTTTTAGGGGAAAAGGGGCATGTGGGCCACGTGGTGCTCATGGGCAGCGGAGAACCTTTGGATAATTATGACGCGGTGCTGCGCTTCCTTCGGCTGCTCAACCACAAGGATGGGCTGAACCTGAGCCTACGCAATGTGTCGTTAAGCACCTGCGGCTTAACCGAGCAGATTCGCAGGCTTGCGGGGGAAAATTTGGGAATTACCCTGAGCCTGTCGCTTCACGCGCCTAATGACGCGATCCGTACCCAGATCATGCCCGTTGCTCGCCGCTACCCCCTCAACGAGGTGATGGGAGCCGTACGGGAATATGTAAAGCTGACCGGGCGCAGGGTAGTGTTTGAGTATGCCCTCATTGACGGGCTGAACAGCCGCCCCGAGCATGCAAGAGAGCTGGCGAAGCTGGCGGCGGGTCTGCAGTGCCATGTAAACCTGATTCCATTGAATCGTGTAGAGGAGCGGGCGCTTCGCCCCGCAACGCCGGAGGCGGTACAAACCTTCCTGAAAACGCTGGAATCGCTCCATGTTTCCGCCACCGTGCGCAGGGAGATGGGGTCCGATATCGGCGGAGCCTGCGGTCAGCTTCGAAGACGGCACTTGCAAACCGAGCAATAAATTGGTACGATAGAGAACGCTCAATACCGCAGCAAAGGAGAATGACTCATGCAGTTTTGTCAACGAACGCACCAAGGGTTGGTCAGATCCAGCAATCAAGACAGCCTTTTGACGGAGCGCCGCCTTTATGGCGTGGCTGACGGCATGGGGGGGCACCGGGGCGGAGAAACCGCCAGCCGGGTAGCCGTGCAGGTGTTTAAAAACGCCGTGGGACGCAGAAAGCCTGAGGAGCGGGCCATACAGCTGGGGATCGAAGCCGCCAATCGGCGTATATACGATATGTCCGCTCACGACGAAGCCTTAAACGGTATGGGCACAACCATGACCGTGCTTTGGGAGGATGACGCGCGTATCCTCATCGGTCATGTGGGGGACAGTCGGGCGTATCGGCTGCGGGAGGGTAAGCTTACGCAGATCACGCAGGACCACAGCATTGTAGCGGAGCTGATGCGCAACCATGTGATTACCCCCGAAATGGCTAAAACTCACCCCTATCGCAATGTGATCACCCGGGCTGTAGGCATCGATCCCGTGGTGCAGGTAGACGTGCTCATCGAGGATAAGCAGCTGGATGATCTGTGGCTGGTATGCTCCGATGGTCTGTACAACATGGTGGACGATGAGGAAATGCTGAGTGTACTGAGCGAAAAGAAGGATGAGAAGGCGGCGGATCGCCTGCTGGAGCTGGCCTTGGAGCATGGGGGAACGGATAATATCTCCTTCGTGCTGTGCCGTGTGACGGAGGTGAGCGGCGAATGATGAAGGGAATGATCTTCGCCGAGCGCTATCAGCTGGAGGATTTTATCGGTCAGGGCGGCATGTCGCTGGTTTATCGCGCGGTGGATATTCGAACCGGTCATAGTGTGGCGGTAAAGATTCTAAAAAGCGAATACAACAGCGACAAGGAATTCTTGGAGCGCTTCCAGCGGGAAGCGCAGGCCGCCAGCATGATGAACCATCATAATATCGTCAATCTGCTGGATGTGGGCGTGGAGGGCGAATACCGCTATTTGGTGCTGGAATACGTCAGCGGCAATACCTTGAAGGATATCATCCGGCAAAAGGGTCGCTTGAGCACGCCTACCGCCGTCCAAATCGGCGTGCGTATTTTAAGCGCGCTACAGCACGCTCACGATAACGGAATTATTCACCGGGATATCAAGCCGCAAAACGTGCTGATTCATTCCGACGGTCATGTAAAGGTGGCGGATTTCGGCATTGCCCGCATGACGAACGCCTTCACCATATCCAAAGGCGATACGGTGGTCGGCTCCGTTCATTATTCCTCGCCGGAGCAAGCCACCGGCAGCGTGGTAGAGGCAACCAGCGATATCTATTCCACCGGCGTTGTCATGTATGAAATGCTCACAGGCCGCGTTCCCTTTGTGGGGGATACCCCCGTATCGGTTGCGATGCAGCATATCAAGGATGCTCCGCCTCCCATTACGGACTTCGCGCCTGAAACGCCGCCCGCTGTAGTGGCGGTGGTAATGAAGGCTCTGCGGAAGAATCCGGCGGATCGCTACCAAAGCGCGCGGGAGATGGCCGACGCGCTGATGAAGGCCAAGGACGGTAAGCTGGACCCGGATAGCATCCAAACCGCTCAGCCTGTCTTTGTGCAGTCAGAGGCTAACGTAAACCTGACGCAGCCGTTAAAGCAGCGCTCGCCGGACGGTAGCAGGGCCGGGTCGGCGCAGGAAAGCGGACGTACCAAGCCAGCCCATCATCATCGGCACAGCACGGCTAGCATTGCGGTTACAGGCGCGCTGACGGTGGCGGTACTGGCGGTGCTCGTACTGGGCAGCATTCAAATTTACAACCGGATTACCAACAGCGCCGTTGCACCGGATGTGGTGGGCTACACCGTAGACGAGGGCATGGCGATGGCCCGGCGCATCGGTCTTGCGTGGCAGCAGACGGACATGAACCACGATACCATCCCGGCGGGGACGGTGATTTCTCAACTTCCTGAGCCGGATACGGAGATGAGAAAGGGCGATAGTCTGCTGGTAACGGTCAGCCTCGGCCCCTCCCGTTCCGTCATGGAGGACGTCATCGGCATGAGCTACGATGCGGCAACGGCGCTGTTAAAGGCTCAGGGCGTCGATATTGTGATCATCCGCACCGCGTCCACGGAGCCTGTGGGAAAGGTGCTACAGCAAAGCCCACGGGGCGGCGCAAGCTATACGGCGGGACAGTCTGTGGAATTGACCATCTCCGGCGGCAGCACGCTGGTGCCGGATGTAACGGAAATGTCGCCGGAGAACGCGGCTACGATTCTAAAGGAGAACAGCCTGACCACGGCGGAGCCGGTATACGTTGAGGTATTGGACGAAAAGCAAATCGGCAAGGTGTTAGCTCAGTCTCCCACGGCGGGCACGCTGGCGGTAATCGACGCGCCGGTTACGCTGACTGTGGCAGTAGCCAGCAAAAACTACCGGGGAGAGATCGGCCTGAATATTCAAGCGGCGGACCACGCGCGCAAGCTGAGAATCACCTTGGTGGAGAACGACGTGGAATCGGAGCAGTATAGCGCCACCTATCCTGCCGGACAAAGCGGCAGTCTGATTGTTCCGCTATCCTCGGCCCTTTCCGGCACGTTGATCTGCCGTGTCTATTTGGATGATGAAATGGTTCTGGAACAAGCGGTAACATTGGAGTAGGAGGGAACGCATTGACGGAAACCAGCGCCTTGGAGGGCGTGATTATAAAGGGCGTAGGCGGTCTGTACTATGCCCGGGATAAGGCCGGCGAGGTACATGTGCTGCGGGCTAAGGGAAAATTCCGCAAGCAGCATGTTACGCCTATGGTGGGGGATTCCATACACTTTACGCCTGCGTCGGGAGACGAGCATGGCTGGGTGGATGAAATCCTACCGCGCATCAGCGAGCTGATCAGACCGCCGGTAGCTAATGTTTGGGGCATATTTTTGGTAATCGCGCCCGAACCCGCTCCTGACTTTCTATTGATGGACACGCTGCTGGTTATGGCGCGCAAGCAGGGGATCGAGCCGTTTTTGCTGGTAAACAAATGCGACCTGGACGAGACAGTCGCCGCTGTAGCCATGCGTGAGTACGCCGCCGCCGGGATGCAGGTGCTGGCGGTAAGCGCCGTTACCGGCCAAGGGATGGACGAGTTAAGGATGCTGATGAAAAAAGGCATTTGTTGTTTCGCGGGGCAATCCGGCGTGGGAAAGAGCACTTTGGTAAGCGCAGCTACGGGGCTTGATTTAAAAACCGGTGAGATCAGCGAAAAAATCAGCCGTGGCAAGCATACCACGCGGCATGTGGAGCTGTTGCACACCGATGAATTTCAAGTGCTGGATACGCCCGGTTTTAGCCTTTTGGAGCTTTGGGAAGGGATGGAGCCCATCGAGCTGAAAAGCTATTACCCGGATTTTGCGCCCTACGAGGGGCAATGCCGCTTTGCACCCTGCTACCATCTAAGCGAGCCGGGCTGCGCGGTGCTGGCGGCGGCAGCGGAGGGCAAGCTGGGAGCAGAACGCTTGCAGCGGTATCATCAGTTGCTGAAACGAGCACAGGAGGCATGGAAAAACCGTTATGATTAAGCTATCACCCTCTATTTTGGCTGCTGATCCTCTTCGGCTGTACGAGGCAGCCTGTACGGCCCGGGACGCAGGCTGCGACGAACTGCATTTTGATGTGATGGATGGGCATTTTGTACCCAACCTAAGCTTCGGACCGGGGCTTCTCAAGGCGATGAAAAAGGAATTTGCCTTTGTGTTCGACGTCCATTTGATGCTGAGCGATCCCCTGAGCTATGTAAAAGCCTTTGGAGACGCGGGGGCGACTTTGCTAACGGTGCATCAGGAGGCTAACGATTTTGAGCAATGCATCAAAAGCATCAGAGCGTATGGCATGAAGGCGGGGGCTTCCTTAAAGCCCCATACGCCTGCGGAAGCGCTGCAACCTTTGCTTAACCAGCTGGATCGGGTGCTGCTGATGACCGTAGAGCCGGGCTTTGGCGGTCAGAGCCTGATGCCAGAAGTGCTTGTCAAAGCTGGACAGCTGCGGGAAATGGGCTTTACGGGCAGCATTGAAGCCGACGGCGGCATTACCTGCGATAACGCCGCGATGCTGGCGCGGGCGGGCGTCGATACGCTGGTCATGGGAACGGCCTTTTTTAAGGCGAAGGATCCAGCAGCTGTGGCAAAAAAAGTGCATGAGCTTTAAACTCCCATGGGAAGCTAACGGGGAAAGGGAGGAATGCTCATGACCTCGAAGCCCCCGAAAAAGAAAGCATTGTTTACGATCTATGAACCCAAAAAACGGATGACGCGCGGTGCTGTACGGCATTAGCCGCATTTCGAAACCAACAGATAGGATGAATGATTTTATTGAATTTTGACAACATGAATCTCATGGAACCCATTTTGCGGGCAGTGAAGGCCTGCGGCTACGAAGAACCGACCCCCATTCAGCAGGAGACAATTCCCCCGGTGCTGGAGGGACGGGACGTGCTGGGCTGCGCCCAAACGGGTACCGGTAAAACCGCCGCCTTTGCCCTGCCAATTTTGCAGCGGTTATCACTGGAACGCAAACAGGGGAAAGAGAAAAGAAATATTCGCGCCCTCGTTTTGACCCCGACGCGGGAGCTGGCGCTGCAAATTGACGAAAACTTTTTAAGCTACGGTAAAAACCTGCCGTTGCGCCCTTGCGTTATTTTTGGCGGGGTTGGGCAAGGACCGCAGGTAGCGCAGCTAAAGCGCGGCGTGGATGTGCTGGTGGCAACGCCGGGACGGCTTAATGATTTGATCGGGCAAGGCTTCATCGCACTGGACCATATCGAGATTTTCGTGCTGGACGAGGCGGATCGGATGCTGGACATGGGCTTTATTCACGACGTGAAAAAGGTCATTGCCCTTTTGCCGAAGAAAAGACAGACCCTGTTATTCTCGGCTACCATGCCCGCCGAGGTGGAAAAGCTTGCGCTGACTATTTTGTCCGAGCCGGTGCTGGTGAAGGTTGACCCCGTATCTAGTACGGTGGACACCATCGAGCAGAGCCTTTACATGGTGGATAAAGCCAATAAAAAGCTTCTGTTGGCAGACCTTTTAAAGAAGCCGGAGGTAGAGAGCGCGCTGGTTTTTACCCGCACCAAGCATGGCGCGGACCGCGTGGTGCGCGAGCTATCTAAGGCTGGGGTGGATTCGCGAGCCATTCATGGGGACAAGAGCCAGAACGCCCGTCAGGAAGCCCTCGCCATGTTTAAAAGCGGCAAGGTGAAGGTGATGATCGCCACCGATATTGCTGCTCGGGGAATTGACATTGCCGGGCTTTCCCATGTGATCAATTACGATTTACCCAACGAGCCGGAGTCCTACGTTCATCGTATTGGCCGTACGGGCCGCGCCGGACACGAGGGAGCGGCGATCAGCTTTTGCTGCATCGATGAAATGAAGGATTTAAAAGCCATTGAGAAGCTGCTGGGCAGAGCCATTCCCCGCAAGGAATGCCGATGGCCTATGGAGGTGTTCACCGAAACGGTGAAGCAGCCTCGCGGCGCAAGGCCCACTCACCGAGGAGAAAATGGGCCGGTGCAGGCGGCTGCGCCCAGACAGAGAATGGCGCAGAGTTCGGCGAGCGCACCTAGGCAGAGAACGGCACAGAGCGCGGCCGTTTCGCCTAACGCACCGCGGCGTAGCGAAGGAAAGCGGGAGGCTCCTGCCGCAGTAGGACGCAATTCCATAAGCAGAAGCGCTGGGCAGCCGGGCAGAGCCGAAAGACCGGCGGCACGGATGGGCGTTAAGGCTGCACAGAGAACGGAAGCGGCCTCGCAAACCCAGAAGCAGCCTAGAAGAGAGCCGATGAAGCAGATGGCAAGGCCGGAAGGAGCCGCTATGAGGGCTACTCCGCTGGAACGGCCTACCGCCGCGCCTCAAGCCCGTCGCCCCGTGGCGGTACAAGAGAAGGGGCTGGAGACGCGTCCCTCTCAGTCCGCACCCTCCTATCAGCAGTACGTAGAAAAAATGCGTAAATCCCGCAGTCCCTTCTCCACTGGGCAGGATCGGCGCTGATACGAATATTGCACGAAAACAAAAGCTACGAAGGTGTTTGCGATGTATATTGCGGATCTTCACATTCATTCAAAGTATTCCCGCGCCACCAGCACCGAGGGAGATGCACCCCATCTGGACTTATGGGCCAGATATAAGGGAATCGGTCTGGTAGGCACGGGGGACTTTACCCATCCGGTTTGGAGGCAGGAGCTACAGGAGATGCTGGAACCAGCCGAAGATGGACTGTACCGTTTGCGGGACGAATTCGCGCTGCCCGGCGAGATAGCCGGGCAACGCCTTTCGCCTCGCTTTGTGCTGTCCGGGGAGATTAGCACGATCTATAAAAAGGACGGACAGACCCGCAAGGTGCACCATGTGATTCTGCTGCCATCGCTGGACGCGGCGGAGGAGCTATCCCATCGCTTAGAGGCTATTGGCAATTTGCATAGCGACGGCCGACCCATTCTGGGGCTGGACAGTCGAGATTTAGCTGCAATAACGCTGGACGCATGCCCAGAGGCCATTTTTATCCCTGCTCATATCTGGACGCCCCATTTTTCGCTGTTTGGGGCGTTTTCCTGTTTCTCCACGTTGGAGGAATGCTATGGGGACATGAGCCCCTATATTCATGCGCTGGAAACCGGCTTATCCTCCGATCCGCCGATGAACCGTCGGGTTTCTGGGCTGGACGGTTATACGCTGGTTTCCAACTCCGACGCTCATTCGCCGTCGAAGCTGGGCCGAGAGGCAAATCTGTTGGATTGCGAGCTTAGCTATCCCGGCTTAAAGCATGCTCTTGAGACAGGGGAAGGCTTCCGGGGAACCATCGAGTTTTTCCCGGAGGAGGGAAAATACCATCTGGATGGTCATCGCAACTGTGACTGCTGCTTGGAGCCGGAGGAGACAAGAAAGCTAGGTGGATTGTGTCCCGTATGCGGTCGCAAGCTGACCATCGGCGTGCTTCATCGGGTGGAGGAGCTGGCGGATCGCACGGAGCCCATTCCCTGCGCCAAACCATTTGAAAGCCTGATACCGCTGCCGGAGCTTTTGGGGGATTGCTTAGGGGTAAGCGCTTCCAGCAAAAAGGTACAGACCGCCTATTTTGAAATGCTGAAGCGCTTTGGGTCCGAGTTTTCGATATTGCGGGAGCTGCCCGTTGAAATCGCGTCAAAGGAAGTGGGCTTTCCTTTCGGGGAAGCGCTGCGCCGTCTGCGGGCGGGCGAGGTACACCGTGTGGCTGGATACGACGGCGAATATGGTAAGATTACGCTGTTTCAGCCCCATGAGCTGGAGCTGCTCAAGGGTCAGACCTCCTTATTGGAATTAGCGAGGCCGTCGACCCAAACCGTCCGTAGGCCGGTTGTTACACCCCCAAAAAACGATAGCGCGGAAAAACCCATTCCACAGCGGCAGGACACGTTAAATCCGGAGCAGCAGCGAGCGGTGCAAAGCAAGGCTGCTGTCATCGCGGTGGTGGCTGGGCCCGGCACAGGAAAAACCAAAACGCTGGTGGAGCGGATCGCAGCGTTGATCGAAAACGAAGGCGTAAGCCCAACAGAAATAACCGCCGTTACCTTTACCAATCGTGCGGCTAAGGAAATGAAAGACCGCCTACAGGGTAGGCTTAACGGCCGGGAGGGTTTGAACCGATTGACGGTTGGCACCTTTCACGCCATTGCGATGGCGCTGCTGCCGAAGAAACCCATCATCAGCCGGGAGGAAGCGCGGCTGGTGATGGAACAGCTGCTCATGGAGCGGGGGGAAAAGCTGTCGCCGTCAAAGGCCCTTGCTCTGATTTCCGCTTGGAAGAACGATCAGTCATCGGTCGGATTGCCCGTCGGTCTCGGCAGTGCCTATCAGGAGCGTGTAAATGCGATGGGGCTTCGGGATTTGGACGATCTGCTCTTGGAGACATTGGCAGTGGAGATAAGCGGGAAAGCGATGTTCCGTTACCTGCTGGTGGATGAGTATCAGGATATCAACGCGGTGCAGCGCAGACTGGTGGAGCATTGGAGCCAGCATGGCAAGAGCCTGTTTGTGATCGGCGACCCAGACCAGTCTATTTATGGCTTTCGGGGCGCTGATGCGCGTTGCTTTGCAGAACTGCTGCAGCGTTACCCGGATGGGGAAAGAATTACGCTCAAGCAGAACTATCGTTCCGCACCGTCGGTGGTGCGCTGCGCCACAGCCGTGATTGCTCACAATGAGGGCGGAGGACGGGAGCTGTGCGCCAAGCGGGCGGAGGGGACGAAGGTGCGCTTGGCATTGGGGGAGGACCCCTTTTCTGAGGGTGTGTTTATCGCAAAGGAAATTGCCCGTATGACAGGTGGCGTCGATATGCTAGCCGCCCGTAACGAACGCCGTGACAACGGCGAAACCCGAGCGTTTTCGGAAATGGCGGTTCTCAGCCGCACGCACCGCCAATTGGAGCAAATCGAATACTGTCTGCGGCACGATGATATCCCCTGCGTAATTGCCGGACGAGAGGATTTCTGGGAGGACGGCAAGGTAAACGGCATGCTTAGCTTTTTTCGCTCTTTGGAAGAGCCTTCCAATACCGCCGCGACCATGGAAGCGCTTAGAAGCTTGTGGAAATGCCCGGACGCGCTGGCGCAGAGTGCGGCGGAAACCCTACGCGCTCAAGGGCCGGAGATCAAGCCCAAGAAGCTTCGGGAAACGCTTAACGAGTTTCAGGTGCTGAGCCCATGGCTAAACGCGGTCGACGCGCTGCTGCCCGCCCTTAAAAAGCAAAAGCCCCGCAAGCTGCTAGAGGAGTTGATGCAGCAAGCGGAAATCAGCGGAAAAGCGGTGGATAAGCTATTGGAGGCGGCGGTATTTCATCGAAAAATGGCAGACTTTTTGCAAGCCATTTTGACCGGAGAGGAAGGAGACCTGCGCCGCCGCTCCGGGGCTGACGTTCAGAGCGGGGCTGTACAGCTGATGACGCTGCATGCTGCGAAGGGGCTGGAATTCCCCGTGGCCTTTGTGGCGGGGGTAACCAAAGGCGAATTGCCGCTGGAACGAGAAAAAGCGCCCACTAGCGTAGAGGAAGAGCGCAGATTGTTCTTCGTCGGCGTCACTCGGGCTAGAGACGAGCTGGTCATTAGCTGCGGCGGGGAACCATCCGTGTTTGTAAAGGAACTGCCCAAAGAGGTGAAAACCGAGCGTGTTAGGAGCTATCGTCCGGCGGTTAAAATGGAACAGTTAAGCCTGCTTTAGAAGAAAAAGCGAAAACCGTTTTAGAGGAATTGATATTCGTTGTGTCGAATTTGCTTTTGTCGATGATAAACAAAAGGGAGACTGGATATGTACTCATTACTTTTGGTGGTTATTTATGTAGCGTTCATCAGCTTGGGGCTGCCGGACGCGCTGCTAGGTTCGGCATGGCCGGTCATGCAGGCGCAGTGGAGCGCGCCGGTTTCCTTTGCCGGGGTTATCTCGATGACCATTGCGGGGGGGACTATCGTTTCCAGCCTGCTGTCCGACCGCTTGACCCGAAGGCTGGGCGCCGGGCTGGTTACAGCGATTAGCGTACTGATGACTGCTATCGCCTTATTTGGCTTCTCGATTTCTACTGCGCCATGGCTGTTGATTCTCTGGGCGATTCCATACGGCTTGGGCGCGGGCGCGGTGGATGCAGCGCTTAATAACTATGTGGCGCTGCATTACTCGTCGCGGCATATGAGCTGGCTCCACTGCTTCTGGGGTGTGGGCGCTTCTCTTAGCCCGTTTATCATGAGCTATTGCCTCACCAATCAAATGGGCTGGTCGGCGGGCTATCGTACCGTCTCCATTATTCAGATTGTTTTGACCGCTTTTCTCTTTTTGAGTCTGCCGCTTTGGAAAAAGCGAGAGGGGAACGATGAAAACGGAGCGGGTGGGCGGCCTAAGCGCTTGAGCGAAATGCTGCATATCAAAGGCGTACCCTATGTGCTGCTTACCTTCTTTGGCTATTGCGCCATGGAAAGTACAGCGGGGTTATGGGCTAGCAGCTATTTGGTCATGAGCCGCGGCATCGACGTGGAAACCGCCGCGCGGTTTGCGTCCCTATATTATCTTGGCATCACGGCGGGACGCTTTGTGAATGGCTTCGTCACTGATCGCTTTGGCGACCGAACGATGATTCGTATCGGGCTAGGCGTTATTCTGATTAGCATTGTAGGAATCATCCTGCCCTTTAACAGTGTGACGCTGGTCTGCCTGGTGCTGCTGGGGGTTGGCAGCGCGCCGATCTATCCCTGTGTGATTCATGCCACGCCCATCAGCTTCGGCAAGGATAATTCCCAAGCAATCATCGGCGTGCAGATGGCTAGCGCTTATCTCGGCTCCACCTTTATGCCGCCTATTTTTGGGCTGCTGGCCCAGTGGATTGGCGTTGGTTTATATCCGTGGGTGCTGCTGGCGATGGCGCTGCTCATGGTTGCTATGTCAGAAAAGCTAAACAAAACGGTTGTGCCTTCGTAAACGGAG
Source organism: Eubacteriales bacterium (assembly GCA_028693055.1). Lineage (GTDB taxonomy): Bacteria > Bacillota > Clostridia > Christensenellales > Aristaeellaceae > Limiplasma. The sequence continues at coordinate 4,271 of JAQUWD010000068.1, read as the reverse complement.
AGAAGGAGAAGGCTGTGATTCGAGAAGAAATACCGTTCTTCAACGCGGAAAAGATCGCTAGAAGTGGCCAATGCTTTCGCTGGCAAACAGTGGGGGACGACGGTTATACGATACCCGCCTTTGGCAAGGTGCTAAGGCTTCGGCAGACCAACCCGTGGAGTATAGAAGCCGATTGCACTCCCAACGAATGGAAGCAGGTTTGGAGGCCCTATCTGGATTTGGATTGCGACTATGAAGCCTACGGAGCGTCCATCAGCCAGCAGGATGCTTATCTACAGGCTGCCTTTCAAGCGGGCTGGGGAATCCGTGTACTGCACCAGTCTCTATGGGAAACCATGGCAAGCTTCATCATCAGCCAAAACAACAACATTCCTCGCATTCAAAAAAGCCTCCTGACCCTCTGCGGAGGGCCGGAGGCGGCTTTCGTATGTCCGGAGACTGTAGCGGAGACGTCCGAAGACACACTGCGCGCAGCAGGCTTAGGCTATCGCGCCCCTTACCTGCAAAACGCCGCCCGGCGGTATCTGCAGGATGGATTGAGCGACGATTTGTCCATCGGCTTAGGAGAAGCCCGGCGCTATTTTAGCTCCTATTTTGGAATCGGCCCCAAGGTCGCGGATTGCATATGTCTCTACGGCTTGGGGCTGAAGGATGCTTTTCCCATGGACGTATGGGTGAAGCGAATTTTGCGGAACCATTACCAAGGCGTTTTTCCCTTTGGACAGTATGAAGGATACGCCGGAGTATTGCAGCAATGGATGTTTTATTATGAACGGCTATTGGAGGGACGCGCTTAGCCTTGCAAGCCGTTCTCCTGACGCTCCATGTTTTCGACAACCACATCATAGATTTCGCCTAGGGATGCGCAGTACTGTAGCAGCTCCCAAGGTTCGTTGGTATGAAAGTGAATTTTAATCAAGTCCTCGTCGCCTACGGCAAGGAGGCAGTCTCCCTTGAGGTTTTGAGTGATATGGTCGTTAATCGCATCCTCGGACAGATCGTGGCCCTCGATCAGCAGCTGGGTATCGAATTTAAATTCAAGCATATTTCGTTCTCCTTTGCTTCATCTGTTTTGCACCGTTTTGATTATACATGATTCAGCCGCCAAATGGCAAGGGCTTCCGCTTTTTGGAGGATTGCCCGGAGTGTTTTGGTTATAAAAATGCATAATACTATTTCTCATGAAGGCTATGGAAGGATAGCATTAATCATCCCATAAGCCAAAAACGCAACTGTTTCATTTTGTCCATTGCTTTTTGAAATTCGTGCTATTTTCTTTTTGTATGGACCAATTAAGCTTTGTCCATGACCATTTGAGCGGCAAGGGGATCGTCACTTGCCCGCAGGATACCACCTTCTTTATTGATTGGAACGATCAGCTGGATAAAGCAGCTGCTGCCCAGGGTGTTTATTGTTATGCCCTTGCTAGTGGCGTAAGGCTGGCTCAAGCCTTGGAGGATAGCGATTGGGTGGTGCGGCTGAAGCACTGGCTAGAGGAGGGACAAAGCAGCGCTCGGCAGCAATTTTGGAAGGAGAACGACGGTTACTTCGTTTGCGGAGACAACGGCCAACGCTCTTGGGCTTCTCAGATATGGATGACCTTAGGCGGCGTTTTGAGCAAAGCGGAAGCGCGGCTTCTTCTCCGCCGTACGATGGCAAACCCACCCGATATTCGTATGATTACGCCCTATCTGCGTCACTACTGGATTGAGGCTCTTTTGCAAATTGGCGAGCGTGAGCTGGCTTGTAGGGAAATGGAACGGTACTGGGGGGCAATGCTTGATTGGGGTGCAGATACGTTTTGGGAAATTTTTGATCCTGACAATCCTTCCGCATCGCCTTATGGCGGCGCGATGATTCACAGCTATTGTCATGCATGGAGTTGCTCTCCGGCTGCATGGATTGGGAAATGTGTTTTTTAATTGGAAGGCCTCAGCCGTTATCAACGTCCATTTCTAAGGGCGCTTCCTTGGCTTGAGCGCTCCTTAGAAAATGGAAAAGTTTAAAATCATAGTTGACGGCTTGATCGTTAGGAGGTATAATAAGCCTATGGCTGCTATGTATCGTAGTTTTACACGGTGCATTGGGCAGGATGAGCGAGGGGAGGGATAACAAGTGTCCGAGGTACGCATCCGCGAAAATGAATCCCTGGAAAGCGCTCTGAAGCGGTTCAAACGTCAATGTGCTCGCACAGGTGTTTTGGCAGAGGCTCGTAAGCGCGAGCATTATGAAAAGCCCAGCGTGAAACGCAAGAAGAAAGCAGAGGCTGCACGTAAGCGCAAGTACTGATTCATACGCAACAGAGAATACCGTCGCTCCGATTGGAGACGACGGTTTTTTTCATCTCCTTCGTCGTATCTTTTCATTCAGTTTTCGATAAATCCGCTGGGTCATCCAAGGCTCGCTGGAGGCATTTTCTGCGTCCTCAAGAGCAAACCACTGAACGCCGCTGTTTTCGTCGGGCTTGGAGCATAGCGTATCTTTTTCATCCGCCTCCACCAAATAGGTAATGTTTAGGTGCAGATGAGAGGGCACGTAAACGCCTTTCTTTTCGTGACCGTTTACAGGGAGAATTTCTAGAGAAAATATTTCCTCGCTCAGCGGGCGCAGCTCCGCTAGGCCTGTTTCCTCTTTGGCCTCTCGCAGCGCGACGGCTAGTAGATCCCTGTCGCCGTCTGCGTGACCTCCCGTCCAAGACCAAGAACGGTAAAGGTTGTGGTACACCATCAGCGCCTTGTCATGGCTTTTGTTCAACAGCCAAGAGGAGGCGGAGAAATGTGCGGTTTGATTTTTTCGCTCAAAAAGATCAGGCTGGGTCAAAAGTAGCTGAAGCATGACCGCCTGATCGTTGGCTTCCTGCTCATTATAAGGAGTGTACAGCCTGAGGGCTTCGGTTAGATCGTTTTTCATAATGAGCCTCCAAAGGTTTTAGATTACTTACATTGTACCATAGACAAGTGCGAACGGCAAAATGAAATTTGCTTCTTGGATTCGTTCGCACACTCTCCCTAGGATTGTTCAAAATCGTGTGGTTCCCAGAAGGTTTCGTTGCATTTCCATGATGACTGCGATATACTGTTAGCGAGCAATAACATTGAGAAGGGAGGCTGTCTCCTAATGCGGATCACGATGATTTGTATCGGTTCCACCGGTGATGTGAGACCCTATATCGTCTTGGGCAGGGAACTAAAGCGTCGCGGCCATCAGGTTACCATCACCGCTTTTTCAGATTTTCAGCAAGCCGTTGAAAAAGAAAACATGGCCTTTCATCCCATTTCCGGCGATGTAAGGGCGTTCATGGCGAATATAATGAAACCGGGCGTGAATGGCGTTACCTATTTGAAGCAAATCAGCAACAGCCTGAAAAGTATTCTGGATCCCTTTTTGGAGGATTTAGTGGACGCATGCGATCAGGCAGAATGCGTCATTGCAACCTTTTTTGGGCAGGTCATTCGCTCCATTGCGGAAATGAAGCGCGTGCCCTTTATTCAAACCCAGTACTTTATGATGGATCGCAATTCCCAAACGCCGGTGGCTTCCGCTCCCGGTCAGCATGTGGGCAAGGCGTGGAACGCCGCGTCCTATCAGCTGGCTTATTTACTGATCAGCACCATGGAAAAATATTATCTAGGGGATTGGCGCAAGGAGCATGGCCTTCCGCCCAGAAAGCTGGAGGGTACGCCCTCTTACGAAACCAATGGCCATACCATTCCCGTGCTGTATGCCATGAGCCCGCTGGTGGTGCCCAGACCTACGACTTGGGACGCGAACATTCATATGACCGGCTATTGGCTGGACGATACCCTCAGCGATTTTACGCCCGACGAGAAGCTAAGCCGCTTTTTGGACGAGGGTGAAAAGCCGATATACATTGGCTTTGGTTCTATGGTGAGCGGAGATATGGGGGAGACGCTGCACATCGTGCTAGAGGCGGTCAAGCGCAGCGGCGTCCGGGCGATTTTATCTACCGGCTGGGGCAATGTGGACGTTCCGGAAACGCCCAATGTTTTTGTGGCTGGGTTTGTCCCCCATGATTGGCTATTTAGCAAGGTCAGCGCCGTAATCCACCATGGGGGAGCGGGTACGCTGGCTGCGGGCATCGTTGCGGGGCTGCCTACGCTGGTCATTCCCTTTGGCGGCGATCAGCCCTTCTGGGGCGAGCGCGTAAGGGCGCTAGGGATCGGCCCAAAGCCCATTCCCCGCGAAAAGCTGACGGTGCGCAAGCTGACCAATGCGATTGTTCTGTTAACGACGGAGAAACGCTATCAGGT
>JAQUWD010000067.1 GCA_028693055.1 Eubacteriales bacterium | reverse complement strand
ATCACCCTCACGTTATTATATCACATAACGACACATTACGACAATATGTATTTCAAATTTTCTCAAAAAAATAAAGCCATTATTGACTTTGATGGTTTTTATTGGCTATTAAGTGTTAAACGCCCGCCAGAACGGGATTTTATAACGCAACGGATTATATTATCGTAGTTGCCCCCAATATCGTTCTTTACATCATCATTATGGGAGAGATTTTCAAGGTCTTTGGCAGCACCGTACTAGTAGCGCAATGTATGAATTTATGCCTGCTGACGGGCAGCGTTATTGCGTTGTTTCTGCTTGGATTAGAGCTATTCCATAAGAAGCGCACGGTTTTTATCGTCGCCTCCCTTTTTGTTTTTTCTCCAAGCAATCTTCTTTTCAGTATGTATGTGAATACAGAGCCTATTGCCTTTTTCCCCTATTTGCTGGGGATGCTGCTAGTAATACGTGCGTTTAAACGGACGGAGCGAAAGCAAAAGCTTTTATACGGGCTTTCAGGAGGGGTGGTTCTGGGGTTTTCAAACGCCATTCGTTCCAACGCCTTGATTGCTCTTATCGCGCTCATCATTTGGGGCGTTCTTTTCCTCGGTAGGCAGACTAAAAAAGCAAGACAACAGCTTTGGATCACTATCGGCGTCGTTCTTGTGGGCCTCTTTCTTTTTTCTCAGCTATACTCCATCATCAAAACGGAAGTTTTCATGGGTAAAAATGGCGGAATCAATTTTGGATGGACGCTATACGAAGGGCTTGACAAGGAGACTGCCGGTGGCTGGAGGCAGGAAAATTCGGATGTTCTGTATGAAACTATCGCTAATTATCCCATTGAAGAAGTACAAACGGTCATGCTTGAAAAGGCCATCCAGCGCGTATCGGACTATTCACCCCAAACATGGATCAATTTGCTCATACGCAAGGGCATCAACATATGGATTTATAACGATTATTCCTATGCTTTTTTGATGGAGGATAACGGAAGCTCAATACTGCACCTCGAAAATTACCTCCCGCAGATTTCCTTTCTTGTCAACAATACCTATCTGCTCTGCCTTATGACTATGGTAATTGCACTGCTTAGCTTTTTTTGGCAGCACCGGCATAAAAAGACGGACGGCACCATGCTGCTGATCGCTCTTCCTCTTTTGATCATGATTTTATGGCACTCCCTCGGCACCAGTATTCCCCGTTACCATTACTATGCGTTGCCTACTATGCTTTTATTAACCTTCTATTGTGCTGAGAATTGCGCAATCGGTCTAAAAGGCGGCTTAACCCTGCAAGTAAAGGGGGAGGAAGCATGAATAACAAAACCAATTTACGGGGTGTTGTTCCATGGCTTTTCTCGCTTCTTTTTATACTTTTCTATTTTTGGGAAGCTGTCAGCTATGAGCGGAATTACAATTTGTCTCCCTATCCGTTCGTAGGCAGGCTAGTCATTTGGGTGGAGCTTGCTATCTTCATGCTTGTCATATGCTGGATTTATCGAAAGCTGCCAAACGCTTTAAGAAGACTGGAAAATGGTAAATCCTTATACGATCGCTTGTCCGTTCGTACCATCATGCGTGTTATGGTGATTCTTTGTCTTTCTCTACGCATTGCCGCCATCGCTCTGCTTTATTCCTCTTGGAGTGATATTCCCTCCACGCTAGAATATCAAATCGCAAGTACTGTACAGCGGCTTGCAGGAGAGCAGGCTGTCAAAGGCTCTTTTGACGAAAGCTATCTGATTTACGCTTCTCGATTTCCTTCTGATCTGTTTTACCCTTTGCTGATTTTACCTCTATTCATTCAGTTTTGCTCTGAAAGCTATCAAGCCGTCTTTATAGCCAATTTGCTTTTTGATACCGTCACTATTGTACTCATCGGCTGGTGTGCGAATAGGCTCTGCGGAAAAAAGGGCGTGTTGGTGGGAATGCTTCTTTTCGCAATCTGGCCTCATCAAGTTGTGCGCTGCGTAATGATGAACACTTCTGGCTTTTCTTTAATGATGCTTACCGCTTGTATCTATTTGGTTGTACGCATTTGCTATTACGGACAAGAAGAAACGAATGTACAAAAATGGCATATTCTTTTGCCTTTTTTACTTGGTATTCTACTAGAAATTGAATTATGGTCCTCCGGTTCAGCCATTTTTTTAGTTCCGGTCTGGCTTCTGCTTCTGCTATTTAAACCGAGACGTATGGTATCCGGCGACCCTGGCACAGCGTTCGGCTTTTTAAATTCCCCCATTGGCTGTGTCGGCGCGGCAATGGTCACCATGCTGATTGCTTCCTTTATTATTCATCCTGCATTGGAAAATGTAACGCAGCGTCATAACCCATCCCCCTACCAAGCTTCAGGTTATTCGTTAATGACCGGCTCAAATCTGAAGGGAAACGGACAATGGAACGCCGAGGATAATTACTACATACTGCACAATGAAGATACTGTAGCGGCTAATCAAGAGGCTTTGGAAGTTGCAAAGCAACGTTTGATAGCTATGACTTCAGACAAGTCCACCATCCTTTACCCGGAAAAAATCAACTATCTTTGGCGGCAGATGGACGTTCTCAAGGGTACGGCTTCTACCAATATCGGTATCATTGACGCTTATCTTTTTGGACGGCATCGATATGAGCTGTTATCGCTTCTTTGCTTTGCGGTGGCGGGACTCATTATTGAACGAAAGCGGGTCAAGGGCGCTATCTCCGTTTTAGCGGGCACCTGCAGCGGTCTGTTTTTCGCTGCGCTGCTGCTTATGCCCACCGCTGGGCTGTATATGGAAATATGGCTTGTAATCGGTCTGATGGCAATCCTCTGTTTTCGCCAAGAAAAAAAGGCGTAACCGCCTTTTTTTCACTGTCTACTTTAGCAGCGTACCTTTTATTTTATCATATTCTTCCTTTGTCATTAAAACCTCGCGGGGCTTGCTGCCAACGGACTTGCTAACAATTCCCCTCGCAGCCATATCGTCGATCAATCTGCCAGCCCGCGCATATCCGATTTTCATGCGCCTTTGTAGCATGCTAATGCTGGCTTGACCGTCTCCGATGACCATCTCCACCGCTTCCGCTAACCGATCATCCAAGCCGGAATCATCACCGCCGTCATCCAGCGGGTTGACGATTTCATCCTCGCTCTCCATCGCCTCAATCACATTGGGATCAAATTCCACGCTGGAATGGCTGGCGATATCGCCCACGATTCGTTCGATTTCCGCATCGCTCAAAAAGCAGCCCTGCACGCGAGTCGGTGAGCTGGCTCCCGTCGGAAAATAGAACATATCGCCTTTTCCCAGCAGCTTTTCCGCGCCGTTCTGATCCAGAATCGTACGGCTATCAATGCTGGAGGATACGGCAAAGGCAATACGGGAAGGAATATTCGCCTTAATCAGGCCGGTAATGACATCAACCGTTGGGCGCTGCGTTGCGACGATCATATGAATACCCGCAGCTCGGGCTAACTGCGCCAAACGAATAATGCTTTCCTCCACATCCTTTTTGCAGGCAAGCATCAAGTCTGCCAATTCATCGATAACAATGACAATTCGCGGCAGCTTCTCCTCATCTGGTCCCAGCTTGGCGTTATAGGCGTTCAACTCACGTACGTTTTTAGACTGCATCTTATGGTAGCGGTCCAGCATCTCTGCCACCGCCCAAGCTAAAGCGCCCGCCGCCTTATGAGGATCGCTAACCACGGGTATCAAAAGGTGCGGAATTACATTATAGCATTGCAGCTCAACCACCTTAGGGTCAATCATAATCAGCCGCACATCCTGAGGGGTGGTGCGGTACAACAGACTATTGATAATCGTATTAATGCAAACGGATTTACCGCTGCCTGTCTGTCCTGCGATCAGCAAATGGGGCATTTTGGCCAAATCGCACAAGATCGGCTTACCGGCAATATCCTTTCCGAGAGCTACCGTCAAAGGCGATTTAGCATTTTTCATTTCAGCGGACAAGAGTACTTCGGCGAGAGACACGCTTTGGATTTCCTTGTTGGGCACCTCAATGCCAAACAGGTTGGTGCCGGGAATCGGAATTTCTATCCGTACGCCGCCATTAGCAGCCATATCCAAGGCGATATTATCCGCAATGCTCATAATGCGTTTCACATTGATACCGCTGGATACAAGCCCAAGCTCGAAGCGCGTAATAGCAGGCCCATGAGTGACGCGCTGCACCCGTGCTGGGATGCCGAAGCTTTCTAACGTCTTTTCCAGCCGACCCGCGTTTTCCTTGTCCTGATAGGTTGTATCCTGTTCCTTGCGTTGCTGTAGGTTTAAAAGCTCGATGGGCGGATAGACATATTCGCCGCGCTTGTGCGGCTGTTCCTCCGTATAGGCGGGAATCGGCTTTGCTTCAACGGGATTCGCCGTCTGTGCCTCCGGGCGCTTATAGGCCTGACTGCGATCGATCGGCTGAACGGGCGCTATGCTCTCCATGGTTAACGTTGGAGCGATCGGTTCTTCCGGTTCGCGGGCATTGGTATTTCCGTCGATAATGGCGTTGATTTCCGCCTTCCGCTTTCTAATTTCCTCAATTCGTTCCATCGCCTTGCGCTTGGATGAGGATAGAATAATCGCGCTGCCGGAGGCTTCCTGTTGCTGAGGAACGCCGACCTCGCTAGGCGTAAAGGTCATGCTGGTTTGAAAAACGTTGGACGCTTCCTCGTTCTTCTTTTTATTTTTTCCTTTGCTGCGCCATAACGGCTCCTTATTCTGTGGCATGATAATTTCATTATATAGCTCGGGAGCCGCCGTGGGAGTAGGCTGTTGAATCGGCTGTTGAGGCAACACCATAGGCATTCCTTGCGGCGGCAACGGAGCCATCGGCGCGTAGGCGTTCATAGGCGGCGCATAAGGATTCACCCCCATGGGATAGCCGGGATAAACCGACGGCTGCACCGGCGGCTCAGGCGCTTCGGTATCCTGATTTTTTCTTCGCCGCAAAAAGGCAGGACGTTGCAGATTGTTTGCATCCTGCTCGGCCTGCTGTTGCTGCTCCAGCATCAATTGATCGTACTGCTGCCGCTGCTTTTCCTGACTTTTACGCGCTGCACGTTCTGCCCCTCTGTCCCGAATGCTATCCAGCACTTGCACAAAATCGAAGCGAGAAAAAAGCAGAACGCATACCACGCACAACAATCCTAGAATCACAATGGAGAAGGTTGTCCCCATAAAGGTCCATGCCGGCCACGCCAGCAGCATTCCCAAAGCTCCGCCAAAAACACCGCTAGTAGCGGAAAGGGTATAGACTGCCTTGATCATATTCCAATAGCCATCTGCGGGTACAAGGGGCGGCTGCTGCTGCGTCGTATTGTAATCCACCGCCGCGTCCATCAAGCCAACCTGTCCCACATCACTTAGCAGGTTAATAATCGCCAGAACCGCTAAATATAAAAAGCTGACGATCACGATCGCCCGCTTTGGCATGCTTCTCCCCGAAGAAAAGGCGACCAGTACGCCGCCCCAAATAAACAGTACGCTGAACCCTACGCAGGTGCTGCCCCCCAAGCCTTGCATCATATCCTTGACCTGCGTAAACAGCGTCCCGGTCAAACCACCCACAACCGAAAGCAGCGAAACAACGCCGATGGCAATCAACAAAATACCGAAACACGCGAAAAAGGCCAGCGTCCCCGGCTCGAAACTTTTTGCGCGTTTCTTATTCCCATTCCCCATAACCCTACCCAATCCTCCGTACCAATGCTATTTGCCCAGCTGGACACAGCGCAGAACACCGTCTGCGTCTCCGTGTAGCCGTAATTCATAATCGCCGAAATGATAAACGTCGCTCTGTCCAACAGGAAGGTTATAATCGTAAGCCATGCTCTGCGAAAACACAATCGTGCTCTCAGGCTTTCCTAGAACGGCTTCCCAATCAGCGCGCGTGGACTTACCCATTACCAAGCCATAAAGCTCGCCGCGCTTTTGCTGGATGCCTTCCAACACGGAATGATCATAGGTTTCTACCATCGCGTCCGATATCAGCAGTATCTCCCGCAGCTCCGGCGCTTCCATAACAAAGTATCTCCCCCCTGGAAAAGCATCCGGCGTTCGCACCAAACGGTAGGTTTCAACCAGCTCCGTCATAGCCTGTCCCAGCATAACAGGAGTGCAAGGAAGCTGCCCAGCCTTAACGGCTGCTTCAATCAAAGTCTTTTGCTCTTGGGCAGAACGCTTCTGGGGGATCAACCTCATTTGCACAGGTAATCCCATGGGATCAGAAAGGAGCAGCCCATCAAGCTCACAGTAGAAAAACTGGCACGCTCCACCGTAGCCGCTCACATATGCAAACTGGTCGGATGGGTAATAAAAAGTAATTCCGTTTTGATCAAGATAAAAGTTGTCCTTGGGAAGCGGGGTGAGCTGTCCACGCTCTACATATTCGGACAGCTCTCCCTCAAGCGCGCTTTCTGCCAACGCTTCTAATGCGGTTACCGCCTTTTCTTCATCCATAAAAATTTGGGATAGCTTTACCCTCTCGCCGGTGGATAAATCATAGCATAGCGCAACGTTGGATTGCCCATCCCGTCCGTTGGGCTGCTTGCCCTTCGCACTTAAAACCGTGGAAAAGATAAAATCATCCATATAGCTGCTGCAGCTAACCTTCAGTCCCCAGGAGCTGTTTTGAAGCGTGCTGAGGTTCAGAATATGGGAGGTCACGTCTCCGGAAAGGACAATATCATCATTGATCTTTTGCTGAATAGCCGCATCCTTCATCCCGTCTAGTTGGGGGTAAACAACATAGTTTTCACCGATGACCATTTTGGTTTCTTTGATCTGTATCTCCTGGGGAGAAGTCGCCGAGCTTGCAAAGGCGTATACAGGAAGCAAACAAGCCGCTAACAGGGCGGAAAAAAATCGTTTCAGCACTTCGTTCCCTCCTTCACCGTATTTTTGTGCTGATTATAGTTTACAGCAAAAAGTCTATTGTTGCAAGTTTGTTACAAAGCTTGTTATCATTTGACAGATTCTTTCTTTTCCTCCGAAGCGCCCGTTCCTGCCAGCATGGGCTGCAGCTGCACGCCGCAAAGCGCGGCAGAAATCGTTTTGGGAATTTGGCTGAAATCAGCCACCAAGGAACGAGGTTTCTTAATGGGATCATCCTGCCTAAAGGGTACAAAGTAACAATTGCGCCACATCAGCAGCTTGCCGATATTCTGCGCTGCCGAGCTTAGCCCGTCGTTTGTAGACACCGCTAATACCAAAGGTCTTTCATTGCGAAGATGACTTTTAGCACCCAGCAAAACTGGCGTGTCGAAAATGCCGTTTACAAGCTTTGCCAATGTATTTCCGCTGGCAGGCGCGATTAAATACAGGTCTGTCATCCGCTTGGGACCGATGGGCTCCGCATCCTGCAAGGCGTCAATTGGCGGGTTCCCCGTTATTTCCACAATTCGCTCCCGTAGATGCTCCGCCGTCATGAAGCGTGTATCCAATCTTCCTGCGTTGAAAGAAAGAATGGGAAGCACCTCATAGCCCCGCCGCACCAACTCCTCCATTTGCTTAAGAACTACTTCAAAGGTGCAAAAGGAACCCGTCATGGCAAAGCCAATGGTCGTCTTTTTCATACGTCCCCCTCCGTCAGCAATCGCGTACAGGCTCTTACCAGCTCTTTTGCGGCAGATTGAGGAGCGTAACGTGCAGGCAACGCAGTTAGCAGCCAATACGGTAATTCCAGCTTTTGGGCAGCGGTAGCGTCGATGCCGTAGGGCGGGCTGGCAAGCTCCAAAAGGTCGCAGCTCTTTGGCAAAGCCGCTAATTGCGCTTCCTCTAGGATCAGTGAAGGAACCGTATTGAGCACCGCATCAAGCTCAGAAGCAATCTCCGGGATATCCTGAATATCCAAGGCTCGCATACCGTCCCCAGACGCAAGAAGCCGCTGCTTCTCTCTTCGGGCAGCCACCCATACCGTCGCGCCCAGTTTTCGCAGTCTCTGTGCGGTTGCGCGTCCATAACGTCCATACCCTATAACCAGCACTGTCTGGTCATACAGGGTTATGGGCTTAAGCTTCATAAGCTCAAAAACTGTCGCCTCTGCGGACAATTCCGCATTAGCCTGCAAAAATGCCTCTTGGGATTGGTATAACCGAAGCCGTAGCCTTTTCCCCATTGCATTTTGTGCAGAGAGATAGGATTCAAGCCCGGCGCTGGCGATTACCACGGCTTCTGCCTTTGCAACTCCAAGAACATCCTGCGGATATAGGGTTAGCCCCGTCAATGTAGGGATTTTATCCCGCTTAACCGACGTGGGAAAGGGAAACAAAAGAGCGTCGGCCTCCTCAAGCCGCGCCGTCTTTTCATCCTCTGGCACAAGACCCATAGATCGAACGCTATAACCATACGAGCTCAACAGCGGAAGCAGACGCAACGCTCGTTCGTCGCCGCCTACCAATACAACATTTTGAATCATCGAAAAACCGCCTCCCGCCGATGTTTGATAAAACATCATATGCGGGAGACGGTACAGGGTGCCGATTATACAATATCAATCTCAGCGGGCCATCAGAAAGAATGGCTTGCCTCAGACTCCAATAGGATCGATTGGTCGCAGAAGCTCATGGACACAGGCTCGCCAGAAAGCAGCTTGACCACCGCCTTCTCCTTTTCAACCTCAAGCCGGATAACGCGACCGCGATACTGGAACTGAAATCCATAGCCCTGCCAGCCATCTGGTAAAAACGGATTCAGCCGCAGACCATCAGCCGTTCTCATACCCGCAAAGCCATGCGCCATCGCCAGCCAACTGCCCGCCATGCTGGTAATGTGCAGCCCATCCACCGTGTCGTTATTGATATTATCCAAATCCAGTCTGGCGGTGCGCTGGTACATCTCCACCGCCTTCTCTCGGTAGCCGATCTGAGCCGCCAAAATGCTGTGAACGCATGGCGAAAGGCTGCTTTCGTGGACAGTCATCGGCTCATAAAAATCGAAGTTGCACTTTATCGTATCGGTATCATAAAGATGATTCAGGAAATAGAGACCTTGCAGCACATCCGCCTGCTTGATAAAGCAGCTGCGCAAGATATGATCCCAAGACCATTTCTGGTTAATGGGTCGTTGCTCTGCCGGGATTTGATCAGCGGGCATTAAATCCTTGTCTAGGAAGGTGTCGTTCTGCACAAACACAGCTAACTGTTCATCATAAGGATAATACATGCGATCAATCACATCGTGCATATGCTTTAGCTCTGCATCGGTGATTTCCAGCTTTTGACGGCGCTCCTCGGAGGCCTTTTCCGCCTGTTGACAAAAATAATCGATGCTCCATGCGGCGATACGGTTGGTATACCAGTTGTTATTTACGTTGTTTTCATACTCGTTGGGCCCGGTAACGCCATGGATCATATACTTGCCTTTGCGCTTTGAAAAGTGCACCCGATCCGTATAGAAGCGAGCGATGCCGCACAGCACGTCCAGCCCTTCCTCAAGGGGATACTGCTCGTCTCCGGTATAGCTGGCATAGTTGAAGATAGCATGCGCAATGGCTCCGTTACGGTGGATTTCCTCAAAGGTTATCTCCCACTCGTTGTGGCACTCGATCCCCGTAAAGGTCACCATGGGATAGAGCGCGCCCTTCAAGCCCTGCTGACGCGCGTTGAAATACGCGCCGTCCAGCTGCATATGCCGGTACAGCAATAGCTGCTTTGCTACCTCCGGCCCGGCGATAGCCATATAAACTGATAGACAATATGCCTCCGTATCCCAATAGGTCGCGCCGCCATACTTTTCACCGGTAAAGCCCTTGGGCCCAATATTCAATCGCGCGTCGTCGCCGGAGTAGGTGCTTAAGAGCTGAAAGAGGTTAAAACGGATGCCCTGTTGAGCTGCATCATCCCCCGTAATCGTTACGTCACAGGCAGACCAACGCTGCTTCCATGCATGAACCTGTTCCTCTCTAAGCTGCCGATAGCCGATTTCTCTGGCGCGAGAGGCTGCCCGTACTGCCATGGTGGTCAGCACCCGCTCCTCGTGATCCCGATCCGTAAAGCAAAGCGCGAACTTTTCCAGCGTTACCATTTCGCCTGCCGCAACCTCTCCGGCATAGACAGACTCCACATATCCCTTCTCCGTGCGGCGGCTCTGTAGCTCCAGCCCGTCAGCCCAGCAGCTCATAGCCGCACCAACAGCAAAGCGCGGCGCGTCGAAGGGATTCTCTTTGGTTTTGGTTAATAACGCCAGCGCATCCTCGGTTTCTTCCTCCTCCAGCATTTCCCAGAAGGTTTCGTCATAGTTGCTATCTAGGTTCTTAACGTTGGCGTCCAAATAGGGCTTCATCACAATTTTCGCATCAAAATCAGGCGTTATCGAATAACAGATGGCAAGCAGCTCTTTCTGAGAAAGGGACACAAAGCGTTCTGCTTTCACGGTGAAGTTCCCCTCCGGCGTACACACGGTAAAGCTCCGGCTAAAAATACCCGTTTGCATATCCAGCTCGCGCGTAAAGGAGAGAACGTCCATCTGATTTAGATCCAACGTACGACCGTTGATCTCTATATGGATGCCGTTTAAGCGCACGGCGTTAATAGCCTTCCCAAAATATTGAGGGTAGCCGTTCTTCCACCAGCCCACCCGGGTTTTATCCGGGAACCATACGCCGCCAATATAAGTGCCCAAATGGGTATCGCCTGTATAGTCCTCTTCAAAATTACCCCTCATGCCCATATAACCGTTGCCAGTAGAGGTCAAGCTTTCAGAAAGCCTCATTTTTTCTTTGTCTAGTTCTGTTTCGATCACTTTCCAGGGATGAATTTGGTAAGCCATGATCGTTTCCCCTTTCGCGTGCAATCGTTTGTATTATGGCTATATCGTACTGAATTTATGTTAAAAAGTCAAGGCTTCGCCTCCATTTTTTTATTCTGCAGCAAGGGGAAAAATACAACCGCCATGCAGATCATGCCAATAGGTGCATACAGTCCCTCCACAATGCCCGAAAACCCAATAAAAGAAATGAGTGTCGGCGTACCCATGGCAACAACTGCGCCAACCCTCTTGGAAGGTATGCGTGTTTCAAGCGCGCCCCTTAAAGCATAAAGGATCGCCGTCAGCGTCGTGAGGATGGCCATATATAACAAAATAATACTGAGAATGTAGCCTACCCGTCCAAACGCCGCAAACAGCCGCACCACAGGAAAAACTTCGCCGGTCAGCTCAGGATGCTTTAAATATAAATAGTTGCTTAGGAAGAGCAAGGCAAGCAGAATAAAACCAAAAGCAACGGATTGCCGATCGTTTTTTCTGCAGCACCCACAGCTTACTTTACAGACTACCCCAATGGCGATGGTCAAATTCATCGCTGCATACCCAACGGCACATACAGTAGCCCAAAGCAAAGTGCCAAAGGATGGCGGCAAGACTGCAACCACGCCGCTGATTTCCGAATCTTTTTTAAGAAAAAGCACCATGACGCAAATAAACCCAAATGTTAAAGCGCTGCTTAAAACAGACAGCCCTTTTAAATTCCCGTACCCTAAATACCACGCCAGCCCTAAGCTGCCCAGCAGTCCTACCGTATACGCCCAATCAGATGGCCAAAGCAGCATAATCATATGGCCGGAAGCGGACAGCATGGCTCCCCCAATCACACTGAGAAGCACAAATAGACAAATCTGCACCATTCCCTTCGTCAAGGCAGATTCATGGCTGTATAAACCGCACCAGCTTTGATGATTGCAGTTGATGGCTCGACGCATGCAAAGCACGCACAAACCCATCATGACAATGGCGGAAAGGGTCAACAGCCACCATGAATGGGCTCCATAGCGTGAAAAGAAGGTGATGATTTCCCGTCCCGACACAAACCCCGCACCGATTACCGCTCCAACGCACGCAAGCGGCCCTTCTAAGCTTTTCTTCTTCATCCGCCAAACCTCCAAGGATTTTCAAAAAAGCCTATGCGCGTGAAGAAAAAAATATGAAAAGAGCGCCCGGCTTGATGCCGAGACGCTCCAGACTGTCGAAAAACTCCCTTAAGAGGGTGTCGGGGGAGCCCGCAGGCTACCCTGACTATATTCGTATCGACCGGCTTTGCCGGTCGGGCGGGCAGTTTGCGGCAAAGCCGCAAACATTACCCGTAACTGGCGAAAAAGCGCGTAGCGCTTTTTTGACACGCTGGAGCGCCCGGCTTAATGCCGAGGCGCTCTTAGGATTGTTACTTACGGGTAGGTCTTCTTAAAAACGCAGGCACCCCTAAATCGTCCCGTTCCACTGCTGAGGGCTTAACCGGCTCCGGGGTGGGTGCGGCGGCGGGCTGCATTCCCTGCTGAGGCTCCTGCTGCATTTGAGGATTTTGCGGCTGCTGTCCCGGCATGCCTTGGTACTGCTGACCGTATTCCATTTGCGGAATTTGAGGCTGCATCGGCTGCTGCTGCATGCCGCCATACTGCATTCCCTGCTGCATGCCGTAATCCGGCTGTCCGTAAGCGGGACGGTTC
Organism: Eubacteriales bacterium; assembly: GCA_028693055.1. Classification (GTDB taxonomy): domain Bacteria; phylum Bacillota; class Clostridia; order Christensenellales; family Aristaeellaceae; genus Limiplasma. Next base: position 5,108 of record JAQUWD010000067.1, on the reverse strand, counting down.
TGGTATCCTTGAGATTGCTGCCCATAACCGCCCTGATACATTCCGCCGCCCTGCTGCACCATAGAAGGCGTTGCAGCCGGAGTGGGAATTGAAGAACCGCCCATGTAGCCGTACTCGTTATGAGAAGGCTCATCGTCCATCGGCATATTAAAGCTCATATCCTCATAGGCAGGCGTAGCGTAGTTCTGACGGTTCAACGGCGTTCCGGATAAACCGGCGGCGTTATAGGCGCTGCCGGGATCGCCCGTGCCAAAGCTGCGTGTCCAATCCCGCTCCGCTGCACCCGCCCCTTTGGCTTTTGCATCTTCCTTTTTGGGGAAGGGCGTTTTTTCAAAGCCGGTGGCAATAACCGTGATACGCACTTCGTCGTCAAGGTTATCGTCAATGCCCGCGCCGAAGATGATATTGGCTTCGCTGTCAGCAGCCTGCATAACCAAATTGGCAGCTTCGTTAATATCGATAATGCTCATATCCTCGCCGCCGGTGATGTTAATCAGCACAGCGCGAGCACCGTCGATATTCGTTTCCAGCAACGGGCTTTGAATGGCGTTCTTAGCGGCTTCCACCATGCGATTTTCGCCCTTGCCAACGCCGATGCCCATATGAGCAAGACCGCCGGATTCCATAACGGTTTTCACGTCGGCAAAGTCCAAATTGATCAGCGCGGGTACAGCAATCAAGTCGCTGATGCCCTGAATACCCTGCCGAAGCACGTCGTCCGCAATGCGGAAGGCTTCCAGCATGGTCGTGCCCTTCGTAACCACCTGCAACAGACGGTCGTTAGGAATGACAACCAGCGTGTCCACCCGTTGTTTTAAATCGATGACGCCCATTTCGGCGTTTTTCATGCGCTGCTTTCCCTCGAACTGAAAGGGCTTAGTGACCACCGCAATGGTCAAGCAGTTTAAATCCCGGGCGATTTCAGCCACGATTGGCGCAGCGCCTGTGCCAGTACCGCCGCCCATCCCTGCGGTCACAAAAACAAGATCAGCGCCCTTAATGGCCTGAGCGATTTCCTCCCGGCTTTCTTCTGCAGCGCGCCGACCCACGTCGGGTACCGCTCCAGCGCCAAGGCCCTTGGTCAACTTTTCGCCAATCTGAATCGTAGTGCTAGCCTTGCTCATAGCGAGAGCTTGACGATCTGTGTTGATGGCGATAAACTCCACGCCCTTCAGCCCGGCATCTACCATACGGTTAACGGCGTTGTTACCCGCGCCGCCACAGCCAATTACTTTAATCGTCGCGAAGCTCTGCTGATCCTCGATCTGAAATTCAAGCACAGTGCATCCCCCTAGTTTTTGATTCGTTCAGGTCGCATCCGGATGTCAACCGCCAAGCAAGCTCTTGAAGAAATCTTTGACGCCCCCGGATATACCGCCGGCAGGAATGTTACGCGACTCGATCGTATCGATAATCAAATCCATCAAGCCCATAGCGCTGGCATAAATCGGACTGGACAGCTTAATGGTACGCTTAACCGTGTCCCTAACCGGCTTTTCAAGCTTGGCAGAAAGGTAGTCACGTCCGCCGCGGTTCAGGCTCAACCCGCCGCCGGTGAGGTAGACATTCGACCAGTCGCTGAGCTTCATGCCGCTTTCTTCGATGCATTCCTTAATCATCTCCGCGATTTCATCCACGCGGGGCTCCAAAACAGCGGCCACCTGCTCCTGCGTGAAGGTTTCCGACTTAACGCCGTCCTCGCCCGTCACGGTATAGGATTGCGAAATCGTGGATATTCCATACACATATTCACGCTTGATTTGCTCGGCCGATTCCAGCGAGACACTCAGCCCTTCAGCCACGTCCGCCGCGATATGCCCGCCGCCAACGGCAAGGGTCTTTTGGAAGATCACCGCATCGCCCTCTACCGCAAGAACATCGGTGCATAGATAACCGATATCGATGAGCAGCGCCGTACGGTCGCGATCCTCTTCCAACAGATAGAGCATTGCCTCGCCAGTAGAGCTGCTGAAAAAGCCGCTGACGGTGATATTCATATCCCGCAGCCGCGCCATGACATCGTCCAAAAAGAAGGTATCGGCAACCACAAAGCTAACTAGCGCCTTTAGCTCGGTACCCTTTAAGCCCACAGGCTCCAAGGTTTTCTTGCCGCCATCCACCATAAACCATGCGGGGCTTCTGTGTACCACAACGCCGCGTACAGGCGAAAGACGCTTGTCCGCATTTGCAAAAATCTTTTCCACATGGCGGGACGTTACGTGAGGATCCGCCCCTTGGATGGTTACGCTGGTTTCGACAGCATAAACGCGGGTAAATTCTCCGGGTACCCCCACGTTTATTTCCCTGATTTTCCGTTTCGATTGACTCTCCGCCTCAGTGATCGACTTCTGAATGGCCTCGTTGAGCATCATGGTATTATTCCATTCGCCATCCAAGAAACCATCGTAGGATGAAATCCCCGCGCCAACAATATCGCAGCGCTGGGAACCGCTGGTTTCGGCCACAAGCGTTACGATCTTTGAGGTGCCAAAATCGAGTGCCGCAATGGTTGATTTCATAAACAAGCATTCCCCAGTTCGTCTGGAATCAGCCGTAGGCATAACGCCAAACAGCAGGTAATGGGCGTTACTTTCGTGCATGAAGAATTCTGCACGAAATAAATACCCAAAGTACCATCATTTATTGTAACCGTTTTGCCAAGAATTCGCAAGTCAATTCCAGCTTTTTTTCAATCTTTTTTGTCGAAAACGCCTTTTTATTTAAAATTTTGGAAAGTCACATGGGTAAATTTCAATTTTTAGTCCTGCGGCATGAATTTTGCATCCTCCGGAATGGACACATCCAGCATACCGGAATTCTTCCCCAGTTGACGTAAATAGGCCATATCGGTCCGAACAGCACCGATTTTTGCCCGCATGTAGCTGCCGTCTCCCAGACGAATGGTAATGCCATCGTTTAAAATCAGATAAATATTTTCCGAATCCGATAGGTTGATTTCCGACACTTGGTCTGCAAAAAGCTGTAGCGTGAGCTCACTCATAATTTCCTGATAGGCTTCAATCTGCTTGGTGCTGTGTACCGATAGCTTTTGCCCCACGTGTGCATTGGTAATACGGAAGCCCGTGACAATCGGCATCGACGCGGGAGGGCTCATGGTGCTGCTCTGGGACATCACTAGCCCCTCCTGATCCAGCTCGTATTGATTGCCAAGCCATTGCAGCACCGCCACGGCGCTCCGCTCCTCAATGTAGAGATATATCGTGCTTGGATACTCGATTTGCATCCCCTTAAAAACAATGGTGTAGTTCTTGGACATTGCTTTTGCGATGTCCTCCTCATGCACGGAAAAAATATTGATTCCTCGCACCAAGCCGGAAGCCATAACGACCTCTTGGGCAGTTTTGGTCGTGTTTCCAATAACGTATACCGTTTGGAGCCGAAACACTGTCTCCTGCACAACGATCAAAGTGATGGTTAATGCGGTTAAAACAGCAAGCAGCTTAAAGAAAACGCCGGTTTTGCTCCTTTTTTTCCGCCCCTTAGCCTTCGGTATAGGGATAGGCGCGGGTTCAGGCTGAACGACGCTTTGCGGTTCAGCCTGTTCTTCTTTCTTATGCAAAAACGCATAGGAATACTCGCCGTATGCCTGAAACTCTTCCTGCGCCATCTGCTGCTCCGGCTTGCGCGGCTTCGTTTTTCTCATGTGTTCATCCTCCCGCACTAGGTTATACTGATTCTGGATACGTCGGCGCCCAAAGCGTTAAGCGAATCCTCAAACGCCTCATAGCCCCTGTCCACCAGCTGCGCATTTTCAACGATGGTTTCCCCCTTCGCTGCCAAACCGGCAACGGCCAGCGCCGCGCCTCCGCGCAGGTCCCGGGCGGTTACCACAGCGCCGTAAAGTGCATCCACGCCTTGAATGACGGCCGTTCTGCCATTGATCAGCACATTTGCGCCCATACGGTTAAAATCACCTGCGTGGGTAAAGCGATTTTCAAATACATTCTCCACCACAACCGAGGTTCCCTTCGCCAAGGTGGCAATCGCAGACATTTGTACCTGCATATCTGTAGGAAAGCCCGGAAACGGCTGTGTTTGCAGCTGAGTAAAGGCGGTAAGGCGCTCCGGGGCATGCAGGGCGACTGAGGATTCCTTTTCCGTAATAATGCAGCCCATTTCCCTGAATTTTGCGATCATCGCATACATATCTTGGGTTGGCGTATGATAAAGCTTGATGCTGCCGCCGGTGATCGCCGCTGCGGCAAGCAGCGTTCCCGCCACAATCCGGTCCGGCATCGGCCGATAAACGCAGCCCCGTAGGCTACGTACGCCACGAATGATGATCGTATGGGTGCCCGCGCCGCTGATATCAGCGCCCATCCGATTCAAAAAGCATTGCAAATCCCTAATTTCCGGCTCCCGCGCCACATTGTGCAGCGTCGTCTCTCCTTTTAAGAGCGCCGCGGCCATCATGACGTTCTCCGTTGCCCCGACGCTTGGATAATCGAAGTGCACCGGCCCAGCCTTCATGGCGCTACCATCGCAGTGAATGACGCCGCCCTCGTCATGGATACGGACCCCTAGCTGCTTCAAGCCGCTCAAATGCAGATCAATGGGACGGAGACCAATTTCACATCCACCTGGCAGCGTTACGGTTGCCTTATGAAAACGCGCAAGAATCGAGCCAAGCAAAAAAATAGAGGAGCGTATCTTCTTGGCTAGCTCATCAGGCATTTCATGACCAAACAATCCCTGAGGATCTATTTGGAGGCGTTTACCCTCCATATGTACGCTGCAGCCCAGCATGCGCAAAATATCACCCATATAGGAGATATCGCTTAATGTAGGGCAGTCCTCCAGCACCGTTTTCTCCTCTGTTAGAATCGCGGCAGCCATAATGGGCAACACGGCGTTTTTTGCATTCTGCACCGTCCATTCACCCATCAGCCGCCTTCCACCGCGAATTCTCAAGGCGTTCATTCTTCCACCTCCGTCAAGCATTGCATGCACCATCCTATGCGAGGCCCGACAATGTGTGAAAGATCCTATCAACGGTTCACGGAGCGCGAGACGCTTCACAGAATTCCAACCGCCGCCATCAAAATGGATATGGAGGTTCCTCCGGCGCTATAGAAGGGCAACGGCAG
>JAQUWD010000015.1 GCA_028693055.1 Eubacteriales bacterium | reverse complement strand
TGATATTAGCAGCAGCTATCAGCAGCGGTATATGACGGAGCGGACGGAGCTGACCAACCATATTCAGCGGGCGATTGAGGAAACGCCCATGCTGTTTCCCACACAGGCCATGGTGGCTTGCCAGGGAGTGGAGGGCGCTTACAGCCAGCAGGCCTGCGATAAGCTTTTCGCGCTGCCCAGTATTATGTATTGCAAGCGCTTCGAGGGGGTTTTTCAGGCAATCGACAGCGGCTTATGCCGTTATGGCGTGCTGCCCATAGAAAACAGCTCCAACGGCTCCGTTACCGAGGTGTACGATTTGATGCGCAAGTACCGTTTCTCCATTGTGAGAGGCGTGCGGCTGAAAATCGATCATCGTCTGTTGGCTAAACCGGGTGTAAAGCTCTCCGACATTCGGGAGGTGGTCAGCCACGAGCAGGGCTTGGGGCAGTGCTCCGAATTTCTTAAGAGCATGAAGGACGTTAAGCTGACGGTTTGCGAAAACACGGCCGCCGCCGCAAAAATGGTAGCGGAAAGCGGCAGAAACGATTTAGCGGCGATTTCCTCGCCCTCCTGCGCAGCTCTTTACGGCCTAAGCGTGGTAAAGAGCGAGGTAACCAACAGCGACAGCAATTTTACCCGTTTCATTTGCATTTCCAAGAGCTTGGAGATTTATCCCGGCGCCAACAAGATGAGCCTGATGCTGAACGTGCAGCATAAGCCCGGCGCGCTTTATAACATGATCGCCAAATTCTCTGCGCTGGGATTGAACCTAACCAAGCTGGAAAGCCGCCCCATCGCCGGTACAGATTTTGAGTTTATGTTCTACTTTGATCTGGACGCGTCGGTATACGACGAATCAGCCTTACAGCTTTTGTCCGAGCTGGACGAGGGGCCGGAAACCTTTACCTATCTGGGCAGCTACGCGGAGCTGTGAGGGCGTGCTCATGAAGAAGTACGGCTTGATCGGAGAAAAGCTGACCCACAGCTATTCCAAAACCCTTCATGGGCTGCTGGCTGATTACGATTATCAGCTGCTGCCCATGCCCCCCGAAGCATTGGACTCCTTTTTCAAAGCGGGAGATTTTGCGGGGCTTAACGTTACCATCCCCTATAAGCAGTCGGTCATTCCCTACTGCTCGGAGCTGAGCGCCGTCGCCCGGCATATTGGCAGCGTCAATACGGTAGTACGCCGCCCGGACGGCAGCCTTTACGGCGATAATACGGACGCTTACGGATTTCTGACGCTGGCACAATCGGTGGGGATGGAATTCAAGGGTCAAAAAACGCTGGTGCTGGGCAGCGGAGGTACGTCGCTTACCGCCTGTGCTGTGATACGGGCTGAGGGCGGGCAGCCGGTGGTAATCTCCCGGAAGGGGGAAAACAGCTATGAAACGCTGGAACGCCATCAAGATGCGGCTTATCTGGTCAACACCACCCCGGTGGGCATGTATCCCACCCTTGACGCGGCTCCTGTTGACTTGCAAAGGCTGCCGAGCCTGAAGGGCGTGCTGGACGTGATTTATAATCCCCTGCGCACCCGGCTGATCCAACAGGCACAGGCGATGGGAATCCCTGCCAGCGGCGGGCTGACCATGCTGGTATATCAAGCGGTTCGCGCCTGCGAGCTTTTTTCAGGGAAAGCGGTAACGCCGGACAAAGCCGCCATGGCGGAGGGCGAGCTGCGCCGCGCCTCGCTTAATCTAGTACTGGTGGGCATGCCGGGCTGCGGCAAAACCACCGTCGGCAGAGCGCTGGGGCAATTACTGCAAATGCCTGTGGTGGATTTGGATTCGGAAATCGAGCAGGAGGCTGGCATAACCATTCCCATGATTTTTGAACGAGAGGGCGAAGCCGGGTTCCGTAGGCGGGAGGCGGCGATGGTCGCTCGCTATGGCAAGGAGAGCGGACGGATTCTGGTGACGGGGGGCGGCGCGGTAAAGAACCCTCTAAACCGGGAAGCTTTGCGGGCTAACGGCTTTGTGGTGCACCTGACCCGAAGCTTGGACGCGCTGCCCCTTCAAGGCAGGCCGCTTTCCAAAAACCACGAGGCGCTTGAAGCGCTGTGGCAGGAAAGAGCGCCGCTCTATGCTCAATGCTGCGATGTGGAAAGACCAAACGACAAAACCCCGGCGCAATGCGCCGGGAGAATCAGGGAGGCAATGAATGAAGCTTTATGTGCTCAACGGGCCTAACCTCAATATGCTAGGGGTGCGGGAGCCGGATATTTATGGTCGCCAAACCTATGGGGATCTTCTCAGCTATATTCAGCAAATATGCCAAAGAGAGCAAATCGAGGTAGAATGCTTCCAGTCCAACCACGAGGGCGAGCTGGTGGATATCATCCAAAGCGCCTACGGCAAGGCTGACGGCATTGTCATTAACCCGGCAGCCTACACCCATACCAGCGTAGCGCTTCTGGATGCGTTGAAGGCCGTGGCTTTGCCCGCCGTGGAGGTGCACCTGAGCGATGTGAGCGAGCGGGAAAGCTTTCGCCAGTTTAGCTACCCCGCCATGGCTTGCTTGGCCCAAATCAAAGGGCTTGGCTTTCAGGGCTACGAAAAGGCCATTCTGCTGTTGAAGGAAAGACTGAATTAAACCCGTTTACCAAAAAGTCCGTGATGATTACAATACGTATACAGCATTCCATGACCCCGCAGCATAAAGCGCGCCTCTGCGTTTTGCTCGGGGTATAGCTTTTGGATGCGTACCTCGTCGCCGGTTACCCATGCGATAAAGGAAAGATAATGCTCCTTGGTCATGGGATGATCAATAGTGACGAATTTCTCGTTCTCCACGTTCTCAACCTGAATGGCATGGGCGTCGTCGCTGTCCTCGGTTTCCAGCGGCGGCAGCGTAACGCCACAACAGCTGAACGCGCCTTCACCAGTGGCGTAGATCACGTTGCCACAGACGGGGCAAACATAGAAATGTCCGCGCAGCATGCTGGCGCTGCGGTTGCGGTTTTGCATACATTGGCCGCTTAATAGCTCGGCTACGGATACGGAAAGGGATTTGGCAAGGGGCTCCAGTAGCGTGATATCCGGCAGACCTTTGTTGGTCTCCCATTTGGAGACGGTTTTGTCGCTGATCATCATTTGATCCGCTAATTGCTTTTGGGTTAGATTCTTCTTTTCCCGAAGGGTTTTAATGGTTTCGCCTGTTACAAAATGATTCATGGGGGGTTGCTCCTTCCTGTTTACGTACAGAGCATAACGTAAAAGTCCCGCCCGCGCAACCTACGTTGCGTAGAGACGGGGCTGTTAGTGTGTCCAAAAAGCGCTACGCGCTTTTTGGACAGTTGCGGGTAATGTTTGCGGCAGAGCCGCAAACTGCCCGCCCGACCGGCAAAGCCGGTCGATACGAATGCAGTCAGGGGAGCTTTCGACGATCTAAAGCCCGCCTGTACAACCGATATAGCGTAGAGGAGGGGGCTCTTATGCTAACGGAATTTCCAGCCCAGCTTTTTGAGGTGCTTCATTACGGCGAAAAACGCCGTTCCCGTAGCCGCGCCGGTCACTAGACCTACAGCCATTAAAATTGCCATATAATAGACCAGACCGGAGGTGTTTAAGATCACCATAGCCAGCGCCACCTGACCTACGTTGTGCATGAGTCCGCCCACGGCGCTGACCACAATGGGGCTAAGCCCCTTGATGCGGCTTAACAGAATCATCGCAAGCAGACTTAGCACACCTCCTGCGAAGGAGTACATCATAGCGGAAAAGCCGCTGAATAAGACCCCGGACAGGAACACCTTCAGCGCCATTAGCATAAGGCTGGTCGGTACGCCCAGTAGGTAGAGGCTAAGCAGCAGTACGCTGTTGCTTAGCCCCAGCTTGATTCCCGGCACGCCCGGCGCGATGGGGATCAGGCTTTCCACATAGCCTAAAATCAGCGTCAGGCTGAGCAGCAGGGCGCAGATAGCCACCCATTGAGTACGTTTGCGGATGCTCATATTTCCTCCCGATCAGTTGATCTGTATGGTTTGGGACAGCTCGTCGGCGGTGCACAGCTGTAGCGTGACCTTGTTGGGCAGGCAGATGATGCGATTGCCCAATAGCCGGCTTTGACGGTTTTCTCGCGTGACCTCTCCCTGCAAAACGCAGTCTTGGTTTAGGCAGCTGGCGGAGGCCATCACCACGCCGTCTTTGGTGACCCGAACGGTATTGACAGCATCGCTATTTTTTTGGGTGATGGTGTACTCCCGCCCTTCTGTAAGCGGAATCGGCTCGTAGGTGCTTGCATCCACCGTGATCAGCAGATAGAGGGGTTCCTCTCCGCTTTGGGGTGCGGTGGATACGTTTGGCAGGGCGGCGCTTTGGATGATCACTCCGTCGCCCATGGCTACGATTTCCCCAGGCACGCCGCCGGAACGGTTGAGCGTTAGCCCAATAACCAGCACCGCCCCGCAGACGACGAGGGCAATGAGGACGACCAGCACGTTTTTGTTCAAGTTGAAAAGCCTCCCTTTTGTTTGCGCCCTTTACGATACCATAGAATCGACGCGGATGCAAAGAAAAAAACAGAAAATAGTGTTTTGTTATTGACAAGGGTAGAGAATCAGTGTATAGTGAAGTTACTGAAACGGTTAAGTAAATCCTGTGGGGAGCGAGCAGCATGAAAAGAGTAGGGATTAAAGACGTAGCTAGAGAAGCGGGCGTATCTGCCTCTACGGTTAGCTATGTTTTAAACCGCAAGGCTTCCCAAACCATCAGCGCGGAAACCACGGCACGGGTGTGGGAAACGGTGGAGCGCCTTCATTACGTGCCAAACCTCAATGCCCGCAGCCTGAGCAGCCGTAAAACAAACCTGATTGGGGTTGTGATTCCTCAGACCGAGCCGGGTAAGGAATTCATGTTTTCCAATCCCTTCTATGGGGAATTGCTATCCGCCATTGAGTACCGGGCGCGCCGTAGCGGCTATCACCTGCTGTTATCCGGGCCAGAGCCGGACCAAAGCTATATCAATATCGCTCGAAATCGGGGGGTAGACGGTATTATTATCGTGGGGTCCTACCCCAGTAAAAGCTTGGATGAGCTCCACGAGCTGTCCGTACCTGTGGTGCTGGTGGATACCTATGTGAAGGATCCGGTCTTTCACACCATCGGCATTGATGACCGGCAGGGGGGCAAATTGGCTACACAATACCTGCTTGGGCGCGGTCACCGAAAAATTGCCTTTGTCTCCGGGCCGATTACGGAGCAGGGGGTTATGCTCAAACGCTTTTTAGGCTATGTGGACGCGCTGGGAGAGGCGGGTATCCCCCTCAACGAAAAGCAGCTTTATTTGGGCACTGTAGATTTTGAATCCGCCCTTGCTTCCGTCCAAGAGATGGAACACCGCGGCAATGGAGAAACGGCGGCCTTCGCGGCGGCGGATATCTTGGGCATGGGCTTGATAAAGGGCTTACATCGTATGGGAAAGGCTGTACCCGAGGCTATGTCCGTGGTAGGCTTTGACGATGTGAATTTGGCGCAGATGGCGGACCCGTCCCTTACCACCATCCGTCAGGATATTGCGGCTAAGGGCAAAATTGCTGTGGAGATTATTTTAGACGTACAGGCGGGGGAAGAGGAAAAGCAGGAGCATATTTTACCGATCTCACTGGTGGAACGGGATTCCGTTCGAATGCTGTAATTTATTTTTGCTACTTAATCGTTTTTGTAATGGAGGAACGACATGATCAAGCATTTGGGGGAAGGCTTGACCCCTTTTGAGGATTGCGGCTTTGCCCGCCAGCCGGAGATGCCCTGCGTCGGAGAAAGCATAAAGGTTTGCTGCCGGGTAGACGGCAGCGACGAAGTCCCGTCTCTTCGGGTAAAGGACGCGGCGGGGCAGCATATCCTTACAGGCAGCAGCACGGGAAATGATTTTTACGCCTTTCTGCTGGGTGCCTATGCCGCGCCGGAGCGGATCGATTATCAGTTTTTCACCAGCGAGGAGGAAACCTCTTGGTTTTCCTTCGACGTTACGCAAAGGGAACGCTTGACGCAGGTTGCGGCAGCCAGCCAGTCAAGCCCGGATGCGCTGACGCTTCTGCTTGGGGCGGACGTAGTAGTCAGCCTGCGTGCAAAGGAAGCGCTGACTGTGATGATCGAGCAGCGCGCCTTTACCGAGGCGAGTGGCGATTTTTCCGGGATTCTTGACGGCTTGCCGAAGGGGATTCGGCTATCGATATGCAACGGCGGCTTATGGGCGCTATATTGGGACGATAAGCTGCTTTTCCGCATCACGGCTTGCGAGCTGTGGCGCGATTGCAAGGGGCGTATCGTCAAAACCGCTCTGTCTATGGAGCTGCCCTGCCGCTACATCCTGGGAACGGGAGAACGCTTTGACAGCGTCAATCAACAGGGACGCGCCGCAAGCGGAAAAGTGACGGAGAAATTCACCTTTCAGGGCGATCAGACTTATCTGCCGGTTCCCTTCTGGATGACGGAAACCGGGCTAGGCTGGCGCCGGGTCAGCGATATACCGGCGGCGATGCGCTTCGGTGAGGAAACCGTTATAGAGCAGGAAACGGAGGGAAGCATCCTTTGCGAGGACAGCGTGTTTTTTGGAACCCCTGCTCAAATCTTATCCGCTTTTCTTACGCAGACAGGCAAGCCGGTATTGCCGCCTGAATGGGCCTTTGGAGTATGGATCAGCGGGAATGGCTGGAACTGCGATACGGAGGTAGAGGAACAGCTTTCCTGCCTAAAGCGCTACGGTTATCCGGCTAGCGTAATGGTGCTGGAGCAATGGAGCGACGAGCGTACCTTTTATCGCTGGCATGAAAGCCATTGGAGTAACCCCGCCCAAACGGTATGCCGCATACGGGAAAACGGCCTGCATCTGGTGCTGTGGCAGATTCCCGTGATTAAGCACGAGTGGGATGGCAATCCCGGTCAGGCGCTGATGGAGGATACGGAGAAGGCTGTTCGTCAGGGCTATGTGGTAAAAAGCGGAGACGGAACGCCCTACCGTATTACGGAGAACTGGTTTCATCACAGTCTGCTGCCCGATTTTACCAATCCTGCCGCCAAAAAGTGGTGGTTTGATAAACGAAAGTATTTATTAGATATGGGCGTGGAGGGCTTTAAGACCGACGGCGGCGAGTTTCTATTTGAGAAAACCGCTCGTCTCCATAACGGCTTGACGGGCCGGGCGGCGCATAACCTCTACCCCATGCAATATGCCAAGGCTTATCACGATTTTATGGCGGATAACGGCGTGAAGGGCGTAACCTTTAGTCGCGCAGGGTATACGGGGGCGCAGACCGTTCCCATTCATTGGGCGGGTGACCAGAAGAGCGAATGGAGCGAGCTTAAAGCGCAGCTCAGGGCGGGCATTTCCGCCGGATTGTCCGGCGTGCTATTTTGGAGCTTTGATATCGGCGGCTTTGCCGGGCCGATTCCTTCAAAGGAGCTGTACCTCCGCGCCACCGCTATGGGCTGCTTCTGCCCGGTGATGCAATGGCATTCCGAGCCGAGAAACGGTCAGTTTTCCGGGGGCATGGGGGAAACGTACAATAACGACCGCAGCCCGTGGAATTTGGCGGCGCAGCTGGGGGACGAAAGCGTACTGACCATTGCAACGGATTATGCTCGTTTGCGGGAAAGCCTTCGTCCCTATTTATGGGAGGAAGCCCAGTACTGCGCGGAGCATTTGCGCCCCATGATGGCGCATCTCTGCTTGGATGCTACCGAGGATCCCATGGCGTGGAGGGTAGAGGACGAGTATATGCTAGGGCGAAGTCTGCTCGTAGCACCCTTGACAGAACCGGGTATGAATAGGCGGACGGTTTATCTGCCCAAGGGGTTGTGGCGCGACTATTTCACCCATGAAAGGTACCATGGCAATCAGACGTTGAACGTATCCTGTCCGCTTGAGCGCATTCCTGTTTATGAAAGGATGGAGTGAGATGTCTGGGGTCAACATCATGCCGTGGGAGATTAAATGGGAGGGCCCGGACAGCGACTTTGCGGAGACGATCTTTTTTCTTGGCAACGGCATGCTGGGGGTTCGGGGCTTCGGCTCATGGCGCGTAAAGGATCATCCGCAGGATCACGCGATTTTTCGTGCCGGGTTTTTCAGTAGCTTGGGTCATGGCATCACCGATATGGTTCAGCTGCCGGACTGCTTGACCTTAGAACCCGGAGAGAACGCGCCTGCGGAGGTTCATTGGCAGCTGAACATGCGTAGCGGCGTGCTTTCGCAAAGCTGGGAGACCGAGAAGGCTGTTTATCGGATGGAGCGTATCGTCAGCATGGCTGACGAACAGCTAATGGTGCAGCGCGTTCGTATGGACGCCAAGGCTTCTGCAAGCTTAACCGTTAAAGCAATTCAAAGCGCCGAGGTGTGCAACCTGCCGGTTCATGACGATCAGATGGTGGAAGCTGATCAGCTTGCGACGCTTTTACGGCTCAAGGAACAGCGTCAAGACGGAATGGCGTTGGAAACCATTGCCGAGTATACGCCTCTACAGCTATGCTGGACGATCAAAAGCGATCGACTTTGCCAACGGGACGATGCCCGGGAAGGCACGGAAGCGCTGCTGACCTGCGCGTTGGAGCCGGGGGAAAGCTGGACGATAGAAAAGCGGGTTCGCGTTCTGGTGGGGGAGGAAGTTCCCAACCCGGATAGCGACGATCCATGGGCGGAGAATGAAAGCTGCTGGCAAGCGCTGTGGGATTGCTGCGACATGGAGGTGGAGGCCGACGATCCCGATTTACAGGGCGCGGTGCGTTACAATATTTTTCAAATGCTCTGTAGCAACGCCTCCCGCGACCGTCGGGTATCCATTGGCGCAAGAGGGCTGACCCATGGCCGCTACAAGGGTAATACCTTTTGGGATACGGAAATCTTCTTGCTGCCCTTTTATCTGTGGACTCGACCCCAAGCGGCAAAAAATCTGCTTCTGTACCGGGCTGATCGACTGGAGGATGCAAAAAAGCTTGCCAAGCGGCAGAATCTGGCGGGAGCGCGTTTCCCATGGATGTGCTCCAATACCGGCGAAGAGCAATGCGAAAGCTGGGATATCGGCTTATGCGAGGTACATGTGACCGCCGACGTGACCTATGCTATGGAGCGATACGTGCAGGTGACGGGGGACGAAAGTTTTCGCACCCATGATGGCGCGGAGCTTTATCGGGAAACGGCTAGGTATTGGATGAGCCGTCTTGCCTACGAGCCGTCAAAGGATTGCTATAGCAGCTTTTTTGTCAAAGGGCCGGACGAATACTGCGGCGCGGCGGTCAATAATACCTACACCAATTATCTGGCGCGGCATAATCTGGCGTTGGCGCTGCGCTATGGGGAGCTTTCGTCGGAGGAAAAAGCCTCCATGAGGTTTGCTCACGACCGAATCACGCTGCTCTACGATGAAGAGCGGAAGCTGTTTTTACAGGATGAACTGCTGGAACGGCTGGAAGCCGCACCCTTTTTGAAAAACGATGAAGCGCCCGCCTATAAACGGGTATGCTTCGACCGCATGCAGCGCTATCGGGTGTTGAAGCAAGCGGATTTGGTGCTGCTGATGACCTTGTTTCCCAAGGATTTTACGCCGGAGCAGAAGCGGAACGTCTTTAACTTTTACGAGCCCATCACTTTGCACGATTCCACCTTGAGCTACGGGGTTCATGCGCAGCTGGCCCTGCGGCTGGGGCTGTGGGAAAAGGCGGAGGCTTACTTGCAAAAGGCGGTTTATCTGGACTTGCGGGACGTAATGGGCAACACGGGGCGCGAGGGCGTGCACATGGCGGGGCTGGGCGCGGCATGGCAGGCGCTTGCCTTTGGAGCGGCTGGGCTTTGGGCGGACGAGGAGGGAATCTCCCTTGACCCTAAGCTGCCGCCTGCCATACGGCGACTCAAATTTCGAGTTGTGTACCGCGGCCGCTCCATGGAGGTGGAGGTTACCCACGAGCATCATACGTTAAGAGAGGTGAAGTAAGGTGTATCTACCAAAATCCACAGGTCGGCGTACGGCTACGGCGGTGTTTCTGGCCCCGTCGTTGATCGGGCTTGTGGTTTTCTGCTTGGTACCTATGATTTCTTCTCTGGTCTTTAGCTTTTTAAACTATGACCTGCTGGCTGGCTCCATGGATTTCATCGGGCTGAAAAACTTTACCCGCATTTTAACCGGCAGCGAATTCCCGAAGGTGCTTAGCCATACCTTCACCTATCTAGGGCTTTATCTGCCCCTGATCTTGATAACCTCCGTGGCGGAGGCGCTGGTGCTCAACCATGCCTTTAAGGGTAGAGGCTTCTTTCGGGGCGTGTTCTATACCCCAGTGATCACCTCTTGGGTGGCTGCCGCCGTGGTTTGGACATGGGTGTTGAGTGGAAAATACGGCTTGCTCAATCAACTGCTGCAAACCGTGGGAATTACAGGGCCAAGCTGGCTGAACAGCCAGCAGTGGGCTATGCCCGGCGTGGTGATCGCCGCTATTTGGAAGGATACGGGCTATTATGCCTTAATGGTGCTGGCGGCGCTTAAATCCATCGATCCAGCTTATTACGAGGCTGCTTCTATCGACGGTGCAGGCAGCGTGCGTAAGTTCTTTGGGATCACGCTGCCGCTGCTGTCGCCTACGCTGTTCCTGCTGATTGTGATCAACGTTATCTATGGTCTACAGGTGTTCGACTCCGTACTCATCATGACCGACGGCGGGCCGGGGGGAGCTACCACCGTATTCCTGGAGCGCATCTACAAGTATGCCTTTAAGCAATATAAAATGGGCATGGCCTCTGCGTATTCATGGATTTTATTCATCATGATCTTTGTGATGACGACGGTGCAGTTTTGGCTGCAAAAGAAGTGGGTGAATTATGATGCGTAATCGACTTCGCTTTTACGCAGGAAAGATGGCCTTTTACCTGCTTTTATGCCTCATGGCGCTGGTGACGCTGCTGCCCTTTTTATGGATGCTGTCCTCCTCCTTTAAGGGCAGCGAAGCCATTCGCACGATTCCCATTCGTTGGATTCCGGAGCATCCCACCTTGGAGGGCTATCAGCGGGTCTTTCATATGCAGGGCTTCTCCTTTGCACAGGCCTCTTTTAACAGTCTGTTTTTAGCGGTGATGTGCACGGCGGTGCAGGTGCTTAGCGCCGCCATGGCGGCCTTCGTATTTACCAAAATGCCTTTTAAGGGGTCTGGAAAGCTGTTCTCGCTCTATTTGGCCACCATGATGATTCCCGGTACGGTGACCATGGTGCCCAACTATATCATCCTTCGGGTGCTGGGGCTGCTGGATACCTATACGGGGCTGATTCTTCCCTCTCTTGCCAACGCCTTCGGTGTGTTTCTGATGCGGCAGTCCATGATGACGCTGAGCGACAGCTATCTGGAATCGGCGCTGCTGGACGGCGCATCCCTCTATCGGGTGTTTTTCACCATTGTTCTCCCCATGGTGGCGCCAACGCTAGCTACCATGATTCTGCTGGCGTTTATGGGCAGCTGGAACAGCTATCTATGGCCGCTGATCGTCTTGACCAGTACGGAAAAGCAGACCTTGCAGGTGGTGCTGGGCAATATGAACGGAATGTACAAAAATAACGAGCATGTCCTGATGGCGGGCGCGGTGCTGACCATTCTGCCGGTGCTGGTCGTATACCTTTTGTCCCAGCGCAAGGTGGACGCAGGCATTGCTTTGGGCGGTCTGAAATAAAGTGCATAACGCGAGAAAATCGCGTCAGCAATAAAAAGGAGGAAATCTCAATGAAAAAACTGCTTTCTCTGGTATTGGCACTGCTCATGACTTTATCCCTGACCGGCATGGCGGCGGCGGAGGAAACCACGCTGACCTACGCCTGCTTCTCCGCCTCCGGCGCACAGGAGGAAACCCTGCAAAAGATGATTGAGGTTTTTGAAAGCAAGAATCCCAACATCAAAATCGACGTTCAGCTGACCGGATACGCGGATTACTTCACCAGCTTGGCTACCAAGGTGGCAGGCGGCAACGCGCCTGACGTGTTCGAGATGAACATGGAAAACTATCTGGCCTACATGCTTCGCGGCGCATGCGCCGATCTGAGCGACCTTGGCATTGCCAAGGAGAACTATTCGGAAGGCACCTTGTCCGCCGTATCAAATGACGGTAAGCTGTACGCCGTGCCCATGAGCTTCTCCACCTGCGTGCTGTTTTACAACAAGGCGCTGTTTGATGCAGCCAAGATCAGCTATCCCACGGAGGACTGGACTTGGGCGGATGTGCAGACCGCTGCCGAGGCGATCGTAGCCGCTGGGGACGAGGACACTTGGGGTTTCTATCAGCCCATCACCTATAACGAGTACTATAAGTCCATCGGCGGCAACGGCGGCAGCCTGCTCAACGATGATTTCACCGCCTTCACCGTCAATAGCGCCGAGAACGCAGAGGTGCTGGACGCGATGCTTGCCAGAGTTCGCGGAGAAAACCATGTCATGCCCACCGCAGAGGATATGGCGGGTCGCGGCGACTGGGATTTGTTCTGCGAGGGTAAGCTGGGCATGATCGTTACCGGCATCTGGGGCTTTTCCACCTTCACGGAAAAATGCGCCTTTGACTGGGACATCACCGTGGAGCCCGGCTTTAAGGACAAGGCGACCTTCTTCTTCGCCAATGTGAACTGCGTGTCTCCCGATAGCAAACAGCAAGAAGCCGCAGCAAAATTTGCGGACGCTATGGGCTCTGATCCCGACATCGTAAAGCTTCGTTTGGACGCCAGCTGGGAGCTGCCCACCATTGCCGATCAGGAAAAGCTGAGCCAGTATCTCGAAATCACCCCGCCCGCCAACCGCGCCGCCGTGTTTAACAGCATGGACTACGCCATTGCTCCTCCCGCGTTGGTTGAGGCAGGCGCTGCTAGCGAGATCATCGGAAACGTGTTTAGCACGCTGGAAACCAGCGATGTGACCGCACAGGACGCTCTGAATGATATTCAGGCGCAGCTTGAGGATGCGGATTTGTTGAGCAAGTAATACGATAAAAACCTTTTTAGGGCTGTAGCTTCTGTTGCCCGCGCCGGAGGCGCGTGACGACGGGCTACAGCCCTTCGGTCTTTGAAAAGAATGCTGCGGCAAAGGATGTGGCTTTGTGGAACGGTATCAGGTGACGGGCAACGAGTATCTATCGCTGCCAACCATTCGGGAAAAGGACGGCGGCGTGGAGGGGATCTCCTTTCTTTCCATGGGCGCAAAGGGGATGCTGGAAATACGAGGGGATTCCTCCGGGCTGATGCTGCCCGAAGTGGCGCTTGACGGCGAAAAGCTTCCGCTTGCGCCTCAATGGGAAAGAACCCATGCTTGGATTCCCCGCTTTGTGTCGGAACGGGAAGGGGTACGCTTTTCCTGTATCTACTTAACTCCGATCGGGGAACGAGCCATGGGTATCCGTCTGGAGGCGAAGAATCTGCGGGATGCGCCCGCGCGGCTTACCCTCCGACTGTCGGGGCGCTGGGAAAAGACCTTGCACGAAATCAATGAAACGCTGGAATTGACGGGCGAGCGGCATGCCGAGCCTTCCGGATGGAACCATATGTTTCTTTTTAGTCAAAGAGCTGGGCTGCCGCTCTTCGCCCTTGCGCCCTGCATTGGCGATTCGCAGCCCTTTAGCGAAATGGACCAAGGCGCTCAATGGCAGCAAAACGGCTTTCATTACGAAATCAGCAAGGAGGAACAGGTTGAACCGGGCAAAAGCATCCAACTGGATCTCTTTTGGGGCGTAGGCTACGAAGGCGTTGCGGCGGCGACCTCGGCTAAGGAGCTGCTGCGGCAGGGCTTTGACAGCCTGTATCAAAAAACGGCTGCTTGGCTGGAAGCACGTGAGAAAAGGGGGAGGGATCAAAGGCTGACTGCGCTGCTGAATGAAAATTTATTCTTTGCCTTCTTTTTCGCCTCTGGGCGCACCATCGATACGGAAGAGCTGTGTATGATGACCTCCCGCAGCCCGCGATACTATGTCAGCGCTGCCTATTGGGACCGCGATAGCCTTTTATGGGCTTTTCCAGCTATTTTATCCGCAGATTTGGAATATGCAGGAGAGCTGCTTCGCGCCGTATTTGCGCGGCAGAAGCGTAACTTCGGCGTTCACAGCCGCTATATCGACGGTACGGTGTTGGAGCCGGGCTTTGAGCTGGACGAGCTGTGCGCCCCGGTGATTGCGCTGGAGCGCTATTTGGAGGCGGGCGGCAGCGAGGAGCTTCTCCATGAAACGAGCGTCACGGATGCGTTGAGACTGATTCTCAAACGTCTGGAAGAGCATAAAAATCCGTCCGTAGCGCTGTACGATACCTTTTTACAGCCTACGGACGATCTGCGACGCTATCCCTATCTCACCTATGATAACGCATTGGTATGGAAAGCTTTACGGGCGCTTGCAAGGCTTTTAAATCGCCCGGAGCTTACCGCGCAAGCCGACGCTGTACGTGGGGCGATATATGAGCATTGCGTCCGGGAGCAAGCGGGAAAGCGCTTCTTTGCTTGGTCGGTGGATCTGCAAGGTCAGTACGACATTTACGACGAACCGCCGGGAAGCCTGCAATTGCTGCCTTTTTACGGGCTCTGTTCCATGGAGGACCCTGTGTGGCAAACAACGGCCGCCATGATTAGGGACGAGAGCTACGAGCTGTCTTTTGCGGGAAAGCCCATCGCGGAAATCGGCTGCAAGCACGCGCCTCATCCATGGATTTTGAGTATCTGCAACAGCTTATTAAGCGGACATCGGGAGACGGCGCTTGCTCATTTAAGCAGGACTGAAATGGACAACGGCCTCGCCTGTGAAAGCATCAATGAGAATACGGGCGCTTGCGAAACCGGGCAGGCCTTTGCCACCTGTGCAGGCTTCTTGGCCTATGCTTTAGAGAAAGCGGGTCATTGTCCGTATTGAGCCACGAAAAGCTCCGTACCCTTCCGTATGGTTTCCGCGTCCAGCCTGCCGGAAAGCTCCAGCACCTTGATGGGCGAACGTTCTATGTAATCGCGGTAGGGTGCTAGCACCGCTCCGGGCAAGGTGCAGGGCGCATAATGATCCAGCCCATCTACTGCGTCGTGAATGTGCATGCCCACAATTCCTTCCGCCGCCGCTGCGGATAGAGGCAGTCGCTGCAAGCCCAACTCCTGCATCATAATACCGTGGCCGGTATCCAGCCAGATCCCCACGGGCCCGCCCTGAAACCGCTCCATAATGAGGTCAAACTCCGCAAAAATCGGAGCCTGATGGCACATGGAGCGGTTTTCCATGCCTAGCTTCACCGGCAGCCGATTGCGAACAACGTACTCTGATAATTCCTCGATGCTTTTTAGCATTTGGTTCAGGTAAGGCTCGGTTCGACGTTCGGCTAGCATTTCCCGCTGTAGGGTCAGGAACTGGTCGCTTTGGGTTTGATGAGCGGCGACCAGCTTTTTCAGCGGCACATCGTATTTTTCCGGGTCCAGCGGCACTTCGGTGGGATGAAAGACTACAGCCTTCGCGCCGTAGCGGACGGCGTAATCGATGCTCTGCTTGCTAAGGGCTATTGCCTGGGCGCGCAACGTCTCATCCTGATAACCCAATAAAATGGAATCGGTATTGAAGCGCTCATCCATGGTTTTGGGAAAGACGTTATGGATGCTGCTGACCGCAATTTTCCCCTGCTCTAGATATCGCTCGATTCCGGGCAGCCATTCCCGGCGCACCTGATAGTTCAGCTCCACCTGCGTAAAGCCCAATGCCAGTATCTGGTCCAGCAGCTCCTCGCCGCTGTGCGCCTTGCGAAAATTCCACATGGTGGAAAGAGCGAGATTTTCTTTGGTAAAGCTCATGATTTCCTCATCCTACGATTCGTAATGGAAGCCGCGCAGAGTCAGTTCATCCGCAAAGTGACAGGCGACGCTTCTGCCGTCCACTTCCCGCAGGGCGGGGGCTTCGTCAATGCATTTCTGTTGGCAGTACCGGCAGCGCTCATGGAAATAGCACCCGCTAGGGGGATTAGCCGGGTTTGGAATTTCACCCTTCAGGGGGATTCGGTCCATTTGCACATCCGGGTCGGCGACGGGTACGGCGGATAGCAGCGCCTCGGTATACGGATGCAGCGGCTTGCTGAATAGAGCTTCGGTGGGCGCGTATTCCACCATGCGACCCAAATACATTACGCCTACGCGGTTGCTGATATGCTCCACCACGCTTAGGTCGTGGCTGATAAACAGGTATGTTAGGTGCATATCCCGCTGTAAATCCTTCAGCAAATTGATGATTTGCGCCTGGATGGACACGTCCAGCGCCGATACGGCCTCGTCGCACACGATGATACGCGGGTTTAGAATCAACGCCCGGGCAATGCCGATGCGCTGACGCTGACCGCCGGAAAACGCATGGGGATAGCGCTTCAAATAGGAGGTATTCAGTCCCACCTTGGCGGCGATATCGACCACCAGCTTTTCCCGATCTGCCTTGGGCATTTTGGGATAGTTAGCCTTTAACGGCTCGGAAATGATATCGGTTACCGTCATTCGAGGGTCCAAGGAGGAATAGGGGTCCTGAAAGATCATCTGGATTTCTTTGCGGATTTTTTTCATCCGTTCCTTATCCACGGTGATCAGATCGTCGATCTGCCCGTCCTCGGCACGGTAAAGCACCTTGCCCTCGGATGCGTGGATAGCCCGGACGATACAGCGTCCCAGTGTGGTTTTGCCGCAGCCGCTTTCTCCTACGATGCCGATGGTTTCTCCGGCCTTCACCTCAAAGCTAACGTCGGTTACCGCACGTACGCAAATGTTTTTGGAGGTAAAACGCTTGTGGATATGTTCTACCTTAAGAATCGAGGCTGGAGCCATTTCGAGGTTACTCATGGACGGTCGCCTCCTTTTTACAGCGGTGGCAGGCTACGCAATGGCCGTCGCCCATATCGCACAGCTCGGGATCGACTACATTGCACAGCCCTTCGATACGCTGGTTGCAGCGATCGTAAAACCCACAGCCGGGCTTTAGGTTCAGCGCCAGCGGCACGGTGCCTTCAATGGAAAAAAGCCGTTCCTGCTTTAAGGTGCCGATCTTGTGCACCGAGCCCATCAGCCCTTGGGTATAGGGGTGGAGGGGACGCTTGTAAACGTCGCAGGCTCGGGCGCTTTCCACCACGCGGCCTAGGTACATGACGCTCACATAGTCGCACATCTTGGCCACCGTACCCAAATCGTGGGTGATGAAGAGAATCGCCATGTTCAGTTCCTTTTGCAGCTCCTGCATCAACTCTAGAATCTGCGCCTGAATGGTCACGTCCAAGGCGGTGGTGGGCTCGTCGGCAATGAGGAGCCGAGGCTTGCATACCAGCGCCATGGCAATCAGCGCGCGCTGCAGCATGCCGCCGGAAAACTCGTGGGGAAACTGGTCGTAGCGTTTTTCCGCGTTAGCAATGCCGACCTTCTTCATCACCTCCAGCGTAAGCTCCTTGGACTGCTTTTTATCCTTGGTGATGTGAAGCCGCGTGCACTCGTTGATTTGGTTGCCGATGGTATACATAGGGGAAAAGGCTACCATAGGCTCCTGAAAGATCATGCTGATCTGTCGCCCGCGAATATCCCGGATTTCCTTACCCCGGGGGTTCAGCTTGTTAATATCCACAACCTCGTGCTTGTCAGTTTCGAAGAGGATTTCGCCGGTTTGACGGCATTTTTTGTCGTTGATGGCGAGGATGGCTTTGCTTGTCAGGCTTTTGCCGCAGCCGCTTTCGCCCACCAGCCCCATGGTCTGCCCCGCTTCGATTTGGAAGCTTACGCCCTGCACCGGGGTCAGCATGCCTTCGTCCAGCTGGATATTGACGCACAGGTCTTTGATATCAATAATGGGCATCCTGTCGCGCCTCCTTTACTTGTAGGGGTCGGCCGCATCGCGCAGACCGTCGCCCAAAAAGTTGAACGCCAGAACGGCGATAACCACGAAAATCAACGGTAGCAGCCGCCATGGATAGTTGGCGATGTTCTGAATCTGCTGCGCATCCTTTAGCAGCACGCCCCAGCTGGTAGCGGGGGCCTGAATGCCTAAGCCCAGAAAACTCATGGACGTTTCGCCAATGATCATGCTGGGAATGCCCAGCGTCAGGTTGACGATTAAGTAGCTCATAAATCCGGGCACCAAGTGCTTGAAAATAATCTTGATATCGCTCACGCCCGCCAGCCGCGCCGCCATCACATAATCCTCGTTTTTAAGCGACATGAACTTGCCGCGCACCACCCGTGCCAGCCCGGTCCAGCCGATAAAGGAGAGAATGACGGTAATCAGTAGGTACATCTGCACCGGGGGAATACCGGCGGGGATGGCGGCGGAGAGCGCCATCCACAGGGGCAGCGAGGGCAGAGAATTCAGCACCTCGATAATGCGCTGGATCAGGTTGTCGATCCAGCCGCCGAAATAGCCGGAAATGGAGCCTAGCACAAGCCCCAGAATGAAGCTGAG
This sequence comes from Eubacteriales bacterium, assembly GCA_028693055.1. Lineage (GTDB taxonomy): Bacteria > Bacillota > Clostridia > Christensenellales > Aristaeellaceae > Limiplasma. The sequence goes on along the minus strand of JAQUWD010000015.1, from coordinate 55,387 downwards.
GAACGTGCCCGCGAAGGGGATGGTCAGCGATACCTGACTGCCTAGAATGATGCGGCTGAATAAGTCTCTGCCCATAGAGTCGGTGCCGAAGAGAAAGATTTTTCCGCCCTCGTCCACGCCGAAAAGGTGCAGGTCGCTCTCGATCAGCCCCAGCCATTGATAAGACTTGCCGTGGGTAAAGAAGCGGATAGGGTAGATTTTTTCTTTATCCTCTGCAAAGACCTTCTTATAGGTCTTGGGGTCCCGCTCCATGGTGGCGCCATAGACAAAGGGGCCGACAAAGCGCCCGTCCTCGGTGATCCAATGAATGGCGGTAGGCGGCATATCCTTGCTGCTGCCGTCGTAGGAGGTCAGGTCGGAGGGGGCGAAGAAATTGCCGAATAGGGCAATAAAGTACAGGATTCCAAGGATCATCATGCTAAACCGCGCCAGCTTGTGCTTTGCCAGCTTGTGAGCCATCAGCTGCCATTGGGAGGCGAGATAGTAGGACTCTTCCTTCTTTTTGGCTTTGAGCTGCTTGCGGGTAAGCTTTGGGGAGGTTTGCAGGTTTTCCGACATGTTTACTCGCTCCTTCCCGAAAAACGAATTCGTGGATCCAGCCATGCCAGCGCAATGTCGCTCAGCAGCGTGCCTACGACGATTAGCACGCCCATGACCAGCAAAATGGTTCCCGCCAAATACATGTCTTGGGCTAGCAAAGCGTTATACAGCGTAGGCCCAATGATTTCCAGATTCATGACGATGGCAGAGATGGTGGAGCCGGAAAAAATACTGGCTAAGCTACCGGACAAACCGCTGACCGTGGGATTGATGGCTGCACGCAGACAATACTTGTAAATGATGGTGCGCTCGCTAACGCCCTTTGCTCTGGCACAGAGCACGTATTGCCGCCCCAGCTCATCCAGCATCTGGGCGCGCATGGCCCGCAAGGTGCCGCACATGCCCGAGGTGCCGATGACGATAACGGGAATCAGCAGTCGCGTGAGAAACTCTCCCAAATTGTACCAATGCACGCCGTTTTGCAGCATCTCCTTTGAGAACAGGCCGATCATCGCGGAGCCCGTCCATACGAAGGAAAAATACATTAACAAAATGGCAAACAGGAAGTTTGGGATAGCCATGCCTAAAAAACCGATGGTGGTAAGAACGTAGTCGCCTACGGAATATTGTTTCACCGCGCTGTAAATACCCAGCGGAATGCTGACCAAGTATTGGAACAGCATGGTTACCAGCGAAACCAAAAGCGTCATGGGAAGTAGGTCGGCGATAATAGGCCAGACCCGTTTGCCCAAGTCGAACGAATATCCGAAATCAAATTTTGTTAGGATGTTGACGATCCATTTAAAATACTGGATATACCAGGGCTGATCCAGCCCGAACTGCTCTTCCAGATTAGCCAACACTGATGCGTCCACAACAACGCCCTCGGATTTTAGACCGGCCACATAGCTGGTCAGGTAATCGCCGGGCGGAAGCTGGATGATAAAGAAAATGAGCAGCGACATGATGAGAACCGTTGGAATCAGCATCACGAGACGTTTTAAAACGAAGAGCAGCATGGGGTGGCTTTTGCGAACCGGCTTGCCGACAGGGGAATTCGCCGTGGTTGCCATTGACTGCGCCATGTGTGAGAATCCTCCCTCCATGGGTGAGATGGGTATAGAACGGATACGAGTCGTATCACTAAGAAACCTGTCATTGCCCGCCGATCGGCGGGCAATGAGGGGGCAGGGGCGTTGGCTCTTGTCAGGATAACAGAGGGTAGCCACTGCCATTTATCAGTGATACGACCCATTGATTTGTGAGGTTATTGCTCAATCCACCAAGTGTAAGGATGAGCCAGTCCCAGCTCGCGGAACTCGTCGGCGTTAATGAGGTAATCGGGGAAGTTGTGCAGCTTCGAGTTGACGGCGTTCAGTCGCGGTACGCGGCTGGTCAAGCCGATCTCCCAAATGTTGTCCTGATGCATCTTGAGAATTTCAAGGCTCAGCTCTTCCCGCTTGGCGTTATCGGTGGAGGCCTTCAATTGGTCGAATACGGTTAGCATATCCTTCACGGCTTGGCTGGGCTCTACGCCATCCTTACCGTCAGTCATATACCACAGACCAAAAGCGGTCGCCCACGGCGGATAATCACGGGTGGGTACAATGTAGTCGGGACGCAGGGCGACGCTGACTGCGTCAAACATTTCCCAATCGATGGTGATTTCGTGGGTGTTAGCGGAGCGCATTTCCTCCAAAATGGAGCGGTCATACAGGCGGCTGGTGGTCTTAAGGCCGACAGCTTCAAAATCGTTGACCAGCAGCTCGGCTAGAGGAGCTTTGTCGCCCTCGTTGTCGTTGTACTGGAGGTTCAAAACGACTTGCTTGCCATTGTCGAAGCAGTAGTAACCGTCCGCGCCCTTGGTGAGGCCGCAGGCTGCCAACAGCTCTTCGGCCTTGGCGGGGTCGTATTCAGTCCACTTGTTTGCCCATTCCTCGTTAGCGCCGGGGGTGCCTTCGGAGGGGGAGGACTGACGGGGAACGGAGAAGCCATCGTCAATGATGTCGCAAATTTGCTGACGGTTGATGGCTACGGACAGAGCCTGACGGAAGTCCACATTCTGGAACAAGGCGCGCATGTCTTCGTCCAGAATCGCTTGATTCAGCTGAATGGCGTGACCGGCCCACTTGGTCTCGCCCCATTCCTTCAAGTCGTAGCCGCCCTTTTCGGCGTTTTCTTGAAGCTCCACGATGTTGACGATGTTCACTACGTTTACATCAAGGGTTCCGTCCAAGGTCCACAGCAGAGCCTGCGTATCCTCGGAAAAACGCATGAACTCAAGCTTGTCGGCGTAGGGCAGTTGCTGGCCGTTTTCGTCGACCTTCCAGAAATAGGGGTTGCGCGCCCAAGTGATGAGCTGATCGTTAAAATCATTCTGGATGACCCAGGGGCGCAGAGAGGGGCGGCCTACGATGAGCCAGGTATAATAGGTCAGGTCTTTATTGTAGGCGTTCAAATCCGCATAGCCAAGCTCGGTAGCTTTGGCAGTGGCGGCTTCCTCACCAATGCCGATGGCTAGATAATCCTGTAGCCAATGCTTGGGAGCAAAGAACCATTTGCCATTGATGGCTAGCTCTTGCAGGAAGCTGGGCTTAGAATGCTGGAAGGTGATGGTAAAGGTGTAATCGTCCACAATGGCCATCTTGGCGGGCTCAGCGTCTTTTTCGCCCGATTCGGGGTCGGTGGAATACATGGCGTCCCAAACAGAGTTGGTGGTAACGCCGGGAATCAGCAGATCTTCGTAGAAGTAACGGCAGTCCTCGGAGGTGAAGTCCACGCCGTCGGACCATTTCATCCCCTCGCGGAGGTAGATTGTCCAAACGGTAGCGTCCTCGTTAACGTCGTAGCCCTTGGCTACGTTGGGCTCGATCTCGGCAGAGCCGTCCTGCTTAAAGCGGAAGAGAGGCTCCTCGGTGATCTTCTCAGGCCACCATTTGCTGGAGGTCTGCGTGAAAACGATGGAATCGCAGTATTGTCCGACTTCGATGCCGGTTTCGACCATAACGTCGGTAGGCAGACGATCTGCCACGGCGGGCAGCTCGCTGGCGGTGACCTTTTCAGTCAGTATCGGTGCTTCGGAGTAGGCGGCGGTTTCGGCGGATGCAAAGCCGACCATACCGGCCAGCATCGTCAACGCCAGTGCCAGAGCCAGAACCTTGGAAAACTTCTTCATGCGTTGGTTCCTCCTTGAAAGATTTATCTCTTTCCGCAATAGCGGATCGATTCATGGTGATACCAAATGCCGATCCTTCCGAGCTGCGCGGATGCGCAGAACCTGATCCACCGGGGTATAGGCGGTGAAATAGGCGGTATAATGGCTTTGGCTAAGGGGGTAAGCGCCGCCCATGCGGTCTGTTACGTCATGAGCGCCGAAGGCGGGGCCGATCAGAATGGTTTCGCCGCTTGCGCCTTGGGCTTCCAGCTCGCCGTCCAGTACGTTGATGCTTTCTCCGGCCTTGGTGTGCTGCAAGAAATGCTCCGTGCGCACATAGCCGCCGGGAAGGAAGCTGAACTCCAGCCGTAGGGGCAGCTGATCGATTCCCTCGGTGTGAATCCTCAGCTCAAGGCCGTCGTCCATCAAGCGAACGGTGAGTGTGGTGTCCAGCGGAAGCCCCTCGATTTTTGGGCGGCGGTTGGGATTGTCCATCGCCCACCAATCACTGGTCTCGGGCTTTTCCGGGAAGGGAAGGTAGTACCAGCCGGCTGCGTGAGCCTTCATTGTGTAGCCGTTCTCCGTCTTTTCTAGCGTATCAGCCAGAAAGTTCCGTCGGTCGCAGAGGTTGGAGTAGATCGTCATGTACATACTGAACGCGCCGTGCTGAAAGTATATGCAGTTGGCCTTGCCCTTTAGCAGCGAGCAGGACCATGCGCCGTTGCGGATGCGGGCGATATCGCTGCTGGGGAATAGTCGGTTATAGTGTAAAAAAGGCTCGTGAAAGGGGTATCCTTCGCCATAGCCGTCCATTTCGGGATATAGCAGCAACCATTCCACACCCGGAGGATAACAGCCGCGTCGGCGGCAGTTATCCCAGATCCACTGGGCCATGGCTCCAAAGTCCTCCCGCTTAAGCAGCCAGCCCACTAAAAGGTAAAGGCTGTAGTAGGTGTCGGCGTAAACCTTCTTGCCCAGATCCTGACGGGTGGAATTGTTGGTAAAGACCGAATCATCCGGGTCAAAGTAGCAGTACATCATTTCTAGATTTTTTTCCGCTGCTCGCAGATAGATTTCATCGCCTGTGGCAATGAAAAGACGGATCATCTGGTCGTCGTTTACTTGGTTGTAGTTACCCGCGCTGCGCTCTGCAAACTCGCCGTCCTCATTGACGTCCAACCCTTCGCGAAGAAACTGACGGGCGCGGTCGCCCAGCACCGAATTTTTGGTGATTTTCTCACAGCAAAGCAGACAGGAGGAAATCGCCCAGCGATGGTTGGGAGTGTGAAAGCCGCCTGCCGCAATGCCCTTGGACGCGGAGTCAATCAGCTGGTATAAGGGCTTGCGGATGAAGTCCGCTTCGGCAGCGGTGCATTTTTCCAACAACCACCAGCCGTTTAGAACGGCGTTGATCATGAAAGCGGTATCGGGAGGCGACGCATAATTACAGGGGGTCAGGTCAAAGCAGCCGTCGGGGCGCTGGTGTCGCTCCATATAGGTTAGGGTACGCTGAATCGCCTGCGCCATAGCGGGTTGTAAATAATAGCAGCTCTCTTTGGTTACGTAGGCCGCGAGCATCTCGCTTAGAAAAAAACCGCTTTGGCGTGGCTCCACGTGGAAGGAATCAGTCCAGAACCCGCCCATGCGTTCGTCGGACGCTTCCGAAAGCTGTCGCGTTAAAAGCGCACTCAGTTGAACGTCCAGTTGATGGAGTAATTCTTTATAATGAGAATAATGAGACAAGGATTGGTCACATCCTTTTCTGGTATGAGTAACTTTTGGAAACGAGCGATTTTGTTTGAACGTTTTGTTTAAACAACAACCATATTATACCAAGATTACTTTTTAATTGCAATGGTTTTGAGAAAATTTTTATCAAATTGATAAAAACGTGGTTATGTTTGGCAGAAACGCTACCTATTCGCAAGCTTCTCCGTCAGCATGAGAAATACAAGCCCCTGACCATAGGCGGTGGGACAAAGGGGAATCTGGCGGTAAAAATCCAGATCCTTGCCCATGGGCGTACCGTAGGAAACGCCGTCTACCGTACCGTCTGGCTGTACCTGACCCAGCACGCCGTTTAGCCCGCGCTCGGCGGCGGCTTGCGCTTCCTTAGGCAGCAGTCCAAGCCGCACACCCTTTAGCAAACCGTAGGAGATGGCGGCGCTGGCGGAGGTTTCCAAGTAGCTGTCCTCCTGATCCAGCAGCGTATGCCATAGGCCGGTTTGCGGATCCTGAAGGCGAACTAGAGCTGCGCAATGCTCCTGCCAGGTGGCGGTAACCAGCCGTCGGATGCAATCGTCCTTTTCAAGCCACTCCACAAAATCAATGGCTCCGGCGGTAAACCAGCTGTTGCCCCGCGCCCAGAACGCACCGCCGAAGTGATGCCTGCCGTCAAAGGTGAAGCCGTGATACCATAGCCCGTTTCCGGGGCAGTGAAGATATTTGATATGGAGCAGAAATTGGTATTTTGCTTCGTCACACCATGCAGGTTGGTGAAGCGCTACACCCGCCCGATAAAGGAACAGAACGGTCATGTATAAGGTGTCGTCCCAGAGCTGATTGTGGTTTTCGTCATGGGTGGTGATGTGCTGAAATCCACGCTCCTCCGTGCGGGGTAGGGAATCCATTACCCACTGGGCCCATTCCTCAATAGGCTTTTCATACTGTGGATCGTGGGTTGCCTCGTATAGCAGCGTCATGGCCAGCATGGGGGCGGTGGTGTTGATGTTGCGCTTGGGCAAACCTTTCTGTAAGTGAATTGCATACCAATTCTTGATTTCTAAAAGCGTCTGAGGATCGCCGTTCGCCAGCCAGACCTTAAACATCGCATACATGGCTACGCCCTGGGGCCATTCCCATGTATCCAAAGTTAAATGATCGTTTTCGCCGCCGCCTTGATGGGTGCTTACCAGTTTGCTCATGACGCGCTGGGCGATTTCCTGATAGACCATATTTCATTCCTCCGTTCGGTTTGTAGTTATTTCTTGCAGCATGTCTATTCGAAGTATAACAAAATAATGAGCATATTTCAATCATTTGTTTATTATTATGGGAATATATAATCAAAAAATATCCAAAAGTTACTTTACAATTGAAACGAAATAAGATAGAATAGAGACTAGTATTAGCCGGGAGGAAAAGCCGTTATGAAGGAAAACCGTATGATTGATATGGAGAAATATATAAATGAAAAAAGCTCTGCCACCATGGAGGAGCTATGCGCACATTTTAACGTATCCATGAATACCGTTAGGCGGGATGTGGCCCAGCTGCTCAAGCGGGGAACGGTGGAAAAGGTATATGGAGGCGTATGCGCGCGGCGCAACGATTCGGCGCTGACCCCTTATGAAATACGCCGCATTGATAATGAGGAAGCAAAAGTTGCCATCGGTCGTAGGGCGGCGGAGCTGGTACGGGACGGCGATATTATTTTTATCGATTCCGGCACCACCACCTTGCGTATGATCGACTATTTGAGAGACCGGCAGGAATTGAATGTGATCACCAATAATTTGGAGGCGATCATACATGCCCTGCCGTATCCCAATATTAATATCATTGCCTTGCCCGGACAGCTGCGGCGCAAGACCAACTCCTTTACCGGGGATGACGCCGTGCGTTCCCTCAAGCGGTATAACATCCGTCTCGCTTTTATGGCGGCTACCGGCGCGTCCATGAACGGCGTTACCAATTCCAGTCCAATGGAATACGAGATTAAAAACGTAGCGATGCAAAGCTGTGAGCGCTCCATTTTGTTGGTGGGGAGTAATAAATTTGGCGTCACCGGGCTAATGTCCTACGCCAAGCTTGGTGATTTTGATACCGTCGTAACCGACCAGGAGCCTCCGGAGGAATATGTCCAATTGCTACAGCGAGAAAATACCGAGCTTCTCATTGCAAAGAATTAAATAATATTTGGAAGAGGGGAGATGACGCCGATGCCGATTGCAAACATGCGCGATTTGTTGGCGGAGGCCCGGAGGGAGAAAAGGGCGGTTGGTTCGTTCAGCGTTTCCAGCATCAACATGATTATGGGTATTGTAAACGCTGCTGAACAGCTGCACACACCTGTGATTTTACAGGTGGCGGAAAAGCGACTGCGAGACGGTGAGCTTGCGATTCTGGGCGCTGCCATGCTGGCTGCCGCCAAGCAGAGCAGCCAGCCCATTGGCGTGCATCTGGACCATGGGGAAACCATCGAATGCATACGGCGGGCATTGGAGCTGGGCTTCACCTCAGTGATGTACGATGGCAGTCGCCTGCCCTTGGAGGAGAATATTTGCCAAACCAACAAGGTGATGGAGCTGGCGCGCCCCTTTCACGCGGCGGTAGAGGCGGAAATTGGCAGCGTGGGCAAAACGGAGACGGGGCAGGCTGCACCGGCCATCTGCGCCAAGCCGGAGGAAGGCGTTCATTTCCTAAAAGAAACGGGCGTGGACGCGCTGGCGGTTGCCATCGGCAATGCCCACGGCGTATATGTGGGCGCACCTCATTTGCGGTTCGAGGTGCTGGAAGAAATGCTCAAAAGCTGCGATACGCCCTTTGTGCTTCATGGGGGCACAGGCATTAGCGACGCTGATTTTCATCGAGCCGCTCAATTGGGGATGCTAAAAATCAATATAGCTACCGCAACCTTCATGGCTGCCACCCAGGCGGCCCAGGGCGCTCAGGATTATTTCGAAATGATTCGTCGCATCGAGGCGGCTGCGGAGCAGGTCGCCATGCATCATATTCGTATTTTTGGCGTAAAAGCAAAGGAGGAAGTCTGATGAAGCCAGTTTTTACCCCGGAGCGGCGACCGCTGGACATCATTCCGGTAGGGCGCGTGGCCATTGATTTTAACCCAACGGACTATAACCGCCCCCTGTCGGAAAGCGAGCATTTTAATAAATATCTTGGCGGCTCTCCGGCTAATATCGCCGTGGGCATGGCGCGATTAGGGCGCAAGGTGGGCTTCCTTGGCAAAATATCCGACGATTCCTTTGGAGATTTTGTGGAGGGCTTCTTCCGCAAGGAGCAAATCGATGTAAGCCATATTACCCGGTGCACCCATGGCGAAAACCTGGGGCTTACCTTTACGGAAATCCTTTCCCCGGAGAAAAGCAGCATTCTGATGTATCGAGAGGGCGTAGCGGATTTGATGCTGCACCCGGACGATGTGGACGAAGCCTATATCGCTTCCGCTCGCTCGCTGCTGATCTCCGGCACTGCGCTGTGTGCAAGCCCTACTCGGGAGGCGGCGCTCAAGGCGCTGTGCTATGCCCGTCGAAACGTAGTGACCGTGATTTTCGACGCGGATTATCGCGCCTATACATGGAAAAACAAGGACGAAATTTCAATTTATACCTCGCTGGTGGCTGAACGTAGCGATTTGATTTTGGGCTCACGGGAGGAGTTTGACCTGATGGAGCGGCTTTTGGGCTTGGACGGCAGCGACGGCGCGTCGGCGAAGCATTGGCTGGGAAAAGGCGCGCAAATTGTGGTCGTCAAGCATGGCAAGCAAGGCTCCACCGCTTATACCGCAGACGGCTCCTATGCGATCAAGCCCTTCCCTGTGGCAGCACTGAAGGGCTTTGGCGGTGGAGACGGCTATGCGTCCGCGTTCCTGCACGGCTTGATGCAGGGGAAGCCCATTATCGAGGCGCTGGAAATGGGCAGCGCGTCTGCGGCTATGCTGATTGCCAGCCATGCCTGCTCAAGGGATATGCCCACGGAGGAAGCCTTGACGGCGTTCATCAAAGAAGAAAAAGAAAAATACGGCGAGCTTGTGGCTCGCGCCTGAAAGGAAAATGAATAATGGAAAAGCTGCGTCCCTTTATCAACGGAGAATGGATCGAGTCTAAGGCGGAAAAATGCAACAGGGTTTTCGACCCCTCCACCGGCAACCAAATTGCGGAAATACCTACCTGCACCAAAGACGAGGTTGAGTACGCCATCGGCTGCGCCAAGGCGGCTTTCCCTGCGTGGAGTGCTACGCCTGTGCGCAAGCGCGCCCAGATGATGCTCAAGCTGGCGGAGCTAATCCGTCGAGACATGAAGGAATTAACCCTCTGCTGCGCCACCGAAAACGGGAAAACCCTTGACGAGGCTGCCGGAGATGTTGGCAAGGCGCTGGAAATGACGGAGCTGGCCTCCTCTGCGCCCAGCCTTTTAATGGGCGACAGCCTGATGAACACTTCAACGGGTTATGATACCACTTTGTATCGGGAGCCCATTGGCGTGTTCGCGGGTATTGCCCCGTGGAACTTCCCCGCTATGATTCCCGTAGGCTGGATGGCGCCGCTGGCGATTGTATGCGGCAACACCTTTGTGTTAAAGCCCGCCAGCACCACGCCTATGACCTGCCTGCACTTTGCGGCGCTGTACAAGGAGGCGGGGTTCCCTAACGGCGTACTGAACGTGGTGCCCTGCTCTCGTAACGAAGCGGAAATCCTGCTGACCCATCCCGACGTGAAGGGGATTACCTTTGTCGGCTCCACCTCCGTAGGCAAGCACGTATACGCCACAGCCGCCGCTAACGGTAAGCGGGTACAGGCATTGTGCGAGGCCAAGAACCACGCCTTGGTGTTAAAGGACGCGCCCATCACCCGCACTGCCGCCGGCATCATGAACAGCGCCTTTGGCTGCGCGGGCGAGCGCTGCATGGCATTGCCCGCAGTGGTGGTAGAGGAAGCGGTTGCCGATCAATTAGTAGCGGAGATCGTCCGTTTATGCAAGCAGCAAAAGGTAGGCCCGGCTTATCACGCGGACACCAAGCTAGGCCCGGTAGGTTCGGCCTCTCACCGTCAGTTCGTGCTGGACTGGATTCAGAAGGGCGTGGACGAGGGAGCAGAATTGGTTTTGGATGGCCGGGACGTGAAGGTGGAGGGAAACCCTGACGGTTACTATGTAGGCCATACGATTTTTGATCATGTGACCGAGAAAATGTCCATCGGTCGCAACGAGGTTTTTGGCCCCGTGCTGTGCATCAAGCGGGTGAAGGACTTTGAAGAGGGGCTGGCATTGATGAACCGCAACCCCTTTGCTAACGGCTCCGTTATTTTTACCCAGAACGGCTATTACGCCCGCGAATTTGCGCGCCGTACCGACGGCGGCATGGTGGGCGTGAACGTTGGCATTCCCGTACCCATTGGTATTTTCCCCTTTAGCGGCCATAAAAACTCCTTCTTTGGCGATTTGCACTGCCACGGCAAGGATGCGTTCCGCTTCTATACCGAGAGTAAAACAGTGACAACGCGCTGGTTTGACGAGGAAGAGATGCAAAAGGAACACGTGGACAGCTGGGACGGCTCCCTATAATCGATGGTTGATTTTGAAAGGATGGTTAGCATAATGAAAAAGCTGCAAATAGGAATTGTCGGCGCGGGACGAATCGGCAATGTTCACGCCAAATCGGTTACTTATTCCATCCCCGAGGCAGAAGTAGCGATGATCACCGACGTGAACGAAGCCGCTGCGAAAAAGCTTGCGGAAACCTATGGCGTGTCAAAGTGGAGCGCCGATTATCACGATATTTTGAACGATCCCGAAATTGACGCAGTGCTGGTATGCTCGCCTACCCCCACACACGCGGATATTGCCATTGCCGCCATGGAGGCGGGGAAGCATGTTTTCTGCGAGAAGCCTGTGGATTTGACCATCGAGAAAATACAGAAAACCGCTGAGGTTGCGCAGAAAACCGGTAGAAAGCTGCAAATTGGCTTTAACCGCCGCTTCGACCATAATCATGGTCGGGTACAGGAGCTTGCCAAGGAAGGCAAGCTTGGCAATATCGAGCTGATTAAAATTACCTCCCGCGACCCGGAACCGCCCTCTCCCGAGTATGCGGCGTCCTCTGGCGGGCTGTATATCGATATGATGATTCATGATTTTGATATGGCTATGTTCCTTGCGGGTAGCGACGTGACCGAGGTGTATGCCATGGGCGCCAGCTTGGTGGATCCTCGCATCGGGCAAGCCGGAGACGTGGATACCGCCATCGTTACGCTGACCTTTGCAAACGGCGCGTTGGGCGTGATCGATAACAGCCGTCGGGCCGCATACGGATACGACCAGCGGGTGGAGGTCTTTGGCAGCCTTGGCATGGCGGCTGGGGAAAACGACGGCGATACCACCGTGCGCCTGTCTACGGCGGAGGGCGTGGTTAGCGATAAGCCTCAGTTCTTCTTCCTCGAACGCTATATGGCTTCTTTTGTGCTGGAAATGCGCCAGTTTGTGGATGCGGTTTTACACGATCAGGACGTTCCCGTAGGGATTCATGCCGGACTGATGAGCGTCGTGTTAGCCAAGGCAGCCAAAAAGTCCTTGGAGGAGCACCGCCCCGTAAAGATCAGCGAAATTTTGGAGGCGTAAGATGGAAGCAATCATCAGAGCCAATGGCGAGCATTCCTTTGGCAAGACGACGCTGACGGAAATGAACGGCGTGCATAGCGAAATGCTAATGGATTTTGAGGTGCTTCGCCTGCGGGAGGGCGAAAGCTATACCGATACCCATTCGCTGGAAAAGGCCTTTCTGCTGGTTTACGGCAAGGTTCGCTTCCTGTGGGAGCAGGAAAGCCACGAGCAGGATCGCGCCAATTGCTTTGACGTGCGGCCTACGGCGCTGCATGTGTGCAAGAGCGTATCCGTGACCATTGAATGCCTAAGCGACGAGTGCGAAATCAACCTCCTTCGCACCGATAATGAACGGGAGTTCGCCAGCAAGCTGTACTTGCCCCAGGATACCCCCGACGAATTCAGGGGCGCAGGGACCATGCGCGAGGCTAGCACCCGCATTGTGCGTACCATCTTCGATTATCGCAACGCCCCCTATGCCAATCTGGTGCTGGGCGAGGTCATCGGCTTCCCCGGCAAGTGGTCCAGCTACCCGCCTCATCACCATCCCCAGCCGGAGATTTACTACTACAAAACCAATCCTCAAAACGGCTTCGCCTATGCGGAGCTGGGGGAGGACGTGGTGAAGGTGCATAATAACGATACCGTGCTCATCGCTCCCGGCTTAACCCATCCCCAAAGCACCCCGCCGGGATATGCGCTTTGGTATCTGTGGGGAATTCGCCATTTGGAGGGCAACCCCTACGGCACGCCCACCTTTGTCAAGGAGCACCTTTGGGTGCAGGACGAGGACGCGGTTTACTGGGGCGACCAGTACGCTGGGAGGTAAGACGATGGAACGGATTCGTTTGACCATGGCGCAGGCCCTCATTCGTTTCTTAGACGCGCAGTATATCGAGCTGGATGGAACGGAAAATAAGTTTGTCAATCAGGTTTTCGGCGTCTTCGGCCACGGCTGCGTGGTGGGCGTGGGGCAGGCATTGAGCCAAGGGGGACATCATCTGCGCTTCTTGCAGGGCAAGAACGAGCAGAACATGGCGCTGGCTGCTACAGCCTTTGCCAAGCAGAAAAACCGTCGGGAAATCATCCCCTGCGTTAGCTCCATCGGGCCGGGAGCCATGAACATGGTAACGGCGGCGGGCTGCGCCACGGCTAATCGGATCCCGCTACTGCTGCTGCCCGGCGATACCTTTGCCTGCCGTCAGCCGGACCCGGTGCTGCAGCAGGCGGAGTTTTTCGATAGCTTTGGCCGCACGGTGACCGACGCGTTTCGAGGCGTGTGCCATTATTTCGACCGCATCGAGCGCCCGGAGCAGCTGATCACCTCGGCGATCCATGCCATGCGGGTACTGACGGATCCCGCCGATACGGGAGCGGTTTGCCTTGCCATGCCCCAGGACGTGGAGGGGGAGGCTTACGATTATCCCGTAGCGTTTTTCCGTAAACGGGTTTGGCGGCTGGATCGCCGTCCCATGACCGACGGACAGCTTGAGCGTGCGGTGGAGATTTTGAAAGCCGCCAAGAAGCCCATCGCCATTTTGGGCGGCGGCGTGCGCTACTCCGAGGCGGGAGATGCGTTCGCTGGCTTTTGCGAGCAAACGGGTATCCCCTTTGCCGAAACGCAGGCGGGCAAAGGAACGCTGCCGTGGGATCATCCGCTGAACTTGGGCGGCGTGGGCGTAACCGGCGGCAAGGCGGCTAACGTGCTTGCCCGGGACGCGGACGTGGTGTTAGCCGTTGGTACAAGGCTCAGCGACTTTACCACCTGCTCCAAGTGGCTGTTTGGGGAAAATACGAAATTTATCTGTCTCAACATCTGCCCCTTTGATACGGTGAAGCTGGACGGGGAACCGATATTGTGCGACGCGAAGGCGGGTATTTTGCGGCTCAAGGAAGCACTGAATGGGTACCAATCGGCTTATACCGATGAAATTGAAAAGGCGCGAGCGGAGTGGAAGGCCATTGTGGACGCCCATTACGACGAGGAGCGCCCGGATGGACTATCCCAAACCCGCGCCCTTGGCGAAATCAACCGCTTCATGCAAAAGGACGATATCGCCGTCGGCTCGGCGGGTAGCCTGCCCGGGGATATGCAGCGCCTGTGGCGCTCTGGGGAGCGGGACACCTATCACATGGAATACGGTTTTTCCAACATGGGCTATGAAACCAATGGAGCCTTGGGGGTTAAGCTGGCCGCCCCGGAAAAGGAGGTTTATACCTTCTTTGGGGATGGAACCTACTTGATGGCGCATTCCGAGCTGTTTACCTGTGTGCAGGAAGGCCTGCGGGTGCACTTCTGCCTGTTTGACAACAGCGGCTGGGGCTGCATTGAAAACCTACAAAATAATCAGGGCAACGATACCTTTGGCACAGTTTTTCGGCGGAGGAACCCGGAAACAGGCATGCTAGACGGTGCGGTGCTGCCCATTGATTTTGCCAAGAACGCAGAGGCCTACGGCCTAAAAACCTATACCATCCGCACGGTGGAGGAGCTGCGCCGGGCGCTTCGGGAAGGCAGAGAACAGCCTTTGCCTGTGCTGTACGATATCAAGGTGCTGCCCGGAACCATGACCCCCGGCTATGAGAGCTGGTGGCGCGTAGGGGTTGCCGAGGTTTCCCAGCAGCCGAGGGTGCAGGCAGCCTATGAGGACTTGCAGGCACATGTCAAGGATACAAGAGATTTTTAATCAAAGCGGGAGGATGTAAACCATGCTGGATCCTAAAAAAGTAAAGCTTGCTATTGCTCCGATTGGCTGGACCAACGATGATTTGCCGGAGCTGGGGAAGGAAAACACCTTTGAGCAATGCGTTAGCGAAATGGCGCTTGCTGGCTTTAAGGGCAGCGAAATTGGCAACAAATATCCTCAGGACACGGCGGTCTTGAAGCATAAGCTGGATGTGCGCGGGCTGACCATCTGCAATGCGTGGTTTTCCAGCCTTTTCACCAGTGAGCCTTACGAGGTAACGATTCGGAATTTTATCGCCCATCGAGATCGGCTGCACGCGCTGGGCGCAAGGGTGATTGGCGCTAGCGAGCAGGGCAATTCCATACAGGGTAAAAACCTGAATATCTTCGGCGGCGATAAGCCCGTTTATACGGAGGAGCAGTGGGCGATTATTGCCAAGGGATATAACGAGATGGGCCGCCTAGCTAAGGAAAAAGGGATGATCTTAACCTGCCACCATCACATGGGTACCGGAGTGCAGACGGTGGAGGAAATTGACAAGTTTATGGAACTGACCGACCCGGAGCTGGTGTTCCTGCTGTTCGATTCCGGCCATTTGACCTTTGCGGGGGTGGATCCCGTTCCCGTGCTCACCAAGCATATTGGGCGCATCAAGCATGTGCATTTGAAGGATGTGCGTCTGCTGATTCGCGATCAGGCGCGTAAAGAAGGCTGGAGCTTTTTAACCGCCGTAGCCAACGGCGTGTTTACGGTACCCGGGGACGGCGACGTGGATTTTGCGCCCATCTTCCGTATCTTAGAGGAAAGCGGCTACGAAGGTTGGGTAGTGGTGGAGGCGGAGCAGGACCCCGCCAAGGCGAATCCCTTCGAGTATGCCGTGAAGGCGCGGAAGTACATCGCGGAAAAAACGGGACTGTAGAAGGAGAACGCCCATGACAGACTTGGAGCTGGCAAAGCGGTACGCGCCTATCATCCATTTTGACCGAAACGAAACCATTCCCTTTCAGGCCTTCGGGTATACCGTGCTCAGACGCACAGGGGAAAGCCCATCCTTTCGCCGGATTCTTACGGTGCCGCAGGATGCGGAATGTGTGATCGAATACGCCTGTTACTGGGATTACGACATTCAACATATGTATGATTTGGAGCATATTTGGGTCACCGTGGGGAAGGATGGACAGCCCGTGGCAGCCGAGGGCAGCTTTCATGGGAAATATCTAACTTTGCTGGTTCCAGAGCTGCCGGGGGCCCTGCCGCCTACGAAAGGGCATATCCATGCCTTTTGCCAGCCGGGCAAGCATGCTTTTTTAGCAGACGGCTCCTTTACGCGGCTTATTCCGGGCTGGCGGGAGTGCTGCAACGTCGCCGCCGGGGGCGAGGTGCTGGTAGGCGGCCCTTTTGCGGGTGTTTACCAGCCTACCGAGGAAGACAATCAGCGTTGTAAGCGCTATATCAAAGAAAACTATGCCTTTGAGCCGACCTTGAATTTTTCCAAGCCCATGCCTGAAACGGTGAAATACATGACATGGCCGGAAATGTTTGAATGGATTCCAAGGCGCATTCGTCAGGAATGCGATCGTTTATCAAAGAGACAGTAATCTAGCCGTGAAACAGGGGGGAACGTTATGCAGAATCGTCAGCATCAGCAGCGCTTGGAGGCATGGCGCAGGGAGCTTTGGCGGCATCTTTCCACGCCCGTGGCTACAGTGGAGCTTATGGGCTTTACCACCTATGCTTCTCTATCCCCCCAAGAGGCGGAGGCACAAGCCTTCCGCCCCTTTTTTGCTGGGGAGGAATGGGGTGCTTGCTGGGAGTATGCTTGGTTTCGTGGTGAAATGGAGCTGCCTGCTGTTTGTCAGGGGAAGCGTGTAGTGCTTTTCAGCGGAGTGGGCGGCGAGCAACAGGTCTATCTGGATGGCGCTGCTATCGGCTCCATCGATCGGGAGCATTCCTATGTAACCCTCAGCCGCTGCGCGGAGGCGGGGCAGCGTTTTCATCTCCTGATGGAAAGCTATGCCGGGCATGGCGCGCGGCTGGAAAGCTTGGACCCTTGCCCACCGGAGCGCCCGGCGATACCGACAGCGCCTGAATTTCAGTGCAAGGTGAAGGAAAGCGTGGTTTCCCTTTGGAACGAGGACGCATACCAGCTGCTGGTGGATGTGGAAACCCTCAGCCGCCTTTTACAGGTGCTGCCTGAAAGAAGCCTACGGGCTCAAAAGGTCGAAAAAGCGCTGATGACCTTTACAGAGCTGACGGACTTCGAATTGCCCCCGGACAAGCGGCAGGAGAGCTTCCGCTTGGCGCGAAAGGCGCTGGAACCGGCGCTTGCCTGTCATAACGGCTCCACCGCGCCTATGCTTAGCTTACTTGGTCAATCTCATATCGATCTGGCTTGGCTGTGGACCGAGGCGGAGACGCGCCGCAAATCCGTCCGCACCTACTCTAATCAACTGACATTGATGGAGGAATACCCGGAATATCGTTTTCTGCTTTGTGAGCCTGCGCTGCTGGAAATGCTGAAGGCACGGGACGGGGCGCTGTGGGAAAAGGTAAAGCAGGCCGTCCACCGGGGACAGATCCTGCCGGAGGGCGGGTTCTATGTGGAGAGTGATACCAACATCCCTAGCGGAGAAAGCCTGATTCGTCAGCTGATGTGGGGGAAGCGCTGGTATCGGGAAAACCTCGGCGTGGAAACCAAGGTGGCTTGGCATCCGGATACCTTCGGCTTTAGCGCGGCGCTGCCACAGCTGCTACGCGGCTTTGACATTCCCTATTTTGCCACTCAAAAGCTGCTGCGGGCCGATCCGGAAACCCAGCGTTTTCCCTATCAGAATTTTATTTGGGAGGGCATGGACGGCTCCACAGTGCTTGGGCTTAGCTTCTTTAAGGAAAACGCCTCGGTAGACCCCGTTTCCTTTGCCCAGCGCTGGGAGCGGGATCGGGTGCAGAACGAGGATATTGAAGAGCTGCTTTATCCCTTCGGCTATGGGGACGGCGGCGGCGGCGCCACACGCGATATGCTGGAAATGGCGCGGCGGCTGGGAGATTTGGAGGGCGTTCCCCGTTCCCGCTACGACGGGTTAAGGCCCTTCTTTGAACGAATGGAAAACAATCTGCCCAACAATCGCTGGGTCGGAGAGCTTTATCTGGCATGGCATCGGGGCACGTATACCGCCCAACGTAGGGAAAAGGCGCTGATGCGAAAAACGGAGCGGGCGCTTCACGATGCGGAAGCCCTATTGGCGCTTTGCGACCCAAAGGAACGAATGTCCCGCGAGAAGCTGCTCCATGACTGCTGGGAAACCGTGCTGCTGGCACAGTTTCACGATGTGGCGGGAGGCGTGGGCATTCAACGGGTTCATGAGGAGTCCACAAAAGGCTTGCAGGAGGCGCTTAACAGCCTTGAAGCTATGATTTTAGAGCTGCGTATGAGCATCTATGCAATGAGCGAAGCCAATGGACGCTATGTCCTTTGCAATACGCTACCTTGGGAAAGACGGGAATGGGTGGAGCTGCCCGACGGACGGCTACTATATGCCACCGTTCCCGCTTCCGGCGCGACAACCGTAGAGATGGCGGAAGCTCAGCCGGCGGACGCGTCCATTGTGTGGGATCGCGGCTGTTTGCTGATGAAGAATCGCTTTCTCAGCCTGCGTATCGATGAAAATGGGTGCGTGTGCGACTTGACGGATTTGGAAAACGGGCTGCCCCTTATGCAGCCGAAGCAGCGGATGAACGATTGGCGGCTGTACCAAAATGTACAGACTGTTTATGATGCATGGGAGCTGGACAGAGATTATGAAACCTATCGAATGGAGGCTCCCTTCCAAACAACTTTACAGTTGACGGCGCAAAGCCCGGCACTGTGCGAGGCGACGGTGGAGCGGCGTTTCGGCCAGAGCTGGGCGAAACAGAAAATCCGTGTATACGCTTCCAGCCGACGGGTAGATTTTGTGACGGAAATCGACTGGCAGGAACGACGCAAGCTGCTCAAGACCCATTTTGAAAGCAATCTACTATGCGAGGATGCGCTTCATGAAATCCAGTTTGGCTATGTGAAGCGTCCGGCGCACCGCTCCCACGCCTTCGCCGCAGACCGTTACGAGGTGTGCAACCATCGTTATTCGGCGCTATGCGAAGAAAACCGAGGCTTTGCGGTGCTGAACGACGGCTGCTATGGCGTTAGCTCCGGTCGGGGAGCGCTGGCACTATCCTTGCTGAGGGCTCCGCTGGTGCCGGATGATACCTGCGACCGGGGGATGCAGCGGCTGACCTATTCGTTGTACCCCTTTGCCAGCGCCTTTGCCCAAAGCGGAGTGCAGCGAGTCGGCTATGAGCTGAACGCCCCCATTGCAGCAGTCGAAGGGGAGTGTAGGTCTCAAAGCGGATTCTATACGGACAATCAAAGCGTAATACTGGAGACTGTTAAACCCGCCGAGGATGGAAACGGCGTGATTCTGCGCCTGTACGAGAGCATGCGCGCCAGGGTGAGAGCCACGGTGTTTTTGCCCTATCCGGCGGATGTGTTCGCTTGCGGGATGGCGGAGGAAGAGGTCGGCCAGCCAATAGCCTATGGAGAAAAAGTTGAGTTGGACTTTGCGCCTTTTCAAATCAGAACCTTGAGGGTCATTCAAAGATAAGGAAAAAGAGGTTGCATCTTGCTGTAAAAAACGGTAGAATAGAAATGAAAGCGCTTTCATCTGCTCTGGGGACAGGTAATACAACGCGCGTGGGAGAGCTCATGGATATTCAAGCCTATGTTCAACGTTATTTACGCGATTATCAGCCGTATAAAGCCTACTGGAATTACGAGGATGGCTGCGTGCTGACGGGCTGCATCCGCCTGTATCGGGCGTCAGGAGAAGAAGCATACCGAGCCTTTGCGCTGGATTATTTATCCCGCGCGATAGAAAGCGACGGCTCCATTCCCAGCTATCCTACGAACGGGTACAATATCGACAGTATCAATGCGGGCAAAGCGTTGTTTTTCGCATGGGAAGAAACGGGAGACAGCCGCTATCAAAAGGCCATTGAGTTTCATATGGAACGGCTGCTGGCTCATCCGCGCTGTCAAAACGGCGGTTTTTGGCATAAGAGCATCTATCCCAATCAGGTTTGGCTGGACGGGCTTTATATGGCGCTGCCCTTTTATATGGAGTACGAGAAGCGCCTTGACGGCATGAAGCGCTTGAAGGATATTACGGGGCAGCTGAGCCAGGTGGAAAAGCATTTGTACGACCCCAAAAAGGGGCTTTTTTACCATGCTTGGGATGAAAAGAAGGCGCAGCCATGGGCTAACCCGGTCACCGGCTGTTCGCCAAACTTCTGGCTGCGCTCTACCGGCTGGCTGCTCATGGCGCTGGTTGACTGTCTGGAGCAGATGAGCGAGGAGCTGTTCGATGAGTATCATCAGGTGGAAAGCCTATTCAAAAAAGCCGTTCGCGGACTGCTGCCCTACCGCGACGAAAAGACGGGCTTGTTTTTACAGGTTATCGACCATCCCGAAGCAGAGCACAATTACGCCGAGACCTCCGGCAGCGCCATGGCGGCTTATGCAATCATGAAGGGCGCGCGGCTGAATGCCCTAAACCCCGACAAGTATCTTCCCATCGGCCGAGAGATATTTGAAAAACTGGTCGAACAAAAGCTGCAAAAGGGAGAGGATGGAGAGGCTCACCTTGTGGATATTTGCAAGGTGGCGGGTCTTGGCCCCGGTGAAAAGCGGGATGGCTCTGTCGCTTATTACCTGTCGGAGCCTAAAACAGCCGACGATAGCAAGGGCGTTGGCCCCTTTATGATGGCATGGGCCGAATATCGTACGGAGGGCTGAGAAAATGGAATTGAAATGTCTTTATGTGGGGCAGCGTAGCGCAACCGTGTTACTAGAGGATGGCGGGCTTTATGAAACCCGCCGTCCTGTTTGCCTTTGGCTGAATGGTCAGCTAATCGAAAGGGCGACAACCGTCGTGCACAGCCTATTTGACCTTGCACCGGATACGGAGTATTGCCTGAGAACCGACGAGGGAGCGGAGCTGCGCTTTACAACCGAAAAGGAAGCGTATACGCTGAACGTACGACGCTTCGGGGCGGTGGGGGACGGCGTTCATGATGACACGGCGGCTATTCAGGCGGCTATTCTCTGCTGCCCAGAAAAGAGCCGGGTACTGATTCCCAATGGGCGGTATTTGGTCAGCCCGCTGTTTCTAAAAAGCCATCTACGGCTGGAAATCGCTAAGGACGCGGTGCTGCTGATGGGGACGGAGCGTTCGGCATTGCCGATTTTGCCCGGCAGAATCGAGCGCACGGATGAAAATGGAGAGCTGTATTTGGGCAGCTGGGAGGGTAACCCGCTGGACATGTACGCCGCACTGTTTACCGGCGTGGAGGTTGAGGACGTAGTGATCTACGGCCTTGGCACAGCGGACGGGCAAGCCTCCAAAGAGAATTGGTGGAAAAACCCCAAAAAGCGGGAAGGGGCATGGCGAGGAAGGCTTCTCTTTCTTTGCCGCTGCCGGAATGTAATCGTACAGGGGCTTCATTTTCAAAACAGCCCGGCGTGGAACCTTCATCCGTACTTTTCCCAGAGACTGTCTTTTTACAACATCACCGTAACCGCCCCTGCGGACAGCCCGAATACCGACGGCTTTGACCCGGAAAGCTGCCGGGATGTTACTTTGATGGGCGCACGGTTTTCTTTGGGGGACGACTGTATCGCCTTGAAGGCTGGCAAGCTGTTTATGGGTCGCGAATTGAAAATGCCCTGCGAGGACGTGCTGATTGCCCATTGCCTGATGGAAAACGGCCACGGCGGCATGACGGTGGGTAGCGAAATGTCCGGTGGCGTGCGCAATGTGACGGTCAGCAAGTGCCTGATGCGCAACACGGATCGAGGCCTTAGAATCAAGACCCGCCGAGGGCGTGGAAAGGACGGCGTGATCGACAATATCCTGTTCGAGGATGTGCGTATGGAGAGCGTCCAAGCACCCTGTACCGTTAACGCCATGTATTTCTGCGACCCGGACGGGCACAGCCAAGCGGTGCAAAACCGAGAAGCCCAGCCGGTTGATGAAGGCACGCCCAAGATTGGCTCCATTGTGTTCCGTAGGGTGGAGGCCATGGACTGCGGCGCATGCGCTGCTTATTTCTTGGGGTTGCCCGAGCAGCCGGTGGAGGAATTCCGCATGGAGGACGTAACCTTCCGTTTCGCGCCCGATGCAAAGCCCATGCGGGCGATTATGGCCGACGGCGTGGAGCCGTGTCAAGGTCGCGGCATCATTGTGAGCAATGTAAAACGGCTGGTCTGTCATGGGGTAACGCTCATCGGTCATGCAGGGGAGACGCTGGAAACGGAACAGGTGGAGCAATTGGAGTGGAGGGATTAGCATGAGTATTGGCATTAGATTGCACGACGTGGCGGGAGCCGGTTTGGCACAGAAGGCTGCAAACGCGAAAACGCAAGGATTTGATTGCGCTCACGTGGCGTTATCGAAGGTGATTTCTCCTGCCATGATGGAGCCGGCTGCTGCTACGCCGGGGCTGGGCGCTAGGGTCAGGCAAGAAATGGACGGCATGGAGATTGCGGTGCTGGGCTGCTATCTCAATTTGGCGCACCCGGACGTCAATGAATATCGCCGCACGGTGAAAAAATATGTGGCTCATCTGCAATTGAGCCGTTGGATGGGCGCTGGCGTGGTGGGCACCGAAACGGGAAATCCCAATGCGGAATACCGTTATGACCCAGAGAAGAGCCATACCGAGGACAGCCTGAAGCTGTTCATCGACCGCTTGGCTCCCGTGGTAGCCGAGGCTGAAAAGCTGGGCGCGTTTATCGCAATAGAGCCGGTTTACACCCATATCGTATCCAACCCTCAACGGGCGCGGAAGGTATTAGACGCGATCGCCTCTCCCAATCTTCGCATTATTTTTGACCCGGTCAATCTATTGCATCAGGATAATCTGGACCGCCGCGACAGCGTGCTCGCCGAGGCTATGGAGCTTTTATGCGACGAGATCGCCGTCGTTCATATGAAGGACTATGTGGTGGAATCCGGACGAATCGTTTCGCTGGCGCCGGGGCTTGGCATGATGGACTATGCCGCCCTAGCGAAGTTTGTTCGCGAGAAGAAGCCCAACGTGCAGATGACGCTGGAGGATACCAAGCCCGATAACGCCGAGGCTTCCCGTAAGTTCGTAGAAAAACAGATCAACGGCTGAGAGGTGTTTGGGTGAAACGCGGCGATTCCGAAGCCATTTTGCATGGCAGCCTCTGGAAGGCGATGCTGTCCATTGCCGTGCCTGTGGTGATATCTAGCTTTTTACAAACCATGTACAACCTGACCGATACCTACTGGCTGGGACAGATTGGCAAGGAACAGCTTGCCGCCATTAACCTAGTATCCCCAGTGCAAAGTATCGTAGTGAATTTTGGCAGCGGTATCACGGTGGCGGGTGCGATTATGATCGCCCAGTACGTAGGCGCGGGAAAACCTAAGGAAGCCGTGCGCATGGTGAGCCAGATTTTTGTCAGCACCATGATTTTTGCCATAACCTGCGCGGGGCTATGCTCCTTTTTTACCCCGTCGATTGTGGACTGGCTTGGGGCGGAAGGAGCAACCCGTGCGAGCAGTATCGCTTATCTTCAATTGGTGATACTGGATATGCCTTTTTTGTTTATGGTCAATCTTTTTCAGTCGGCGCGGCAGGCGCAGGGAGATACGGTGCGTCCGATGCTGCTTAACTTCTTGGGCATTACCGTCAATATGATATTGGATCCGCTGTTCATGGTGGTGTGGAAAATGAACGCAACGGGCGCGGCGCTGGCGACGATCGTGTCAAAGGCTGTACCCGCTTCCATTGCCCTTTGCCTGCTGATGCGGCAGCAAGAGCCGCTGCATGTGGAGCTGAAGCATTTTCGCTTCGAAAAAGAAAAGCTATCCGCCATTGTGCGCATTGGTCTGCCAACGGCTTTGGGCGGCAGCACCATGCAGCTTGGCTTTTTGCTGATGTCCCGAAGCGTGTATGCCTTTGGCGTTAGCGCGATTGCGGCTTACGGCATTGGCAATAAGGTGAACGGTCTGATATCGCTGCCTTCCAACGCGATCGGGTCGGCGGTGGGTACCATTGTGGGGCAAAACATGGGGGCGGGGCAGGTGGAGCGGGCCGATCAAGGCTACCGCCTGTCCATGCTGTGCGCGGTGGGATTCTTGCTGTTCGGCGGGTTAATTTTATCCCGCCCATCGGTTTCAACGGCTATCGTTAGTATCTTCACCAACGACGCGGACGTGATTGCCATGGCTGCGGATTTCTTAAGCCTGATGGCCTTCTGGTGCTGGACAAACGGTATTTATAACGCTACCAGCGGGCTTTTTAACGGCACGGGACATACGGAGGTCACTATGGCTGTGGATGCGTCAAGGCTGTGGGTGTTCCGCTTCGCTACCTTATTTGTATGCAGAGATTTGCTGCATTTGGGGGTGCGCAGCATCTGGCTAAGCGTGGTCATCAGCAACGGCATATCTACTGGAATCCTGTTTATCCTGTATTTTACGGGGCTATGGCGAAAAAATAGAATGAAGCTGGAGGGGCAGGAAGATAAGCAGCCTGTTCCTATGGAAAAGTAAGGAGCTGTCCATGCGCTTGACATTTTAACAGGCTTTCCCTATGATGGTCACTGCGAGGAGAGATGATCATGACGATCAAGGAAATAGCCCAAATTTGCGGTGTTAGCCGCGGCACGGTGGACCGAGTGCTGAACCGTCGGGGGAGAGTAAAGCCGGAGACGGAGCAGCTCATTTTGAGTACCATCGAAAGCGAGGGGTATACCAAGAGTATCGTGGGCAGAGCGTTGAGCGTAAAGAAAACAGCCCCTGTGATCGGTACGATTTTATGCAGTGAGGGAAACGCTTTTTTTGACGACGTCATCTGCGGGTTCACAAAGGCGGCGGAGGAGCTTAGCGCCTATGACGCCGTGCTGCTCCAGCGTACGATGCGCGGCCACGACGTACAGCGGCAGCTAGCGCTTCTGGACGAGATGGACGGGCGGGTAAGCGCCTTGGTCATTGAACCCATCAACGACCCGGCGATTGAAAAACGTTTGATTGAATTCATCCAAAAAGGCATTCCTACGGTGACGGTTAATACCGATATCGCCGTGGAATGCCGTTGCTGCTATGTGGGCAGTGATTATGAATCCGGCGGTAAAACAGCCGCCGCCCTTTTGGAGCTGTTAACGAAGGGAAAAGGGCAGGTAGGCGTTGTTGAGGGCGTGCCTACCTTGATGGGCCATGTGCTAAGACAGCGTGGATTTGAAAAACGCTTGAGGCAGTGCGTCTCTCTACCGATTGTTGCCCGTGAAAGCGCCATGGATAACGGCTGTCTTGCCTATGAGGTAACGCAGAAAATGCTTCGGGAGCATTCGGAGATCGACGCCATTTTTGTGGTGGCCGCCGGAGCCGCGCACGTTTGTCAGGCTGTGATTGACGCGGGGCGGAAGAAGGATATTTGCATGGTCGCCTACGACGATATCCCTGCGACGCGGGAAATGATGCGGCGGGGCTTGATTAAAGCGGTGGTATGCCAGCAGCCTGTGGAGCAGGGATATCGCTCTGTCAAGGCTGCGTTTGATATGATTCTCTCTGGTCAAATGCTGGAGGATCAACGGGTTATCATGGAAAATCAGATCAAGATTATCGAAAATATGGAATGACTTTTATTCCTGTTGTCCCCACGCAAAGCCCTCGTATGGGTCTGTTAAGGGGTCGCCGGAGCGCTGTGATTGAACGGTCAGATAGGCTCCGTTTTGGGAAAGCAGCATATCAAAGCCGCAGGGAGCGTCGCCGATGAAGAAGCAGCGTAGCCGAAGCGTTCCGTCTCGAACCAAGCCTGCCGATATCAAGCAGGGAATGCCGCTCAAACGGGACAGCGTGACCTCGCCAAAGCGATAGGGCAGGACGTCCGTTTGTTCCCTCCGAATGAAGGAAAGCTCGTTGTGACTGAATTGTACGCTACAGAGCCCAAGCGGATTTGCCTCCATGCGATAGCTTTTGGCAAAATGCGCTTGGGCATGATCGTCGTGGGGCAAAGCGCCGACGCGAAGCTTGGATAGCATCGCGTCCAGCGCTTGCTCTTCTTCTACTTGCAGCCTGCCGATTTCCGGCGCATTAACGATTTCCTCATAAAAAGCGTCATAGATGCGCTGTACGCCATAAGCATCTAAACGGGTATCAGCGATGGTGCATAGGATCAGCTGGCGCTCAGGGCAGAATATGGCTAGCTGTCCCCCCATGCCGTACATGGAAAAGCCGTTGCGCGTGCGCCAAAACTGATAGCCATAGCCGTAGCGCTCCTCCGGGTTCTTTTGAAACGGCGTATCGATCTGGCGGGATACCGCTTTTTGCAGATAGGATACAGGCATTGCGCCGCTGTTATCGTTTAAAATTGCCTGCGCGAGCTTTCCCAGATCCCGCAGGGACATGCAAAGTCCTGTGCCGCCCTGCGGCACGCCGGAGGGGTCTGTCAGCCAATGCTTGGGATCGTTAGCGCCAATGACCGTAAAAATGCGGCGGTTCAGAAAACCCAGCAGCGGCTCGCCGCTTAAACGCTGGCATAGAAGCGCCAACACCTGCGAGCAGGAGGTATCGTAGGCAAAGACGGTGCCTGGCTCGTGGTCGGCGGGCGCGGAAAAAAAGGTTGCAGCCCAATTCGCGTCTTCCCGCTCCCGGTAGGTGGTGCGCTGATAGCAGGTGGCCATTCGCAGCATCTCTCGCATGGTCAAACGCAGTAAACGTGGGTCTGGATTGGCGGGGAGTAGGTCGGGAAAGAAACTAGCGATACGGTCATCCAGCCTTAGCACGCCGTCCTGTGCAAGCAGGCCAATGGCTAGCGATACCACGCTTTTACTGACGGAATACATACGATGAGGTTCTCCCTTGCGAAAGGGCGCGTAGTACCCTTCTGCTCGGACGGCGCTGTTATGTCGCAGCTCAAACCCATGGAGGCACACGTCCTCTTGACGCAGTCTTTCAACAAAACGGGTGATGGCACAAGCAGAAATTGCCATAGCAGATGCTCCTTATGATTGCGGCTCTGCCGCAGTAACGACTTGGAACCGTCGGAAATCCACGTATCCGCAGGATGGACGGCTAGCAGTGGAGTAAGAGAACAGGGCGGGCTTTGCGCCTACCCATGTATGCCGGGCGGGAACGAAAGCCTCTCCGATGGGCTGAAGCGGCGCGTTTGTAGCCCCATAAGAGAAAGCAGCCTTCGGCTGACCGTCCTGATTGGTTATGCTAAACTGTAGTATGTATTTATCCATTTCGGAGGGGCATGAAACCTGAGCCTGAACCGTTTCGTTCCGTGAAGCGCCCGAGCCGGAGGACAGGACGTAAACAAGGTTCGTTTGACCGGAAAGCTCCCGGCGTACAGCCAGATAGGCATACTGTCCCCCCATTAGAGCCAGTCCAGCCTGCTGACCGGGCTGTAGGGCTTGGGCGTCCAGCTCCACGGTGGCGGTGAACTCCGGGCACACCAGCTTCTGGCTAAGGGCATGGGCGCATTGCCATAGGACGGGCTCGCCCTCACAGGGTAGAGCAAAGAGGCGCAACGCTCCCGGACAGGCGCTCAGAGAATAGAAGCCGTCGTAATGGTTGCCCAAGAACTGCCATTGCAGGCCCAGCGCAGGCCCGGTGAAATTATCGGAGGCTTGGAGAGAAAGCGCGGGAGAAGGGGCAACGCCAGTGGGCTTAGAATGCTCTAGGCAGGGCTGTCCCCATAGTTCCGACGGTTGCGGCTCGCCGATTACAGGCCAACCGTCCTGCGTCCATTTCATCGGCTGCAAATGGAGAATACGACCGTATGCACCCAAGGATTGAAAGTGCAGGAACCAGCTTTCTCCATGGGGCGTTTCCACCCATGCGCCCTGATGGGGGCCGTTGACAGAAGAGGTTCCTTGCCGCAATACGATTCGTTCTTCAAAGGGGCCATAGGGGCTTTTAGAACGCAGCACCGTCTGCCAGCCGGTCTCAACCCCTCCCGCGGGGGCGAAGAGGTAGAACCACTGCCCCCGGCGGTAAGCCTTCGGCCCCTCGATGGTTGGCTGGGTAGCTAAACCGTTATAAAGCAGATGATCCGCCCCTGTGGCTTTGGTACCTTCCCGATTCATGGGGAAGATTCCTAGAAAGCTTTTAAAACCGATACGGCTGCGGGCATAGCCGTGAATAATGCACGCGTCGCCGTTTTCATCCCAGTAGGGGCAAGGATCGATCAGTCCTTTGCCCGCCAAAACGCAAACCGGCTGTTCCCATGCGTGGAACGGGTCCTTGGTACGCACCATGAAAATACCCTCGTCCGGCATACCATAGTAAATCATGAACCATCCGTCCTGATAACGGATAGCGGGAGCCCAGACCCCTTCGGAGTGACGAGGAAGGTTGTAGCGCTTTTCTGGAATGTTGGGAAGGGCATAGCCGCGCAGCGTCCAGTTAACCAAATCTGGCGAGGTCAAAAGGGGCAGACCCGGCGTGTAGTTAAAGGAGGAGGCGGTCATATAATACGTGTCGCCCACACGAATAACGTCCGGGTCGGAATAATCCGCAAAAAGGACGGGGTTACGATAACGCCCGTCCTGAAGGTCTGCAATCCATAGCTTATCCATGATACTTTTCCTTGCAAAGGGTCGCGGCCCATTGGTCATAATGCTCGTTCACAAACTCCGGAACGCCCTCGGATAGCAGCGCTCGATATTCCCCGCCCAGCTCGCTTAGTCCTTTGGCAATGAGACCTCCAAAGACCAATGCCCCAAGGGGACTTAAATGGGTATTGTCAGCCTTTCCCTCAGGGAAATGAGGATGAATATTCGCCGGAACATGGAGGTATAAAGCTTTGGCATCCTCTCCTAGCGTATCGACCAATGCTTCACTCATGGCGCACAGGTCGATCAGCGGCACATTCAACCGAGCGGCGGTTTCCTTCATAGCGGGAAGGTAGCGCTCGTGAGAGAATTCCGCTTTGGGGTCGCGATAGAGGCGGCGGGTTAAGGGGGTGATAAGAACAGGAAGGGCGTTTTTATTTCGCGCCGCATTGACGAAGCGCTCCAGATTGTCTTTAAATTCTCCGTCGGGGTCGGTATAGCGCGCCGGGTCGGCGGCTTTTTCGTCGTTGTGACCAAATTGGATGAATAGGAAGTCCATCGCCGTGATACGGTCGTAGATTAACGCCAGCCGGCCTTCGTCCAGAAAGCTTTTGGTGCTGCGACCGTTTTCAGCGTGGTTTTCCACCCGATGCTCCGGGCTTAGAAAACGATGAAAAACCTGACCTATTCCCGTTTGGGGATAGGTCAGGATGGTATTTTGCTTGACGGTGGAATCCGCCGCCCAATAAATAACAGCCATGGTTTACTCCTTTACTGCGCCGATGTTGATGCCCTTCACGAAGTACTTTTGCAGGCAGGGATAAAGAATCATGAAGGGAATGATGGCTACGATAACCGCCGCGTTTTGCACCGTGTTTTCGGACATACCGCCGTTGGCGCTGGGCAGGTCGGAGCCCATCATGATGGAGCGCAGCTTCATCTGGAAGTTGTAGAGCAGCTCCTTGGTGATGTACAGCTTATAGTTGGTGTAATCGTTCCAGTAGGAGACGGCGAACATCAAGCCGATGGAAGCAAGGGCGGCCTTGGAAAGGGGCAGTACAATGCGGTAGAAGGTCTGCATGGGGGTGCAGCCGTCCAAGGTAGCGGACTCGAACAGGCTGGTGGGGATACCCTCGAAGAAGTTGCGCATCAGCACCAGATTGTATACGTTGATGGCGGGGTACAGGATGACGGACCACAAGGTATTGACCAAGCCCAGTTGGCGCATGACGATGTAGGTGGGGATCATGCCGCCCTCAAAGATCATGGTGAAAAGCAGCGCACCGGCGAAGAAATTGCGGCCCGGCATGTCGAACTGAATCAGCACATAAGCGCCTAGGGTGGATAACAGCAGCCCTACCACCGTACCAGCAATGGTGGTGATGAAGGAGTTTACTAAGGGCGTATACAGAGACTGAGTGGTAAAGACGGAAATATAACCTGCGATACCGAACTTTTCGGGCCAGAGCTTCATGCCGTAGCCGGTGGTCAGGTCAAAGGAGTCCACCAGAACCTTCCAGATGGGGATTAGGATGATCAGGCAGATCAGAGCAAAAAGTAGACCGTTTAGAACCGGAAAAGCATGAAACTTATGCTTGGCTTTACGGATTTCAGGTTGTGCAGTAGTCATCATTCACAGCTCCTTCCTTAAACAATTCCGCGGCCGCGGACACGCTTGCTGGCTACGTTACAGGCTAGCACCAGCAGCATACCTACCACAGAGCGGAACAGGCCGATGGCAGTGGTGAAGCCGTAATCCGGGATGGTGCCGGAGTTAAAGGTTTGGTAGTACACATAGGTCTGTAGTACCTGAGATACGTTCATAACCGCGTCGTTCTGTAGAACGAAGGCGCTTTCGAAAAGGTTCATAACCTTGGCTAGATTGAGAATTAAAACCGTGATAATCGTATTTGAAAGGGAGGGCAAGGTGATGTACCACATCTTCTGCCAGCGTCCGCAGCCGTCGATAGAGGCTGCTTCATAAATTCCGGGATCAATGCCCGTCAGCGTAGCCATGAAGATGATGGTGCCCCAGCCAGTGTCTCTCCACACGTTAATGATGTAGTAAGTGGGCGTCCACCATTTGGAATCGCCAAGGAAGTAGATGTTTTGCGTAGTGACGCCCAGCTTCATAAGGGCTTGGTTTACCAAACCCGCTGTGGTGGGCGAAAAAAGCATTTGGAATACGGAGGCGGTAACAACCCAAGACATAAAATGAGGAATATAAATAATAGTCTGGGCTAGCTTTTTTGCATGGATGTTGACCATTTCGTTTAATAGCAAGGAAATGATAACCGCCATAAAGGTGTTGAGCAAAAGCTTGACAATGCTCAGGTTAAGAGTATTAGCGAAGGCACTCCAGAAATTCGGCATCGAAAAGAGCCGTTCGAAGTTTTTAAAACCGACAAATACGGGATCCTTAATCAGATTGTACTTCGTAAAGGCAAAACGGATTCCCAGCATCGGCAGATAATGAAAGATGATGGCAAAGGCCAGCACAGGTAAAAACATGAGATAAAAGCCTTTATACTTGAGAATGCGAGCCTTGAGTCTGGAACGGCGGATATCCTTTGGAATGGATGCGCTGACCATACGATTACCTCCCGTAAGCTAAAGTGAGAAAGAGGGAGCAGCCGCCTCGTTGAATTGGAGCGGCTGCTCCGTTTGCGTCTTGAAAAGTGATTACTTATTCAGCGCGTTCAGGGAATCCACGATGGCTTTGGACCACTCCGCGCCGCCGTCGGATTCGAACTTAGCCATGGCCTGCTCGTAGCTCAGGTCGCCCATGGTGACTTTGGCGATCAGCTCGTTCTTCAGCGTGACCAAGTCGCCGTTGTACATGGACATTTCCTCGGTGGTGGGCACGATGATGGCCAGCTTGGAATGGGTATTGAACAGCTCGGAAGCAGCCTTGGCTTCGGCCTTTACGCTATCCTCTCTGGGATCGTAGTAGCCTTCCGCGAAGGAAGCCAGCGCCAGCATGGGATCGATGTGATGCTTGGTATAAACGGTGCCAGCCTGCTCCAGGCTTTCCTTCATGTGGAACTGTCCGTCCTCGTAGGTCTTTTCCTTATCGGTGCCAGCTAGAACGGTCTCAGCCTTCATGCTCCAGTGCACATCTTCCACACCATAGGTCCACAGCATCTGCATGTCGCCGCCGTCCAGCATGGTGTCGATGAAGTATTTGTAAACGCCCTCGGGGTTCTCGCAAGCGCTGGAGATCGCCCAGACGGGAGGTACACGGTCAAGGTAAGCGCCAACCTCGGCGATGGGGGGGAGCGCGACTAGCTCGCCGCTCAGGTTATTGGCTTCCAGATTGCTCTTGAGGTTGGTAGCCCAGGTGCCAGCCCAGTAGGTGAAGGCGCCGAAGGTATCGTCATAGTACTTGTTGCGGCAATCCTTGGTGCCGTTGGTCAACGTGGTGGGATCGATAACGCCGTCCACATAGGCCTTGTTCAAGCGCTCCAGAGCAGCCTTCATGCTGTCCTGAGTGAAGCCGTCGAACCATACGCCGTTTTCGTCCTTGTCAAAGGTGGGGGTGCCATCCTGATAGAACTCGGGCAGATAGTTTACATAGGGAGCTTCGGGGCCGACGAAACCGGCAGCCGCAACGCCGAAGGTCTCTTTTTTGTCGTCGCCGTCAGGATTCTGGGTGGTGAAGGCCTGCAGCATGGCGTAGTACTCGTCCCAATTGGTGGGCGCTTGCATGCCGACGGCGTCCAACCAAGCCTGCTTCACATAAGTGACGCAGCCGTTGCCGCGGGTGGGGGAGAAGCCGTAGAGACGGCCGTCAATCTTCAGGCCTTCTACAACGCTGTCGCCGGTGAAACGGCCGGAGGCTTTCAGATCGGAAGCTTCCCACGCGTCGGTCATATCCCACAGCACGCCCTCGGCGGCATAGGCGGAATAATAAGTAGAAGAAAGAATCATCACGTCAGGCCAGTCGCCGGAAGCGATCTGCTGCTGCAGCACATCGTAGTAAGCGTCATGGTCAGGCTGGGTGATTTCCAGCTTGATGCCGGTCAGCTCTTCCCAGCGGGCTTGGAAAGCGTCACGGGCATTGTTGGTGGTAAACACGGTGCCGTCAATAAAGATGGAAATGGATTCGGGCTTGGTGACTTCTGCAACCGCGGTGGTAGCGAAGGCTGTCAGCATCGTCATTGCCATAGCCAGCGCGAGAATGAGTGAAAGTACTTTTCTCATGAATGGAACCATCCTTTCCTTTTTGGAACGCCTTATCGCGTTCTGTTGAAGGTAGCGTATCAGAAAACCTTTATCCTGACAAGAAACAAGATTTTCTATTGGGAACCAAATTTGCGAAAATGAAATGAAAGTACTTACTCAAAAATTGTTCCTTGACAGCTGGAATGCTTGCAAATTCCCGTTTATAAGATATAATAAAACTTGAAATCTGTATGCTCTATTGCTGGGAAAGGGGCGCTTATGACGACGAATAGTACTAAAACGTCCGAACGAAGCATAAAGGATGGCCGCATATCCCTTTCGACCCGCATTTGGCTTACCTATAGCGTTTTTCTATTGCTGTGCCTAGTGCTGGCAATCGTGCTGTACAGCTCCACCACCCAAAACGCCCGAGAGATGTACTGGCAGCAGGAAATGACCCAGCACGAAAGCCATGTGCAGGCCATAGACAGCTATTTGCGCATTATGGACAACTATACGCGCCAGCTTTTAAACGACAGCACCTTTATTCGCTTTTCCAATATGAAGAGCGTTCGTGAAAAGGGCGCTATGTATGCCGCCTACCAAACCATGGAAACCCTATCATCGCGCATCTTTAGCTGGGCGGGAATGCCTGTGGCGGAAAACCATATCTACTTAAAAAGAATGGGGTATGTGATCTCCGCCAGCCAGTTTACCGAGGCGCGGCAATATTATTTGAAGTATCGTGTTTTTGCCCCGGAACGCTACGAGGGCTTTATTTCCATGCTTCAAACCGCTTCCGGCATGGGGGAAAACATCGATGTATCCTCCTTTACGGGAAAGGCGGGCAGCTATTTCTATGTGCGGGATATCGACAGCATCTTAAACCGCAATGTTCCCGCCGTTATTTGGTTTGAGTGGGATGTAGACAGTCTGAGCCAGCTTTTTGCCTTGGAGAAAGATTATCGGCTTACGGTGGTCGACGGGCTTGGTCGGCTTCAATTACAAATTCCCTTTGAGGGAGACGATGAACTCTCCGTGTCGGAGCTGGAAGCTCTGCCCTATGATTCGCTGGGAATCGCCCATGTGGGAGAACTGGTCTGCCTGCGGGATGAATCCTCTTTTAATGATTGGACCTATTATTCCATGATTCCTCAGCGCCTGTGTGACGAAAGCCTTGGTAATTACGATTTGCTGTTTGTGGCTATGCTGCTGCTGGCCACGTTAAGCGGACTGGCGATGGTAACGGTGATGGTACGCCGCAACATGCGCCCCATCGTGCAGCTGAATGACCAGCTGGTGGAGGCTAACCGCAGCAACGAACAGATGGCTCAGGATCTGGAACGGCAAAAGCCGCTGGTGTGTCGCTCCTATACCCGGATGCTGCTTTCCGGGCACGTTGCCTCTGAACGTGAGTTTCAGTTCATGATGAACGCATTGGGGTATGATCAGCCGAAGCTTCGGTTTTATGCCATGTTCTTAACGGTGTTCAATCAGGAGGAAACGGTTCTCGACCGTAAGGACTTCCACGAAATCATGTCTACGGCGATCGACCGCCATTTTACCGGAGATCTTCCCGTTTATTACTACAGCACGCTTGTGCAGGAGTATGTGGTGTTGACCGCCTTTAAGCCCGATGTGCAGGACCCGCTGATGCAGCTGCAGCAATGGGTGCTCAATCTGCATAACGATTTGGCGCAGCGCTATTCCCTTTGGCTTTGCGCAGGGGTTGGAGGCGAAGCGACGCAGCCCATGAACGTATGGGAATCCTACGAGCAAGCCCGCGCCTCCGTGCGCTACACCAGCAAGCGACATGTGTTTATTCCCTACGAAATGATCCATAAGGATTCGCAAACCATATATTATCCCATTGAGATTTCCGCAAAGCTGCTGCACTTTATTACAACCGGCAATAGCCCCCAGGTTTCAGAAATGTTCGCGCTGATTCATCGAGAGAATATCGAGCAGCGCTCTTTGCCGGACCCCTTGCTGGAGTTTTTGCTGTCAGACTTAAAAAACACGTTGCTCAAAGCTCGTTTCAGTGTTTCTGCCCCCACGGAGACGCAGAAGGAACGGCTCTCGCAGGTGGATGAGAAGCTGAGCGGTCGGCCCAATTTGGCCTTGCTTGAAAATGTGGGTCTCATGCTTTGCGACTTTTTCCGCGAGACGGCCGAGCCGTCCGACCCCATTCCGGAGGTGCAGCAATACTTAAAGGAGCACTTCACGGATTCGGCGATGTGCTTGAGCTTGCTGAGCGAGCGGTTTCATATCTCGGAAAGCTACCTGAGCCACCTGTTTAAGGAGCGTACCGGCTGTAATTTCTCCGTCTATTTAGAGGATTTGCGCTTGAATGAAGCGGCAAGACGGCTCCAGGCTGATCAGGATTGCTCGTTGCAATCGCTTTTTGAGGATGTAGGGTATAACAACGCCACCTCCTTTAGGCGGGCGTTTAAAAAGAAGTTTGGTATTACGCCCAGCGCTATGAGAGAAACGCCAAAATAAAATCAGGAAAGAAGCATACCAATGATCAACAAGACCGTCATGCTCAAGGGATTACAGGATACCGACGCCCGCATGGTAACCTATCTGCCGGATAATTATGAGGAAATTGATCTGGACCGTGAACGAATTAGCGTACTTCTGTGCCCGGGAGGGGGCTACCAGTTCTGCTCCGAGCGGGAAGCCGAGCCTGTGGCGCTGCAGCTGTTGGCTGCGGGATATAATGTTTTTGTGCTTTACTATCATGTGGCTCCCTATCGCTTTCCGGCGCCCCAGCAGGATGTAGCCTTGGCGATTGCTCATGTGCGCGAGCATGCCAAGGAGTACCATGCGGTAAAGGATCAAATCGTCGTGATGGGCTTTTCCGCCGGTGGACATCTGGCGGCCAGCATCGGCGTAATGTGGAATCAGCCAGAGCTGTGGGCTCCGCTGGGGCTTACTTGCGAGATGGTGAAGCCCAACGCCATGGTGCTGGGCTATCCTGTTATTACCGCCGGTGAATTTACTCATCGCGGTTCTTTTGAGATGCTGACCGGCAGCAAAGCGATCGAGGACCATCAGGCGTACTCATTGGAAAAGCTGGTGGGGGAGCATACGCCGCCTACTTTTTTATGGCATACCATGAATGATGGAACCGTGCCGGTGGAAAATACGCTACTATTTGCTCAGGCGATGTCTCGCTGCCATCTCCCGGCTGAGATTCATATTTTCCCGGACGGCTGCCATGGGCTTTCCTTAGCCAACAAAGAATGCGCTGCTCCAACAGCTACGCAAATGTGCAACCCGCATTGCCAGCCATGGATCGGGCTTGCCGCGAAATGGATTCAATGGACGCTAGACCGCTAAACGCATGCTCTGGTTGTGGACTGAAAGCGGTATAATGAAAACAGAAATGAATACGGCAAGATTACCGGAGAGGAAAATCTATGGATAGCAAAGAGAGAGCCACTATCCTGATTGTCGATGATAATCGTATCGACCGAGCGGTTATTGAATGCAGCTTAACGGATCAGTATGAACTACTCATGGCGCAGGATGGCGCGGAGGCGCTAAAAATCATGCGTACCGGCGGCGTTTCCGTAGCGCTGCTTGATTTGTCCATGCCTGTCATGGATGGCTTTTGCGTATTGGAAGCCATGCGGCAGGAGCAAGCATTAGCTGATATTCCTGTGATTGTGATTACCGCTAGCGAGGATCCAAAAGAACTGGACAAAGCGCTTCAGCTGGGCGCAATCGATTTGATTTCGAAACCGATCATCCCCGAGATGCTGCGCACCCGAGTACGGAACGCCGTGTTTATTTGGACCAGCCGACATATCGAGGAAGAAAGAGAATGGCTGTCCAGCCGAGTTGAACAGCAAGCCAGAGAATTGACTCAGTTTCAGTTCGATACCATGACCGGGCTATACGATTTTCATTTGTTCTGTGAAAAAGCTAAGGAAATGATCGCGCAAAAACCGGTAGGCTACTACATTATATCGTATTTGGATGTAGATAACTTTAAGGTTGTGAACGATCAATATGGCATGGAGGTCGGCGACCGGGTTCTGAAGCAAATCGCAGCGCTGATCAAGCTTTTTTCGGACGGCTGCGACGGCATTGCCAGCCGTGTTCACGCCGATAATTTTGTGGTGCTTTTCCCGGATACGAAGGATTCCATTCTTCCCGTCATCACCAAAGCTCTAAGCAAGACCATCGCGAAGGAAGGCGTCCATCTGACGATGAAGATGAGCGTCGGGCGGTATCTGGTGGACGACCGCACGCTGTCCATCAGCGCCATGATGGACAGGGCCCTTTTGGCGAGGCGCTCCGTAAAGGGACGCTATGACACCCACGTGGCCTATTTTAACGAGACGATGCGTGAAAAAATTCTGCGGGAGCAGTGGATTATCAGCGAAATGGAACGGGCGCTGACGGACGGGCAGTTTGAGGTGTGGTTTCAGCCGCAGTATAACCATGCCAGCGGTGAAATCTCCGGCGCGGAGGCGCTGGTGCGCTGGAGGCATCCCCAAAAGGGGCTTGTATCCCCCGGAGAGTTTGTGCCAGTTTTTGAGCGCAACGGTTTTATTTACGAGCTGGATAAGTATGTTTGGCGAAAAAGCTGCATTTTGCTTCGGAAATGGATGGATACGGGCAAGCAGATTCAGCCCGTATCAGTCAATGTTTCTCGCCATGACTTTTTCCAACCTAATTTTTTTGAGGTTATATCCGGGCTGGTGGCGCGTTATCAAATTCCCAAGCATTTGTTTCGGCTGGAGATTACGGAATCCGCCTTTGTAAACGCGTCGGAGCAGATCGTTACGATTGTGCAGCGCCTGAGGGAAAACGATTTTTGGGTGGAAATTGACGATTTTGGCAGCGGCTATTCCTCCTTGAACACCCTCAAGGATGTGCCGGCCAATGTGCTAAAGATTGATATGCGCTTTTTTGACAGCACAAATAATTTTGAGCGCAGCGGCAATATTCTGGAATCCATCGTACGCATGGCTAGCTGGTTGAATATGTCGGTGATAGCCGAAGGGGTGGAGGAAAAGGAGCATGCAGATTTTCTGCGTTCCGTAGGCTGCGTGTATATTCAAGGCTTCCTGTATGCAAAGCCGATGCCGGCTGAGGAATATGAAAAGCTGCTGTTTTCCAGCAAGCAGGAAAGCAAGCCTACCATGCTGGAGCAGCTGCCCCAAATGAATACGGATTCCTTCTGGAATCCCGCCTCCATTGAGACGATGGTATTTAACCGCTACGCCGGAGGCGCGTGTGTGTTTGAATGCACCCGGTCCCGGATAGAACTGTTAAGAGTCAATGATAAATTCAAGGAGGTTTTTCAAAGCACTCGCAACGAAGAAGAAATTCTTAAAATCAATCCGCTGCTTTTTACGGATGAGGAAGGAAGAGCAAACGCGATTGAGGCGATTAAAAACGCTGTGGAGAAGCAAAGCGCCGAGGTCTTTGAGGCTACCATTCCTAGCGCACACGACCCGGAGCATCGGGAGCATATCCGTTTTACGATCCGTCTCATTGCGCGAAGCGGAGAGCGTTATCTGTTTTACGCCTATGTGGAAAACGTTTCCGCCCAGCGCAGGGCGGAGCGAATCGCTCAGGTGACGATGGAGCAGCTTCGCTTTTTAAATGACATTTCCAGCGACCTGCTTGTGGATATGGATTCCGACGAGGCCATTCGCGCGATATTGGATAAAATGCTGGATTATTTCCAGGGAAAACGCGCCTATGTATTTGAAAAATCGGCGGATCAAAAGGAATACAACTGCACCTATGAAATTTGTGAGTCCAAGGAAAGCTCGCGCATGGACAGGCTAAAAAAGGTAGCCATCGAAAGCTGCGCATGCCTTATGCACGCCTTTCAAACGCAAACGCATAGCGTCGTCGCTTCCACGGATGAGGACCCCGATAAGCGCGAGCTGTTAAAGGTGCTGGGGATGAATTCCTTTGTTGCTGTGCCGCTTCAACGGGAAGGCAAGCTCATTGGTTTTATGGGCGTGGAGGACGCTACCCGAAAAATGGCCCACGTGGATCGCATGGAAGCGTTAGGACACTATATGGCAGTGGTCTTGATTCGCCGGGATTTAAACCTTCGGCTAAAGCAAGATGCGGACGCCATGAATTCCTTAATGAACGATGTGCTGGATCACCTGCCCTGCGGCGTTGGCTTATATGAGATGGTTGACGGCGCTCCGAACATGACGTATGTCAACAAGGAATACAATCGATTGGTAGGCCGGCCTCTCCTAGAGATGTACCAGGGCAGGGGAACCATGGCGGTCGTCCATCCCGAGGACCGAGCGCCCTTGGTACGGGAGATTCAAACCGCGCTCCAGGAAAACAGGGATATACAGATGGATTTGCGCATTAAGCACGAGGAAGGCTTCTACCGACATTTTCATTTGGTAGGACGCATTATAAACAAAGAGGAAAGCAAGGCGACGATCTGCGCAACCTTTACGCCTATTGAAGAAATGAAGGATGGCAGCGGGACGGAAGCCTCGAAGTAAAGATGAAAACTGTTTTAGCATACTTAAAACCTAAAATGTCCGCTATGGTTGTGCAGCTTTCTATTAAGCTCGGTGGATCGCTGGTGGAGCTGCTGCTACCGTGGATGCTAAGCCACATCATCGACGAGGTTGTCCCCTTGGGAGAGCTTTCGTCGGTCTATCTCTGGGGTGGAATGATGGTGGCCTGCGCAGCGGTGGCATGGATTGGCAATGTGACGGCCAACCGGATGGCAACCAGCATTTCCATGGACTTTACCAGACGGCTCAGGCACGATTTATTCCATCGCATCAGCGAGCTTACCTGCGGACAGATGGACGATTTTACCATTCCGTCGTTGGTTTCCCGTATGACCAGCGACACCTATAACGTTCATCAAATGGTGGATAAAATGCAGCGCTTGGGCGTACGCGCCCCCATTTTACTGTTGGGCGGGCTGATCATGACCTTTGCCATGGAGCCGGTGCTTTCGCTTACCTTGGTTGGCACGCTACCGCTTTTGGGCGTGGTGGTTTGGTATGTGACCAGCCGAAGCGTGCCAATGTATGCAAAAACGCAAAAAGCGCTGGACACGATGGTGCGCAAGGTGCAGGAAATGATGACCGGCGTTCGTGTGATCAAGGCGCTTAGCAAGGTGGAGCTGGAGCAAAAGCGCTTTGACGAGCAGAACCGAGAATTGTCTGAACGGGAACGGGCCGCCGGTGTGTTAAGCGCCGTAACCAAGCCTGTCATGAATTTATTGCTGAATTTGGGGCTAACTTTGGTGATTGTGGTGGGCGCATACCGGGTGGATGCCGGGGTGACCTTGCCCGGAAAAATCATCGCCTTCTTAAGCTATTTTACCATTATATTAAACGCCCTTATGTCGGTGAGCAAAATGTTTATGATTTACTCAAAGGGCGCGGCTAGCGCTCGCCGTATTGCGCAGGTATTGGAAAGCTCGCGGGAGATGCCGACGCTGCCAAGGCCGAGAGTGGAAACCAAGGATCGGGTGACCTTCCGAAACGTAACGTTTAGCTATCATCAAAATGCGCCTGCTGTGGAGAATCTCAGTTTTTCCATTCAAAAAGGAGAAACGCTGGGCATAATCGGCGCGACTGGCAGTGGAAAGACCACGGTTCTTTCCCTTCTGCTGCGCTTCTACGACCCGGACAGCGGGGACATTCTGCTGGACGGCACGCCAGTATCCGCCATGGAGCCTGAGGAGCTATACCGGCACTTTGGCGTGGCGCTGCAAAACGACTTTTTAATGGCGGGAACCGTGGCGGAGAACGTGGGCTTTTGCCGTCCCCTTGCGTCGGACGAGCTGCGCCGCGGGTTGAGCATAGCGCAGGCTGCCTTTGTGAAGTCGTTGGATATGCCGGTCAGTCGCCAAGGCGCAAATCTGAGCGGCGGTCAGAAGCAGCGCCTGTTAATTGCACGCGCGCTTGCTTCCAACCCGGAAATTCTGCTTCTGGACGACAGCTCCAGCGCCTTGGACTATCAGACGGACGCGGAGCTGCGCAAGGCGCTGCGCCGTGAGCTCGCCGATACCACCACCCTCATCGTGGCGCAACGGGTTAGCTCCATCATGGGAGCGGAGCATATTCTCGTGCTGGAGGACGGAAAATCCATTGGCTATGGCACTCATCAAGAATTGCTGAACAGCTGTGAAAGCTATCGAGAAATCGCTCGCATTCAGCTTGGGGAGGCGGTTTGAGATGGCAAAAAACTCTACCGCTTACGAGCGTCCCGTGATGAAGAGCTCGGAGCTTTTCCGCAGACTGGGGAAATACCTCTATCAATATAAGTATCTGCTGCTGCTGGCGCTGCTGCTAAGCGTGGGCGGGAACCTGTTGGCGCTGGTAGGCCCGAAGCTTTCCGGCGCGGCGATCGATGCGATGCGGCTTGGTAAAGGAAAGGTGGACTTTTCAACGGTTTACCGCTATGCAGTTCTGATGGCGGCGTTCTATTTCGCCTCAGCTGGGATGAGCTATTTGTTGGCTGTGCTGATGATACGGTTGAGTAAAAACGTGGTGTATCATATGCGAAAGGACGCGTTTAACCGTTTATCCTCCTTGCCGGTATCCTTCTTTGACTGCCATCAGCCAGGGGAGGTTATTTCCGTAATCTCCTACGATATCGACACCATAAACGCGTCGCTGTCTACCGACTTGGTGCAGATGCTGGCAAGCCTGATTACTGTGGTCGGCTCCTTTGTGATGATGCTCAGTATTTCGCCGCCCTTGATCTTGATTTTTTTGGTCACGATTCCCATGTCTATCTTATTTACTCGGTATCGATCCCGAAGGGTGCGGCCGCTGTACAGTCGGCGGTCGGCAAAGCTGGGAGAACTGAACGGCTTTGTAGAAGAAATGCTAAACGGTCAGAAAACGGTAAAGGCCTACCATCAGGAGGCCCAATTTCTGCGCCGATTTGATGAACGGAACGAAACAGCGGTGGACGCTAACTATCAGGCGGATCATTTCGCGTGCGCCACAGGCCCTACCGTGAATTTGATCAATAATTTGTCGTTGGCCTTGATCAGTATTTTTGGGGCGCTGATGTATATGGGCGGCGGGTTATCCCTAGGCAATATTTCTTCCTTCGTGCTGTACTCACGCAAGTTTTCCGGGCCGATCAATGAGTTTGCCAACATCATCAGCGAGATACAGTCGGCGTTGGCAGCGGCAGAACGGGTGCTTCGGTTGATTGATTGGGAGCCAGAAAAGCCGGACGCGCCGGAAGCAAAGCCCATGGAGCAGGTCAAGGGCGATGTGGAGCTAAAGCAGGTATGCTTTGGCTACGAGCCAAGCAAGCCTATTTTGCAAAAGGTGAGCCTTCACGCGCCCCAAGGAAAGGTCATTGCCATCGTAGGCCATACCGGCTGTGGAAAAACCACATTGATTAATCTGCTGATGCGCTTTTATGATATTGACAGCGGTGAAATCACCGTCGACGGCAAGGAGATACGAACCGTTACCAGAAATAGCCTGCGCCGTTCCTATGCGATGGTGCTGCAGGACACTTGGCTGTTTCAGGGTACGGTCTTTGAAAACATCGCCTATGGACGTGAAGACGCTACCAGAGAACAGGCGATTGCAGCCGCCAAGGCAACGAAGATTCATCGGGCGATTATGGCTCTGCCAAACGGCTACGATACGGTGCTTACGGATAACGGCTCCAATATCTCCAAGGGTCAAAAGCAATTGCTGACCATTGCCAGAGCCATGCTTATGGATTGTCCCATGCTCATTTTGGATGAGGCCACCAGCAATGTGGACACGCAAACAGAGCGCCAGATTCAAAAGGCAATGCTGGCGCTGATGAAGGGTCGTACCTGCTTTGTCATCGCCCACCGCTTGTCCACCATCCAAAATGCCGATCAAATTATCGTGATGGACAGCGGCAGAATTGTGGAAACGGGCAACCATGAAGAGCTAATGGCGCGGAAAGGCGTTTACCGAGCGCTGTACGACGCTCAGTTTGAAGCGGAATAATTGGGTAGTACCTTACAGCGTAAAACCTCCATATGGATTGTAATGGCAGACAGCTCAATTTGATTCAGCTTTTCTTCAGCAATGGAAAAGGTCATAGGGGTCATGCGTAAAAAAGCTTGAGATTGCTCGTGCTCCAGCGGGAAGGTTTGCCGGATCACCGTATGCTCTAAAATTTCGCAATGCTCCTTGAGGTGGTTCAGCACCTTTTGGTTGCTGTATTCCTCCTCGCGGAGCTGATCCTTCAGCGCAAGGCGAATTTCCTTGAGATAATCGCTGCCGGGAATCACCTTGATCAGCTCCCCGCCCTCTTTTAAACACTTGGCAAAAGAGGTATAATCAGCCGGGGTCAGCACATCCAACACAACGTCCAGGGAGTGCGGCGCAAAGGGCAGCGCCTTTAGGTCTGCCACAAGCCAATGGACGTTGCCTCCCGCCTTTGCGGCGCGAAGGATTCCCTCCCGGCTGAGGTCTAGCCCAAAAAATAGACTATCTGGAAAGCAAGGCGACAAGGCGCGGGCATAAGCGCCTTCGCCGCAGCCCACGTCTGCCAGAGCAAAGGGCGCGATTCTGCGGCCTAGCATGGTTTCAATGGCGTGAAAAATGGGTACATAAAAGCCGCCCTCAAGGACGCGGCTTCGGCTGTCAAAAAGAACGCCGTCGTACTTCTCTTTTTCCTGATGATGCCCCGGCGCAACATTAATATAACCCTTTGTTGATAAATCAAAGCAATGCCGGTTTTGGCACACAAGGCTTGCGCCTTCTATGGTAAAAGCCGCGCCGCATTGCGGGCAGCGCAGCAGGGAAAGGGCGGGCAGCAGTTTCTGTTGGAAAGCGGCTATCTTCATCGCGTACATCCTATCCTGATTTATTCCCCATGAAATTCGACGGAAAGACGCAAAGTCCTTCCCCAAAGGAGAGCTACAAAGGTATGTGGATCGCAATGGCACTTTTATCGGCCTTATTTGCCGGCATGACGGCAATCCTGTCCAAAATTGGCGTTCGCAACACGGATTCTACGGTGGCGACAGCGATACGCACGACGGTCGTGCTGGTTTTTTCATGGCTATTGGTTTTCATACGGGGCTTGCAGACGCAGATGTCCGCTTTGAGCCTGCACACCTACCTGTTTCTCTTCCTTTCCGGCTTATGCACAGGCGCGTCATGGCTATGCTATTTTCATGCGTTGAAGCTGGGCACGGTGAATCAGGTAACGCCGGTGGATAAAAGCTCTACGGTGCTTACGATGCTGTTGGCGTTTTTCTTTTTGGGCGAGCCGCTCAGCTGGATGAAGGCGCTGGCCATGGCGCTGATTATGGCGGGTACGCTTCTGATGATTGAACGCAAGCCCGTGGCAAGCGGAGACAAGGCTTCCAAGCGCGGGTGGCTCTTATATGCGGCGCTTTCGGCGGTGTTCGCGGCGCTGACCGCAATCCTTGGCAAGGTGGGCATTCAGGATGTGCCCAGCGATCTCGGCACGGCGCTCCGCACCATTGTGGTGCTGGTGATGGCATGGGTAATGGTGCTAGTCACCGGAAAAACCGGAGAGGTGCGGAAGGTGGATCGCCACGATGGCAAATTCATCATTCTTTCGGGAATCGCTACTGGGCTGAGCTGGCTTTGCTATTATCGCGCATTGAAGGATGGGCAGGCGAGTATCGTGGTGCCGCTGGACAAGCTAAGCATTGTGGTTACGATTCTGTTCAGCTATCTGTTCCTCAAGGAAAAGCTGAGCCGCAAAGCCTTGGTGGGCTTTGGGCTGCTGATTCTTGGAACGGGAACGCTGCTGCTATAGGGCTTGAACGTATTACAGCGCTATCATGAAGATCAAATGCACCCTAAGTGCGCTACTGATTGGACAAACGGCTGGCACTACCCGTCGCCTATGCTTTTCCGTGCGCTAACGAGATAGGATTCCCAAGGCCCGTGCCTTTGTGGCCGCTTCGGTTTTCCCCTTTGCTCCCAGCTTTTTATAGGCGGTAGCTAAGTGCTTCTTCACGGTTTCCTCCTGCACGCCCAGTACTTGCGCGATGGCCTTACGCGTCTTGCCCTGCGCTGACAGGCGAAGAGCCTCCAGCTCGCGCTCTGAAAGCGTTACGCTGGTTTCCATTGGCTGACTGGGTGCAACGGTCTTGTAGGCTGCGCATTGCTTTCGCACCTCCGACAGATACCGTTCGTCAATTCCGCTATTAGATTTTAGCCTTTGCAGCAGCGGCAGAATAGCTGGATTTTCCGCGAAAGGAAGGATGATGCCGTCCTTCTGGGCTTCGGTTAGCGCCGTGATCAGGGAGGGCAGGCCGCTGCCCTCGCTGGACAGGGCTTCCCTGCATACGGCAGTTAACAGAAAGCCATAAAGCCGCGCTC
Organism: Eubacteriales bacterium; assembly: GCA_028693055.1. GTDB lineage: Bacteria > Bacillota > Clostridia > Christensenellales > Aristaeellaceae > Limiplasma. The sequence goes on along the minus strand of JAQUWD010000015.1, from coordinate 10,534 downwards.
CTTGACAGAGGCTGGGTAAATTTCCCATCCGTTCGCATAGTCGCAACGCGCCCATGGGATTGCCGGTGGCATACATTGCCCGCGCCGCATACACCTGCGGAATCCCAAGCCCGGCAGCCATAATGCTTTGATGGGTGCCGTCAAGAAAGTCGGGGGGTATCTCCGATAGACGCAGCAGCGAGGTGTCGTAGAAGCATTGGGCAAGGGTTAACGCTTCCCGCAGCATTCGTACGGTCAACCGCTTGTCGGGCAGCTCCCGGGCAGCGGCGGTGACAAGGGTGCGTAGGTTTTCCAGCTGCTTTACTGCCGTTTCCTCGTCGCTTAAGAAAAGCGCACGTCTTAGCAGCGTTGAATGAGCGCTGGCTGATACGAAGTATTGCCGCTTTTCCATGGCTTCGGTAATGGCCTGTTCCGCATAGAGCTTCGCCTGTTTCATATCACAGCGCAACAGCGCCGCCTCTGCTTTTACTAGCGGTTCGCTACCTCTGCCGAAGCCGTCCGAAACTAACTCGTAGGGGTTGTACTGGCAACGCTTAACCGCCTCGTCCAGCGTACCGGCTTTCATGAACTCAGAGTGCAGTAGCATGGGCAGGCCGAAGGTGAAGGGATCGCAAGGATTGACGATCTCCGATTGCCGCCCCGAAAACAGCCGAGCCGCTTCCTCCAACGGTTCGCTTTCGCCCTCAAGCTGTCCAAAGCCGGTTACCCGGGAAATTACGAGTAGCTCCCCCAAGATGATGTTGCTGTACGGCGCTCCATTGGTGGAGAAGGTTTCCCGGATCATCGTGAGCAGCTTCCCCGCAAATATTCGATACCGCTTTTCGCCGGAAAGCAGCAGATAGAAGCATATCTGCAAATAGGGGAACGGATAGGTAAGGCACATGTCGTCCGGCAGCTCCATTGCCATGCGGCAGATGGCGTTCATATCGTAGTAATTCAAACGGTTTGCGCCGGGTTTGTTGAAGTAGGAGAGATACTCCTCCACACAGTCGGCTTTTTGAACCAGCTCCACCGAGTAAAAGTACTTTCGATCCTTACGCGCCGCATACCACAAAGAGGCGCGTCGGCAAATCGCTTTTTGCTCCTCGTCCTGCGGACAATGAGAGTACAGATATTCTCGCAGCAATGGATGAAAGCGATATTCATCATTTTCGTCGAGGGTAATAAAGGCGTTTTCCCGCAGGAGGGCGGCTACTACCTCCCGTATGCGCTCCATTCCCAGCGCAACCACCACCAGATCGAGGGGAAAGCTTTCAAATGTGGAGAGACGGTACAGCATATCTCGATCAATTTCCGGCATAGGCTTGATGAGATTTTCTTCAAACAGCATGTCAATGCCCTTGCCACGCCCCACCGTTCCGCCGGCTCGGATTCCTTCGCCCAGCAGATAGATGGCGGATACCCACCCGCCGGAGCTTTCGTGGATGCTCTCCACCGCTCCTTTCGTGAGCCGCAGACCGCGCATAGACAGATAGCCGTCTGTCTCTTTTACATCAAAGGCAAGCGTATCCGCATCGATGCAGAGCGCCATTTCCTTGGAGGTGAGCGTATACAGGCGAATGTTGGGCTGCGCGCGGGAGAGCACAAGGAGATGTAGGTTGGGTATCGCCTCAAAGGTGATGGTTTCGATCAGATGATGCACCGGGCTGTCGTCCGGCAGCAATTGATAATCATCAATACAAATAATAAATGGATGCTTGCACTTTTCTCGCGCAAGATTGACAGCCCGCGATGTTGGCCACGGGCCTGTAGGCAGACCAAGGACGCGTAGTGCGTCCGCCGCCGCCTTGCTGTGCAGTTCCACCCCGGCGCAGAGCTTGTCCCATAGCACGTCTCCATCGCCGTCGGTAAGGGTCACCAATGCATAGGGGAGCTTTGCTTTTTTTAAAAATTCGGTAGCCGCCGTGGTCTTGCCATAGCCTGCGCCCGCGATGATACAGCAAAGCGGGTAATCGGTTATGGTGGCTAAGAGCTTGTCCATACGCGGACGGGTATAGATGGCCTTCAGTTTCACGGCGCAGACTCCTTTCGTGGGGAGAGATATTCTTTCCTATTTCTATTATACCACGAAGGATAGCGCGGACTATTCCCCAAACGGGTAATTTATACGATTTCAGCTAGGGCTCTACGTGAGTAAATGCGGCTGTGGGCTTGATTGACAAACGGCACGAAAACTCTTATGATTAGCCATGTGCTCATCGATGAAAGGATGATTTTTGATATGGTGATTCTTGGGATCGATCCCGGCCTTGCTACGTTGGGCTGGGGTGTGATCGAGGCTGCACAGGGGCGGCAGCGGCTGATTGAATATGGCTGCATTTTAACGACCCCCAAGCAGCGTTTTCCCGAACGGCTAAAGCAAATCAATGATGACATGCGTACCTTGCTGATCCGGTTTCAACCGGAGGAAATCGCTTTTGAGGAATTGTTTTTCGCCAAGAACGTGACCACCGCCTTGACCGTAGGCGCGGCTAGAGGCGTAAGCGTGGCGGCCTGTGCGGAATATACGGAAAACCTTTACGAATATACCCCCATGCAGGTGAAGCAAGCCGTCGTGGGCTATGGGGGAGCGGAAAAGCAGCAGGTGCAGCAAATGGTCAAGCTGCTCCTGCATATGGAGGAAATTGCCCGTCCCGACGACGCGGCGGACGCAATCGCGATCGCGCTGACCCACGCCGCCACAGGCGCGGCGAAGGTTCAATTTCGAATGAAATAGAGGTGGACGACATGATCGCTTTGATCGAAGGAACGATGCTTGAAAAAAACGCCGGCGAGATCGTTTTGATGACGGCGGGAGGGGTAGGCTACTACCTTCAATGCAGCATGAATACGATATCCGCATTGCCGGGAAAGGGCGAAACCTGCCGTGTTTATGTTCATATGAACGTCCGCGAGGATGCGGTGGAGCTGTACGGCTTTCTGCAAAGAGAAGAGCGGGACATGTTTCGTCGCTTAATTTCCGTTTCGGGCGTTGGGCCTAAAAGCGCGCTTTTTGTGCTGGGAAGCATGCCGCTTGGCGAACTGCGGATGGCTATTCTCACCGGCGACGCCAACGCCCTTTCCAGAGCGCCGGGCGTAGGAAAGAAAATTGCACAGCGCATCAGCCTGGAGCTAAAGGATAAGCTCACCCAAGACGCGCTGTCTAGCGGAGTGACGGAGATCGGCCTTCCACCGGATACCGCGCCCAGCGACGCGCTGAGCGAGGCGATACTGGCCTTGCAATCTCTGGGCTATTCGCCTCAGGAGGCTGTAGCGTCGCTAAAGGGCGTGAAGGATCCGTCCGCTACCACGGACGAGCTGATCAAGCTGGCACTGCGGCAAATGGCGCAGCAGGGCTGAGGAGGATAGAGAATGGAAGATCGCATCGTCACCACCGGGTTTCGGGAGGGGGAGGACGAGCAGGAGCAGAGCCTGCGCCCCAAAGCCCTGCGGGAATACATCGGGCAGGAGAACATCAAGCAAAATCTTCACATTTCCATCGAAGCCGCTTTAAAGCGTCATGAATCGCTGGATCATTTGCTGCTGTACGGGCCTCCGGGATTAGGTAAGACTACCTTGGCGGGGATAATCGCCTCGGAAATGGGCCAGAACATTCGTATTACCAGCGGCCCCGCCATTGAGCGCCCCGGAGATCTGGCTAGCATATTGACGAACCTTGCCAATGGGGACGTGCTTTTTATTGATGAGATTCATCGGTTAAGCCGCTCCGTGGAGGAGGTACTCTATCCCGCCATGGAGGATTATGCGCTGGATATCATGATCGGCAAAGGCCCCACCGCCCGTAGTATTCGTTTGGATTTACCTCATTTTACGCTGGTAGGCGCAACGACAAGGGCGGGGCTGCTGTCCGCGCCCTTGCGGGACCGGTTCGGCATCCTGTTTCGGCTGGAAATGTACACGCCCCAGGAGCTTTCTGCCATCGTGTCAAGAAGCGCTGGTATTTTAAACGTTCGCGCGGAGGAAAAGGGGATTCTGGAAATCGCCCGCCGCAGCCGGGGTACCCCTCGAATTGCCAACCGCATGCTCCGCCGAGTGCGGGACTTTGCCCAAATCCGGGCGGAGGGCGTTATCACCGAGGCGGTAGCCAAGCAAGCGCTGGATATGCTAGAGGTGGATGAACTGGGCCTTGACAAGCTGGACCGAACGATGTTGGGCACGATGATCGACAAGTTTGGGGGCGGCCCCGTAGGCTTGGAAACCTTGGGCGCGATGACCGGCGAGGATGCAACTACCATCGAGGATGTATATGAGCCTTACTTAATGCAGTTGGGCTTTTTAATGAGAACCCCCAGAGGCCGCGTGGCTACCCCCGCCGCCTATGAGCATATGGGCCGTAAGCCCCAGCCGAATGATAATCAGGAGCAGATGAAAATATGAAAACCTCGGACTTTGACTATGAGCTTCCGGAGGAGCTGATCGCGCAGACTCCGGTAGAACCGCGGGATCACAGCCGTATGCTGGTATATGACCGCGCCGACCGTTCCATGAAGCATCTCCATTTTTACGACTTGCCTACGTTCCTGCGCAAAGGGGACGCGCTGGTGATTAACGAAACCAAGGTGATTCCGGCTAGGTTGCTGGGTGAAAAGGAAGAAACCCATGTGCCGGTTGAAATTCTGCTGCTTAAACGCCTTGAGAAGGACGTGTGGGAGGCGCTGGTGCGGCCGGGACGCAGACTGGCTCCCGGAACCTTCTGTTCCTTCGGCAACGGCCTTCTTCGGGCGGAAATTGTGGATCGCGCGCCGGAAGGGGCGCGGAAGGTACGCTTTTACTATGAGGGTGTGTTTGAAGAGCTGCTGGACAGGCTGGGGCAGATGCCGCTGCCGCCCTATATCCATGAAAAGCTGGCGGATAAAGGACGTTATCAGACGGTCTACGCCAAGCAGGAGGGCAGCGCCGCCGCTCCTACTGCCGGGCTGCATTTCACACCGGAGCTTTTGGAAAAAATCAGGAGCATGGGCGTGGAAATTATTCCTATATTGCTCCATGTAGGCCTTGGAACCTTCCGTCCGGTAAAGGAAGAGGACGTGAGCGACCATCAGATGCACGTGGAGCACTATGAGGTTACGCCCGAGGCGGCTGCCCGGATCAATGCGATTCGTCAAGCGGGAGGACGTTGCATATGCGTTGGCACCACCAGCGTACGGACGCTGGAAACCGTTACCGGCGAGGATTGCATCGTTAAAGCCGGGAGCGGAGATACGAACATTTTTATTATGCCCGGCTATCAGTACCATGCCGTGGACGCGCTGATTACCAACTTTCATCTGCCGCAAAGCACGCTATTGATGCTGGTTTCCGCGCTGATGGGGCGCGAAGAAGCGCTGCGCGTTTACCGAGAAGCGGTGGAGCAGCGGTATCGCTTTTTTTCCTTTGGAGATTGTATGCTGATTCTATAATGCTTACACAATAGATGGGGGAGGACTGCTTTATGGATCTACAAACCGCCATTCAGGAACGCTTCAGCTACCGCGGCAAGTACTTGAATACCCCTGTGCCGCACAAGGATCTACGGCTCCTGCTGGAAGCCGGACTTGCTGCGCCGTCAGGCTGCAATAAGCAGACCACGTCGCTGATTGCATTGGAGGACTCGCTGCTGGTAAAGCAGGTAGCCGCGCTGATGGAAAAGCCTAACTTTGCATCGGCTCCCGCCGCAATTTGCGTGCTGACCCAAAGGATTATCGCCTACCGCGACCGCACCTACTATGTGCAGGATTATGCCGCCGCCATTGAAAATATCTTGCTGACGGCAACTGCCATGGGCTATGCCAGCTGCTGGGTAGAGGGGCATATTACCGACGCAGACCGGATTGGGCGCAGAATGGCCGATATGCTGGGAGTGCCGCAGGATAGGGAGCTAGTGGCTTATCTTCCGATTGGCGTGCCTGCCGAAAAGCCTGTAAACGTTCAGAAAAAGCCTTTTGACGAACGGGCATGGTTTAATGGCTATGGAAAAACGGAAGAAAACTAAACTTATCGTAAATTTTCGCATTTTTACTACTGCATTTTGATGACCTTTGTGATAAAATAGTCAAAGCAAGATGCGCTTGCATCGATGGAATACGGAGGGTTTAGATTGGAGAAGCGGATTATTGTCATCGGAGGCGGCGTGATCGGCTGTGCCATGGCGCGGCTGCTGTCCCGTTACGAGGCGAAGGTCACGGTGCTAGAGGGCGGAGAGGACGTTGCTCACGGAGCCAGCAAGGCCAATAGCGGTATCGTTCATGCAGGCTTTGACGCAAAACCCGGCTCCCTCAAGGCGAAGCTGAATGTAGAAGGCGCAAGGATGTATCCCGAGCTGTGCAAAGAGGTAGACGCGCCCTATGGACAGCCCGGAGCGATGGTTCTGGCCTTTTCGCAAGAAGAGCGTGCCACGGTTCAGGAGCTATACAAGCAGGGCGAGCAAAACGGAGTTGCAGGTCAACGCATCATCGAGAAGGATGAAATCCTAAAGCTAGAGCCCAATGTGAACCCCAATGTGGTATGCGCGTTGCTGGAGCCTATGTCCGGCTTGACCAGCCCTTATGAGCTGACCTGTGCGCTGGCAGACCACGCAGCGGTAAACGGCGCGACCTTTGTAATGAATGCAAAGGTGCAGACCATCGAGAAAAACGGAGACGGCTTTGCGCTGCATACCACAAAGGGCGAGTATACCGCCGATTTAATCGTCAACTGCGCCGGTGTTTTCTCCGCAGAGCTGCATAACCAGCTTTCTGAAAAGAAGCTGCACATCATTCCCCGCAAGGGCGAGTACTATTTGCTGGATCATCAAAAGGATCTGCTTTTCACCATGACCATGTTCCAAACGCCCACGAAGATGGGCAAGGGTATCTTGGTTAGCCCCACGGTGCACGGCAATACGCTGCTTGGGCCTTCCGCTGACGATATCGAGGACGGAACGGACGTATCCACCACGGCGGCGGCTTTAAAAATCGTAAATGAAAAGGCGCGGCTCACGTGGCCGGGCTTAAGCCTGCGCACGGTGGTCACCACCTTCGCGGGCGTGCGCGCCCACGAGGAAAATGGCGATTTCATTATTGGCGCAACCGAGGGCGTGCAAGGCTCTTATGAGACGATTGGCATCGAAAGCCCCGGTTTGTCCGCTGCACCCGCTATTGCGAAGCTGCTGACAGAGCAGATTATCTCTGAAAATGGCCTTGCTGAGAAAAAAGAATGGAAGCCCGCGCCGAAACGCGAAAAACCCTTTTATGCCATGACGCTGGAGGAACGGGTAGACGTAGTGAAGCGCAATCCCGAATATGGCGCGCTGGTTTGCCGCTGCGAGCAGGTCACCGAGGCTGAGATTCGCGCCGCGATTCGTCGGCCTGTAGGCGCGACCACCATCGACGGCGTAAAGCGCCGCACCCGCGCGGGTATGGGACGTTGTCAAGGCGGCTTCTGCAGCCCAAGAGTTTTGGAAATCCTGTCGGAGGAGCTGGGGGTCGCGCCTACCGAGGTGACCAAATGCGGCGGTGAAAGCCGGATTCTGACGGGAACCATTGCACAGTCCATGCACAAGGGGGATGCGTAAGATGCTGAGTCAAGAGCTACGGGGTCAGGTGCAGTACGTTGATGTGCTGATTGTTGGCGCTGGTCCGGCAGGTATGGCGGCGGCCATCGCCGCTAAGGAAGCGGGCGTTGAAAACCTGCTGGTATTGGAACGGGAACAAAACATGGGCGGTATTCTCCGCCAGTGTATTCATAACGGCTTCGGCCTTCATCGCTTCAAGGAGGAGCTGACCGGGCCTGAATATGCCCAGCGGGATATTGATCGCGTTCGGGATTTGGGGATTGAAGTGCGCTGCGGCACAACGGTTTTGTCCATTGATGAAAACCGTTTCGTGACGGCTATCAGCAAGGAAAAGGGTGTTCAGCTTTTTGAAGCGGGCGCTTTGATTTTAGCCATGGGCTGCCGGGAGCGTCCCCGGGGGGCGCTGGCAACGCCGGGCGCGCGCTGCTCGGGTATCTATTCGGCGGGTACGGCGCAGAAATTTGTGAACTTGGAAGGCTACATGCCCGGTAAGCGGGTGGTCATTCTAGGCAGCGGCGATATCGGCTTGATCATGGCGCGCCGTATGACGCTGCAAGGCGCGAAGGTGCTTGCCTGTGTGGAGCTGATGCCCTATTCCAGCGGCTTGAACCGTAACATTGTGCAGTGCCTGCACGACTATGATATTCCCTTGCTTTTAAGCCATACGGTCATTGATATCGAGGGCAAGGAGCGCCTTTCCGGCGTTACTGTGGCGCAGGTAGACGAGCGGCGTAACCCCATCCCCGGAACGGAACAGCATTTCGACTGCGATACCTTGCTTTTATCCGTCGGATTGATCCCGGAAAACGAACTGACCTTGCAAGCCAATGTGGAAATGTCTCCATTAACCCAAGGCGCGGTGGTAGACGATTCTCTGCAAACGGACAAGGAGGGTATCTTCGCTTGCGGCAACGTGCTGCATGTGCATGATCTGGTGGACTTTGTCAGCGCTGAAAGCTTTAAAGCCGGTAAAGCTGCGGCAGCCTATGTACAAGGAAAGAGCCGCAAAGGCGCTTATGTGCGCTTAAAGGATGGCGAGGGCGTGCGGGGCGTGGTGCCCCAGCGCTTATTGGTGCCGGAGGGGGAAGCGGAAAGCGTGCAGGTGATGTTCCGCCCTGCCGGAGTGTACGAGAACGCTACCGTATCCATCCTGGATGGCGACAAGGAAATTCTGCGGCAGAAGAAGCGTATTTTAACGCCCGGCGAAATGGCCGAGCTGATGCTAAAGCCTGAGCAAATCAAGGCGCTGAGCGGCGGCGACGTAACCGTTCAGATCGTTCGCTAAGGAGGCGAAAGGAATGGAACAGCAAATAACATGTATCAACTGCCCCGTGGGCTGCCGTTTGCAGGTGGTCGTGGAGGATGGAGAAGTGAAAAGCGTTACCGGCAATAGCTGCAATCGCGGGCTAACCTATGCCAAGCAGGAATGCACCGCGCCCATGCGGATGGTGACGGCTTCCGTACCGGTCATGGATCGCCAAACCCCGGTAAGCGCCAAAACCCGCACGCCCATCCCCAAGAAGGATATCTTTCACTGCATGGCGGAGCTAGGAAAAGTGCAGCTTCATGCGCCTGTGGAGGCTGGACAGGTGATTTGCGCCAACGTATGCGGTACCGGCGTTGATGTGATCGCCACCAAGAGCGTACAGTAAACGGGATGATTGCGCTTTACTCTGTATAGTTTTTATCACCTTCGGTCACGCTATTCCCAAAAGGAGGGAATGGTGTGGCCGAAGGTGTTTTAACAGAACGGGAATGGCGAAACCGCAGGCGGAGTACCAAACGACAGCCGCCCTGCTGGGGCGCACAGTGTACGATGGTGAAAACGCCTTCCCTGTCCTCCCGCCGACGCGCGCTCCACGCAGCAATGGTGATGATTTCCTTTGTGATCGCTATGGCTTTGCCGGCGGCGGTTGGAAAGCAGCAAGAGCCTGACCAATATCAAATTTTGGCAGCGGAGTGGACGGCTGCTCAGCCGGTGTCCGCCCGTGCGGTCAACGAGGTGGAGTACGCGCTGCCTCAAGGGATCGATTATGTATCCAAGACCTTCACCCGTGAGCAGCTTTTGCGAGGCAAGTTTTTGCTGATCAGCGACGGTCGTCCGCTGCCAAAGGGCGTGCCCGCGCCCAATACCATGAGCGTGGCAAACTACGGCAAGGGCATGGTGCCGGTAAACGACTTGACCATAAAAAGCGGCAAGGAGACCATCGCCGCCTTGACCCGGCTATTTGCGGGGCTGCGGGGAAAAGGTATTGGAGGCTTTGCCGTATGCCGTGGAACTATGACCCCGTGGGAGCAGCGGGAATGGCAGCTGGAGAGACTGCGAACGCTGGCGGCGCGCATGCCCATGGATGAGGCGGTGCGTAAAACGCTGGCAGAGGTCGACCCGCCGGGAACGGGAGAGCTGCAGCAGGAGTACGCCGTCGAGCTGCGGCTGGTTGTCAGCGGTTCCTCTCAACCTGACGAGCAGCTGTTAGAAAGCACGGCACCCGGCCGTACGCTGCTGCAAACGGCATGGCGTTATGGGTTTATCCGTACCACATCCGAGGGAGAAGGCTTCCGCGCCTTTCGTTTTCGCTATGTGGGGGAGGCTCACGCTACGGCGATGACCTTTCTCAATCTGGATATGGAAGAGTATTTAACGCTGCTGCATCAGAAGCGGGTTTTGCATGTAAAGCGAGATGCAACCAAAAGCTACTTCATTTTCTGCAAGCCCATGGATGGGGAATATGTGGAGTTTCAATTGCCGGAGGGAGCCGCATTGGAGGCAAGCTTCGATAACGACGGATACGCGGTGGTTGCTTGTATATGCGAAACGCCGCTATCGAACTAATCTAGCATGAAATTGCAAGCCGCCGCGGCAATGTCAAAAAATGAAAAGGGAGTGTCTCAAAATGATTTTGGGGCACTCTCTTGTTATAGGCATCATTTGTATCGTAAATAATACAGCAAAGCGGCGAAAAAGCAGCTGAAAACACGCCAAAGCCGCAAACATACGCATAG
>JAQUWD010000014.1 GCA_028693055.1 Eubacteriales bacterium | reverse complement strand
CCGCAGGCTACCCTGACTATATTCGTATCGACCGGCTTTGCCGGTCGGGCGGGCAGTTTGCGGCAAAGCCGCAAACATTACCCGTAACTGGCGAAAAAGCGCGTAGCGCTTTTTTGACACGCTGAAGGGACTGCTGATTTTTCAGCAGTCCCTTGTTTTTTGGAAAGGAAACCTGCCATGAAGAATCTAATCATTGTAAACGGCACCATGGGCGTGGGCAAAACCGCTACCTGCCGCGAGCTGCAAAAGCTGCTGCCAAGCAACGTCTTTCTGGACGGGGATTGGTGTTGGGACATGAAGCCCTTCGTGGTTACGGACGAAACAAAAGCGATGGTACTTGACAACATCGCTTATCTGCTGAATCGCTTTCTTCGCTGTTCGGCTTATGAAAATATTCTATTTTGCTGGGTGTTGCAGGAACAGCGTATCCTAGACGACTTGCTCAGCCGTTTGGTGCTAAAAAAGGTAGCCCATCATCTCTTTACCCTCACCATCAGTGAGGAAGCGCTGACCCGCCATATCCGGCGAGATATCGAGAACGGCGTACGAACCGAGGACGTGCTCAATCGTAGCATTGCACGCCTATCCCTCTATTCCCAATTTACCAATGATCAAATTGATGTGAGCGAAATTTCAGCAGCGGAAGCTGCGCAACAAATCGTGCGGCGGCTGAGAAACGCTCTGTAACGCTCCTATTCGCAGTCAAAAATCGCCTTGGAGCCAATCTGTTCGCTATAGGTATCCTTCCAACGATGGTGTACATCGGACGCGTCAAAGGCAGGGAGCGCGTCCTTTTCCATATATACCAAAATCAAAAGATCATAGCGGTTTGGTCTGTCAACGACATTGGGATGCAGCGATACGCCCGTCACCCCGGGAATCTTGAGAGCATCCTGAAATAACGCCTCGATTTGTCGAATATCCGGCTTGGGTACGTTTTCCTTCCATTTCACCATAATATGATGACGCATTCCTGTTTCCTCCGTTAGCATCGTAATCCTATTCCTTATGCAGCAGCTCTCTTACCGCCTCTTCACTGCCCAGACGGTCATAATCGCGATTCCAGCCATAGCATATACCCCGAAGCTGATTGCGCAGTACATATTCAGCTAGCTTCTCAACGCCCTCTTCACGGGCCACCTTTACAAAAACCCGATTGCGCAGGTCATGCTCGTCGCTGAACATATCCCGATCGCAGGGGCCCTCCTCGCATTCCCAGCAGCCTGCGATTCCCTTCGTTACGCAGCATTGATACTGATAGCAGCCGCCCTCGCTGGTATGTCTGCCGCAGCAGTTATGCTCGCTTTTGCAGCCGCCGCATTGATCCGCGCCATGACAAAGCGAGCAAATCAGGCCGCAATAGCCTATGCGTTGGGCTACTTCCTTGGGGGTAAGGCTCTTCCAGTTGTTGGACGCATCCATGCTATGATCATCTCCTACCGATATCATAGCATTTTAAACTAACAATTTCAATTTTCTTTCTCAAACGTTTACGATCGTACGCTGATTGAATTTGTCTATAATGTATTACATTCTATATAATACTTTGCCCTATTTTTAGATAAAACGCTTTACAAAATGTACGTTTGCATGTATAATCAGTACATAAACGCAAAGTCGTTTAACAAGTTCAAATTTCGAAGGAGGCTACTAACTATGAAAAAGCTAATCGCGTTACTGGTCGCATTGGTTATGGTTCTGTCTTGTGCAAGCTTCGCGCTTGCGGAGGATATCACATTGGATGTGATTATCTGCCAATATGGCAACAATACCAACGATTGGTTCCTTGGCACCGGCATGAACGGCTCCAACTTCGTCAAGCTGTTCGAGGAAGCGAACCCGGGTATTAAGCTGAACCTACAGGTGGTTTCGTGGAACGATGTTCATACCGAGGTCAGCACCCGCATTTCCAACAACAATGCGCCTGACATCCTAAATATCGACTCCTTCACCGAATATGTAGCAGACGATCTGCTGATGCCCGTCAGCGATTACTGCCCCGAAGAGCTGTATAATGATTTCTTCCCCTCCTTCATCGCCGAGTCCGTGGTGAACGACGTGGTATGGGCTGTTCCCGACTTGGCTTCTGCCCGCGCCCTGTACTACAACGTAGGAATGTTTGAAGAGGTCGGCATCGAAGTGCCCACCACTTGGGCCGAGCTGCGCGACGCTGCACAGGCGATCGTAGACTTCTACAACGGCGATGTGTATCCTTGGGGCATCGACATGACCACCGACGAAGGCCAAGCCGCTTTCTGCTACATGGCATGGAGCAACAACGGCGGTTTCGTGGATGCAGACGGCAACTGGACCATCAACTCCGACGAGAATGTAGCCGCCATCCAGAACATGGTGGATCTGTACAAGGATGGCTTCACCAACCCCAATCCCGCCACCCAAACCCGTTATGACCTTCAAGATATGTTTGGCGCTGGCAAATTGGCCATGGTTATCGCACCCAACTCTTTGCCCACCTATCTGGCCGAGAAGAACTACACCGACATTAAGCTAGCCACCGCTTCCATCCCCCACAACGACGGCGCTGTCAGCGGCTCCGTTGGCGTCATGGACCGTATCATGGCCTTCAAGGATGAGAGCGCGCCCGATCAGGCAGCCCGCAACGAAGCCATCGGCAAGTTCCTGAGCTTCTTCTACGATCCCGCCAACTATGTTGGTTGGGTAAGCATGGAAGGCTTCCTCCCCGCTGTGAACTCCGCCGTTGCCTCCTTGGTAGAGGCTGACCCCTCCTTCCAGGCTTGGCTGGACGTACTAGCCGGCTGCCAGTTCTATCCCGCCACCAAGACTGAGTGGAACGACGTGCGCGTTGGTATTATCGACGCGGAGCAGCGCGCTATCAATGGCGAAGATGTAAAAACGCTTCTGGACGCTCTTCAAGCGACGGTAGCAAAGTAAGTTTTCTTATCGGGCTGTATCGCTGAGAACGTTTGACTGCCTAAACGCAATCAATGATCGGTTCTTGGGGATACAGCCCCGTTTCTTATTTTCAAAGGGAGGGTGCGCTTTGAATAACATACTGGTGCGACATAAGTGGGAACCGTATCTATGGCTTCTGCCCAGCATTGTGCTCATGACCGTCTTTGTTGTTTTCCCCATTGCTATCGTCTTTCAGCTTTCTTTCAGCGAAATTTCCCGGTCGGGTCTTGTGGGCAGCTTTATCGGCTTTCGTAACTTTAGCGACGCGATCGGCGATCCTTCTTTTGGCACCGTAATGATGAACACCCTGTACTGGGTGGTATCCGTCGTGGGCCTTTCCACGCTGCTTGGCTTCATCACCGCCATGGTGTTGAACAAGAAATTTGTGGGACGCAAAATTGCCCGTTCCATCGTTGTTTTTCCGTGGGCAACCTCGCTGGTCATCCAAGCTTCCGTTTGGAACTATATTATTAAATACGAATATGGAAATCTCAATAACGTATTGCTTAATTTAGGCATTATCAAGGACGCTGTCAACTGGCGCGCTTCTTATCAGATAGAGTTTATGTGGGAATGCGGCATCGGCATTTTCGTCACCATTCCTTTTGTCACCTTCTGTGTGCTAGCCGGCTTGCAATCCATTGACGCAGCATATTACGAGGCGGCTACCGTGGATGGCGCAGGCTTTTGGAAAAAGCTTCGCCATGTCACAATCCCGTTGGTGAAGCCTTCCCTGACCGTCAGCACGGTGCTGAATATCATCTATGTGTTTAACTCCTTCCCAATCATCTACACCATCACCAAGGGCGCACCCGCCAACAAAACAGATACCTTAGTCACCTATCTTTACATGCTGGCGTTTTATGATCAGAAAAAGGGGCCTGCCACGGCTCTTTCCGTGATTGGCTTTGTGATCCTGTGTATCGTGGCGGGCGTGTATATGATGATTACCATGAGAAAGGAAGATGAACTATGATCGGCTTATCTTCCCGTCCATCCACAAAACGAAACCTCACAGCCGTCATCCTATGCCTTACAGCGGCGGCTTTGATGGTGGTGCTTCTGTCCCTTCCCCTTTTCCACTTCCAAAGCGTGCTTTTCTCCAAAAAATCAGGAAACACCTTTGTGGGCGACGAACGATATATTGCCGCCTCCGCCGAGGTAACCGAGGCGGCTGCAAAGTACCAGGCGCATCAAGCGCTAGGGGAGGTTTCCATTACTGAAAACGTAACCGAGCGTGTAAATTCCAAAGGAGAAACCACCTCTCTGGTTACCTTTCAGGTCGTGCTTTCCTCCAGCCGCAACGGCTGGCAGATTATGGCCTCCTCCCTGCCCTTTGGCGGTATTCTGCGCTGCGCTATGCTCCTGTTAGTGGGAGCGCTCGTGCTTATGGGCGTTAGCCTTTCCGGCGGCATGCTCAACGAAAGTTTGCGCGCGCTGCCCAAATGGCGAAAAAGCCTGCGCGGTATCAGCTGCTGGATGGTTCTCCTAAGCCTTGCCCTCATCCCCATTACTGCCATGAATACGATTCGTGTGTTCGAAAGGGAGATCATCTTCCGCTTATCAACCCCCGAAGCTGCCGGGCTTACAGAGCTGTTGCGCTCTGCCGATTTGTTTCTCTACGGCGGCACAGCAGGTGAAGGCGTCGGCGATATGCTTTCTGGTCTGACCTACTCCTCCACTTTTGCGCTGTGGGCAATGATTCCCGTTTTGTTCCTGATTCTCGCTTCCATGGTGACGCTCTGCAAGGGAGAACTGAAATCCACCCTTGCCAGCGGGGCGCTATATCTGTTTGTGATCGCGTTATGCGTTATCACGCTCTATCCTTACTACGTCATGGTGATTACCGCTTTCCGGGAAAACTCTGAAGCCACGGATATGTATTTCACCCATATGTTCCCCACCAAATGGATTTGGTCCAACCTTGCGGATATTACCAAGCGAGGCGTGCTGGGTTATCTGATGAATTCCCTTCTGCTGGCAGGCGGCGCAACCTTGATCGCCCTCGTATGCGGTATTCCGGCGGCTTACGCCATGGCGCGCATGCGCTTTGCGGGCAAGAAAGGCTTCTTGGGCTTTGTCATCATGAGCCAGATGTTCGCGCCAGTGGTGCTCTTGGTCGGTATTTCTCGTTTGATGAACACCTTACATTTGAACGATTCGCTCTTCGGACTGATGATGGTGAACGCCGCCTTCAACCAAGCCTTTGCCATCTGGCTTCTGCGGGGTACCTTCGTTTCCATTTCCTCGGAAATGGAGCAAGCCGCTTGCATTGACGGCTGTAACACCGTAGGGGCATTGATTCATGTGCTCCTGCCTATGTCCGCCCCCGGCATTGTAACCACACTGATCTTCGTCTTTATCAATGCGTGGAACGAGTACACCATTTCCACCGTGCTCATCTCCACCCCGGCCAAGAATCCGATTACGGTCGGCATTACTCAGTTTAGCTCCTTTAACATGATCGAGTGGCAGTATCTGTTTGCTTCCTCCTTGCTGGCAACCATTCCGGTGATCATCATGTTCCTCTTTATCGAAAAGCATCTGGTTTCCGGCCTGACCTCCGGCGGCGTAAAAGGATAATCGATACGAATGCAGTCAGGGTAGCCTACAGGCTCCCCCGACGCCCTCTTAAGAGGTTTAGAGGTGAAACCAATGGAGAAGCGCGATCCTTGGTTGGACTGGGCTGTAGAGCTGCAAAGTCTTGCCCAAGCCGGGCTATATTATGGCAAGGATGTGTATGATCGGGAACGCTACCAGCGCATCCGAGAAATCGCCGCCGATATGCTAGCAGAAAAGTCGGAGCTTCCCGCGGAAAAGGTACGGGAGCTTTTCTGCTGCGAGGTAGGCTATCAAACGCCAAAGCTGGATACCCGCGCCGCTATCTTTTTACATCACCAAATCCTGCTTGTGAAGGAGCGCAACGGAAAATGGGCTCTTCCGGGCGGCTGGGTGGACGTGAACCTATCCGTTATGGAAAGCGCGGTCAAGGAGGTTTGGGAAGAGGCGGGGCTGCGTGCGCGCGCTGATCTGGTCATCGCCGTACAGGATCGGGAGAAGCACAATCAACCCAGATACGCCTACCGTATCTGCAAGGTATTTCTTCTATGCACAGCCTTGGGCGGCGCCTTTCAAGAAAACAGCGAAACCCTTGAAAGCCGTTATTTTGATCTACGCGATCTGCCCCCTTTGGCGGAAGATAAGAACACCGTGGAGCAAATCGAAATGTGCTTTGTAGCCCACCACGCCGAACATTGGCATACCTTGATTGAATAAAACCAGCGTCCATGCATGATTTTTCCATCCCTCGGGCAAAGTAAACCCATCTTTCTCCATGAAAGGATGCGTTTGTATGTCCGTAGGGATGGTTTTGCTTACCGTGGTCGCGGTATTGGTCTTCTTCGGCGTTGCCCAGCGGGTGCTGGACAAAATGTACCTCAGCGACCGAGCGGCGCTCATCTTGATTGCGCTGATGTTCTTCGGCACATTAATCCCCAACATAACCCTTGGCAGCGTGCAAATCAGCATTGGCGGCGCGGTCATTCCCGTAGGGGTCTGCGTCTACCTGCTGATCCGCGCCGGTACCTGGAAGGAGCGGATACGCGCCGTGCTGGGCGCGTTAGTCACCGGCGGAGTTGTGTTTGCAGTCTCTGCCTACCTACTGCCGGACGAGCCGGAGGCCATCATCATCGATCCCATGTACATTAACGGGATCATCGGCGGCTTGATCGCCTATGCGCTGGGACGCTCCCGCCGGGGCGCGTTCATCTGCGGCGTATTGGGTGTAATGATCGCGGATGTGATCGTTTTTATCGTCAACGCCGCCAACGGCGTTTCGCAGCCGCTGGTGCTGGGAGGCGCGGGCGTTTTTGACGCGGCGATGGTCAGCGGTTTAATCGGCGTGGTGCTGGCGGAGCTGATCGGTGAAATCGTGGAGCGAATTGCCCGGGGTAACGAAAGACCCGCCCATTCCCCCATCCAAAATCCCGTGAGAGACAAGGAGAAATAAACCATGAAGAACAAACTGCTTCTTTTGCTTTTGCTCATGGGATTGGTCTTTATGCCTGCCGCCAACGCAGAGGATCAAGAGGTGTATACGCTGCTAAGCCCCGACGGCAGCCGGCTTACCAGCTTTATGGGCGAATGCGAGGCCGGGGATGAATACATCAGCGGCGACAATCGTCATTATCGGGTCACCGAGGTGGATTCACAAAAACTAACGGCAAAAACGGAGCTTTTGGGAAGTGCGGAAATGCCGGACGTTACTTGGCTGGAAATGTCGGACACCTTGCCCGTCAGCGCGGTAGGCTCCAAAAAAATCGCTCTGTACTGCACCCACAGCGACGAGAGCTATCGGGAGGGCGACGGCACCCAAAGCTCCGAGGGTACAGGCGGTATTTACGACATAGCCGGTAGCTTTGCAAGCAAGCTGGAAGCTTTAGGCGTTACCGTTGAGTTCAGCAAGGAAACCCATCACCCTCACGACGCGGGCGCATACCGCCGCAGCCGTCAGACTGCGGTGCAGCTATTAAAGGCGCAGCCGAACGCCATTTTCGACATTCATCGGGACGGCATCCCAGACCCGGAGGAATACACCGTCACCATCGGCGGCGAAAAAATGAGCAAGGTTCGTCTACTGGTAGGCAAAAGCAACCAAAACAAGGACGCTAACCTAAGCTTTGCCAAGCAGATTAAAGCCGTAGGCGATAAAATCTATCCTAACCTGATCAAGGATATCTATATGGGCAAGGGCACCTACAATCAAGATTTGGCCCCCAGAAGCGTTCTACTGGAATTCGGCACGCACACCATCTCCAAGGAGCGGGTTTTAAACGCCACCTCGCCCATGTCCGAGGTGGTCTATAAAGCGCTTTTCGGCGGCGTAACCGGCTCTGCCGGAGCCAGCGACGTAAGCGGCGGCAGCACCAATGCCGAGAAGCCCGCTGCGGAAAGCAGCGGCGGTTCCGGTGCGATCATTTGGATCATTGTGGCGTTGGTGGTAGGCCTAGGTGTTTTCGCCTTCCTTTCCACCGGCGGCAAAGGCGGTGGAAATAAGTGGAAGCGCAGCTTCAGCGAAATGAGCGGCGGCCTTTTTGGAAAGAAGCCCAAGGAGTAGCAGTCGGTTGCCACAACGGGCACGCCCGCTAGCCAATTGCCGCAGCGCGCTTTCCTTCTTTCCCGAAATGTGCTATAATGGTATCAGGCACTATTTGCACTGTAAAGCGGAGGAACACAGCTGTGTTTACGCCAAGATACCAAAATGAGCAGACTGACCTGTTAATGAAGGCATTGCTCGCCCTGAGCACCACGGACGAAGCTTATCGCTTTTGCGAGGATGTGCTTACCGTGCAGGAGTTAAAAAGCATCACCCAGCGCTTGGAAGTGGCGGTTATGCTGCGCCAAAAGGTGACCTATCAGGACATTGCCCATCAAACCGGCGCGTCCACAGCCACCATTAGCCGCGTAAACCGTTCGCTGCAATATGGCGCGGACGGCTACCAAATGGTTTTAGACCGATTAGCCGCAACGGAAGACATACAACAGAAGTGAGTAGAGGATAGCAGCGTATGAATTTGGACGGACTAAACAAGGAACAACGCAAGGCCGCTGAAACGCTGGAAGGGCCTGTACTGATTCTGGCAGGCGCGGGCAGCGGAAAAACCCGTGCGCTTACCTACCGAATTGCCAACTTGATTGATCATGGCGTTGCGCCATGGCATATTTTGGCTATCACCTTTACCAACAAAGCAGCAAAGGAAATGCGGGAACGGGTTTCCGCGCTGGTAGAGGGCAAAGGGGACGACGTGTGGGTCAGCACCTTTCATTCCATGTGCGCCCGTATTTTGCGCCGGGATATTGAAAAGCTCGGCTACACCCGTTCCTTTACGATCTATGACGACGACGACCAATCGGGCGTTATTAAGGATCTACTAAAGCGCCTCAATATCGACGATAAGGTTTTGCCCCTTCGGGAAATCAAATCCAAAATCAGCGACGCGAAGGATCGGCTTCTAGGCCCCGACGAATGGTACGCCCAGTCGGAGAAGGATTTTCACTCCAAGCAGCTGCGGGACGTGTACGACGGCTACGAGCGCCGTTTAAAAAGCGCCAACGCCCTTGATTTTGACGATTTGTTAGTGCGCACGCTAGAGCTGTTTGTCGATCATCCTCCCGTTTTGGAAAGCTATCGGGAGCGTTTTCAGTATGTTCACGTGGATGAATATCAAGACACCAACTATGCTCAGTATACGTTGATCAAGCTTATCACCCAGCAGAGCCGCAACCTATGCGTGGTGGGTGACGACGATCAAAGCATCTACGGCTGGCGGGGCGCGGACGTCCGCAATATTCTTAACTTTGAGAAGGACTATCCCGACGCGCAAGTTATTAAGCTGGAACAGAACTATCGCAGCACCTCCAACATTCTGGACGCCGCCAATCAGGTAATTGCCCATAACACGGGGCGCATGGAAAAAGCGCTTTGGACAGAGGACGAAAGCGGAGAGCTGATTAGGCTTTTCAGCGCGGGCGACGAGCGGGAGGAAGCGGCGTGGGTCTGCGACCGTTTAGAGCAGCTAAAGCGTTCGAATCACGACTATGGCGAGGCGGCGGTGCTGTACCGTTCCAATGCCCAAAGCCGTGTCTTGGAGGACATGCTGGTACGCGCCGGGATTCCCTACCGCATCTATGGCGGGCTGCGCTTCTATGACCGCAAGGAGGTCAAGGACATCGTGGCTTACCTGCGCTCGGTGGTCAACCCCTCCGACGACGTCAGCCTAAAGCGAATCATCAATCAGCCCAAGCGTTCCATCGGCGACAGCACCATCGCGGAGCTGATGCGCTATGCAGCTGAACAGGAAATGCCCCTTTACAGCGCGCTCATGGATATTCCCGAAACCCTGTCCGCCCGTCCCCGCAAATGCGTCCATGAATTTGGCGAGCTGATGAACGAGCTGGTTTTGAACCGGGAGGATATGAGCATCTCCGAGTACGTACAGTATATTTTGGAGCACACCGGGCTAAAGGCGCAATACGAGCGGGATTTGTCCGACGAGGGCAAAAACCGTATGGAAAACATTCAGGAGTTCCTAGGCGCGGTCAGTGAGTACGAGAAAGCCGCAGACGAGCCCACGCTGGAGGATTTCCTAGAGAATATCGCCTTGGTTTCCGATATCGACAATGCTGACTTTCAGGCGAAATGCGTTACGCTTATGACGATCCACAGCGCGAAGGGGTTGGAATTCCCCACTGTGTTTATCGCAGGCTTAGAGGAGGGCATCTTCCCCAGCGGACGCAGCCTTCACGACGACAAGCGCCTTGAAGAGGAGCGTCGGTTATGCTACGTTGCCATTACCCGCGCCCGGGAGCGGCTTTACCTCAGCTACGCCTCCCAGCGGATGCTGTATAATCAGGTAAACTATAACGCTCCCAGCCGCTTCCTCAAGGAAATCCCCGATCGTCTTCTGGATGACCGTTGGATCAGCAAACGGGAAAGCAGCTTCCCCGGCGCGATGAACGCCTACCAGCATCCCTCTCCCAAGCGTGCGCCTCGGCATCAAGCTGGCGTAGGCGTTGGGCAAAGCGCATTGGGCATTCCGGGCGTTCAAAAGGGCTTTACTCCCTCAGCGGCTTCCACTGTGCCCGCCAGCGCCGTAGCCTCCTTGTTCGAGGTAGGCGACCGGGTGATGCATCGTAAATTTGGGGAGGGCAATGTGGTAGAGATTCACGGCAGCGGCAGCGACGCACGAATTGTGATCAGCTTTGTAGCTTATGGCAACAAGGAATTTTCTCTTTCCATCGCCCCCATTGTAAAGGTGATTGATTAACATGGATACGAGCCTCATGCGTTCGCTTACGGACGAGCTGAACAAAGCCTCGGCGCTCTATTATACCAACGGCACCAGCCCCATGAGCGACGCGGATTGGGATCAAAAATATAATCAGCTGCTAAAGCTGGAAAAGGAGTCGGGCATCGTTTTGCCCGACTCCCCTACTACCCGGGTAGGCGCGGAGCCCTTGAAGGGCTTTGAGCAGCATCGCCATTTAAACAGGCTATGGAGCATGGACAAGGTGCAGAGCAAGGAAGAGCTGCAAGCATGGATGCAGCGCTGCGAAAGGCTCCACGCCCAGTTAAGCGACGGCAGAGTACCGCCCCTACCGCCCCTGCGCTACTCCGTGGAATACAAGCTGGACGGCCTGACCATTAACCTAACCTATCGGGAAGGCAAGCTTGAGCAGGCAGCCACCCGCGGCAACGGCGAGGTAGGCGAGGGCATTTTGCCCCAAGCTCGCACCATACGCACCGTTCCCTTGAGCATTCCTTATCAGGGGCTTTTGGAAATACAGGGCGAATGTATCATGCGTCTGAGCGCCTTGGAGCGTTATAATCAAACCGCCGACGAGCCTCTCAAAAACGCCCGCAACGCCGCCGCAGGCGCGCTGCGCAACCTTGACCCTTCCGTGACTGCAAAGCGCAAACTGGATGCGTTTTTTTATCAAATCGGCACCATCGAAGCCCCGCCCTATCAGGACATGGACGGCATGATGGACTTTATCAAGCAAAACAGCTTTCCCGTTGCTGGGTTCGAGGCCCATGCTGACGATTATGAAAGCGTCAGCGCCTTCATTGATGAAATTGAGGCCCAACGCGAAAGCCTTGACTTTCTCATCGACGGTGCGGTGGTTAAGGTACGGGATTTGGAAACCCGGCAAGCCATGGGCTTTACGGAAAAGTTTCCCCGCTGGGCCGTGGCCTATAAATTTGCCGCCGAGGAAAACACTGCCACCTTGCTGGACGTCACTTGGGAGCTGGGCCGCACGGGCAAGCTGACCCCACTAGCGCACCTGACCCCCACCGATATTGGCGGCGTTACCGTGCAAAAGGCGACGCTTAACAATCTGGGCGACATTCGGCGCAAGAACGTCTCCATTGGCTGTGAGGTTTGGATTCGTCGCAGCAACGACGTCATTCCCGAAATCATGGGCCGGGTGGGTGAGGCTGGTGAAAACGATCAGCCCATTGAACCGCCCACTCATTGTCCCGCCTGCGGCGAGCCGCTGGAAAACCGGGGAGCCCATCTGTTCTGCATGAACCGCAAAACCTGCAAGCCCCAAGCGGTAGCGCGGCTTGCCCACTTTGCGGGACGCAACGCCATGGATATCGACACCTTTTCGGATAAAACAGCGGAGCTTCTTTATGACCAGCTTGGGCTGCGGGACTGCGCGGATTTGTACACCCTGACAGCCAACGATTTGATTGGCTTGGACGGCTTTCAAATCAAGCGTGCGGAAAACCTGATCGCCGCCCTTGATAAAAGCCGCCACTGCGGACTGGATGCGTTTCTCTTCGCCTTGGGCATCCCCAATGTGGGCCGTAAAACCGCCAAGGACTTGGCGGACCGTTTCGGCTCTTTAGACGCGTTAAAGGCCGCCGACCTAGAGGTTTTAACCGCCATCCCGGATGTGGGCGGCGTGGTTGCCGCCAGTATTGTGGAGTTTTTCAGCTTTCACGAAAATATGGACATGATCAAGCGTCTACTGGATGCGGGGGTTTCTCCCGTTCATGAAAGCAGCGTTGTTTCCAACGCCCTTGAGGGCAAAACCGTCGTGGTAACCGGCACGCTGCCCACCTTAAGCCGCGACGAGGCGGAAGCGCTTGTCGCCGCCCATGGGGGCAAAGCCTCCGGTAGCGTCAGCAAAAAAACCGCCTTCGTCCTTGCAGGCGAAAAGGCGGGCAGTAAGCTTACCAAAGCCATGAGCCTTGGGGTTCCCGTGGTGGACGAAAAGGAATTTCGCCGGATGATCGGTGAAAACCAATAAAGCTATTCGAGCCGATTGGCCTTACGCTTGGCATACTGAAATGCCGCCTGGCCGTTTGGCGTTGTTCTGAGCGGGGCCATAGCCGCCGCCGTTACAGCACGTCCGTTTCCGCCGTCCGCTGGGGCGGGTTCCCGTAGGCTGGTTGTTTCGGTAGCTCCATTTTTAGCGCCGGGGCGGGTTCCGGGCAAGTAGAAGGTCGCAAATCTAAGGGCGTATATATCGCACACCACATAGACCAAATTACGGTCGTCAAAAAGTACAAAGTAGTCCGGGCGTACCGCATATAGAATCCCGGACTTTTCTTCTATGCTATCTGCGCCAATGAGAAATTCGCCGACGATTTCCTTGCCAATATTCGCAGCCAACAGCTGCTGCATATTGGTGACCGGCGATTCCGGGTTAGCGTCTGGTATTTGGATACGTCCGTTGGTTTGGGCTTCGCTCATCATCATACCCCCCTATCGTTTTGCCAAAGCATATGCGATAAAGGGGGCGCATATGTGAAGCCGTTATCCTATAGGGCGCTCAATCGGTGCGCCGTGACCTCCAAAAATGAGCCAAGCGCCGTCTTTTTCCAGCAAGCCATCCAGCACAAGCCGTTCCTCCGCCGCCCGGGCGGCGTCCGTATCCACGGAGGTCATTAAAAAGGGCGCAAGGCGGTTGAACTCTGCCTGAGGACGGATAAAGCCCTTCAAATTAACCAACACGTCGCCGGTGAATACCAAACCCTCGTTGCGCTCAATCCAGACGATCTCCCCCGCCACATGCCCGCCAAAGCCTTCATAAGCTTCAAAGCGAAGGCTGGCAAAGGAAAAGTCTCCAATCCTGACTAAGGGTTTAGTCGGTTCCTCCAGCGAGCCTCCCACACTGCGCAGGCGGTAAAGCTCCGGCCCATGATAGTCGGACAACAGCTTGCTGATCCTTACATAGGGCTGATGAAGTGGATTCCGTTCCCGATAATTCGGTGCGCCCTGAGCCTCCCAGCGGAAGTTCTGCAAGCATTTTTCACTCATGTAGACGCGGTCATAAAAGTCCAGCAAGCCGCAATGATCCACATCCCCATGGCTGATAATGGCCGTTTTTTCCATCCGATCATAGCCGGGAATCAATTTGCGAAGGGTTTGAAGCAGTTCCTCCCGGTAACAAGCAAAGCCGCTGTCTACAAACAAAAACTGCCCGTCTTTTTCCACAGCTGTCAGGTTACAGCCCGTCGGCGGCTCAATCACTGTCACCTTTGCACCCTTGCGACCGGTAAAGCTGCTGATGCGAGGCTCAAACTGTTCGCCCTTGTGGGCGTAAATCTGCTCCGCGAAGCGGGAAATATAGTCAAAGGTTTTGTAAGGCGGCCGATCCCGCTCGTCAAGCAGCTGCATAATCTGGTTAGCGCAAACCATTAGCTGACGGCTATCCTCCTCGGATAAGCTTGCCTTTTTGGCGATCGTATTCGCAAAATTAAGGTAAAAGACGGTATTGTCGAGGTTTTTCTCACTGCGATCATAATGGATAATCTTCACCTGACAGAGCAAAGAAACCTCCCGCATAAAGCGGCTGACGCTGTCGCTATCCTCCACGAAAAGGCCCATTTTGAAATACTGATATGCTCCCCCATTTTCCTGGGAGCTGATGTACGAAATATTAAAGTGAAAGCTGTCGATCAGCTCAAGCACTGGCAATACTGTGCCCGGTACGTCACGCAGCTTGAATTCCATCATCATAACCTTGCCCTGCTGCAAGCTTTCCGGCAGATAGCCATGCTCCTTGAGCCGCTCCTCAATACGTATCAGCTGCTGAATGGTTCCATCCACCTCCAAAAACAACAAATGCATATCGATGGCTTTGTTGTAGCTCACCCGTGTGATATTCGCGCCTTCCTCGGCAATATAACGGCTAGCTCCCAAAAACGCACCGACACGATCCGGCATGGTTGTTGTATAGGTTCGTCTCATTGTCTGTACCTCCGGGCTTATTACCGTCGTAGCATAGCACAGTTTTTCCAGCGTCACAAGCCTGTTTATGCTGCAACCGATTGACAGTCCACGGTGGTTCGCTTCAAAAAAATCAGCTAGGGCTTACTGTCCTATCTGACCCTTTCATGCCACCGTACGTACCGTGGATTGTCGATAAGCGAAGCGCTCAGCTGTTGAACGTTTTGGACGCCTTTCATACGAATCCCAGTGAAAACAACGAACACTTGGGGTGATTTTGATTCGAGCCCTTTGAAGCTTGAAAAAAGCATAAAAATAGAGTGACCTTATAGAATTTTTAAATCCTATAAGGTCACTCGGCATGGTGCTGGTGGCGGGACTTGAACCCGCATGCTCAATGAGCGGCAAATTTTAAGTCTGCTTTGTATGCCAATTCCAACACACCAGCAAGCTGAACGCATTATAGCATCGAAAGAGCGTAAAGTCAATCGGCAATTCACGGCCGCCGCATTTGCGCTGTACGGTCGCCGCATTTGCGCGCCCTAGCCAGTGCCCTAGCCGAGCCCTCACACCACTGTATGTACCGTTCGGTATTGCCCATTGTGCTCTACGATATGGGCGGTAAGTATAGCTTGTTTCGCTGAACTGCGTTTCAAAGCAGGGACTAATGACCAGCGCAATCGCTCGTTGAATCATCCGGTCGATTACCGTAGGGATTCCAAGCTTTCTTACACCGCCATCCGGCTTCGGGGTTTCCTTGCGTCTTACGGGCTTAGGATTGTATTTCCCTTCCCCTAAGCTTTGTAACAATTTTCTTCTGTGTTCCTTGAGCCAAGGCAGGGCTTGCTGGAGGTCATACCCTCTACGCCCGCCGCTCCCTTATTGCCACGCTTGTAAGCCCTGTTCAGCCTTTGTATGAGGTTTCTGCTCGTCCGCTCAGGACTTTGCCTCTGGCTTCCTTCAGATTCCACCCCGCGGTGGACACCCTTGCCCTTAGCTAGAGGCTCCTAGTGCCAAGTCCTCAGGGGTCTTTCACCCCCTAGTTATCGCCCATGCCGGGCGCACTATAAAAAATAAGCGCGAAGGCATGCAGAGCTTCCTTCGCGCTTGTTTTTATGGACTTTAGGCTGTGACAGCGCCGTTTATTGCTGCGCTAGCACTTCCAGCGCCGTAATCTGAGCGGGAACGCTCTTGGTCATAGTCCCGTCGTAATACACGGTTACTGAGTCGCCCTCCTGCAGGAGGTATTCCTCAACGATCATCTCGCTGTCCTCTTCGCCTTCTTCGTCAGTTTCAACGTCAGATTCGTCAGTTCCCTCAGGCTCTTGGGAAGGCTCCGCAGACATTTCCTCGCTGCCTTTGCCAGCCTCAGCGCCGTCAGAAGGCTGATCTTCCGCAGATCCGCCGTCCTCAGAACTGCCGTCTGCAAGACTGCCGTCCGCAAGACTGCCGTCTGCAAGACCGCCATCCGCAGGATCGCCGTCCGCAAGACTGCCGTCTGCAAGACCGCCATCCGCAGGATCGCCGTCCGCAAGACTGCCGTCTGCAAGACCCAGACGGCCAACTAGCGTTTCGTCGGTCATGAGCACCTCATAGGCCACGCCGTCCTCATCGGTCAGCGTAAAGCCTTCATCGCTGAGATTGCTAATGGTACCGCTTAGCTCAGGCACTTCAATCTCCCGGGCTGTCACCTGTCCCGGCAGACTCATCGCCATGACGCCGTCATAGTAAACGGTGACGGGCACACCAGAATAGATCGGCTTGAAAGAGCCGCCGATATGTACGATAACGTCGCCGAAAATTTCATCGTCCAGTAGAAGCATGCCGTCGTCCAGAAAATCGCCTACCGTGCCGCGTAGAACGTAGCAGCCCACCTTGTCTGCGTGCGCCTGCGGGGGCAGACTGCGGGTGAGGCGACCATCGTAGGCGACAATCACATATTGGCCTACCTGAATGCCTTCCTCCACAACCACGCCGTCCAAAACGGTTTGATCGTCCACATTGAGCATCACCTGTCCCAGCTCAATGTCCTCCATCAAAAAGCCGCCCTCCACCAGCTCGGTTACATAGCCTTCCAGTTCGGTATCCAGCGCCGCATCCTCCGCAAAAGCGAGCAGGGGAAGGGCAAGGGTCATGACCAACGCCACCGCAAGGGCGAGTATTTTTTGTAGCGTCATTTCGAGTTCCTCCTTTATTGTTTCGGGGTACAGTATAATAAACGAGGCTCGGCGCTGATTTGTTCCAAGGAAGTAATTGACAGCCAGCGATGCTTAACCGATCATGGAGAAAAAATCCACCTGACTGGTAGCGGGTAACCCCTCCAGCGCGCCCTGTGCGCGCAGCATTTCAATTACGCTGCCGCCCACATGGGCGCGGGCTTGCAAATCCTCCACGCTGATATAGGGCTTGTCCGGGTCACGGGTATCCAGCAGACCCTGTATGGCTGCCTCGCCCAAGCCGTTAATGGCAGTAAAGGGGCAGCGTAGATCGCTCCCCTCGGGCAAGAAGCGGGTAGGGTCGCTTTTGTATAAATCCACGGGCAGCATGCGAATGCCGCGCTCCTGCATTTCCAGCACCATATGCAGAGCGTTTTCCTCCTGCTTTTCCTTAATGTTCATTTTCTCGTCCCGCTCGGCAAATTCCTTAAGCCGGTCCTTTAGGGTCTGATTGCTCAAAAGCATCCGGGCCGCGTCAAAGCCGTCGCCCCGAATGGTAAAATAAGCCGCATAGTAGGCCTGAGGACGATATACCTTATACCACGCTACCCGTAAGCCCATGGTAACATAGGCCACGGCATGGCCCCGGGGAAACATGTACTTGATCTTCTTGCAGCTGTCGATGGCCCACGCGGGCACGTTGTGCTCGTTCATGGCGGCTTCCATCTCGGGCTTTAAGCCGCGGCCCTTGCGGACGCTTTCCATGATATCGAAGCTCATCTTGTTTTCCAAGCCCTGATTGATCAGGAAGTTCATGATATCGTCGCGGGTACAGAAGCACTGGGGTAAGGTAGCCGTGCCGGAATCGATCAAATCCTTGGCGTTACCCAGCCATACGTCCGTGCCGTGGGAAAGCCCGGAGATGCGCACCAGTTCCTCCATGGTATGGGGCTTGGTGTCCATCAGCATGCCCTGAACAAAGGCGGTACCGAATTCGGGAATGCCTAAGGTACCCGTTTTGCACATAATCTGTTCCTCGGTAACGCCCAGCGCGTCCGGGCAGGAGAAGAGGCTCATCACCTTGGGATCGTCTAAGGGAATCTCCAAGAAATTGACGTGGGTCAATTCCTCCAAACGGTGCATCATGGTAGGATCGTCGTGACCCAAGCAGTCCAGCTTCACCAGAATATCGTGCATGCTGTTAAAGTCGAAGTGAGTGGTCAAGGTGGAGCCTTCGATATCGTCCGCAGGATGCTGTATGGCGGTGAATTGGCAGATATCATATTCCTTGGGCAGAACCACAATGCCGCCGGGATGCTGGCCCGTGGTGCGCTTCACGCCGACGCAGCCCGCAGCCAAACGCTCCTTGTGGGCGCGCCCCGCCTTGACGCCACGCTCCTCTAAATACTTAGCCGCAAAGCCGTAGGCCGTTTTCTCCGCTAGACCGCTGATGGTACCAGCGCGGTAGACGAAGCCCTTGCCAAAAAGCTCCTCGATATAGGCATGGGCCCGGGGCTGATATTCGCCGGAGAAATTCAAGTCGATATCAGGTACCTTGTCGCCCTTAAAGCCCAAGAACACCTCAAAGGGAATGGTATAGCCGTCTTTTTTAAGGGGCTGGCCGCATAGCTCGCAGTTCTTATCCGGTAGGTCAACACCTACCGCCCCCATTTCCAGCGGGGTCAGGAACATCTTATGGCAATGATCGCAGCGGTAATGAGCGGGCAGCGGGTTCACCTCGGTGATGCCGCACATGGTAGCCACAAAGCTGGAACCAACGCTGCCCCGGCTGCCTACCAAGTAGCCGTCGCTTAAGGATTTACTCACCAGCTTCTGGGCGATGGAATAAAGCGTTGCAAAGCCGTAGCCGATAATGCTGCCCAGCTCCTTTTCCAGCCGCTTCTGCACAATTTCCGGCAGCGGATCGCCGTATAGCTCCTTAGCGCGGCCCCAAGCCCGGTTTTGGATATCGTCCGCCGCATCCTCCCAGAAGGGCTGGAAGGTATCCTCTCCCTTGGGATGCTTGGGGAATAGGCGAAGCTCCTCCACCATGTCCGCAATTTTACGGGGATTGTCGATGACCACCTCATGAGCCTTTTGCTTGCCCAGATAGCTGAACTCCTCCAGCATTTCGTCGGTGGTTTTGAAATAGAGGGGCGGTTGGTTGTCGCAATCGTCAAAGCCCAATCCCGCCTGCAAAATCGTACGGTATATCGCGTCCTCCGGGTTTTGGAAATGCACGTCCCCGGTAGCCACTACCGGCTTGCCCAGCTTTTCACCAAGGGCTACGATGTAGCGGTTATAATCCCGAAGGGCTTCCTCGTCCTTAGCCACGCCCTCCCGAATCATAAACTGATTGTTACCGATGGGCTGGATTTCCAGATAGTCATAAAATCCGGCGATACGCTCAATTTCTGCCTCCGGCTTCTTGTTCACGATGGCGCGGAACAGCTCGCCCGCTTCGCAGGCGCTGCCGATGATCAAGCCCTCCCGATATTTTTCGATATCAAAGCGAGGCATATTGGGATGGCGATAAAAATAGTCCACGTTGCTGTCGGAGATCAGGTGGTTTAGGTTTTGCATGCCCTTTTGGCTTTTGCAAAGCAAAATGATGTGATGGCTTTCCCCCATGCTGCGCCCTTCGATGGCTCGGTCGATATCGTTCAGCCTTTCAGCGCCCTTGTCCTTGGAGGCTACCAGCATTTTTTGCAGGCATTGAGCCGTAGCGGCTGCATCGTGCACCGCCCGATGGGCGTTTTTCAGCGACACCCCCAAGAAGCGGCAAACGGCTCCCAGACGGTAGCTTTTCAGCGTTGGATAAATGCGTCTGGCAAAGGTGAGGGTATCCAGCACCGGGGCGTGAAAGCTTATACCCATGCGGTTGCATTCCGCATCTAGCATGCCGATATCAAAGGAGGCGTTATGCGCCGCCACCGCCGCGTCGCCAATAAACGCAAGCAGCTTTTCCACTGCCTCCGCCGGGCTTTCCTTGCCCCTGAGCATCAGGTCGGTAATGCCGGTAATTTCTGTGATCTTAGGCTTGAGGGGAATGCCGGGATCGCAGAGAATGCTTAGTTCTCCGGTGATCTGCCCGTTTTCCAGTTTCACTGCGCCTACCTCGATAATACGGTCTACCGCAGGGGAAAGGCCAGTGGTTTCAAAATCCAACACCACAATAGGCTCAAAAATACCCCGCTCATCCGCATCCTTTACAATAGGCACCATGTCCACCAAATAACCCTCTACGCCGGGGATCAGCTTAATATTATTCTTTTTAGCCGCTC
The DNA here is from genome assembly GCA_028693055.1 of Eubacteriales bacterium. Classification (GTDB taxonomy): domain Bacteria; phylum Bacillota; class Clostridia; order Christensenellales; family Aristaeellaceae; genus Limiplasma. The sequence continues at coordinate 54,633 of JAQUWD010000014.1, read as the reverse complement.
CAAAAGCGGCAGGGAAAGCCTGCGCCGAGCCGTGATCGGTAATCGCCACGGCGGGATGCCCCCATTTCGCCGCCTGAGCGATCAAGGAACCAGCCTCGGCGGTAGCGTCCATGGTGGACATCTGGGTATGCATGTGCAGCTCGATTCGCTTTTCCTCACATTTGTCCATGCGCTCAATCTTCTGCATTTCCTGCATATCGCGCACGCCGATGGATAGCTCGCCCAAAAAGGGATCCATGCGGCATTCGCCCCGAAGGCGTACCCGCATGCCGTTTTTAATTTTAGAAATCTGATCGTTTACCCGCTGACGTTCCTCGTCGGTAGGAGGGATCGGCTCCTCCCCCATGGCTCGACGCTTCATGCGGTATTGATAAAAGCCCTTGCAATAAATAGTGCCGGTGTTGTCGTAAACCGCGAAGGTGGACAGTACCGTCTCGCCGCCCTTTAGCTCTTTAGGCTCGTTGACCCCAGTAATCGTTCCCTCGATGACCACCACGCCGCTGTCCTCGGCCAGCTCCGCAATCTCCACAGGATGATCGGCAATGGCCCGTCCCTTCAAAACCGAACCTTTTTCCTCAACCTTGGCGGCGGGTCTTACAGCCGCTCCACCGGTCTTCGGCTTAGGAGCCGGGCGCTCCTTTACCCCAGCCGCCGGCACGTCGGAAACGCCGCTTAAGGCAGCTGCCTGCGCCTCAAGCGCCGCGTCGTCCCACGGCGGCGGCTCGTCGTCAGGCTGCTCCTGCCTTGTCGGAAAGGTAAAGCCCCGAGCCTCCCGCATTTTACGCGTCCATTCCTCCCGTTCGCCGCATACGGTCAGCGCCACGGGTACCTTTACCCGAAAAATATCGTAAATGGCCTGCCGCACCTTCTCATCCAAATGATGGGAGGAAAAATAGCTCATGGCAATGCTATCGGGGCAGGTCAGCAACATCCTTCCGTCCTCAAGGCTCCAGCCCGTATCATCCACCCACGCTGCCAGCGCAGGGCTTTGACGGTGCAAAAAATCGGTTAAAATAAATTTATACTGATCCACATTTTGAAGAAAATCCTCGCCCAAGCCGGGGCTGGCAATCCGCAAAGCCACAGTCAATTGAGGAAAAATCTCCTTGAGCTTCCGTTCCAAAAGCAAAAAATCCGTCTGAGTGACCAGCTCGTCGCTCAAAAAGCTCATATAGGCTTTATTGGTAGCCTTTTTGTAAAGTACCCGTTCGATGTGCAGCTTTCCCTTGAGCGGAGGTACCGTTTGCTCCAGCATTGTCAGCAGCTCCGTTTTGTTCATGCTTTATCCTCTCCTTTCCGCAGAAATGCCGCCAGGGCAGACGGCTCAACCGTTGACAGCTCCTTCCTTAGGAGCCAGACAGAGCCCTAAAACAAAGGGCGTACACAGCGCCATAGGATAAGCATAGCGCATATAGCCGCAGGCCCCGAAGGCCAGCGTCAGGGCAACGCCCCCAAGCATGACCGAGCAAAACAGAACCCCTTTGTTTTTTCGGTAAATAGCAATCCACCCCACCGCCGCCAGCAGCCAACACCAAAGCGCCGGCTCCATCAAGGTGGCGAATACCGGAATCCGACAGTATTCATTCTCGACAAACAATTGATCCAACGTTTCCATGGCTTGGGGCCACAGGGAGGCTCGCGTCACGCCATAGCCGTCTTGGTTCTTGGTTTCCATATAGCCGTGATCGCCCCGCTCGGCATAAATATCCAAATGGGTAGCGTCGTCTAAATGCCAATAGCCCTTGGTGAGGTAAGCCCAAGCATCCACATAGGCGGCAGGGTTTTCCTTCCCCAAGCGCCCCCACAGGCTTAGAAACGCGGGCATATTGGATACCCCCACAGTGGTGTGCCGCTTTATGGGATCCGCCAAATGCCGCTGATAGCGGTTCGCGTCCGGAATAAAGGTGAGTATTTCATCCTCCTGGGAAAGGGTCTCCCCCTTTTCGGCCGCCTTTGTATACACTCGCGCCACTTGGCTCAGGGGTACGCTAAGCAGCTCCCGAATGCCGACCCGGGACGGCTTCAGCACGGCGTTTAACCCCACGTTTACCCCGCCGTAGAGCGCCAATCCGCAAAGGGTTATGGCAAGGAAGCGCCGACGGCTCTCCCCCTTGCCCAGCAGAAAAAAGCCTACAATGATCAGTACCGCCACAGCCGCCGCTCCATTGGGACGAAGCAGACACACGCCGCCGCACAGCAGCGTCACACCAGCCCACTGCCGCCCCGTTTTCCAGCGTTCCGGCTCTTGCCAGCCCTTATGAAGCTGTATCATCAGCGTCAAAAGCGCCGCGCTGAAAAAAATATCCTTTGTGGTAGACATCGCCAGCAGGGGATGGAAGGGCAGCAGTGCAAAAAGCAGCGCGGCTTTAACGACCATCGCGCCAGCCCGTTTGAGGCTGTGAAGATAGGCTACGCTATAGGCCATGGAAGCCGCCAACGCAAGGCATTGCACAGCGGTATACAAAGCGATACCCGCATTTGGGCTATGAGCTGCCTGTCCCAAGGAGTAGAACCCAGCCAACAGCATGGTATGAAAAGGGGGAAACGCCCCGTCATAGCTACCGGAAAGAAACTGGGAGGCCTCCCCGGCGGAATCGTAGTTGAACATGCCGGGAAAATATGCCAGATAATAAGGAAGCCAGCAAAGCGCAATCAAGCCCAAAGCCGCCCAAAACACCGTCTTGGACGAGTAACGCTGCTTTTGCTCTTCTCCATCGAAACGCCGCAAAAAGCGTTCGAAGGCAGCGAAGCAAAACGCCGCGGCAGGAGCGCAGCCAATGGAAGCCAAAAGCAGCCAGCCAAAAGCGCCGCCCACCGTATCCGCCGCATCCAGCCGCCAGCCCATCAACTGGCACAAAGCGAACGCCCATCCAAAAAGAAAAGCAAAGGTCTTCAACCGTCTGTCCCGGCAGAGAAAAAAGCGCGCGCCCGCTACCGCCAGCAGCCCGAAAAGCGCTGTCATCAGCATGCTATGGGTTACGTCCGCGCTAAAGCACAGTAGTGTGGGCAGCGACGCTACCGCCAGCAGGGCGGCGGTTACGCCCAGTCCCAGAGGAACCCGGTTTTCCCGTTTGGTGAACAGCTCCATGCTATGGGCTCATCCTTTCGGCTTTTGTTTTTCCGCGGCGATTTCCCTTGCCCTTGCAATGAGAATCCCCGCCAGATCGCCCTCCACCTTCATGGGCGCTTTTCCCTTTTCAAACAAGGCCCCCACCGCGTAGCTGCCGCCTGCACCTCCAGCCTCCGCCGCCGCGCTTAAGCCGCCGCCTGCAAGCCCCACGTCGGCCTCCCGGGCCTCGCCGGGACCGTTGACAACGCAGCCCATTACAGCTACGGTCATGGGTACGCGAACGTCCTTTAGCTCCTCCTGCACCCGCTGGGCAATCGCCGCCACGTCAATGCCGGTACGTCCGCAGGTAGGGCAGCTGACCACATTCACATAAGCCTTGCGCAAGCCTACGGCCTGTAAAATATCAATTGCCGCCTGCGCCTCCGGGATAGGGCTACCCGTCAGGGATACGCGAACGGTATCGCCAATGCCCCGCAAAAGCAGCGCGCCGATTCCCACGGCGCTTTTGATATTGCCCGCTCCGGGAAGGCCCGCTTCGGTAACGCCCACATGGAGGGGGTAATCCGTTTCGCGATCCGCCAGCTCATATGCGGCAACCGTTAGAGGGACGGAGCTAGCCTTCAAGGACAGCACGATATCCTCAAAGCCAGCCTTTTCCAGCAGCCGTGCGTGGGCAAGGGCGCTATCCACCATGCCTCTGGGGGTTACGCCGCCCTCTCTAGCCAAAATATCCTTTTCAATACTGCCGCTATTGACCCCAATCCGAATGGGCACATGGTGCGCTTTAGCGCAGTCCGCTACCCTCCGCACCTTATCCATCCCGCCGATATTGCCCGGATTGATGCGCACCTTGGCGATACCCCGTTCAATTGCGCCTACCGCAAGGTCGGCGCGATAATGGATATCCGCTACCAGCGGCACCGGCGAGCCGTCCACAATCACGGGCAGCGCCTCTAGGCAAGCGTCGTCATAAACGCTCAGCCGCACAAGATCGCAGCCGACCGCCGCCAATGCCTTCACCTGCGCCAGCGTCGCCGCCGCGTCCCGGCTATCCGTATTGGTCATACTCTGCACGCTGATGGGCGCACCGCCGCCGATGGGTACCTTTCCAATGAAAAAAGAACGGGTATGTGACATAGGACGGGCCTCCTTACCGTAATTCTGTTCCACCCATTATAGCATAAACGCCGCCATATCAAAAGGCGGCGTTAGAAAAGCATGGATGGCATCATTCCCGCAAAAGCGCAACGGCGACGTCGTTCACATTCGTACCCGTAGGCCCGGTCATGATCAGCCCGCCGATTTTTTCCAACGCATGATAAGCGTCGTTCTCCCGAAGCACCGCATCCGGATTCAATCCCATCCCTTGAAGGGCGGCAAGGCTGCCTCCGTCAACATATCCCCCCGCCGCGTCGGTTGGGCCGTCAGTGCCGTCGCTGTCCACGCTAAAAATCGCTGTGTTCAGCCCAGCAATTCCTTGCGCCGCTGCCAAGGCAAGCTCCTGATTACGCCCACCCATGCCGCAGCCCGTCAGCTGCACAACGGTCTCGCCCCCGGCAATATAAGCCGCACGCTCCCCCGAATGGCTCCTAGCAACAGACGCCAAAAAGCTGCCAGCTTCCTTTGCCTGGCAACAAAGCTGATCCGTCAGCAGGCGCGGCTCATACCCCAGCGCTCTGCAAGCGTTCGCCGCTGCCGCGCAAAGCTCCCGCACGCTACCCGTAACCAGCGTCTCTACATTGGCAAGCTCCTTAGGCGTTTCCTCCTCCATCAGCCGCAACGCATGTTCTGTAAGCTTCAAGCCATATTTTTTGACAATCGACAACGCCTGTTCGCAGGAGCTACGATCCGGATAGGCTGGGCCGGAGGCGATCATATCCAGGGGATCCCCCAAGATATCGCTTAACACAATGGAAAACACATGGGCCGGAGCGCAAAGCTGGGCGAACCGCCCGCCCTTCACCGCCGAAAGGCGCTTCCGAAGGGTGTTCATTTCGGTAATCTCCGCGCCGCAGGCCAGCAGCTGTTCTGTAACGTCCTGCAGCTCCGCGCCCGGTACAAGGGGCTTCTCAAACAGGGCCGAGCCGCCGCCAGACAGCAAAAACAGCACTGTATCCTCCTTGGCTAGTCCGCTGACCAAGTCAATGGCCGACTGCGTGCCTTGGAAAGAATGCTCGTCGGGAATCGGGTGTCCGGCTTCAAAGCATCGAAGCCCGGCAATCGCCCCCATCACATGATGGTATTTGGTTATGACCACGCCTATTTCAATCTTCTCACCGAGCTCTTCCTTAGCCGCTTTCGCCATCTGCCAAGCCGCTTTCCCCGCAGCCACCAGCACCAATCTCCCCGGAAACGTCTTGCCCTTCAGCGCCCGCCGTACGGCAGCGTCCGGCAGCACGGCTTTGATCGCCTCTCCAACAATATAATCCGCATCCTGCCTCAGTGTTGTCATTGTCCATTCTCCCGTACAACGTTTGTTCGCAGGGGTTTCACCCCTGCACCCGGACAAGGGCTATGCCCTTGACCCTTCTTATTGCCGTATCGATCTTTTCGTGACGCAGGGGTTTCACCCCTGCACCCGGACAAGGGCTATGCCCTTGACCCCTCTTATTGCCGTATCGATCTTTTCATGACGCAGGGGGGGTCACCCCTGTACCTGACAAGGGCTTTGCCCTTGACCCCTCTTGTTGTCAAATCGATCATTTAGTGACGCAGTCGCTCTACATTCTCCCAAAAAGCCGCAGGCGGCTCGGCGATAAAGGTTAATCGCTCCCCCGTTCGGGGATGGGTAAACGACAGCGTATACGCATGAAGCATCAACCTCGTTGCCTTCACGCCATTTTTTTGCCCATAAATGGGGTCGCCCGCCACGGGATGATGCAGGCTTTGCATATGCACCCGAATCTGATGGGTACGCCCCGTTAAAATATGTACGTTGAGCAAGGCAGCGCCCTTTAAGTTTTCCACAAGGGTCCAGTGGGTCAAAGCATATCGGCCCTCTGGGTCAATCGCCATTTTTTTGCGATCCTTTTTAGAACGACCGATCGGCTTTTCAACCACTCCGGCTGCTTCCTTCATTTCCCCCTCCACCATGGCGAGATAATGCTTTTCCATGGAGCGTTCCTTTAACTGCTTGCTCAGGCTTGCATGGGCGGCGTCGTTTTTGGCGATCATCAATAGGCCGCTGGTATCCTTATCCAAGCGATGGACGATACCGGGACGCTTGACCCCGCCGATGCCGCTTAAGTCCTCCATAGCAAAAAGCAATGCGTTGACCAACGTGCCGTGCTCGTTCCCCGGCGCGGGATGCACCACCATGCCGCAGGGCTTGTTCACCACTGCCAAATCCTCATCCTCATAGAGAATGTCTACAGGAATGTCTTCCTTCTCAACCGTCGGCTCCACCGCCTCCGGCACGTCAACGGCGATCTCCTGGTTTGCGTCCACGCCAAAGCTGGGCTTGCCCCGAACTACGCCGTCAACAGCGCAAAGGCCTTCCTCAATCCACTTCGCCGCCTGAGAACGGCTGATCTCCATCAGCCCCGCCACCACCACGTCCAGCCTGCCCTTAGCAGGGGCTGTCATCCTTTGCATTCTTTTCTCTCCAATCTCCGGGTCTGAACAAAAGGCTGATCATCAGCAGACAAACGCCGATGCATATGGTAATATCTGCAATATTGCAAATAAACCATGGCATAAAGGGGAAAAAAATCATATCAGTCACGTACCCATGCCAGAGCCGCTCCAAAAAATTCCCCAAAAAGCCCCCCAGCACCAATCCAATTGCGGCTCGTGTAAAGTAGGTCGACACATAACGGCGTAGCAAAAACCAGCCGCCCGCCACCACCGCTAAGGGTAGTAGCAGTATGGCAAAACTTTGGCCGCTCATCATTCCCAACGCTATTCCATCGTTGTAGCTCAGGCGCAGCTCCAATAGTCCGGGTATCGCCGTAAGGCTTTGGGCTCCAAGACCGTTCACCGCCAGCACCTTCGTGCCCACATCCAGCGCCAGCACCAGTAAAGCCGTCGCTATCATTAAAACCGTCATGACGTTACGTCTCTCTCTTTCCTTGACGCGCCTAAACAGCGAGCCTATTGCTGGCTCTTTTGCACCACGCTGACAATCTGAGCCAAAAAATCTCCGATAACCGGCAAGTTGTGCTTCGCCAAATCCTGCAGCACCAAAATTAACACCGCACCCAAAATGGTAAACCCCACAGCCATTCCCACGCCCCGAGCCAAGCCGCCCCAGAAATTCGTCCAAAAAAGCCGCTTACGGTCGTCTACATAGCGCACATAATCCGCTAGGCGTAGGCGCTCCATGGCGCTAATCCAGCGATCCATCTGGCGAATCGCCATGCTTTCTGGCATTGCAACGGCTTTGCCGCCGGGCTTTGCTTCTTCTACCAAAGCCGCGTCCTCGCTGTCTACGGGGCTTTTTCGGTCGTCCGGTCTGCGCCAGCGCTCCCGCCGATAGGCCATGGCTTTCACCTCCCCGCGTTAGTGTGCGCGAAGAAATGAAAAACCATCGCTATCATAACAAAAATATCGTTCTCCATCAAGTCAAACAATAAAACAAAAAAGACCCGAAGCCCACCGATAACGGTAAGCCTCGGATCCAAAGTTTATTGGGGAGCGTTTGATTACTCTTCGATCGCAGCGATAGAAGAAGCAATCTGCATGGCAAGAGGGCCGTAGTCAGCGTCGGAAGCGGGGTTGAACACGAACTGATACAGGCCGATGCCGGAGCCGCCCAAGGTAACCAAACCGGTCACGTCTTTGTCAGCGATGGTGTAGGTTACAAAAGACATGTCGTTGATGGTGATCACCTGTACTTCGGTATAGGCGGCAGCCATTTCAGCGGCGACGTCTTCGATGGTGGCGGCTTCTTCCATCTCGTTGTAGGCAACGCTCAGGGAGCGGGTCATCTCAGGATTGGTGAAGGCGGCGATGATGCCGGCATCAGCCTGCTCCTGGGTGACTTCCATCACGTTCCAGTCGGCGGGCAGAGTGATTTCGAAGCCATAATCAGTAAAAGGAACGGCAACGCCATTCTCGACAGCTCCAACTTCGATAGCGGCTTCCTCAGCCATAGCAACGGCGGAGCACAGGAGCATCATGGTAGCGAGCACGATAGCAAGTACTTTTTTCATGTTATTATACATCCTCCAACATAAATTGCATCATTTTTTTGATGCTAATCATGAGTATAAAGTTTCTATTTGCGGAAGTCAACACCCAAACGGGTGAAAAAGCGGTCCATTTGTTACGTTCTTCCTTTGGCATTTGGAAATTTTCATGGTATAATTAATAGAATAACGAAAGGGGAGAAGCCATGGAACTTAACGCTCTAGCGGTACCTTTTTCAGCCTTGGGTGCGCAACTTCAATCCCTGATGAAGAAATATCCGGCGATCTTCCTAACAGCGCGAGCCGGTTACGGTAAAACCACCACCATTCTAGCTACTTTTCAACAAGCTGGGATGGATTACAGCTATTTCACCGCGTCCAGCGTCTCCTTTTTTGACGATCTGGAGCATTCCAAAGCAACCGTATGCATCATCGACGACGAGCAACGGCTGCAGGAGCCTTGGCAGCAGGAGCGTCTGCGTCAAATCCTATCAAACGCGCCGTCCCGTCGACGTTTTGTCATTCTCTCCCGACGCAAACCCCTCTCCCTTTGGAAAACGCTGATCCTCACGGAGCGCATGACGCTCGTGCCGGAAAGCAGCCTGCTGTTTACCATGACCGAGCTGTGCGACCTTCTATGCCGCATGCATCTCAGCACCGAAAATGCCGCTGTCATTTTGGAAATAACCAACGGCTACGCGCTAAGCATCCGTTTTTTGCTCGTACGTATAGCCCGAGGGGAACTGCTAAACGAGGTCACCTTCCAGCAGGTCCATGAGGATACCCTGCAATGGCTGGACGAGGTGGTTTTTAGCACGCTATCGCCGGAAATGCAAAACCTACTACTGGGCATGGCCCCCTTTGATACCTTTACCCTCGACCTGGCAAGGTATCTTTTTCAGGAGGACGACGTGCCCGCGCTGCTGCAGTCAGCAAAAGAAAACAGCTCCTACCTGATCGCCTTGCCTACGGAAAGCTATCAAATCGATCCTCCGCCCCTCCGAAATTTGCTTATGGAAAAGCGCGGCATGCTATGGAGCAAGACGCGCGAACGTCTCCTTGATGAAAAAGCCGGCGAATACTTTGCAAAGCGCGGAGAATTCGTCTCCGCTATCGAATGCTTCGACCGTGCGGGCGATAGCGACGGGGCCGTCCGGCTGCTGATTCAAAACGCGGATTGTAATCCGGGCAACAGCTATTTTGATTCCATGGACAAATACTACCGCAAGCTGCCCATGGAGACGATTCTGCAGTCTCCGGCGCTGATGAGCGCCGTGTGTATGCTATGCTCCGTCCGCTTTAAGCCTGAGGAAAGCAACCTTTGGCTTAAGCGGCTGGAGGAATACAGCCGCTCAAAGGAGGTTTCCCCGGAAAGCCGTCGCCAAGCTGAGGACCGGCTTTCTTACCTACGCATTTCTTTACCCCATCTGGGGGTAAACAATCTGGTAACGATCCTAAACGAAGCGTACCACGCATTGATGGGTAGAAAAATTACCCTACAGGCATTCAGCACCACCGGCAGCCAGCCCAGCATCGCCAACGGCGGCAAGGATTTTGCATCGTGGATTCCTAAAGGTCGGGCGCTGTACCGTATGCTTGGCGACAAGGTTGCCAAGGTGCTGGGCAAGGACGGCTACGGCATGCCGGAGCTAGCGCTGGGCGAAGCCCTCTTCCTGACCAGCTGGGATCAGGAGGCTGTAGAGATCATCTCTCTGCTGTGCAAAGCCCAGCTTGCCATTGAAAGCCGCGGCACCGAGGAAATGGCCTTTGTGTGCCGCAGCGTACAGGCACAGCTTGCCGCCGTACAGGGGCGGCGGGAGGACGCGGTCAAGCTCCTGAAGCAATGGGGCGAGCACATGGACGAAAACACCTCTCGCTTTTTACAGCTCAATCACGACGCGCAGCTAATCCGGCTATCACTGCTCACAGGAAGCCGAAGCGCTGCGGAAATCTGGTGCGTGGAAAAAGCTCCCGATGAAAACGAGAGCTTTCTGATCACCTATCGTTATGCCTTTCTCACTAAGGCGCGGTGCTACCTGACCCTAGGACGGCTGCAAGCGGCGCTGGCCCTGCTTACCATGCTTCGGGAATACAGCATCGCATACCTGCGGCCTCAGGGGCAAATGGAGACCGACGTTCTGCTAGCCATCACGCTCTACCGTTTAAGGGACGACCAATGGAGCGTGTATTGGAAGGAAGCGCTAAAGCTGTCCAAGGATTACGGCCTGATCCATTACATCGCGTGGGAGGGTGCAGCGGCGCTTTGTCTGTGGCAGGAATGCCCGCCCCAAAAGCAGGACGGCTTTACCAGACGGCTAGAGGACGCGCTCCATCACCAAGCCTCCTATTACCCTCTCTATCTGCAAGAGAGCAGCGGCTACAAGGAGCAGTTTAAGCCTACTGAATTCAGAATTTTACAATTGCTCTGCCGGGGATTGAAAAACGATGAAATTGCCCGAGAGGTTGGCCTTAGCACGAACACGGTCAAAACCTATCTTCGCGGCATCTACACTACCTTGGATGTACACAACCGGACGGAAGCGGTGCGCGCCGCAGAGCGTTATTTTAAGCGTTAGGCTTCTTTTAAAGCGTCTTGCTTTCTTCGGCACCCGCGGCTCACAGCGCATAGCAGCGCAAAGGCTGTCACCGCTACTACCCGTGAGGTATAAAATGCATGAATATACGCGTGGTTAGCCGTGACCATCACCCACAAAACAGGCAAGGCCGCTACTGCTGCCAGCACCCCGTAGGGGGCGGCGCTAGTGGTGAGCCGATTGGCTCTTCCACGTACATACGCCGCTCCATAGCCCACTGCCGTAGCCATTGCCAGCAGCAGATAGGGCTTTTTGGCAAAGACCCTTCCAACCTGCCGCAGCGCATCGAGCCGTGAAATCGCCGCATCCGCGTCCCGCACCTCCGTGGAGGTGCGCACCTGAATGCTGCCCACCACACTAGACCAGAAATCGCTGTTCCCCAGCAGCGCCGCCAAAAGCCATTTGCCTGCCCACATCCCCAAATAGCCGCAGACCCATGCTGCGCCGCAGGCAACAAAGCAAGTCCACAGTCTGCCCGGCTTTTTACTTTCGTTGAGCAGTACCAGCAGCACAAAAGGCATGCCAAAGGTAATCAAGGGATAGGTGAGAAAATCAAAATAGCTGGTAGCCATGCCCGTCAGCAGGAAAAAAGCACCGTATCCAAGGCGGCTCTTCACCCACTCCGGCTTCCACAGCAGCACAAGCATTGCCGCGCCCATCACCCACAGGGCAGTGGAAAATTGCAGAGACAAGCCGGTCGCTAGCGGGGTAACACAAACGAGGGACAGTGCAAAGGGCAGTACGTATCGGCCAAGGCCGCGACGCTGCATCAGCATACAAATGCCCAGCAGCATCAGCCCCTGCCCAATGACGTTCAGCATCCGTATGTCCATATAGGTAAATACCAGCAAAAGCGGTTTAAGCAAAATCAAATAACCCAGCCAGTACCGGGTTGTGGCGGTATCCTCCATCCCAACAAGCCCGGTTTCCCCCAGCTGCATCAACGTATCATACTGCCGATACTGAACGGTATGGTGATAGGTGTATACATTGATGGCCTGCTGTAGCGCGCTCTGATCCGAACGGTGAATGGCAGTCAGCAGCATGGAAGCATCGGTGGTATTATCCAGCTGGGTGGTCTGATAGCCCTTGAGCACCTGCTCATAGGCCTCTTCTCCCGTGCCCCAAGACCCGTCCATTGCGGGAATGGATAAGAGCACGTTCTGTTCCATCGAATCCACCGGCAATAAAAACACCGCCCATAGCAGCGCAAAGCCCAGAAGAACCCCCGCGCCCAACAAGCACGCCAGCCGAAAAAGCGACTTTAACATGGAGGGGCGACGCGGTTGCTGTTTGGTCATGGTTTAATCGTTCCTTTCTTGGCGCTGCCGCTTATGGAGGAGGGAGATACCTGCAAAGCAGCCGCCAGCAGCGCGGTACGCTGGTTGGGCAGTTCTCCTCTCAGGATGCTTTCCCACAGCCAACGGAGCAGTTGCCCGGTGGACGCAACCGGCAGACTTCTCTTTTCCAGCACAGGCCGCAGATCGTTTCCGTTCACGGCAAGCTCCCGCAAGGTCAATGGCAAATTCTTGTCGATCAAGCGCTTTCGAAGGGCTAGCCCGCAATCGGCAGCCTGCTTCTGCCCTAGCGCATAGAGCAGCGCTTCACTGCCGATCATGGCGCACAGCCCCGCTTTTGCGGCGCGTACGATATCTTGTTCGCCCAGCAAATTAGCAATAGCCTCCAGCAGCTGCGCCGTCTGCCGTGCCTCCAAGGCGGAAAAGCGTAGACCCAGCATTTCCTGTTCGACGCTGACAGGCGCGGTTTGGCGGCAGAGCAGCGCCATACGCAGGCTTAAGGGCGAAACGCCATCGATTTGCGGCAGCGCTCCCATTGCGTCCACCGCTTGTGCGTCATAGGTTGTTTTTCCCATGACCCACGGCCACGCGCCAATTTGATACAGAGTGTGAAGCCCGCTAGCTGCGGCGGGCTTGCTTCTATGGAGCGTCGGATAGCGCAAATCCGCCAGCAGAACCTTTTGCAGCTCGTCCCGGATGCGCTCCTTGGCAATTTCCCCAAGCAACGGAGCATATTTTCGCAAGCTATTCAGCAGCGCTTCGGTAGGGGTAAGGCTTAGCTCCGCCTGAAAACGAACGGCCCGCAGAATCCGCAGCCCGTCATCCTTCAACACTTGATCCGGGTTTGCGGTGACCGTGTGAAGGATTCCTTGCTCCAGATGGCTAAGCCCGCCCGTTGGGTCGACGATCTCTTTTAGCCCGTCAAGGGTTACCTGACGATAAAGGGCGTTGACGCTAAAATCTCGGCGCAGCGCATCCACGGAAAGCTCAGTGGTAAAGCGAACGCCCTCCGGCTTATGGCCGCAGCGATAACTGTCCTCCCGAAAGGTGGTGTACTCCGCCATGTGGCGCGCGCCCGTTGGGTCTGTTACATGCAGCTCCACCGTACCAAAATGGGCGGCTCGCAAACGAGCCGTCACCTCCGTGCCTTCGCACAGTGCGCAGACCGCCTCCGGCCTTAAGGGGCCGCATACGTCCACATCGCTGATGCTTAGTCCCATCAAGGGATTGCGCACCGCTCCCCCAACGATATACAACGCCTCGCCCGGTTTGCTAAAAACACGGGCGAGGGCGTAGAGCCATGGAGCATCGTCCAAAGCATTTTTCATTGTTGATCGCACAAGGTTAGGAACTCCTCAATTTCGCCACGAACAATATCCAGCGCGCTACGCCAGTACGCAGCGCTGCGCACGTCAATCCCTACGGAGGCAGCCACGTTGGCGATGGTATCAGAGCCGCAGCGCGCTAGCAGCGCGTCATACTGAGGAATGAAGGCGCTGCCCTCCTTTTGGAATTTTGCATATACGCCCAACCCAAACAGCAGGCCAAAGGCATAGGGGAAGTTATAGAAGTTCAAGCCAGAGAAATAGTAATGGCATTTATTGACCCACATGGAGGGATGGCGAACCTCACGGTCAAGACCGTCCCCATAGGATTGCTCCTGAGCGTCCAGCATCATGGCGTTCAGCTCGGCAGCGCTGGGAATATGGGTTTTGCGCGCCTCGATGACGGCGCTTTCAAACAAGAAGCGGCTGTAGATATCCACCACCGTCTGAGTGGCCTCCATCAGGCTGTTTTCCAGCAGCACAAAACGGGTAGCCGGATCAGCGGTCTTGCGCACGGTATTGTTCAGCATGGTTTCATTAAAGATGGACGCGGTTTCTGCCAGCGGCATAGGCGGGTCGGCCATCAGCGTAGGCACCGTGCTCAAGCAGCGGTCGTGCCATGCATGGCCTAGCTCATGAGCCAGCGTGCTCACGTCGGAAAAGCTGCCCACAAAGTTGGTGAGCACCCGGCTCTGACCATGGGCGTGGAAGCCCTCGCAAAACGCGCCGCCCTCCTTACCCTCCGCCGGATACATGTCGATCCAACGGTTTTCAAAGGCCTGATCAATAAAGGAGCCGATAGCTGGATGCACCTTAGCGAAGGTATCCACCAGCAAGGCCCGGGCTTCCTCCACAGTATAGCGCTTGGACACGCTGCCTACAGGGGCGAATAAATCATAGAAGGGCAGACCGTTTTCGTGGCCTAACAGCTTTGCCTTTGCCTTTAAATACCGGCGAAAATCCGGCAAGGCCTCTCGAATGGCGGTAAGCATCGCGTCCAAGGTTTCCCGATCCATCCGGCTGTCGCTGAGCTGTTGGGTCAAAACGTCGGAATAGCCCTTGGCCTCGCACATCGTCTGGGCCTCGCCCTTGATGCAGGCAATGCAAAAGGCCATGGAGTTTTCTACCTTCTGGTAGGATTTCAGCTCTGCCTCATACGCCTCCTTGCGCACCTTAGGGTCGGGATCATAAGCCATGCCGCGTACGGCGGGCAAAGGCAGATCTTTGCCGTTCAGCTCCACCGTATGGCTGCCCATCAGCCGATCCCGAAGCTTGCTAAAGGCGCTGCCGCCGTCTAGCGACATCCGCAGCATCCATTTTTCCATATCGGGAGCAAGCATATGCTTCGCCTCCTGCTGGTATTCCCGCACGATAAAGGCGTTGCTTTTCAGCGTTTCACTGGCAGCGATGAGGTCTTCCAATCCTTTAAGCTGGCCAATATAGCGGATCCATGCGCTTTGGCAGAGCTGTACCTCCACCATCAAATTGCTTAAGCGATCCATGTATTGAAGCCCCGTCTCGTTGGTGCAATCGGTAGACAGCCGAAGCTGAACGTAACCATGGGTGTTCATGATCAAATCCGTCAGCTCTTCGGCGGTTTTTACGATGCTTTCCAGCTTAACAAGGTCGTCCTTCGCTCCCTCGCAAAGGGCCGCACCCTCTGCCGCCAGCTTTGCAATGGTCTCGATATCGCTTTCCAGCTTCGGGTCGTCAAAATCCCGGTACAAAAAGCTTAAGTCCCAGTTGGATGATGGAATCATGATTCGTTCCTTCCTTTTTATCAATCTTATCGATGAATGGTTTATTCCTTCTTAGCAAGCTTGCTTTCGTTAAGCGCCAGCAGGCAGGTTTCCTTGCTGCGCTCGATATGCTTTTTCATCAGGCTTTCAAAGCTATCCAAATCCTTCTTTTCCACATATTCCAGCAGCCGATAGTGCTCCTTATGGGCGGCGTGACGGCGGGTTTCTTTGGCGATGGAGATAGCGGAAAACCGCGTAATATATTCGTCTTGGCTTTCGATCACCCGCAGGATACGCTTAAGCCCCGAAAGGCGGGTCAATTCCGTGTGAAACGCTCTAGCCCGGGGGGAAAGGGCGGGAATATCGTTCTTCTCATCATAAGGGTCCATGTCGTTCAGCATTTTGCGCAGCCGCTCGACGTCCTCGGGGGTGGCGTTTTCGACAATCGCTGGCAAGGTGAGCATCTCCAAGGCGTTGCGAATGGTATAGATTTCCTCCACATCCGCAACCGTAAAGGCGCGAACCACCACGCCTTTGCGCATCATATATTCCACCAGCCCGTCTCGTTCCAGCTTGCGCAGCGCCTCACGGAGGGGAGTACGGCTGATATGCATTTTTTCCGCGTACTCGGTTTCCACAATTCGCGAACCGGCTGGAATATCCCCCGTAATGATCGCGTGCTTTAGTGTTTCATAGGCTGTTTCCCGTATCGGCTTATTTTCAGCCCCCCGTGCAAAGCTGGTCATTCTGCTCCCCACTCCCCCATTTTTTTACTGCACTTTGTATCCTAGCACGGAAAAAGAGGGGTTGTCAACAGCTGTCAAAGCCCCCGCCGCGTTGATGTGTGAAAAAACCCCCGCCGCGTTGATCCAACACGGCGGGGGCTTTGAATCTATTTCCAGTTACTGAGCGGCGGGAGCGTCGGTAGCAGCCGGCTCCTCAGTGGTAGCGGTGACCGTTTCCGCCTCGGCGGCGGCTTCTCTGGCCTCGATATCCTTCATGCTGGGGGTCAGACCGCTGTATACGATGGAGGATTCGCTGATCCACTCATCCATCTTGGCGGAGTACAGCTCGTTCTGCTTGCTTTCCAGCAAAGAGGCGCGCTTGGCTTCCCGCTCGGCGTCGGTCATGGCAACGGGGCCCTCGGCTACGTCGCCGATATACTTCACGATATGCACACCATAATCGCTCAGGTAGGGGGCGGATACCTCGCCTATGGAGCTTACGCTGAAGGCGGCCTCAACAAATTCAGGCACATAATCGGTAGAAGCCTCGGCAACCTCATAACCGCTGGTCTTATAAGGCTCGGAGGTCATTCCGGGGTCGCTGGCGGTACCGTCGGCGTTCACGCCATAGGTGGCAATCAGCTCGTCAAAGTCCACGCCGTCGGCGATCTTCTGGTTGATCTCGTCAATCTTATCCGCCAAGGAAGCCAAGATTTCAGCCTTGGCGTTATCCACATCGGCTTGGGTTACGGGTTCGGGGGTGGCGGTAGGCTCTACGGATTCCGTGGCTTCGGCAGCCTCGGTAGCTTCGGCGGCGGCTTCCTCCGTGGTGGTTTCCTCGGCGGCCTGCTCAGCTTCCATCTGCTCCTCTAGGCGAGCGACCAAATCCTGATAGGTGCTCATCAGCTCTTCATCCACCGGCAGGAGGATGTGCTTGATGGCACGGAAGCCGGCGGGATGATACCACGCATGATCCATGTTGTTTTCCGTGCCGTAGTACATGGCGTACATGGCCATCTGATCCACATAGCTGTTGTACTCGATATAGGCGGCCAGATCGTTCTGGTACAGCTCCTTATCGGCGGCAACCAAGCTCTGATATTGCTCCTCCACCTCTTCGTCGGTAACGGTGGCGTCTTGGGTCATCACAGCCTGAACCTTGTCGTATACGGCATAGGTTTTGTAATCCTCGCGGAGGCTTTCGGGGGTGTAGCCCAAACCGTTGAAGTACTCCACTGCCGCCGCGTTAGCCGCGTCCTTATCCTCCTGCGCGCTTTCCTCGGTCAGGTCGGCGTAGTTAGCGGATACATAGCTTTGCAAAGCGGAATCCCAATCCGAATCAGCCTGAGCCTCAGCGGCGGCGGCTTCCTCTGCGGTTAGCTCCAGCCCCAGCTCCTTGGCCTTTTGGGACATCAGCACTTCGCTGATCATATTCTCGATGGCCACGGCGCGGAACAGCTCCACGTTGGTGTTGTCAGCCATATCGTAATAGCTGCCATAGTTATTGACAAGGCTATCATAGACGGGCTGAACGTCCGCCCAAGTAACAGCCTGATCGTTGATCGTTACCAGCACGTCGCCGTCCTGTAACACGGTAGCGGTAGAAGCGACCGTCGCATCGGCGGTTTCTTCAGCCAGAGCGACCGCGCCAAAGAGCAGGCTCAGGCATAATAGCAGGGAAATCACTTTTTTCATGATGAGTACATTCCTTTCAATTTGAGGATTCGCGAAGTGGGCGAGCACGGTAGCTTCCGTTTTTTTACGGGACGTGAGGCTCGCATCGGCTTCATTATGGCACAGCCCTTGAGATTTCGCAAGGGTTTTGCGTGTTTGAGGAAGAATGTTACAGTCTATTCACAGGTTTTTCACTGAAAACGGAGAATTGTATCCGAAGAAGTGTTATTCCTGTCAAAACATGGAGGGAAGGCTTGCCGTGGAAATCGTCATCGAAAAACAAAAGCGAACGCTTACCTTATATCAAGCTGAGAAAGCAGTGTTCGTCTGCAAGGTAGCGCTGGGCTTCCAGCCCAACAGCCCCAAGCGCATAAGCGGCGATGGAAAAACGCCAGAGGGAACGTTCTATTTTTGTATTATAAAAGAAGCGGGAAAATACGGCCGAAGCCTTGGGCTCAGCTATCCCGACGAAGCCGCCGCCAAAGTCGGCCTTGCTGAGGGAATGATTACGGAGGATCAATATGAAGCCATCCGTTCCGCGCTGCTCCGCCGCGTCCGCCCGCCTTGGTCAACGGCGCTAGGCGGGGAAATCTATATTCACGAAGGCGGTACGGCAACCGATTGGACAGCCGGATGCATCGCTCTAGAGCCCGAAGCGATGGACGTTTTGTTCCCTTATCGGAACCAAATCGAGCGGATTCGCATTTTTCAATGACAAAGCGTCAATAAACGAACGTATAAAAACTTCATCAAAAAAATGTTCGTATTTTTCCTTTACAAACGCCCTCGTTTCGTGTATGATGAGGGAGTAAGGATTCCCAACCAGTAAACGAAATATGCAGGAGGAAACGGTCACATGAAAAAGCTTCTTAGTCTGATCATGGTTGTGTGCATGGTTCTCAGTCTGACTGTCGTTGCCGCCAGCGCAGAGGGCGTTGCCGCCGACAAAATCAAAGTTGGATTTATTTTTATCGGAGACGAAAACGAGGGCTACACCTACTCCCATCTGGTAGCCGCTCAGGAAATGCAAAAGGCGCTGGGTCTCAGCGACGATCAGATCATCATTCGCTACAACATCCCCGAAAGCGAAGCCTGCTACGAAGCCGCCGTCGACCTTGCCGAGCAGGGCTGCAACATCATCTTTGCCAACAGCTTCGGCCATGAGGACTATCTGTTCAAGGCCGCCGCAGAATATCCCGAAATCCAGTTCTGCCACGCTACCGGCACCAAAGCCGCTTCCTCCGGGCTTACCAATACCCATAACTATTTTACCGCCATCTACGAAGCCCGCTACATCAGCGGTGTTGTGGGCGGCATGAAGCTTCAATCCATGATCGACGACGGCACCATCACCGCCGATCAGGCAAAGGTTGGCTACGTTGGCGCTTATCCTTACGCCGAGGTTGTCAGCGGCTATACCGCCTTCTTCCTGGGTGTGCGCGCCATGTGCCCCTCCGCTACCATGGAAGTGGTTTACACCAACTCTTGGGCTGACGCCGCTCTGGAAAAAGAAGCTGCCGAGAGCATGATCGCCGACGGCTGCAAGCTGATCGGTCAGCACGCTGATACCACCGGCGCTTCCACCGCCTGCGAGCCCGCTGGCGTGCCTATCGTTGGCTACAATATCTCCATGATTCCCACCGCTCCCACCATGGCGTTGACCTCCTCCACCAACAACTGGGTTCCCTACGTCACCTACGCCGTGAAGAGCGTGCTGGACGGCACCGCCATCGACGTCGACTGGTGCAAGGGCTTCTCCGAAGGCGCTGTGGCGCTGACCGACCTTAACAAGGACGCTATCGCCGCCGGTACCGAGGAAAAGGTTGCCGAGCTGGAGAAGGCCATCGCGGACGGCACCTTGCATGTGTTCGACACCTCCACCTTCACCGTTGGCGGCGAGACCATGACCACCTTTGACACCTGCTACGGCTTCGAAGGCTATGAAATGATCTCCGACGGCTACTTCCACGAGTCCGAGCTGCGCAGCGCCCCCACCTTCGAGCTGCGGATCGACGGTATCACCGAGAAGTAATTCAACCAATCTAGCAGGCCCTGCCGACAATAAGATCGGCAGGGCCTTTTTCGTTCTGTTTTAAACCCGTACATTATTTCATGCGCGCCTTGAAAACGTTTGCTATCTATGGTAAACTTTTGACTTAAGGGATGGTTCAGCTCATGATAGAATCCGTCCACTCACGGAGGTGTTCCCCTCTATGGAAAAACAGCCAATGATCGAAATGCGGGGCGTTACCAAACGCTTTGGCAAGGTAGTTGCCAATGAAAACGTGGATCTGAGCGTATACCCCGGTGAAATCCTCTCGGTGCTGGGCGAGAACGGCAGCGGCAAAACCACGCTGATGAACATGCTATCCGGCATCTATTTCCCTGACGAAGGAAGGATTTTTATCAACGGCAAGGAGGTTGTCATCCGCTCCCCCAAGGACGCCTTTGTGCTGGGGATCGGAATGATTCATCAGCATTTTAAGCTGGTGGATGTGCTTACCGCCGCCGAAAACATCATTCTGGGGCTACCGGGCGCGCTTACGCTGGACATGAAAAAGGTGACGGCGGATATCCTCGCCCTGACGAAGCGCTATGGCTTCGATATCGATTTAAACCGCAAAATCTATGAAATGTCCGTTTCCCAGAAGCAAACGGTGGAAATTGTCAAAATGCTCTACCGCGGGGCGAACATTCTCATTCTTGACGAGCCTACCGCCGTGCTGACCCCTCAGGAGACGGATAAGCTTTTTTCCGTACTACGCAACATGCGCGACAGCGGCAAGAGCATTTTAATCATCACCCACAAGCTCCACGAGGTTTTAAGCCTCAGCGACCGGGTTTCCGTGCTGCGCAAGGGCAAGTACATCGGCACGGTGCAGACTGCCGAAGCCACGGAGATGTCCTTAACCGAAATGATGGTGGGCAAAAAGGTCACCTTGGATATCGAGCGTCCCGAGCCTATAGGGTCGGAGGTACGCATGGAGGTCAAGGGCGTTTCCTGCGTGAACAGAGAAGGCCGCGAGGTACTCCATCAGGTCAGCTTTACCGCAAAAAGCGGTGAAATTTTGGGCATAGCCGGTATTGCGGGCAGCGGCCAGAAGCAGCTTTTGGAGGCCATCGCAGGCTTACAGCCCGTAACCGCTGGCAGCATCATTTATTTTGACGAACAAAACCAGCAAAGAGAGCTGACCAAGTGCAGCACGGCCGAAATACGCATGATGGGTGTGCGGCTGTCCTTTGTCCCGGAGGATCGGTTGGGCATGGGACTGGTAGGCGCTATGGGCTCCACCGGCAATATGATGCTGCGCACCTACCGAAGCGGCAGCAGTGTGTTTACAGACCGCAAAACCCCTCGCTCCATGGCTGAAAAAATCATCAAGGAGCTGGAGGTTGTCACCCCCAGCGTCGAAGCGCCTGTGGGACGGATGTCTGGCGGCAATGTGCAAAAGGTGCTGGTAGGGCGGGAAATCGCGTCCTCCCCCCGGGTGCTCATGGTTGCCTATCCTGTGCGCGGGCTGGACATCAACTCCTCCTATACCATTTATCATTTGCTGAACGAGCAAAAGAAAAGCGGCGCTTCCGTCCTCTGCGTAGGCGAGGATTTGGACGTGCTACTTGCGCTATGCGACCGTATACTGGTATTAAGCGCCGGTTGTGTAACCGGCATCGTGGACGGCAGGACGGCCACCAAGGAAGAAGTCGGTCTGCTCATGACCCAAGGGGACAGGGCCCATGCGAAGGAGGAAACAAAATGAGCGCCACTACGGTAAAAGAGCCATGGGTTCACGTGGTCAAGCGGGATCGGATGACCGTTGGCAAATCCGCGCTAATTCATCTAGCTGGCGTGGTGCTGGCGCTAATCATCTGCGCGCTGGTCATTTTCATGCTGACAGGGCTGAACCCCATCGACGTTTACGCCGGTATATGGGACGGTGCGTTAGGAACCAGCCGCCGCACCTGGGTTACTCTGCGGGACAGCGCCATTCTACTGTGCATCGGCTTTGCCATTACACCCGCCTTTCGCATGCGCTTTTGGAACATTGGCGCTGAGGGACAGGTGCTGGTAGGCGCCATGGCCACCGCCGCCGTGATGATCTACGGCGCGAATTGGCCCAGCTGGGCGCTTTATACGCTCATGCCCATCGCGGGCGTGCTAGCCGGAGCCTTGTGGGGGCTGATTCCCGCCGTCTTTAAAGCGAAGTGGAATACCAATGAAACGCTATTTACCCTCATGCTCAATTACGTAGCCATGCAGGCCGTCACCTACGCGATTATTTTCTGGGAAAACCCCAAGGGCTCCAATTCCGTTGGACTCATCAACATGCAGTCCGAGGCGGGATGGCTGCCCAGCATCGCCGATAACAAATATCTACTGACCATTTTCGTGGTGCTGGTGATTATGGTGCTGCTTTACGGCTACATGAAATACACCAAGCAGGGCTACGAAATCAGTGTGGTAGGCGAAAGCGAGAACACCGCCCGTTACGCTGGTATCAACGTCAAAAGGGTGATTATCCGCACTATGGCCCTCTCCGGCGCATTAGCCGGGGTTGCCGGTTTTCTACTAGTCAGCGGCGCAGGGCACACCATATCCACCAGCGTAGCCGACGGCCGGGGCTTCACCGCCATTGTGGTGGCTTGGCTGGGCAAGCTGAATCCCTTTGCCATGCTAGTGGTCGCCTTCTTTCTGGTTTTCATGCAGCGGGGCAGCATCCAAATTGCCAGCCAATTCGGCTTAAACGACAGCGCCAGCGAGATCCTCACAGGCATTATCCTTTTCTGCGTGCTGGGCTGCGAGTTCTTCATCAATTACCGGCTGGAGTTCCGGCATGAAGAGGAGGCGGTGAAGGCGTGAGCACCTTGCTTATTTTCCTGCAAAAAACCATCACTCAGGGAATTGTGCTTCTCTATGGAGCCAACGGCGAAATCATCACCGAAAAATCCGGCAATCTGAACCTTGGCGTACCCGGCATGATGTACATGGGCGGCGTAGCTGGTCTAGCCGGGGCGTTCCTATATGAAAACAGCACCGCAAATCCCATTCCTTGGGTGGGCGTATTGATTGCCATTTTAGCCGCGCTACTCTGCTCCGCCTTTGGCGGGCTGATTTACAGCTTTTTAACCATTACCCTCCGGGCCAACCAGAACGTGACCGGTTTGGCGCTGACCACCTTCGGCGTGGGCTTCGGCAACTTTTTCGGCGGTTCCCTGAGCAAGCTAGCCGGCGGCGTAGGTCAGATTTCCACCGCTGCTACCTCCGGCGGCTTTCGCACTACGATTCCCTTTCTGCGCGATATCCCCGTGGTGGGCGATCTCTTCTTCAGCTATGGATTCCTCACCTATTTCGCCTTGATCATCACCCTATTGTTAAGCTGGTTTTTGTTTAAAACACGGCTGGGCTTAAATCTGCGGGCTGTGGGCGAAAACGCGGCTACAGCCGACGCGGCGGGCATTAACGTAACCCGCTACAAATACTTAGCTACCTGCATCGGCGGCGCAATCTGTGGGCTGGGCGGGCTATACTTCGTTATGGACTATTCCAGCGGTACCTGGATGAACGACAGCTTTGGCGACCGGGGCTGGCTAGCCATCGCGCTGGTTATCTTCGCCCGTTGGCGGCCCACGCAAGCCATCTGGGGCAGCTTCCTCTTCGGTGGGCTATACATTCTATACCTATACATTCCCGGCCTTACCCGCGACATGCAGGAGGTTTTCAAGGCGCTTCCCTATTTTGTGACCATCTTCGTGTTGATTATGACCAGCCTACGCAAGCGTCGGGAGGATCAGCCGCCTGCCTCTCTGGGGCTTGCCTATTTCCGGGAGGATCGAAATTAAGAGATTTCTTACCAACGTTCTAATGATTTTCTCATTCAATATGCAGTGATTCCTCAAGCAGGAAGCGATGGTTTATGGTATCATCATTCCTGTCAAAAGGAACTGACCAAACAAGCTTCGAATTTGAAGGAGGAAATACAGTATGGCTACTCAGGACAAAGGCAACAATATCTTTTCTTTTCTTTATCGCACCCGTGTAAAGGTTACCAAGCAGGAAACCCCCATCATGAACCTATCCATCATCTTTACCGCTTTGGTGGTATTCAGCGCGCCTTGGGTAGCCGTAATCGGTCTCATTATCGCTTTGATCATGGGCTATCGCTTCTCTATCGAGCGGGACGCGGCGGGCTTCAGCGGCGACTTTCAGGAAGTGGTAAAGGACGCGGCCTCCAACGTAAAAGCCACCGTTGACTCGGTAGTTAGCGGCAGCAAAAACGACTCCGACCACGACGCGGAGGAGTAAACGAGACAGTATTACGTGGGACGTTGGTGGCTCCGCCCCCAAGCCCCCGCCTAAGGGCTAATGCCCTTAGGAATCCTATTTTGCCCGCCCCCTTGGGGGCGGGCAATGTTGGGTCAAGGGCGTAGCCCTTGTCAGGCTGTCGAAAAACTCCCTTAAGTGGGTGTCGGGGGAGCCTGCAGGCTACCCTGACTATTTTCGTATCGACCGGCTTTGCCGGTCGGGCGGGCAGTTTGCGGCAAAGCCGCAAACAGTACCCGTAACTGGCGAAAAAACGCGTAGCGCTTTTTTGACACGCTGTCAAGGGCGTAGCCCTTGTTTTATTTTCCCTCGATGTCGCTGGTGCAATGAGGACAGCGTAAGGCTGCTTTGTCCACCACGCCCATGCAGTAGGGGCAATGACGCTCCGGCTCCTTGAGCGCTTCTTCCACTTTAGAGCCCATTAGCCGATTCATACCTTTTACGAGCATGAACACGCAAAAGGCAATGATGAGAAAATTGATAACGTTTTGCAAAAAGGTTCCGTAATTGATGGTGCCTATGCCCGCTGCCTTTGCGGCTTCCATGGAGGGATAAGTCTGAAAATCCAATGCAAAGAATAGCCCGCCTAGATTGATGCCGCCAGTCAGCAATCCGATGACGGGCATGAGCATGTCGTTCACCAGCGAGCTGACAATAGTACTGAACGCACCGCCGATCATTACGCCGGTTGCTAATTCTAGGATGTTCCCCTTGGAGCAGAACTTTTTGAACTCCGAAAATAATTTCTTCATTGTATGATATATCCTCCTTGCTGTTCTGGTAGCGTTCATCACATTGACGGTAGATAAAATTGGTAGAAATAGAGACCGTCCGACACCTTTTCCTGCCGGTACTGAACAGCAGGATCGATTTCCTCCCGTAAATAGCGCAACAGCGCTTCGTTGGGTGTGTCCTCTAAG
This sequence comes from Eubacteriales bacterium, assembly GCA_028693055.1. Classification (GTDB taxonomy): domain Bacteria; phylum Bacillota; class Clostridia; order Christensenellales; family Aristaeellaceae; genus Limiplasma. Next base: position 29,840 of record JAQUWD010000014.1, on the reverse strand, counting down.
GAGATAAAGCGCAGCTCCGGCCTCAGCCAGTCCTCAGCGGTAAAATGATCCGCGTCAAGGCCGAAGGCGCTTACCCGCGCCAGATATTCCGGTGAGCCGCGCTGCCAACCGCCCCAGAACATCAGATTGGTGGGAATGCCGCCAGAGGTATCGGGGAACATGCGCATGTCGTTCACCAGCTCCGTGGAGTAAATCAGCAGCAGCTCTGGATGTGCCAGCGCCTGCTGATCCATATCCTCAAAGGTGTTATATTCCCATTGAGGCGGCACGCGCTCCACCGCCTGCGCAGCTGGGATGGCATAGCATAGGCTCAGGCAGGAGCAAAGCGCGCAAATCACCCAAGCGGAGCGCTTTTTGCCCCCGTTCTTCGCTCCTCCGGGCAGCCCCTCCGCTAACAAGCAAAAAGCAAAGACGGCGCAGGGCAACGCGGGCACCATCACAGCCCGGTAGGGTAAGCGGCCCAGAAGCGTCAAATAGATAAAAAAGCACAAGCAGAAGCCCCCCGCGCAGCTCAAAGCCAGACAAGGCCAAAGGGGCTGTTTTTGTCTCAGCCGCAGAAAAAAGCAGAGGATCAGCATCCCCGCCAACAGAAGCAAGGAGCCCAGCACCAAGGGCGATCGCCACCGGAAATCCTCTAACGCCGAGCCCGGCGTAGGACGCGTATCCGAACGATACCAATGATTGCGAAGGGTTTCAAAGGCTTTGGTGGATATAGCCTCGTCCATGGTATTCCACTGCAAAAGCAGCTCGTTCTGGGCATCCGTCCAGCCTGCTGCCTCCAGCGCCTCCGGCGGCAGCTTTTCCAGATCGATATAATCCAGCACACTGATACGGGCTTGCTGCCACGAAAGGTACTCCCGCTGCCCCGCTTGGGTGATTTCCACCTCTCGGCCCACAGCCAGCCCGCCCATCACCACCGCCACCAAGATCAAAACCGCAACCATAGGCTTAGCGCTGCGGAGCTTTGCTTTGCCCAGCCTGTAATGCCCCATAAACTGCAAGCAGAACGCCACGCCGCAATAGGCCAGCACCGGCAGCGCGGTCATTTGGCGCAGACCGTAGCACAGCACCACCAGCAGGAGCGCGTAGCTCATGGAGCGAAAAACCGAAGCGCTGCTCTGCCGGGCGCAGTCCACGCTCAGCATTTGCGCTACCGCCGCCGCGCCCAATAAAGCGGCGGTGGTAGTATAGGTAATCCGAGCCATATAGCTCATGCTAAAAACCAGTAGAAACAACAAGGCAAATAACGCGCCCATCCATAGGGGATGACCTCCGCGTTCAAAGCATTGCATTATGCTTTTGGCAATGGTCACAGCGGCAAGGGTCAGCAGTGCGATTTCCAGCAAAGAAAACCACGCGATCCCGGGAGCCAGACTGTTCAGCCATTGCAGGGGATAGGCGTACATGCCGTGGATATACAGGTGAAAATGAGGCGCGCCCCCCGGTTCAAAGCCCATGAATGTGCGCAGGATAAATTGATCGTCATTGGTGGCAAAATGAACGTCCGCATACAACGCCAAAAAAGTCCAAAGCGCGGCGGTCAGCAGAAAGCCCAATAGCCATGGGCGGGCAGCCCTTGCGGCGTGCTTTTGCAAGAATTCTTCCTCCTGTATTAGACAGTAAACGCTTCTTATTATAGAAAAGCAGCCATAGAAAGTCAAGAATTCGCTTCATCAATTTACTTGACTAAATCGGTGAAGCGTGCTATACTCTCCCCCATGGTAGCGCAGCGGAATCGATTATGGTATACTATTCCAGCGTTATCCACAGCAAGGAGGAGAACCCATGGTACTAAACCCACTAGAACAATTGGTGCTGACCTTACGAGAATTATACGAGGGGTACGGGTATACCCGTTTCCCCATGCGGCGGTTTGAGGAATATCAGCTATATCTTGAGAATAAAAGCTTTTTAACCAGCGAGCGGGTGTTGAGCTTTACCGACGTCAGCGGCAAGCTGATGGCCTTAAAGCCCGACGTAACCCTTTCCATCGTAAAGCACGCCAAGCCGGAACGGCAAGGGGTGGAAAAGCTCTATTATCACGAGAGCGTCTATCGGGTATCTCCCACGGATCATCAATTTACGGAGATTTCCCAGATCGGTGTGGAATCGCTGGGGGAAATCGATTCCTACGGCGCGTGCGAGGTGGTGCGGCTAGCCATTGAAAGCTTGGAGCGCATCGGCCTGCCCTATGTGCTGGACATGAGCCACATGGGCTTGGCAGGCGGTTTGATGGAGGACGCGGGCATGACGGTTCCTCAGCGGGAGGAGGCCTTCGCCCTCATCCGCCAAAAGAACAGCCACGAGCTGAAATCTGCGTTGACAAAATGGCAGATCGCTCCGCTATACGGCGAGCGCATCGCCCAGCTGCCCGACTTATGCGGCGAGGTAGAAACCACGCTGGTACGAGCCGCGGAGCTGGCTGTAGGCCCGGAGATGAAAAAGGCGGTCAGCGAGCTTTCCCGGGTCTATGGATCGCTTTGCACACTGGGGCTTGAAAAGCATATACGGCTTGATTTTTCCATCGCCAACGATCTGGATTACTACAACGGGCTGGTTTTTAAAGGCTATGTGGAGGGCGCGCCCCGGGCGGTATTAAGCGGCGGTCAGTACGACCGCTTGATGCGCAAGCTGGGCAAGGCGGGCGACGGCTTGGGCTTCGCCCTATATCTGGACGAGCTGACCCGCGTCATCATCAAGCCCGGAGCATACGACGCGGACGTGCTGGCTCTGTACGGTGCTCAGGATGACCCAGCTAAGGTGCTTAAAGGGGTGGAAGACCTTCGAAGAAGCGGTTTGCGGGTGCTGGCCTCCCCATCCCAAAGCCCCAACGCGCGTGTGAAACAAACCCTGCGCTTTAGCGACGACGGCTTTCAGGAGGTAAGTAAAAATGCTTAATATTGCGCTGCCCAAGGGGCGGCTAGGCGATAAGGTCTATCGGTTGTTTAAGGATATTGGTTACGATTGCTCCGCTATGGAGAGCGACGATCGACGGCTGGTGCTTTGCGATCCCGGCGGGGAGGTAAGCTATCTGCTGGTGAAGCCCTCCGACGTGGCAATTTATGTGGAGCACGGCGCGGCGGATATCGGCGTAGTGGGCAAGGACGTGCTCTTGGAGGGCGGCAACGACGTCTATGAGCTGCTGGATTTAAACCTAGGCAAATGCCGTATGGCGGAAGCGGCTCCGGTAGGCTTTCGGGAGGACGCTCAACGCCCGTTGCGGGTGGCTACCAAATACCCCAACATCGCCAAGCGGTTTTACGGCGAGCTTAGCCGGGAGATTGAAATTATCAAGCTCAACGGCTCCATCGAGCTCGCGCCCCTGCTGAAGCTCTCCGACGTGATCGTGGACATTGTGGAAACGGGGACTACCTTAAAGCAGAATCATTTGGAGGTCACCCGTGAAATTCTGCCCATCAGCGCCCGCTTGATTGCCAATAAGGCCGCTATGAAATTCAAGGACGCACAGATACGGGATATTGTGGAAAAGCTGAAAAGCAAAGTGGAGGGATAAGCCATGATCCAGACCATACGCTATACGGGGCAAAAGGCGGACGATATTTTAAACCGCGCCGAGGAGCAGAAAAAGGACGTTACAGCCGTTGTTACGGACATTCTTGCAAACGTAAAAAGCCGAGGCGACGCGGCGGTGCTGGACTACTGTGAAAAATTTGACGGCTCTCGTCCCCGCTCCTTGCTGGTAACGCAGGAAGAGGTGGAAGCTGCATCCCAAAGCGTAGAGCCAGCGCTGCTTAGAACCATGGAGCTAGCCGCTGCCAATATTCGGCGCTTTCACAGCCAGCAGAAGCGCTCCGGCTTTGTGGATACCATGCCCGGCGGCGCGGTGCTAGGTCAGCGGGTGCTGCCCCTTCAAAGCGTAGGCCTATACGTACCCGGCGGCACAGCGCGATATCCCAGCTCCGTGCTGATGGACGCGATTCCCGCCCAGATTGCGGGAGTAGAAAACATCGTCATGACCACGCCGCCGGATCAAAACGGCAACGTACCCCCTGTGATTCTGGCAGCCGCCAAGCTAGCCGGAGTCAAAACCATCGTGAAGCTGGGCGGCGCACAGGCCGTGGCAGCCTTAGCCTATGGCACCGAAAGCGTGCCTAAGGTAGACAAAATCGTAGGCCCCGGCAATATTTATGTGGCGACGGCCAAGCAGCTTTGCTTCGGCTTAGGGCTTTGCGCCATCGATATGATCGCCGGTCCCAGCGAAATCATGGTCATTGCCGACGGCAAAAGCAACCCTGTTCACATCGCCGCCGACCTATTGAGCCAAGCGGAGCACGATAAGCTTTCCTCGGCATGGTTAGCCACGGACGACGAAGCCTTTGCCCTCAAGGTGCGGGACGAGCTGGAACGGCAGATTCCCCTTCTGCCCCGGCAGGAAATCGCGAGAGCGTCTATTGACGACAACGGACGAATCATCGTGGTGGACGATTTGCGCAAAGCCGCTCAGGTAGCCAACGAAATGGCCCCGGAGCATTTGGAGCTAAGCGTGGACGACCCCTTTGGACTTCTGCCTTTCATCCGTAACGCAGGCAGCATCTTTATGGGGCGTAACTGTCCCGAATCCTTGGGCGATTATCTGGCGGGGCCAAATCACACCTTGCCCACCGGCGGCACGGCGCGGTATTCCTCCCCGCTGGGCGTGGACGATTTTTGCAAGCGCTCCAGCTATCTTTACTATACCAAGGAGGCCCTTCACGCGGTCGCGGACGACGTGATGCGCTTTGCGGAAAAGGAAGGGCTGCACGCCCATGCCAACGCCGTGCAGGTACGCATGAAGGAGGACGATCATGAGTGATTTTCTGCGCCCGGCGCTGCAAGCCCTTGAGCCCTATATTCCGGGGGAGCAGCCCCAGACCAAGGGATATATCAAGCTAAACACCAACGAAAGTCCCTTCCCGCCCTCGCCCAAGGTGCTCGATGCGCTGGACCGGGAGCAGGTCAGCCAGCTGAATTTATACTCCGATCCTACCAATATGCCCTTAAAACGCGCCATCGCCGAATACTATGGTCTCAAGCGAGAGCAGGTTTTTGTGGGCAACGGCTCCGACGAGGTGCTGGCCTTTTCCTTTCTGGCCTTTGCTGACGAGGAGCATCCCGCTACCATGCCGGAAATCAGCTACGGGTTTTACCCGGTATTTGCCAAGCTCTTTCAGGTTAAGCCTCATTTTATTCCCCTAAACGATGATTTTACCGTGCCCGTGGAAAAGTTCTGCGGCGTGGGAACCACCGTGGTTTTGGCAAACCCCAACGCGCCTACAGCCATCGGCTTATCCCTTGAGGACGTGGAAAAAATCGTTTCTTCCAACCGGGAGCATGTGGTGCTTATTGATGAAGCCTATGTGGATTTTGACGGCGAGACTGCTCTGCCTTTGCTTAAGGAGTACCCCAATCTACTCATCGTGCGCACGTTCTCCAAATCTCGCAATCTGGCTGGAGCTCGGCTGGGCTACGCGCTAGCCGGCGAAGCGCTAATCAACGATTTGGAGCGGGTACGGGGCAGCTTCCACCCCTACAACATCAATCGCTTGAGCATGCTGGCAGGAATCGAAGCCATGAAGGATTCCGATTACTTTGCCCGCTGCCGCCGCCAGATTGTGCTGCAACGGACGGAAACCGCCGAGGAGCTTGAAAAGCTGGGCTTCCAGCTGACGCGGAGCAGCGCCAATTTCCTGTTTGTGAAGCCGCCGTTGCTTTCCGGCGGGGAGTACTACCAACGGCTCAAAGAAAAAGGCGTGCTGGTGCGCTATTTCGACAGCCCCAAGCTGCGGGAGTACGTGCGGGTATCCATCGGCAGCAAGGAGCAAATGCGGCAGTTCCTGCTCAAAACTCGTGAGATTCTTCTGGAGGTGCGTTCATGAGGCAGGCGGAGATCACCCGAAAAACAGCGGAGACGGATATTCGGCTTTCTCTAACCATCGACGGTAGGGGCGCGTATCAAATCGATACGGGCTGCGGCTTTCTCAACCATATGCTAGAGCTATTTACCCGCCACGGGCGTTTTGACCTAGTGGTTACCTGTGCGGGCGACACGGAGGTGGACGATCACCACACCGTAGAGGATGTGGGAATCGCGCTGGGACAGGCCTTCGCCAAGGCATTGGGGGATAAGCGGGGAATCTGCCGCTATGGGCAGTGGCTGCTGCCCATGGATGAGGCGCTGGCCATGATCGCCATCGACCTCAGCGGTCGGGCGACGCTGGGCTTTCAAGCCGAGCTGCCCAGTCAAAAGCTGGGGACCTTTGATACCGAGCTGGTAAAGGAATTTTTTCTGGCCTTTGTCCGGGAGGCGGGGGCGACGCTCCATATCCGGGTGCTAGCCGGAGAGAATACCCATCACATCATCGAAGCCATTTTTAAAGGCTTCGGACGGGCGCTGGGGCAGGCGGCGGCCATCGATTCCCGCTTTGCCGACGAGATTCCCTCCACAAAAGGCACGCTGGGAGGCGAAAGCTGATGATTTGCGTGGTCGATTACGGCGTTGGCAACCTCTACTCCCTCACCTGCTCTTTGCGCCATATCGGAGCCCAGTGCGTTGTCAGCAAGGAGGAACGGGATCTACGGGAAGCGGAGCGTATCATTCTGCCCGGCGTGGGCGCTTTCGGCGACGCAGCGGACAAGCTGCGGTTGCTCAAGCTGGATGGATTGCTCAAGGAGCTAGCCGCCATGGGAAAGCCGCTGATGGGCATATGCCTCGGCATGCAGCTCCTTTTTCAAAAAAGCTACGAATACGGAGAGCACGCAGGGCTTGGGCTGATTCCCGGCGTGGTGCGCCCGCTGGCGCCGACGCTGGAAGCGGGGGCGAAGGTGCCCCATATGGGCTGGAACAGCCTTACCTTCCAGCAGCCGAAGGACGGGCTGCTGAGGGGCGTTCGTGAGGGCGACTATGTGTACTATGTGCATTCCTATTACGCTACGGATTGTCAGCAGGCTCTGGTCGCCACCTCGGTATACGGCAGCGTAACCGTGGCGGGAGCGGTGCGAAACGGCAATGTCTGCGGTACCCAATTTCATCCCGAAAAAAGCGGCGAGGTGGGGCTTACCATTTTAAGCGCCTTTGCAAAGGGGGACGCGTTATGCTAATTTATCCCGCCATTGATTTACGGGGCGGCAAGGTAGTACGGCTGACCCAAGGGGATTATGACCGCATGACCGTCTATTCCGACGATCCCGTGCAGATCGCGGAGGACTTTTTAAGCGCGGGCGCGACCTGCCTTCACGCCGTGGATTTGGACGGCGCTAAGGACGGCAGCCCCATGAATCGGGAAGTGATTCGAAGGCTCTCTACGCTTCCTCTCTTTGTGGAGGTAGGCGGCGGTATGCGCAGCCAGCAAGACGTGGAGGAAACCTTGGCCTTGGGCGTTCATCGAGTGATTTTAGGCACCGTCGCCATCACGGACTATCCGCTGGTGGAACGGCTGGTCAAGCGCTTTGGAGACCAAATCGCCGTAGGCGTGGATACAAAGAACGGTCTTGTGGCAACCCACGGCTGGAAAAACCTAAGCGATACACCGGGCGTTGCTTTCTGCCAAAAGCTACGGGATACAGGGGTTTCCACCGTGATTTATACCGACGTGAGCAAGGACGGTCAGCTTTCGGGCACCAATCTTTCCGTCTATGAGGAGCTCAGTCGTCTGCAAGGCCTGAACGTCATTGCCAGCGGCGGCGTCAGCTACGAGCGGGAAATAGCCGCCCTATATGCCATGAACACCTATGGAGTGATTCTGGGCAAGGCGCTGTACAGCGGAAAGCTATCCCTATCCCGGGCCCTCACCCTTGCAAAGGGGGAAGCGCTGCCATGCTGACCAAAAGAATCATTCCCTGCTTGGACGTGCGAAACGGGCGCGTAGTGAAGGGCGTAAACTTCGAGGGACTGCGAGACGTGAGCGATCCCGTCACCTTAGCCAAATACTACAACGATTCCGGCGCGGACGAGCTGGTCTTTTACGACATCACCGCCAGCGCCGAAGGGAGACCTCTCTTTTCAGACGCGCTAAAGGCCGTGGCGGCTGAGGTATTCATCCCCCTGACCGTAGGCGGCAGCATCAATGGGCTGGAGGATTTTGACCGGGTGTTGAAATGCGGCGCGGACAAGGTCAGCGTTAACAGCGGAGCGATTCGCCATCCCAACCTCATCGCCGATGCAGCCAAGCGATATGGCAACCAATGCGTGGTGTTGAGCATGGACGTGAAGCGCGTGAACGGGCAGTTCCACGTCTTTGCCATGGGCGGCAGGGAGGATACCGGCATGGACGCGATTGAATGGGTCAAGCGAGCCGAGCAGAGCGGCGCGGGAGAAGTGGTGGTTAACTCCATCGACACCGACGGCGTGCGTCGTGGGTTTGATTTGGAAATGCTAAAGGCCGTCGGCGAGGCCGTGAAGCTGCCCATCATCGCTTCCGGCGGCGCAGGCTGCCGGGAGGATTTTGCCAAGCTGTTTGAGCTTCCCTGCGTGGACGCGGGGCTGGCGGCTTCCATCTTTCATTCCCGAGAGGTCGACGTTCGGGAGCTGAAACAGTTTCTGGCTAATCTTGGAATCGCAATGCGAACGGTAGAAAGGTAGGAATAGAGCGTGGATCATTATGAAGAGTTGGTTTCCAAGCTGAAATTTGACGAAAAGGGATTGATTCCAGCCATCGTGCAGGATTATGTCACTCATGAGGTGCTGACGCTAGCCTATATGAACGCCGAAAGCCTTGGTATCACCCTTGCGGAAAAGCGCACCTGCTTTTTCAGCCGCAGCCGCCAATGCCTGTGGCGCAAGGGGGAAACCAGCGGCAATGTTCAGGAGGTAGTCAGCGTGACCGCCGACTGCGACGGGGATGCGCTAGTAGTGCAGGTAAAAAAGGCTGGGCCCGCCTGCCACACAGGCGCGGAAAGCTGCTTTTTTAACGAGCTGTACGAAAATGAGGAAGTAAAGCCCTTCGCCCTTGCGGGGCTGATGGACGTCATCGCCGGGCGCAAAACCGAGCCCAAGGAGGGCAGCTACACCACCTACCTGTTTAACAAAGGGAAGGACAAAATCCTCAAAAAGGTTGGCGAGGAATGCACCGAGGTGCTCATCGGCGGCGCGAAGGGCGATAAGGAGGAAACCGTCTACGAAATCGGCGATTTGATCTATCATGTGATGGTGCTGATGGTGGAGATGGGCATTTCCTTGGAGGAGGTCACCCGAGAGCTAGCCAAGCGCCATGTGATTGACAAAAAGGTAAAGCAGGAGCGCATGCAATGAGGTTTTTGTCCAACGCCCACACTCATACCACCTATTGCGACGGCAAATCCACCATTCGGGAAACCATTGCCGCCGCGAAAGCGCTGTGCTTTGTGAGCCTTGGCTTTTCCAGCCATGGCGATCAGGGCTTCGACCCCGCCTACTCCATGGCGGACGGCCGACAGGAGAGGTACGTCTCCGAGCTTCGGGCTTTCCAAGCGGAAGAGCTTACAGCAAACGAAGCGCCTCGCCTTTGGGTGGGTGTAGAAGAGGACGCGCTGACCCCCGCCCGGCAAAAAAAAGAGAACCGCCGCGTCTTGGATTATGTGATCGGTTCCACCCATTATCTGGTCAAGGATCATCACGGGCAGCCCATCGCCGTGGACGGCGACCCCGAAGCGTTAAAGGCTTACGTCCGTACAGAAATAGATGGGGACGGGCTGGAAATGGCACGCCGTTATTATGCGATCCAAGTAGCTTCGTTGCTGGAAACGCCCCCCGCCATCATCGGGCATTTTGATTTGGTACGGAAATACGCCCTTTCCCACAGCCTATTCGACCCGTCCGGTTTTGCTTATCGGAGGATTGCGCTGGATGCGTTAGAGCGGGCTTTTCCCTGCGGGGCGGTGCTTGAGGTCAACACCGGCGCAATGGCTCGAGGAACCATGGATTCGCCCTATCCAACGCTTGAGCTGCTCGGCGCGTGGAAGGAGATGGGCGGCAGGGCGACCCTTACCTCGGACTGCCATGACGCTTCCAAGCTGGATTTTGGCTTTGAGGCGGCGCTACGTCTTTTAGCCAAGGCGGGCTACCATAGCGTTGAACGGCTGGGACGGGATCACAGCCTTTGGGAAACGGAACGTCTCACTTTGCTAAAGGCGTAGGGTATTTTATATTTTTCGCCTTGCGCCAAGCGGCATTTTGCGTTATGATAACACCTGCATTTTCCATTTTGAAAGGGGAATCACATCATGAGTGAAAAAAGAGCCAGCATTGAGGAAATGATGGATGGCAACGACAAGCCGAAGGTAGAGCGCGACAGAAAGAACTGGGTTGCTTTTGTGGAAAGCGACGTGGTTAATTTTCTGACCCTCAACGATATCGAAAAGATGACCATTGACGACGGCGCTGGCAACAAAGCCAAGCTAACCCGCCGCAAGGACGGCAGCGTATTTGTGGAGTGCACCAGCTCCAACGTGCTATAAACGGCGGCCTGCAGGAGTCTCTTAAAGGGGCGTCGGGGGAGCCCGCAGGCTACCCTGACTGTATTCCATATCGGCCGGCTTTGCCGGGCGAGCGGGCAGTTTGCAGCTCTGCCGCAAGGATTACCCGCAACTGTCAAAAGAGCGCATAGCGCTTTTTTGACGCCCGGAGGAGCTGTGTCAAAACCATTTTGACACAGCTCCTTTTTCATTGTACAATAGGCGCAAAGAAACGAGGGATAGAGCAATGGATTTTTCAGCGATGATCGAAACTCAGCGGGCCTATTTTGACACACAGGCAACCAAATCCTATGCTTTTCGGCTGGAACAGCTGAAGGCGTTAAATCAGTGGATCATTAGTCACGAGCAGGATATCTTGGCTGCGCTCCATGCAGATTTGGGCAAAAGCGAATTCGAGGGCTACCTTACCGAGGTTGCCATGATCAAGCAGGAGCTACAGGACGCGCTTCGTCACTTAAGGGGCTGGATGCGTCCTCAGGGGGCACGAACTGCCCTTGGGCAAATTCCGGGCCGCTGCAAAATCTACAGCGAGCCTTACGGGGTAACCCTCATTATGTCCCCTTGGAACTATCCCTTCCAGCTGACCGTCGCCCCGCTGATTGGCGCGCTGGCGGCGGGAGACTGCGCCGTGATTAAACCGTCGGCTTATTCCGCCGCAACCTCGGCGCTGATTCGTCGTATGGTGGAGGAGGTTTTCCGCCCGGAGCTGGTGACGGTGGTGGAGGGAGGCCGCAAGGAAAATGCGGCGCTGCTGGAAGAACACTTTGACTATATCTTCTTCACGGGCAGCCCTGCGGTCGGACGGCTGGTGATGGAAAAGGCCTCCCGGTACCTAACGCCCGTTAGCCTGGAGCTGGGCGGCAAAAGCCCGGTGATTGTGGACCAAACTGCCGATATCGCCCTTACTGCCAAACGGCTGGCTTGGGGCAAGTTCATCAACGCGGGGCAGACCTGCGTAGCGCCCGACTACGTGCTGGTTCATCATGGCAAGGAGCAGGCGCTCATCGAGGCCCTCATCGCGGAGATTCGCAAAATGTATTCAAGCGCGCCGCTCAGGAGCGACGATCTGCCCAAGATCATCAATCAGCATCATTTTGATCGTTTAGTCGGCCTTTTGGGCAGCGGCTCCGTCGCCATCGGCGCACAGCTTGACCCGGAGGCAAACAAAATCGCGCCTACGGTGTTGACGGATGTGGAGTGGGACAGCCCCGTCATGCAGGAGGAAATCTTCGGCCCCATTCTGCCCATCCTCACCTATCAGAAGCTAGACGACGCGCTAGAGCGGATTCGCAAACGTCCGAAGCCGCTGGCCCTATACCTGTTCACCACCGATAAAGCTGTGGAGCGCAAGGTGCTTCAAGAGGTCAGCTTCGGCGGGGGCTGCGTCAACGATACGGTGCTCCATCTGGCCACCTCTCACATGCCCTTTGGCGGCGTGGGAGAAAGCGGTATGGGCGGCTATCACGGCAGGTACAGCTTTACCAGCTTTTCACACCAAAAAAGCGTGCTGAAGCGCTTCCTAAAGCCGGATATCTCCATCCGCTACGCCCCCTACAAGGGAAAGCTGGAAAAATTCCGTAAATTGATTTAGCTCTGCAAAAAGGCCTTGACAATTGAACAGGTTGCCGTATAATAATAACTGATTCTTTGGAAACCTATGCCGAAGACAGCGGGTCGGAGCCTTACGGTTCCTTTAATGAGCGAAAGCTTTCCCGCCGAGGTGTAAGGCGGGAGTAATCCCCATGCGACATGTTCGCCCTTGCGCCAGCAAGGGTTTTCTTTTTGGAATCGACCAGATTTTCAAAAAGGAGGTGCAACTTACATGAGCAACAATCTCGAGATTAAAAAGCAGGTTGTCGGCGACATTACCAAAAAGTTTCAGGATGCGCACAGCGTGGTCATCATTAAGTACAGCGGTTTAACCGTTGAAAACGTGACGGCTCTTCGCGCCCAGTGTCGTGCCGAAAACGTAGACTACTGCGTTTACAAAAACACGTTGGTACGCCGCGCTCTAAACGACCTGAACATCGAGGGTCTGGATGAAGTATTGAACGGTCCTTCCGCTTTTGTCTTTGGCATGAGCGATCCCGTCAGCCCCGCACGGGTGCTGGATGACTTCATCACCAAGACCAAAACCGAAGCCATTGAGATCAAAGCCGGTCTGTTAGGCAGCGAGATCATGGATGCGGACAAGATCAAGGCTCTAGCCAAGGTGCCGAGCCGCGAAGTCTTGTTGGCTCGCTTGCTTGGCAGCATGCAGTCCAGCATCGCTGGCTTTGTGCGTGTTTTGGACGCTATTGCCAAGAAGAACGGCGAAGGCGAAGCCGCCGCGCCCGAAGCGTAATCCGCTTCACAGCCTGTACTACTGAAATAAGATTATGAATGGGAGGTTATCCACATGACTCACGAGGAATTTATTGCCGAGATTGAGAAAATGTCCGTGCTGGAGCTGAACGAACTGGTGAAGGCTCTGGAAGAGAAATTTGGTGTTTCCGCCGCCGCCGCTGTTGTGGCTGTTCCCGGCGCCGCTGGCGCTGCCGCTGCCGCTGAGGAAGAGAAGACCGAGTTCGACGCGATCCTGAAGGACGCTGGCTCCGAGAAGATCAAGGTTATCAAGGTCATCCGCGAGCTGACCGGTTTGGGCCTGAAGGAAGCCAAGGAGTTCGTTGAATCCGCTCCTAAGACCGTTAAGGAAGCCGCTTCTAAGGAAGAGTGCGAGAAGATCAAAGAGAAGCTGGCCGAAGTCGGCGCTACCGTTGAAATCAAGTAAGCTTTTCGTTCCATATCATCGGAGCCGTCTATTGCTAGACGGCTCCGATTCAGCGTGTCAAAAAAGCGCTACGCGTTTTTTCGCCAGCTACGGGTAATGTTTGCGGCTTTGCCGCAAACTGCCCGCCCGCCCGGCAAAGCCGGTCGATACGAATATAGTCAGGGTAGCCTGCGGGCTCCCCCGACACCCTCACAAGGGAGTTTTTCGACAGTCTGCATCGGAGCCGTCTATTGCTAGACGGCTCCGTTTTTTTATCTAATAAAGCTATGGAACAGGCGTTGCAGCTCATTTTCTTTTGCTTGCAAACCCCATGTATATCTGCTATGCTATGGTTATCGTTTTTGTGCGTAGCAATCTCATACTGCCGGTCAAATGAAAAGGAGGTTCGTTCATGAATCGAATTGCCGCCTGTTTTCTTGTACTGCTGCTTTGCTTCTCCCCTGCCGTACCAGTGCTCAGTCAGGTAGCGGCTGCTTCAACGCCGAAAGTGTCAGAGCTTACCGTCCTGCCCTCCAACCAACAGAACGGGAATGCTTGCCACATTGAAGCTTCAATAGCCGTAGCGGAAGGAAACGTCACTGACGCTCAAAAAGCTGAGCATGTCACAGCCCGTTTAGATGTGGGAAGCACGGACGATATAATATTTGTAACGGTTGAAAGCCCGTGGAACAAGCCGTTTACTTTATGTTATAGTGCGTCTCTTGGACTGTGCCTACGTGGGCAACAGGATGCCGACTGGCTCCAGCTGGTATACAATGGGATACCGCTAAACGCAGACGGGCTGCAATCTCTGGTGGAGCCATTTCTATCGGCAGGTGGAATCGTTTCCCCCTCTTCCTCCAATACTGAGGCTCACTTCCCAGCCAGCGCGTTTGAGCAGCCACAAATAAAACTTTTGCGGGAAAAACTAGGTCAGTGGAAGGGTGGATTCATTTCCCTTTCCGATATAGAATTGAATACTGCCGCAGCAGATCTACGTTATCTACTTGGCCTGTACCGCCTTCCCGCCTTCCTGCTGCAGGGCGATTTTCAAGGCGAAGCACCTTGGCTCTCCTTCGCCTGTGAAGCACTAACGCTGGATATTCAAGCCCGAAACGAAATTAATAAAGTAACCTTTACCGGCCTTTGTGAGATTTTAGGAGCACAATCAATTACATTGGAGGGCTACGCAGACGCCAGTGGAGAGGTTGTGCTAAAGGGGCAATCCTCTGAAGGTACCGGCACTCTTCGCCTGTTTATCTGGGATAACCAGAACGGAGCCAGTGCAACATTTTCACTGCTGGATCATACCCATCAGCGCCTCGGCTTATGGACCGCCGACCTTGCGATGATGGAAAACGAGATAATCCTCTCCTTTGACAGTGAAACCCATGTATCGTGGAGGCGCTATAGCAGCCGTAACACGCTTGCTGCTCGCAAAACCGAAAATAGCTTCATCATGGAGTGGCGCGCGCCCGACGAATATCTGTCACAGCTTACCCTTGCTATAGAAGAAACGCCAATTGGTACTCAGTTTCATTTCAATGGTGGACAATATTACGGCCAGAGCGTTGATTTGTCCCTAACGCTAACGCAGCAAAGCACGTCATTCCAGCCCCCGCAGGAAACCTTATCCAAGGCTGAGATCGCGGACGTTTTGCAAACCTATTTCTCACTTTCTTGGGAATAGGCGGTAAACAAATCTTTCCATGAAGAAACCGCCCTCCGATCAAGGAAGGCGGTTTCTTTCATTACGCGAACTTTGTTTTTGGCTCAACCCAAGAACATCATTACAATCGACAGAGCCACGAATATGCAGGTACAAATCTTGGTAACCAGCGCCAGCTTCGCGTCCATGCCCTTTGCTTTGTTCTTGCCAAAAAAGGTTTCGGCAGCACCGCTGACAGCGCCAATGCCGGTGCGTTCGCTGCTCTGCAGCAAAACAGTCACAACCATGATCAAAGCGGCTATCAAAAGCGCAATGCCAACAATCCATTGAATAGCGGTCATGTGGGAGTCCCTCCTTAGCGAATGTACACACTATATTAGCATTCTCCACGGGAAAAAGCAAGGGTTTTCACCAAAAGCCCATTTCGGCAGGGAAAAGTCTCCTTAAGCGGAAGGCACGCAGCAAACTGTTGCAGGCCAAGCGCTGCCGTGCTATACTGATTAAAAGGTTGCAATCTGCCGCTAATCTCATTAGATACGGCTTCCATCATAGGAGGATCAGTATGAGCGAAACGGAACAAAACTGGGATAAAATGGCTTTGGCATATGAAGACTTTACCTCCGGCACGGATTCCTATAGCTGCCAAATTGAATGGCCCTGCATCCAGAAAATGCTGCCGCCGCTCTCTGGAAAAACAGTTATCGATTTAGGCTGCGGAACCGGGCGCTTCACCTTTTGGTTAGAAAAAGAAGGCGCTCGACGAATGGTCGGTGCAGACATTGCCGATAACATGCTCTCCATAGCCCAAAAAAAGGCGCAGGAGACAGGCTCCCGCGCAGTATTTATGAAGGCGGATATCTCCGCGCCCTTCACCGATGAAAAGTTCGACGTGCTGTTTTCCTCTACCGTAACCCACTATATCCAAGATTTAAACGCGCTTTTCCGTCTGATTCACGGCATGCTGAATCAAGAAGGAGTGGCTGTGTTATCCGTGATGCATCCCGTTTATACCGCCCAGTATCCCATCCGGCATGACTCCGTCTTTCCCACTGACGATGAATGGACGATCCGCTATTTGGATCGGCGGGAGAGAGCCTATATCCAGCCTTGGATTGAGTATAACGACTCCATTGATAACTTTTTAAGCCGCAGCTACCATCATACCTTTAGCGATTACGGCAACGCCATTATCGGCGCTGGACTCGAAATAGTAGAAATGCAGGAGCCGCTCCCGCCGGAAGAATGGAAAGAAAAGAATCCCGAAAGATACGACGGCTTTATCGAAACCCCCAGCTTTCTGATTTTGAAGCTGAAAAAACCTGCATAACCCATAGCCGAACCATCGTCCAATTCAAAAACACATCGGCCTGCTAGCAACAGTACGATGCGTTTTTGAATCATGCGTTTTTCTTATGCCAATTCCCGCTCGATCAGCTTGCTCAGCGTGTAAACGTCCTTGTCCATCTCCCGCTGATCCGGCCCCTCGATCATCACGCGCACCCGTGGCTCGGTTCCGCTGGCCCTGACCACAAGGCGGCCTTTTTCCTTATATTTTTCTTCCAGCTGTGCAACCATTTCCATGATTTTAGGGTTCTTATCATAATCATACTTCTTTTTGTCGTTAACGTTGGCGGCATACTGGCTCTGGGGCATCATTTGCATGACGGCGCTCAAGCGGCTTAAGGGCTGCTGCGCCTTGACCATAGCGCTGATCACCTGCACGGCAGTGATCAAGCCGTCGCCAGTGGTGTTGTGGTCCAGCAAAATTACATGACCGCTTTGCTCTCCACCCAGCACAAAGCCGTCCTTGAGCATTTCCTCCAAGACGTAGCGGTCCCCTACCTTGGTTTTTTCCACCTTCACGCCATTCTTTTTCATGGCGATATCAAGGCCCATATTGCTCATCACAGTGGCGACCACAGTGTTCTGCCGAAGCTTCCCCTGTCCCTTCAGGTATATAGCAAGAATTGCCATCACCTGATCGCCGTTAATCAAAGAGCCTCGCTCATCCACTGCCATCAGTCGATCCGCATCGCCGTCAAAGGCGAAGCCAACATCCGCGCCCAGCTCTCGCACCAGCTCGCACAGGCGGCGGGGATGGGTGGAGCCGCAATTATCGTTGATATTGGTGCCGTCAGGCTCATGATAGTAACAGCTTACATGAGCGCCAAGCTCCTTAAAGACCTGAGGAGCCACCTCAAAGCTAGCCCCCTGCGCGCAATCCAGCACCACATGCAGACCGTCCAGACGAATGTCCGTCGTCTCCTTCACGAAATCCACATAGCGCCGGGTAGCATTGCGCTGACGTACGGGACGGCCAACCCTTTCCCCCGTAGGAGCTTCAAAATCCTCCGGCATGCCGCCAACCACGATTTCTTCGATTCTGTCCTCCACCGCATCGGGCAGCTTGTAGCCGTTTTTATCAAAAAACTTAATGCCGTTATATTCCACCGTATTATGACTGGCGCTGATCACAACCCCCGCGTCCGCCTCGTAGAACCGCGTTAAATACGCGATGGCGGGGGTAGGTAGCACCTCCACCAGCACAGCTCTTGCGCCCACGCTACAAATACCGGCTACCAATGCGCTTTCCAGCATTTCTCCACTGATGCGTGTATCGCGCCCCACCAAAATTGTAGGCCGATGCACATCGCTAGCCAATACATAAGCGCTCGCCTGCCCCAGCCGAAAAGCGAGATCACAGGTGAGTTCCGTATTCGCAATGCCGCGCACACCGTCAGTTCCAAATAATCTTGCCATATCGTTGCTCCTTAAAGTTGTATTAAGTCGTTTCTTAGTATACCCCGAAAAGGGAAATATTTCAATCAAAAATCTAACGTAAAAAAGGCTGCGGCGACATCGAAGCCTTTCCGCAGCCTGCTATTCTCCTTGGTTACTCCTCGCCCAGCCAGTTCAGGGGATACTCCTCCACCACATATTCCAGTTTTTTTCCGTTTTCCTTTAGCACCCGCAGAACTGCCTCCACATTGGTATCCTTCGTGTAGGGAGTAGGCGTAAAATCGTTGTAGTCGGTACGGCTGGAAATACGGCAGGGGATAATGCGGAACTGCTCGCTGGAGGCTTCGCCGTCCTTTACCCGCATCTGAATCTGGAAGATATAGGTACTCATATCCTTTGGTTTATTATTGCCGGCAAAGCTGAAATTGCCTAAGGAATAGCAAATATACTTACCATTGTAGTATTCGATGGGATTGATGCGGTGGCTGTGATGGCCTACCACCAAATCCGCGCCCGCGTCCACCGTGGCGCGGCCCAGCTTGACCTGGTTATTGTTAGGCGCGTAGTCCTCTTCGTCTCCCCAATGATAGCTGACAATGACTACCTCACAGCCTTGCTGCCGCAGCGCCGCGATATCCTGCGGCATTTTTTCATAGATCACGTCATAATGGCCGTCGAAGGTCTGATAGGCAAGGCTTCCAATTTTTACACCCTTTACGGTCATGAGGGCGGGCTCGTCCTCGCTGGCGTAGGTAATGCCCGCGCTCAGCAGCGTTTCCTTGGTATCCTTCAGTCCCTGCTCCCCTAGATCATTCGCATGGTTATTTTCGAAGGACACGGTATCGATACCGTTATCCGGCAGCATGCTCACGTAGCTTGGATCCGCGCGGAAAAGATAGGAATAGTCTGCCTTCTTTGGGTTTTTCTCATTGGAGATGGTCAGTGTGCCTTCAAAATTGACCATGGTCAGGTCGTCAGCGTCAAAGATCTCCTTTACATTGCGGAAGGGAAAATCAATGTTGCCGTTTTGCTTTTTCAGTTCCTTTTCGAAGATAGAAGCGCCGCTGTACTGAATATTGCTGCCAATCGTCACATCGCCGGTAAAGGACATGGTAAGCAGAATGGAGCCGTCCGCCTGATACACAGGAGCCGCCGGATCCTTGGTTGGCTCCGGAACCGGGGTTTCATCCGGTTGCCCGTCCCCATCCTCGTCCACCATGGCGTTTTCCCCGGTTATGGCGTTGCCGTTCTGGTCATAGATGACGATAGAAACCTCTTCATCCTCTTGGGCAAAAGCGCCCGCGTACACACAAAACAGCATCATGATCAAAGCTAGGCTGATGATCCATTGTTTACGCATTCGTTCTCCTCCGTTGATTACAGGTTGTTCAGGAATCGGCTCATCCTCTCCAGCGCCTCATTAAGCAGGTTAAGCGCCGTAGCATAGCAGCAACGGATATGGCCTTCGCCGGACTGGCCGAATGCAGTGCCGGGAACGCAAACCACCTTTTGCTCCTTAAGCAGCCTCTGGCAGAAATCCTCGCTGGTCATTCCCAGCTTTTGAATGCCGGGAAACACATAAAATGCGCCCAAAGGCTCAAAGCAGCTTAGACCCATCTCCCTAAAGGCGCTGACCATCAGCCGACGGCGTTGGTCATAGCTTAGGCGCATACGCTCCACATCGGCATAGCCGTCCTCCCGCCCCTGCCGAAGCGCTTCCACAGCAGCTACCTGCCCCTGTCTGGGCGCGCACATGATGGTGTACTGATGAATCTTGCAAATCACGTCCGTGAAGGCAGCGGGAGCGCAGAGGTAGCCCATACGCCAACCGGTCATGGCAAAGGCCTTTGAGAAGCCGTTGATAAAGATCGTTCGTTCCCGCATGCCGGGCAGCGAGGCAATGCTGACATGCCCCTCCCTGCTATAGCAAAGCTCGGCGTAAATCTCGTCGCTAATGACAATTAGGTCATGCTTCACAATGACCTTCGCCAAAGCCTCCAACGCTTCCCGGCCAATGATTGCCCCAGTGGGATTGTTGGGATACGGCAGAATGATCGCCTTCGTATCGGCCGTAACGGCGTTCTCCACCGCCTCAGGGGTTAGAACAAAGCTGTTTGATTCGCTGGTAGGCAGCGGTATGGGCGTTCCGCCCGCAAAGATGACTCCCGGCGCATAGCTCACATAGCTAGGCTCCGGCACCAGCACCTTTTCGCCGGGGTTTAAAAGCACCCGCAGCGCCAAGTCAATCCCCTCGCTGGCTCCAACCGTTACGAGGACTTCCTTCATGGGATCGTAACTTACATGATAACGGCTTTCCACATAGTAAGCGATTTCCTTACGCAGCTCCGGCAGTCCCCAGTTGCTGGTGTAGGCGGTTTCCCCATCCATCAGGCTATTGATCGCCGCATTGCGGATGTGATAGGGCGTTACAAAATCCGGCTCGCCCACGCCTAAAGAAATCGCGTCCGGGATGGTCTGCGCCACATCGAAAAATTTGCGGATTCCGGACTTCGGAACCGCCGCAATGGTTGGATTGATATAATCCATTGGGTTCAAGCTCACGCCGTCACCACCAGCCTTTTATCGTCCTTACCGCCCTCGAAGACCACGCCGTCGCTCTTGTAGCGCTTAAGTACAAAATGAGTGGCAGTGCCGGTAACGGTTTCCAGCGTGCTCAGCTTGGTGCTGACGAAGAAGGCCAGCTCCTTCAAGGTGTGCGCCTCCACCAGCAGCAGCAAATCATATGCGCCGCTCATTAAATACACGGTTTTCACCTCGTCGAAACGATAAATTCGTTCAGCGATCGCATCAAAGCCTTGATCTCGCTGGGGGGTCACCCGAACCTCAATCATAGCCTCCACCCGCTCCCGGTCGGTGCGGTCCCAGTTAATAACGGGCGAATAGCGGAGAATAACGCCGCTCTTTTCCATATCCCCAATCGACTGGGCTACCTCTTCCATGGTCGCGCCCGTCATCGTAGCCAGCTTTTCCAAGGGCAGACGGCAATCCTCCTTAAGAAGCTGTAACAATTCCATTTGCAAATTCTGCATCTTTTTTCCTCCTTAAAACAATCCGACAATCTCGCCCTGTTCGTTCACGTCGATGGAAAGAGCGGCCGGGGCCTTGGGCAGGCCGGGCATTGCGATAATGCTGCCCGCAAAGGCAACCACAAATCCCGCCCCCGCGCTTAACCGAACGCTGCGTACGGTCAAGGTAAAGCCCTCCGGCGCACCTAGCAAAGCGGGGTTATCGCTCATGGAATACTGAGTTTTGGCAATGCATACCGGGCAGGAGCCATAGCCTTCCTTTTCCAGCGCAGCCAGCTCCTTCAGCGCGTCCGGCGCAAAGCTGACCTCGGCAGCATGATAGACCCGTTTGGCAATGGCGGTGATCTTTTCTCCGAGGGGAACCTCATCGGGATAGGTGTAGCTGGGCTTAGCGCATGGGTTTGCATCTGCGGCGTCGCAAACCAAAGCCGCCAGCTCTTGGGTTCCTCGTCCGCCTTCTGCCCAACCGTTACAGGGTGCGCAGGGGACGTTATACTTGCTCATATACTTCGCTACCGTCTCCAGCTCCTGAGCGGTATCGGTGGAGAAACGGTTGAGCGCCACCACCACGGGGGTCTGCCACACCTCTCGGATGTTGTGGACATGGGCCATCAGGTTGGAAATTCCCTTTTCCAATGCTTCTGCGTTGGGTTCGCCATAGGTTCCCTTTTGCGCGCCACCGTGATGCTTAAGCGCACGAATGGTGGCCACCAATACGATAACGTTTGGCCACAGTCCGTTCATGCGGCATTTGATATCCAAAAACTTCTCCGCGCCCAAGTCCGCGCCAAAGCCCGCCTCCGTCACGGTATAATCGGACATGCGCAACGCAATTTTAGTAGCCACCACACTATTGCAGCCATGGGCAATATTCGCAAAGGGGCCGCCGTGCATCAGGCAGGGGGTATGGTCGATGGTTTGGATCAGGTTCGGGCTGAACGCGTCTCTTAGCAGCGCGGTCATCGCACCGGCCGCGCCCACATCACCGGCGGTAACAGGCTCGCCCTCATAGGTACGGGCGACCACAATACGGCTCAACCGCGCCTTTAAATCCTTTAAATCAGCGGCTAAGCAGAACACCGCCATTACCTCGCTGGCAGCGGTAATATCAAAGCCGTCCTCCCGGGGCGTGCCGTTCTTCACCCCGCCCAAGCCCATCACTATCTGCCGCAGCTGCCGATCATTCACATCCATGCAATGCCGGAAGCACACCCGGCGAGGATCAATTCTTCGTTCGTTCCCCTGCTGGATATGATTATCAATCATCGCACAGAGCAGGTTATTGGCTGTGGTGATGGCATGGAGATCCCCCGTAAAGTGGAGGTTGATATTCTCCATGGGGATGACCTGCGCATAACCGCCGCCGGTTGCTCCGCCCTTCATGCCGAATACAGGCCCCAAGGACGGCTCCCGAAGCGCAAGCATGGCGTTCTTTCCGATGGAGCGCATGCCGTCTGCCAGCGCCACAGACACAGTCGTTTTACCCTCTCCTGCCGGGGTGGGGTTTAACGCTGTTACCAGTACCAGCTTCGCCTTTACGGGCTTGTTCAGATAGGTCTGTGCATCCACCTTGGCGATATAGCGGCCATAGGGCGCTATGCCAGCCGGATCAAAGCCTGCCGCCGCAGCCACTTCCTCGATGGGCTGCAATTCCGCCGCCCGCGCTATTTCCAAATCCGACGCCATGTCCTGTTCCTCCCTTTCTTTCTTTCCGTTGCAATGGCAACAGTATATCGCAAATACAATAGGCTTTCAAGCATTTGGAATCATCCGCCTGTAAAACCAGCGTTCTTAGCGGCGGGAAAGAATGTAAAAATAGAAAAAAGTGGGCTCGATCCTGCTTGGAAGGAGTCCGCATTTTCATAAAAATCGATGAGGGTTTCAAACAAACGACATGTTTGTAAAGCTTAATGACTCTTGTGGAACAGTAAGCGCTCATAGCGCTCTGCATCGGATTCACGGACCATGATTTCCATTTCCTCATCGCCCATCACCGTATTACGGCCCTGAGCGAAAAGCTCATCCACCATGTTCTTTACAGATATCACAATAGGATCCTGCTTATCCACCACATGCTTATCCTTCAAACGGAAGTAGCTGTTCATCCAATGCGCGATGCCAGCCAAGCCGCTGTGACTGTCAACCGCTACCGAGGCGGGACGGTTGAGAATAGCGCTGGTATCGAATATATTATAGATTTCC
Source organism: Eubacteriales bacterium (assembly GCA_028693055.1). Classification (GTDB taxonomy): domain Bacteria; phylum Bacillota; class Clostridia; order Christensenellales; family Aristaeellaceae; genus Limiplasma. Next base: position 6,985 of record JAQUWD010000014.1, on the reverse strand, counting down.
TCGTCCTTGAGCATGCCGTCCGCATGGATTCCAGCCCGGGTCACATTGAAATGACGGCCTACAAAGGGCTGACGCGGGCTGATTTCGATGCCGATCTCCCGCTCCATAAACTCGGCAATCTCAGATACGGCGGTTAAGTCCATCCCATCCGTAGTGCCGCGCAAAGCTTCGTATTCGATAGCCATGGCTTCCAGCGGGCAGTTCCCCGTGCGCTCGCCAATCCCCAGCAAGGAGCAATTGATACTGGAGCAGCCATAGAGCCACGCCGTACCCGCATTGCTAACCACCTTGTAGAAATCGTTATGCCCATGCCATTCTAGCTGCTCGGAGGGAATCTGAGCATAGTGATTCAAGCCATAGATGATGCCGGGCACGCTCCGCGGGAGCGCCGCGCCCGGATAGCTAACCCCATAGCCCATGGTATCACAGGCCCGAACCTTGATGGGAATGCCGCTCTCCATAGACAGCTTCATCAGCTGCTCCGCAAAGGGAAGCACAAAGCCGTAGAAATCTGCACGGGTAATATCCTCAAAATGGCAGCGGGGAACAATGCCTCGGTCAAGCGCCGCCTTCACAATGGACAGATACTTTTCCATAGCCTGCCCGCGGGACAAATGCATTTTCTTGAAGATATGATAGTCGCTACAGGAAACGAGAATTCCCGTCTCTTTTACCCCTGCAGCCTTCACCAGCTCAAAATCCTTTTCGTTTGCCCGAATCCACGTTGTAATTTCAGGAAAGCGAAGCCCTAGCGCTTGGCAGCGCTCCAAGGCCTCCCGATCCTTCGGCGTATAAAGGAAGAATTCGCTTTGCCGAATCAATCCCTTAGGCCCGCCCAGTCTGGATTCCAGCTGAAACAAACGCTCGATTTGCACCGGCGTAAAGGGGCTGACGCTCTGCTGACCGTCTCGAAAGGTGGTATCCGTCATCCAGATTTCGGAAGGCATATTTGCAGGAACCACACGGTTGTTAAAAGCGATCTTCGGGATGGATTCGTAGTCGAAAATCTCCCGATAGAGGTTGGGTTCCTCCACATCCTGCAATTGATATTGATATTTGGACTGCATCAGCTGATTGGTCTTTGAACTAAATTCCAACATGCTATTTCAGCTCCTTTACAAAAGCGGCAATGCGTTTCATGCCCTCCACAATATTTTCCATGGAGGTTGCGTAGGACAAGCGGCAGTATCCTTCCGCCATAAAGGAAGCGCCGGGAACAACCACCGTATGCAGGTTCATCAGCAAGGTTTCCGCAAAGGCGGCGCTGTCCTTCAAGACGGTTCCGTGATAGCTTTTGCCAATCAGCGCCTTCACGTTCATCATGACGTAGAAGGCTCCATCTGGCTTCACACAGCTAAGCCCCTCTATTTGATTGATCAGCTCCACAAGTCGGTTGCGACGTTCTTCAAAGGCGACGCGCATGGTTTCTACGCAGTGTTGATCTCCGGTGAGCGCAACGGCGGCGGCATGCTGAGCCGCGCTGTTAGGCGCGGAGGTCGCCTGGCTTTGATAGTTACTCATCGCCTTAATCACATTCTGTGGGCCCGCCGCATAGCCGATGCGGAAGCCGGTCATGGCATAGGCTTTGCTAACGCCGTCCACCAAAATTGTCCGTTCCTTTACCTGATCGCCCAGACAGGCGATGCTGATATGCTCCTTATCCCCATAAACCAGCTTGGAGTAGATTTCATCTGCAATGATATAAAAATCGTGCTTCACCGCAAGATCAGCAACCGCTTGCAGCATTTCTCGGCTCCACACGCAGCCGTTAGGGTTGCTAGGGCTGGTGAGCATGAACACCTTGGTCTTGGAGGTGATCTTAGCGGCAAGCTCTTCCGCTGAGGGAACAAAGCCATTTTCTTCTTTTCCCTCAATATAAACGGGAACACCGCCCGCCATACGCACCATTTCCGGGTAGCTTACCCAGCAAGGGGTAGGAATCAGCACCTCGTCGCCCGGATCCAACAAGGTCTGGAAGGCTGTATACAGCGTATGCTTCGCGCCGTTTGACACAATGATTTCACCCCGCGTATAGGTAAGGCCTCGATCTGCCTGAATCCGCGCGATAATTGCATCCCGAAGCTCCATCGTACCGGGAACGGGAGTGTAGCGCGTCATGCCCATGTCCATGGAGTCCTTCATAGCGTTGCGGATATGCACCGGAGTGTCAAAATCCGGTTCGCCTGCCGCGAAACTGATCACGTTTTCTCCTGCGGCTTTCAGTTCCTTGGCCTTGGTATCCATCGCCAAAGTGGCGGAAGGGGCGATTGCACTGCATTTAGCGGAAATGGTTAAAGACATGACGGTTTCCTCCCTGTGTGATCAAGATGCAATTTGAAGGTTTCTTATTCCAATCCTTCATTTTTTAAGGAAAGCGCCCTTTCCGTTTTCCTCATAAGAGAACGTGGAATATTATATCATATTACAGTTTCCACGTAAAGTGCAAAGTTGCCTTTCGAACCCATCATTTTATCAGAATTGCATTTTTGATGTTATGATTTTGCATTTTCACTATAATAGCAATATTTTTATTGTTACCAATTTGTTTACAATAAAACTGTTTCGCATCCGTTCTTTTTATGGTAAGATAATGCTGGGAGCAAGTTAAACGCGTCCCACATCAAGATTTGGAGGAAATACTATGAAAAAGACAAACCGGCTCTTCTCCTTGCTCTGCGCCGCGCTACTACTCCTAACGCCCGCTTTCTCGGTAGCGGAAACGGAGCCTGAAAAAACCGCCTTTGAAATCATCACCGAAAACACTACGCTGGATTTAACCCCCTACGCAGGAAAAGCCATCTTTATGAACTTCTTTACAGAGTGGTGCCCCTACTGCATGCAGGAGCTTCCCGACATTAAAAAAATTTATGAAGCCTACAGTGAGAACGACCTGCAAATCATCCTCGTCCACGTCTGGGACGGTGAGGACGCCAGCAATACCGAAAGCATCCGCAAGAAATATGGCCTTGAAGAAATGACCTTCTTTGAAGATAAGGATCAATTGCTCAGCAGCATGGCTGGCATACAAGGCTACCCGCTCAGTCTCTTCTTTGACAAGGAAGGCAATATCGCCACCGGCGCGAACGGCATGCTGGACTATGACAGCATGGCGCAAGCAGTTGAGAGCGTAGATGTATCGAAGAAATCTACCGATGGAGCCGTTGCCAAATGACGCCGTTATTTACAGCCGCCCCTCAAGCCGTCTCTCTATGGGCCATGCTGGGCGCCGGTCTACTAGCCTTTGTATCCCCGTGCGTGCTTCCCATGCTGCCCGTCTATACCGTTTATCTGATGAGCGGTACAGAGGATACGAAAAAGGCTTCTCCCTTCGCCGTTTTTCTACGGTGCGCAGGTTTGCTGCTAGGCTTTGTACTGCTGTATACCATCATAGGTGCTGGCGCAGGTTTGCTGGGCAGTGCGCTGAAAAACATGAACCGCGCCGCAATGAATATTCTTAGCGGTTCCTTGATGATTCTCTTTGGCTTGTGGCTGTTTGATGTTTTCCACATCAGTACAAGCCATGGCTCATCCTTCTTATCGAAGATCAACTGCCAAATGAATGGCTTCTGGGGTTCGTTTCTGTTTGGGCTGGTCATGGCGCTCTCCTTTACCTCCTGCCTGACCCCGGTACTGGCAAATGCGTTGATTCTAGCCGCTTCCGCTGATGGCGCTACCATGTGGACAGGGATTGCGTCGTTAGCCGTTTTCGCTTTAGGACTGTGCCTGCCCATGCTGGCTGTTATGCTGCTGTATCAGTGGCTCAAGGGTGCGCTGCAATGGTTGCGTGCCCACCAAATGCTGATCCGCCGACTTGGCGGCGGACTGATGATTCTCTATGGTCTTTACATGATCATAACCAGTCTCTAAGGCTATTCAATTTTTCCATCAAAAAAGCGCCGCAGCTGCGGCGCTTTTTTGTATCGGTTCATTAGAACTTCAAGGGGTTTACCTTCACGGCGGGGCCCATGGTGGAGCTGATGTACAGGCTGCGCACATAGGTGCCCTTTGCGGCAGAAGGCTTAGCCTTGTTGACAGCATCCATCAGCGTTTTCAGGTTCTCACCCAGCTTCTCAGCGCCGAAGGAGGCCTTGCCGACGGGGCAGTGAATGATAGCGCTCTTGTCAACGCGATACTCGACCTTACCAGCCTTCACTTCGGTGACGGCCTTGGCCACATCCATGGTTACGGTGCCGCTCTTGGGGTTAGGCATCAAGCCCTTGGGGCCCAATACACGGCCCATACGGCCAACCACGCCCATCATATCAGGGGTGGCGATCATCACGTCGAAACCAAACCAGTTTTCGGTCTGGATCTTCTGGATCATTTCCTCACCACCGACGAAATCAGCTCCGGCAGCTTCCGCTTCCTTCACCTTGTCGCCCTTGGTGATAACCAGCACCCGAATGGTGCGGCCGGTGCCATGAGGCAGAACCACCGCGCCACGAACCTGTTGATCGGCATGACGGGGGTCAACGCCCAAACGAATGGAGAGCTCGATGGTCTCGTCAAACTTGGCTTTGCTGGTCTTGCAGACCAAATCGCAAGCCTCGGCGGGATCGTAAGCGTTCAGGGAATCGATCAGCTTTACGCTGTCAACATATTTCTTTCCGTGTTTCATGTTACGTCCTTCCTGTGGTGCTAACGGCGCAATGTCCTCCCACAATCAATCAAATCATTCCTCAACCGTGATGCCCATAGAACGGGCGGTTCCCTTTACCATGCTCATGATAGACTCAACGTCGGTGGCGTTGGTATCGGGCTTCTTGATCTCAGCGATCTTCTGTACCTGCTCCTTGGTCAGCATACCGACCTTGTCCTTGTTGGGACGGCCGCTGGCGGATTTCAGGTTCAGCTCTTTTTTGATCAAGACGGGAACGGGAGGCGTCTTGGTGATGAAGGTGAAGGTGTTATCAGTGTACACAGTGATGACTACAGGGATGATCATCCCCGCTTCCTTCGCGGTGCGCTCGTTAAACTCCTTGCAGAAACCGGGAATATTAACGCCGTGTTGACCCAGCGCAGGGCCGATAGGCGGTGCGGGAGTTGCTTTTGCGGCGGTAACCTGAAGCTTAATCATGGATTTAACCTTTTTTGCCATTGGATTCTCCTCCTTATGTGGTTTTGGCGGAACAGTACTGTTCCTCCCACTGCGCTTTCCTTTAGAAAGCGCGTGCCTGCATCGTGATTACTGAACCTTTTCTACGTCCTGTAGGTCCACTTCCACAGGCATTTCCCGGCCAAGGAACATCTTGACCTTTACCGTCAGCTTTTGACGTACGGTATCCACATCCTCCACAGTCCCGGTGAAGTTTTCCAAGGGGCCCGAGAGTATGCGAACCTCTTCGCCAATCGCGATGCCGAACTCGACGCTGTTTTGCTGCGTAGAAAGCATCACGTCCACCTCTTCCGGGGTGAGGGGTACCGGCTTGGAATCCGGGCCGACAAAGCCCGTAACGCCGCGGGTGTTTCTGACAAGATACCAGCTTTCGCTGGTCTCGATCATATGCACCAGCACATAACCGGGATAAACCTTGCGCTGAGACTTTACACGACGGTTGCCTTTGATCTCGACTACGTCCTCAACAGGGACGCGAACGTCCAAAATCAAATCCTTCATGCCGTTGTTTTCGACGGATTTCTCGATATTATCCTTAACCTTGTTTTCGTAGCCGGAATAGGTATGCACTACATACCAGCAAGGCTCTTTGCTGTTTTCGGCCATGGTGTTCTCCTTATGCGCTGAAGTTGGTCATGATCAGATTGACAAGCTGGCTCGCGCCAGTATCCAACAGTCCAATAACCACCATCATAAACAGCATAAACACAACAACGATCACCGTGTAATTCACCAGCTTGTCGCGTGTAGGCCATGTGACCTTTTTAAGCTCGTGCCACATGTTCTTGAACGCATTGCCAATCTTTGCAAAGAACCGTACAAATCCACGTCCGAAGCGGACGAAGAAATTCGGCTTTTTTGATTTGGCCACTGCCTTCTTTTCCGTCATGGTTTACACATCCTTCCGCCGCCATAGCGGCGAATCGTCGCCGCTATGATCGGCTTCACGCTTACTTGGTTTCGCGGTGAACCGTATGCTTCTTGCAAAAGCGGCAGTATTTGCTAAGTTCGATACGGTCGGGGGTGTTCTTTTTATTCTTCATGGAATTATAGTTTCGCTGCTTGCACTCGGTGCAAGCTAGCATCACCTTGGTACGGGCAACGCTTGCCACGTCAGCCACCTCCTAATGAGTGTCAAAAATGGACTGCGTCCATTTTCGCCAGAGAACGGGTTGTGTTTTCGGCTGAGCCAAAAACTGCCCGCCCGACCGACAAAGTCGGTCGATACGAATTGACTTTGGAGAGTTCTTTGGAACCCTCCAAACCACCCGGGATTGCGCCATGAACGAGTGTTAAAAATGGATTGCATCCATTTTCGCCAAAGCACGAGTTGTGTTTTCGGCAGAGCCGAAAACCGCCCGCCCGACCGGCAAAGCCAGTCGATACGAATTGACTTTGGATGGTTCTTTGGAACCCTCCAAACCACCCAAGGTTTCACCATGCTGGATTTCTCATCCCTATGCACAGTTAGCCACAATGCACAATCCGAGTGTTTTAAAATCCTACAGTCTACCCGACTGCAACTTGCTGGACAATCCGTCAGTATTCACACCCAGCAAAGCGCGAGCCGAGCGGCCCTTCGCCGCGCGGCGGTATCGTGGGATACCCCCTAGCAGCTATCCCCCAACCCTGCCCGCCAAGGCGGGCAGTCCGGGGTGCAGGGGCACAGCCCCTGCTTATTCGAGAACCTTGGCTACAACGCCGGAGCCTACGGTACGGCCGCCTTCGCGGATAGCGAAGCGCAAGCCCTGCTCGATAGCGATAGGCGTGATCAAGGTGATCTCCATGTCGATGTTGTCGCCAGGCATAACCATCTCAACGCCGTCGGGCAGCTTGATGTTGCCGGTTACGTCGGTGGTACGGAAGTAG
>JAQUWD010000109.1 GCA_028693055.1 Eubacteriales bacterium | reverse complement strand
TATCGCTGCCTTGAAACGTTTGGGCTTTGATGTCGTGCTTCCCTCTTAGCCTTTGCTTCGCTTAAGCATATACTTGGTAGTGTGTTTGCTGTACTTATCTTTGGGGTTTGTTTTCAGGGCAGTCTGAAGGGACTGCCGAAAAATCAGCAGTCCCTTGAAGCATATGTAGCTTACCGGGTAAGCAAGGTGACCTCGGTCTCCTTGTCGAAGAAATGCAGGTGGTTGACGTCGAAGGCAACCTGAATCTGCTGGCCGGCGCGGCTGGTGGTGCGGGGGTTAACACGAGCGATGATGTTCTCGTCCTTGCCGCTGGTGGACAGGTACAGGTAGGTCTCAGCGCCCATGAGCTCGGTTACTTCAACGTTGGTGTTGATAACGGCGTTGGGAGCGGCTTGAATGAATACGTCTTCGTCATGGATGTTCTCAGGACGGATGCCCATGTAAACTTCCTTGCCGATGTAGCTCTCATCCGCAAACTTGCTCAGCTTGCTGGTGGGGATGGTGATCTTGTTGTCGCCGAACTTGGCTACGACGTCGTTGCCTTCCTTTTCCAGCGTGGCGACGAAGATGTTCATCTGGGGGCTGCCGATGAAGCCGGCGACGAACAGGTTGGCGGGATAATCGTACAGATTCTGGGGAGTATCAACCTGCTGCACAAAGCCGTCCTTCATAACAACGATACGGGAGCCCATGGTCATGGCCTCGGTCTGGTCATGGGTAACGTAGATGAAGGTGGTCTGCAAGCGCTGATGCAGCTTGGTGATTTCGGTACGCATGGCAACACGCAGTTTGGCGTCCAAGTTGGACAGAGGTTCGTCCATCAGGAAGACCTTGGGCTCACGGACGATAGCACGTCCTAGAGCAACACGCTGACGCTGTCCACCGGACAAAGCCTTGGGCTTACGGTTGAGCAGGTGAGCGATGTCCAGGATCTTGGCGGCTTCTTCCACGCGCTGCTTGATTTCAGCCTTGGGGGTCTTGCGCAGCTTCAAACCGAAAGCCATGTTGTCGAACACGGTCATGTGAGGATACAGAGCGTAGTTCTGGAAAACCATGGCGATATCGCGATCCTTAGGAGCAACGTCGTTGACCAGACGGTCGCCGATGTACAATTCGCCGCTGGAGATTTCTTCCAGACCGGCGACCATGCGCAAGGTGGTGGATTTACCGCAGCCGGAAGGTCCAACCAAAACAATAAATTCCTTATCCTCGATCTCCAAGCAGAAATCGCTAACAGCCGTTACGTTACCGGTATAAATCTTATAAATGTGGTTCAAAGACAAACTTGCCATAGAAGGTTTCCTCCTTTTTGTTGCCATGCGGGAAGGGGTTCGTAGGATATGCCCCGCACTGATTTACCAGTATTATAGCGCAAACAAGGAGAAAATGTAATTGACTGTTTTGACTAACTTTGAAATCCGACTTTGTTCATGATGTACACGGTGGACATTTCTATGCCACATCTTAGTCTGCTTTTGCCTATTCGTCCCTCAGCGCGTCCACTGGATGAAGCCCGGCGGCCCGGGAGGCGGGCAGTACGCCAAACAGAAGTCCCACAGCCATAGCCGCAAGAAAAACCGTCAGGCAATCCGTCCACAGCACTTGGGGATGCAGACCAATGCTTTGCCCCGCCAGCCTGATCAGCCCAAAGCCGATGACAAGCCCAAGAACGCCGCCGGTAATCGCGTAAAGAAACGCCTCCAGTAGAAACAAAAAGCAAATTTGATAGGGAGCCGCTCCTAGAGATTTCATTACGCCGATTTCTCTTTTCCGTTCCCGAACGCTGACCAGCAGGATGTTCATAACGCCTATGCCGCCTACTAAAATACAGATGACCGCTACCCATTTTAGCACGTCCACGAAAATACTCATGACACTGTTGGCCGCCTCGATCTGCACCTGCATCGTCACCGCTTTGGTACGTATGCTTTTCCGATTTTCCATAATGTCCATCGCCATGGTTGCGATGGAATGGGGCTTGGTTTGGGGCGGTACCGAAAGGGTGATTTCATGCACCGTCTGCCCTACCAGCCGTCCAAAAACAGCGATCGGCATAAAAACGGCGCGGGTTGAATCCACCTGAGACATTTCGTTGTGCTGCGCCACAATCCCCGCGCAACGAAAGCCCAAACCGTTCAGAGTGAACAGATCGCCGGGGGAGGCGTTCAATTCCTCGGCCAAGGCTTTTCCTAAGAAAACGCATTTGCCGTCGGCTTGCCACTCCAATGGGTATAGCGCCCGCCCCTTTAGAATTTCGGTGTCCATTACCGTCAAGTATTCGGCGGAACAGCCAACCAGCACGCATTCCGCCTGCCGCTCCCCATGGGCGGCGGTCGTGGGCGCATAAACCTGCTCGGTTACGGTTGTGTGCAAAGCGTCAGCCAAAAAGGCGGCGTCCCCTTGACTAAGCCGGTCGCCGTCCTCGGCGGTTAGCCATACTCGGTCAATCCCAAGGCGCGCCATTTCGCTCTGCACCTGTGTCTTGCCTGCGTCGCCAAGGGTGAGCACTGCCAGAATCGCACCGATGCCGATGGCCATTCCCATTACGGTCAGGCAGGAGCGCACAGGGGAGGAGGAAACGTTCATCAGGCTTAGCTTCCAAAAATCCCGGCGTTTCATTTTCTCTTGGCCTCCTTCACCGAGCAGCCCTCCGTAAGTCCGGCGTTGTCCGGCGATAGAATCACCCGCAGCCCTACATAGCTTTCCGGCAAGGCGACAAAATTCTCATTTCTTTGTGAAAAATCCGCCTTTACGGAGGTCGCCACCCCGTCTTCAACCACCCAAATTCTACCGCTTTCGCTGATTGCTTCTATGGGCGCTAGAGGAACGCCCCAATTGGATTCGTCGCATATTTCCACCGTCACGCGATCCCCTACCTTCCAGCGTGGAGTATCCGCTAACGGTGTAAAGGTAAGCTGACGTATCGCTTGGCCGGTTTGGTCGTCTAGTAGGGGCGCTGCTACGGCGCTGAGACAGGCCGCCCCGGTATGGTCGCCCGTTCGAAGCACGGCGGCTGTGCCGATCGTGGCTGCCTCCCCTAGGGCGGAGGGGAGCGCCGCTGAAATACAGGTTGCTTCGTCTCGCACCATTCCCAGCAACGCGCCCTGATCAACAAGGTCTCCTTCCTTCACAAAAATCTCGCTGACGAGACCGTCGGCTTGAGCCCGGAGCTGCTTGAGCGCGATGGACTGCCGTAGCGTCGCTTCCTGCTCCTTGAGGGATAACGTTTCGCCGGCAAAGGCCATGGTAACTGCGTCGCCGTAGGACGCTTCCAAGGCTTGACGCTGATAAAGCAAAGCCGTTACCGAGGCGAGGGCGTTTTCCTCAACGGAGGAATCCATAGACAGTAGGAGCTGCCCTTTTTTGACTGCGTCGCCTTGACCGACGTACACAGCGCCGATCTGCCCTGCCTGCAGGCTTACCACCGGCTGTTGATTGCGGTAGGCTACCACGCCTTCTAGGATCGTGGTTTTGATCAGATCTCCCCGTTCCACCACCGCTGTGCGAACCGGCGTTTTGGGCGTAAAAGGCAAAAGAAAAAGCGTCATGACCGTAATGGCGGTTACGGCGATGACACCTAAAGATGCTTTGGTCTTGAACATGCGTTTCCGTCCCTTCCCGCGCCCAATGGCGAACATCACTACCGCTATTGTGGCCGGGAGGGGAAAAAATATCTTTGACAACTGCTTGCAGAGCGGGAAGAACTTACCGCATGTTTTGATCGATTTGTTGACGGGTCATGCGGATATCGGTCAGCTTTTCGCTGATGGAGCGATCCAGCTGTGCCAGCACCTCGTCGATGTGGCGGTATACGTCGGAGTAGAGACGCTCAATCTCTTCCTTGGTCTCTTGTTTTAGCTCCTCGGCTTC
>JAQUWD010000108.1 GCA_028693055.1 Eubacteriales bacterium | reverse complement strand
GGGCGAGGATCGGAAATATGTTCTCAAGCCCATGCGCATCGCCTGCGTGTGCTTAAGCGTCCTGATGCTTCTGTGCACAATCGCACTGGTGGCGTTTTATCCCTTCCTGTTGATTACGCCTCCCATGTGGGCTATCCTGTCGATTGTTGTGATCACGCTGCTGCGGGAAGCCGCCGCCCGCCGATTGGTGGGACGTAAAATGCGCCGCACCATCAGCAAACGGGCTTTCTGGGAAATCATGACGGCGCTCTATCTTGTTTCGCTGGGGCTGGCATGCTGGACGCTGTTCCTGAACCTTTCGGGCTTAAGCGCTTGGCAGATGCTGGGCGGCTTTGCGCTGGGTGCGCTGCTGGAAATTTACAGTCTATGGCGGCAGCGGGATATGCTTGCGCTGGAAGGCACGCCCGACGATACTCCTCCGGAGTTAATCCGGGAAATGTCGGCGGAGCTTAAGAGCATGGGCGCGTATAACGCCTATCAACGGCTGCATCTGCTGGTGTTGATGGCGCTGCAAATGACCTTAATCTTGGTCTATACCTTTATCGGTTTGACCATTACCGAGCTATTTACCTGCATGGTGCTGGCGGTAGCCTCCACCTTGGTGATGCGGGAGCTGGCAGATTTTTGCTTAAAGCGCGTCCAAACCACAGCTTCCACCCAAGTGCTGTTGGTGGGATTATTCCTGTGGCTGTACGGTCTATTTCTGTTCTACCGCAAGCTTGGCGCAGCGCCGGATTTGACGATGGGCTACGTGGACCTCTGCCTCAGCGTCAGCGGCTTAACGATCAGCGGTACGGCGCTGGCCGATCTGGAAACCCGCATGACCGATGTGGCGCAGTTCAAGCTGCAAAAGCATATGCAGGGCTATTCCAAAATACGCACCGTAGGAACAGAAATGGCCATTACCTTAGGCCAGCTGCTGGCGCTGATTTCCCTGACGGTTCTCTGCATTCCACAGGGAATGCTGACGGAGCTGGAGCTGGGGAAGCTGGCCGCCACCCTAAAGCCCCTCATGATCGTACCGCCCCTTTTGATGGTGCTGGCGGCGTTGATCAGCGCCCTTCAATTTCCCATGAACAATCGATATTTTGCTAAGCTGGCAAAATGGCTGACGTTGGAGGAGGAGGGCGAGAGCAATCCCGCCCTGCGAGCGCAGCTGGACAGCGTGGTGGTCAAGCGGCACAAGAATCGCTTTGGGGTAAAGATTATCATCACCATTCTAAGGCCCCTCTATTATCATAAGGTAATCGGCAAGGAGCGCTTGCAGGGGTATGAGGACGGCAGCATGATTCTTGTCTGCAACCATGGCGAGCTCTACGGCCCGGTGGTGGCAAACCTGTATGTTCCCGTTACCTTTCGGCCTTGGGTTATTGCGGAAATGACCAATCGGGAAGCCATCGTGGAGCATATGTACGTGGGTACGATGATGCGCCAGCGCTGGATTCCCGAAAAGTGGAAGCGCCCGATTCTGCGGGCGATTACCCCGATTCTGATATGGGTATTTGACAGCCTAGAAGCCATCCCGGTGCATAGAGGAAAGCCCCGGGAGCTGATGCATACCTTCCGGGACACCATGGACGCTATGCAGGCTGGGGACAATGTGCTGCTGTTTCCAGAAAATGGAGAGAACCACGCCCCCGGAGAAAAAGGCTATGCCTTGGAGGGCGTAGGACAGCTATATACGGGCTTTGCCATGATTGCGCCCATGTATTATGCCAAAACTAAGAAATGCGCCGTATTCGTTCCTATTTATGCCAGCAAAAAGCTGCGCACGGTTACCATTGGCGAGGGAATCGTCTACGACCCCAAGGCCAATGCCAGCGAAGAAAAAATGAGAATTGTGAACGGGCTGCTGGGACAGATGCAGGGAATGTACGAAAAGGAAGAGGCGAAGCTGGGGCAGGGGATTCCATCGTAAGAATATAGAAAAAATGCCGTCATCAAAAGACGAGAGACGATGGTTCCCCACCGTTCTTCTTGGGCTTTGGTGACGGCTTTTTATGACGTTATCCTTATGGCCTTGGGGGAGCGATTGTTTCTCCTGCAATCGGGATGGTGCGAAGCATACGACTTGGCACACTTTGTCGCGTTTTTAGCATTTCCAGTATCATCTCGGCTGCAGCTTCACCCATTTTTTTCTTGGGATGCTCCGCAGTGGTGATTTGCTTATGCTGGGGCGTGTATTGCAGTAGGTGGTCCATACCGGTAATCGACATCTGCTCCGGTACACGGATACCAAGGTGCAGTAAAATGTCCATCAACTGCCGCGCGGCAGCGTCATTGTAGCATACAAGCGCTGTACAGGACAAAAGCGCCTCGCGATAGGAAAAGAACTGGTTATTAAAATAGAATGCCTGCTCTCGTCCTATGGTAAAGAGTACGCGATCATCGTCATATTCCAGATGGTTGCGCCGTAGCCCTTCCAGATATCCCTTGTAACGCATAAACGTTTGGTATTGTTTGTCGCAAAAATATCCGCCAATTCGTCGATGACCAAGCCGCGCAAGCTCGTCCACGATTCTAGCAATAGCGTCACAGTCATCAATGATTACATGCGGCGCGTTCACCTCTTGATGGAAACCGTTAGTGAATACAAACGGTAGCTTTTTTTGCTTTAACTGTTCATATAGATCCAGATTGTAACATGGCAGAGCGGATAGAATTCCTTCAATGATCACTCCATCCACATCCTGCTTTAGCATTTCCTGTAGCACGCGTCGTTTGCTTTTCACAGTTTCCTCCGCGCGTAGTACCAGCAGAGAAAAACCGTTTTTTTCTAGCTTCTCGCGGGCACCTTCAATGATGTCCTCAAAAACTTGATCAAAGTATTGATAGGTAATAAGACCGATTCGCTTAAATTGCGGGCTGTGATACAAAGGCGCCTTTCGTTTAACTATGGTGCTTCGGCCCTGCCTCCGATCAATCAGCCCTTCCTGTTCCAGCATGCCCAACGCTTGCCGCACCGTGACGCGGGATACGCCAAATTGTTGACTGAGCAACGTTTCACTCTCAATTGGCTCATCAGCGACATAAGTGCCGGATAAAATAGACTGCCGCAGACTGGCGGCAATATTTTTGTACTTTGCTCTTTTGCCCTCCATGCGATCCTTTCCTTCCTGTTTGAAACGATATTTATGATAGCAAAAAATGCTGCTAAAAACAAGCTTGTGCATACGATTACTTACTAGTTGTATATACAAGTTGTTTATGTTAAAAGCATTTTAATGCAAAATAGGAAAAATAGTGACCAAAATAACAATATATTGTTGACAAGTTTGTATTTGTACAGTATAATTGTCAAAGATGTTCGTACAAGTTCGTAAAACGTATGGACAAGGTACGGACAAGTGAAATCCCGAAAAAAGAAAGGGAGGATTCTTACATGAAAAAGGTATTGTCTTTGGTGCTTGCTCTGACTCTCATGATCGGCATTGTGCCGCTCGCCATCGGCGAGGGTGAAACCATTCTAACTGTAAGCGGCTGGCCTGCGGGCGACGATGCTTTCAAGGCCATCATTCCCGGCTTTGAAGCCGCGCATCCCGGCGTGAAGGTGGAATTACAATTCCAGTCCACTACCGACCACCACCAAGCGTTGGTGACCGCGTTGGCAGCCGGGCAGGGTGCAGCTGATGTGTGTATGCTGGAGCAAGCATGGGTGGGGCGTTTTAAGGATGGAGAAGGTTTTGAAAACCTGCTGGAAGCCCCTTACAACGCAGGCGATATGAAGGATGACTTTGTAGACTACAAATGGAATCTAGCCCTGTCCGTCGATCAGCAACGGATGATCGCTCTTGTGTGGGATATTGGACCGGCTACTTTGTTTTATCGTCGAGACATTTTCGAAGAAGCTGGGCTGCCCAGTGATCCTGACGAAGTAGACGCGCTGTTCGCCACTTGGGAC
>JAQUWD010000066.1 GCA_028693055.1 Eubacteriales bacterium | reverse complement strand
GCCAACTTATTGAAAGATCACGACCACGAGCCGGAAAAAATCGATGAATTCAGCGACAAAATCGTAGAGTCCAGCAAGTATCTATTGGGAGTTATCAATGATATTCTGGATGTATCGGCTATTGAGAACCAAAAGATCGTTATTACGCGCAGTCCCTTCGACTTCCGTCGACAGATGGAATCCGTGGCGACGATGTTCTATGGTCAGTGCAAAGAAAAAAGTATCGATTTCAAGTTAAATCTGTCCGGTTTTACAGAGGAATACCTATTCGGCGACCCCATGCGCCTGAAAGAGATTTTAATCAATCTTGTTTCCAATGCGATCAAGTTCACGCCGGTAGGCGGCACAGTGAGCATCCGTGTCAGCCAGCTCTCCCGTGTGACGAACATGGTGAAGCTGCGCTTTGAAGTAAGCGATAACGGTGAAGGCATTGCAGAAAACCGTTTGGAAGCCATTTTCAGCCCTTACGCGCAGGAAACGGAAAACACCAAGCAGACCCATGGCGGCAGCGGACTGGGTCTTACCATTGTGAAAAACATTGTGGAGCTTATGGGCGGGCGCGTGGATGTGCGTAGCGTCAAGGGTGAAGGCAGCACTTTCATTGTGGATCTGCCCTTCACCATATCTAAGGAGATGCCGAAGGTCGATTCCACACACCTAAAAAATGTACGGGCGCTGATGATCGACGACGATGAGGAAACCCAAGAGTATGGCAAAAAGGTTTTAACAAAATTGGGGATAGAGTGCGATATCGTGAGCAACGGCGAGGATGCGCTGAAAGCTATGAAACACGCGTATGAGAGCAGTCGCGGCTATGATATCTGCTTTGTGGACTGGCGTATGCCGGGCATGAGCGGGATCGACATTACCAAAGCAATTCGAGCGATCTTTGATGACGATACCGTGATTGTTGTAGCATCAGCCTACGATCTGGCAGCCATTGGGCAGGAAGCAAAGATGGCTGGCGCCAATGTTGTGGTTCCTAAGCCCATGTTCCAAAGCACAGTATTTGATCTGCTTATGAACATTACCGGCGGAAAATATCATCGTGAAGATAACGGACAGCAATACAATTTCAGCGGAAAGCGGGTTTTGATGGCAGAGGACAACACACTCAATGCCGAAGTAACCACAGAGCTTCTGGAGTTTGTTGGTTTTGCTGTCGACCGTGTCAATGACGGGCAAGCCGCTTGCGAAAAATTCGAGCATTCCCCCACCGGTGCTTATGCTGCCATTTTAATGGATATCCAAATGCCGGTGATGGACGGGCGCGAGGCGACAAGGCGTATCCGTGCAAGCAGCCACCCGCAGGCGCAGTCCGTACCAATCATTGCGGTCACTGCCAATGCGTTCACATCTGATGTGAAGGCGTCCAAAGACGCCGGTATGAATGACCATATCGCAAAGCCCATCGATACGCAGCGCCTCTACGCTGTCCTTGACAGGTTAGTCGGCCAAGCAAAAGAAACCGAGGTGTAATAGACGATGCAGGATATAAAAAGCAGCTTGGGCAAAATTGGTGTGAACACAAAGAAAGCAATTGAACGGTTTATGGGCGACGAAGAAATGTACCTGCAATATGTGCATCATTTTCCGGATGATCCGACGATGAATTCACTGGTTGATGCGGTGGACAAAAAAGACTATGAAGCGGCTGAAAAGGCGGTTCACGCACTGAAGGGTATTGTATCCAGTCTGGACTTTATTCCTCTGGCCGACGCCACGGTGGATATGCTGGAAGAACTGCGTGACGGAAATGTGGAAACTGCTCTGAAGGAATATGAAAATGTGAAAAAGCAGTACAAAATCGCGTGCGATGTGATCAATACGTGGCGCAGGGAAAATGGATAGGCTCAGTATGGTTTGATTGCAGATAAATAATTTTTTAGAGAGAAGTACTATGCCGGGTGCATTATCGTTGCAAAAGAGGGCATTCATTTCTTTCTTCGGAAAGTAGGAACAACATGAAGCATGCATCATCAAAAGAAAAAACCTTCGAACGCAAAGTGTTTGAATCCTTATATGGATGCTGCGATTTAGATGAGGGAATTAATCATGCCCTTGCGCTGATTGGTGAAGAATTTAATATCAGCAGAGTCTATGTGTTTGAAAACAGTGAGGATAACCAATACGGCGACAACACTTATGAATGGTGCGCCGATGGAATCGTACCGCAGATCGATGAATTGCAGCACATGTCCTACGAGGAATACGGATATGACAAGGTTTTTGCTGCAACAGGAGAATTTGTATGCCCCGATACATCAAAGCTTCCGGTAATCCAACGGGAGCTGTTTGAGTCTCAATCCATTTGTGCGACCATCCAGTTTGCTATGTTTGACAAGGACAAATTTTGCGGTTTTGTAGGATTTGATGATTGCACCAGCAAGCGGCCGGACTGGAACGCGGACGGTGACGAACTGGACGGCCTGATTTTTCTTTCTCAGCTTCTTTCCGTTTATTTAATCAAAGAGCGAAATCTTCGAAATGCAGAGCAGTATCAGAAAAAAATGGAAATAGCGCTTCTTGCTGCTGAAAAAGCAAAGCAATCCAAGTCCGAATTTTATTCCCGCATGAGCCATGATATGCGCACGCCAATGAATGGAATTCTTGGAATTACCCAATTATCCGTTGGAGAAAACGATCCGGTAAAGCTGCATGAAGACATTGAAAAGATTCGTCAGTCCGGCGTATATATGCTCAGTCTCATCAACGACACGCTGGATATTCAGCGCATCGAGTCGGGGCGGATGACCCTAGAACCCAAAGCTTGCAAAACCGGCGATTTGCTTACCGAATGTCTGGACATGGTCCAGCTTTCGGCAAAGGAGAAAAATGTTTCGCTTGTCATACAGACAAACAATATTAACCCATGTTCCTACATTCGTGTTGATCCAATTCGCATCCGGCAGATTATCATCAATATGCTGTCAAATGCCATCAAATTTACACCGGAGGGTGGCAAAGTCGTATTATCACTGGAAGTGCTTTCCCGTACAGATCGAATGGTCTGTGATAAGATTACCATATCCGATACAGGCGTTGGGATGAGCCGTGATTTTGTGGAAAATAAACTATTTGCTCCCTTCATGCAGGAAGCAAATGAAATGACGATGAAGTATGCCGGATCGGGACTAGGGCTGTCGATCGTCAAAAACCTGTTGGATATGATGGGGGCAAAAATCGAAGTTGAGAGCGAGATTGGCGTAGGCACCACCTTTACAATTTATATTCATTTCGACCTTGTGCCGGAAAGCGAGATTGCGCAAAGCCGTCAAGAGCAGACCATGCATGCCGAAAAGTATCATGATTTTTTGAATGGCAAGCGTATTCTACTCTGTGAAGACCATGCGCTGAACGCTGAAATTGTAATGCGTTTGATTCAGAAAGCCGGCGGCGAAATCACATGGGTTAAAGATGGGCGCGAAGGCGTTACCGCATATGACCACAGTAAGGTATGTTATTTTGATTTGATTCTGATGGATGTTCGGATGCCGAATATGGACGGCCTGGAGGCAGCAAAAGAAATTCGGGCGAAAGAACGTCCTGATGCAAAATCGGTTCCCATTATTGCCATGAGTGCTAATGCCTATCTCGAAGACATCGAAAAATCATTTGCTGCCGGGATGAATACCCATTTGGCAAAGCCGGTGAATCCGCAGCTGCTATATGATACGCTGCTACAGTATTTATGATCGACTACCTGATAGCAAGGAGCCTATGCCCTATTGACAAGGCACTTGAATTCAAACTGAATGGAGTGTGTGCGAATGTCAAATCATTTGATTAAAAGGTGCATATGCCTCACCACGACAGTTTTATTGCTGCTAGGCCTTTCTTTACCTGCCTTTGCAGCAGAACAAAAGGAACCGATCAAGATCGGGTATATCAGTAATTATCATTACATTTATGAGGACGAAAAAGGCAAGATGGCCGGTTATGCAGTCGAATGGTTGGAAAAAATCGCAGAAATTACCGGCTGGAAGTATGAGTATATTCCGTTGCCATGGTCGCAGATCGATTCCGCGCTGCAGGATGGAACCGTAGATTTTTACTGCTCTGCCGAGTCTATCACACCGGGATTTCGTTACTCCCAAATCCATATTGCCACGGCATACGAGCTACTCTATACATTGAAAAATACCGACGTATATTATAACGATTATTCTACGTTAGATGGAAAGCGCATTGGCGTTATAAAAGGATCATGGTTCAAGGAAGAAGCAGAAAACTATGCCAGAGTCATGGGCTTTCATTGGGACGTCATTGAATATAGTGCAACAGCCTTAAAGGAGGCATTGGAAAGCGGCGAAGTATTCGCGGTTATGGGCGATCATATTGCACCCTATAACGATTACAAGGTAATCGGCAGTATCGGCGCAAAATCAGTCTTTGTAAAAAGCGCCGAAACAAGCGTATATATGGACGATCTGAACTTTGCCATGTCTCAGGTTCGCGCAGAGGATGAATCCGTCAATGTGGATCTGTATCAAAAATATTACGGAAATTCTTCGTGGAACACCTCTCTCAATTTTACCCGGCAGGAAGCGGAGTATATTGTCTCCTGCGGAACAATTTCGGTGGGAACATTTGCAAACCGTGCGCCTTTTTCATCCTATCATGCTACTGAAAGCAGATTTGACGGGATTAATGTAGCCATACTAAACCGAATTTCCGAACTCAGCGGATTACAATTTGAGCTTCAAGGAATAGACATTACGACTTCGGCGACAGATGCTTTGAAAAGTGGGCAATATGATATGGTAATCGGCATCTCGAGGTCTCCCTCTTTTCTGGAAGATACAGAGTTGAAGCTTTCCGATCCGATTACAGCCAACAAATCGGTGCTGATCGGGAAATCCGGGGAGCGGATTGAGCTTTCCACTGTTCAGACGGCAGCAATTCCAACTGCATATAAGTCGATTTCACTTTATGCAGCCGACCATTTTCCCCAAATTCAACTGAAGTTCTATGATTCCAATTACGATTGTATGCGGGCGCTTCAGCGTGGCGACGCGCAAGTCATGGTTGAGAGTGACGCAGTGGCGAAGTATCTTCTACAAAATCCACGTTTTTCCGATTTGACCGTGTATTCAGCGCTCTATCTGGATCAATATAGCTGCATCGGAACGCTTGCTAACAGTGATCCCTGCTTGATTTCGATTATCAATAAAACCCTATCTATCCTGTCGGCAAGAGAACTAGGAGAAATTGAGCTTTCCTATACCAGTGCGAGGAATACTGACTTTTCGGTTTTTGATATGCTCTATCCAAACAGAGTCGCTATCGTGATTGCGATCCTGCTTGTTGCGCTGATGCTTGTGCTTTTGAACCTGATCCAGCGATTTCACCACAAGCAACGCGAAAACATGGTGCAGATGCAAATTGTTCAAGCGGCGAATGAGGCGAAAAGTAATTTCCTTGCAAGAATGAGCCATGATATGCGGACGCCGTTAAATGGAATCTTGGGACTTACTTCTTTGGCAATTGACGAGGTAAACGATCCGAAATCAGCTTTAAGTGATTTGATAAAGATTCGTGATTCAGGTGATTTTCTGCTCGGCCTTGTCAACGATGTGTTGGATATGTCTCAGATTGAAAAGGGAGCCATGCGCCTCAAGCAGGAGCCCTATTCTTATACCGATTTTATTGGCGGAGTCAAAGCCATGTTTGTGCCGCTGTGTCAGCAAAAGGGACTGAATTTCATTTGCGACCCGAATCCTATGCAGGTGACGATCATCACGGACAAGGTTCGTCAGAATCAGATCTTTTTCAATATTCTTTCAAACGCTGTGAAATACACGCCAGAAGGCGGCACGATTATCTTTCGTAGAGAAAATATGGAATGGACAGATCAAACCTTGACCTGCGATTATGTGATCGAGGACACCGGAATCGGAATGAGTACGGAATTTCAAAAGCATATGTATGAGTCGTTTTCCCGGGAATCACAGGCTCTTACCGCAGGTATGGAGGGCAACGGACTAGGCCTGAGCATCGCCCAGAATCTGGTTAAGCTGATGGGTGGACAGCTGTCCATCGTGAGTAAACAGGGGAAAGGAACCACCGTTACGATTCATCTCCGTTCCAAGCTAGCGCCAAATACGCAAAGCAACCCTACGGAAAAATACCAGCCTCCGATCCAGCAAACAATGCTGGAAGGGAAAAGAGTATTGCTGGTGGAGGACCATCCCCTGAATGCCGAGATTGCAACCCGACTTTTGCAGAAAAAACAAATGATTGTTATCCGCGCAGGCAACGGGCGAAGCGCTGTTGAACAATTTCAAGCGTCTTCCCCCAGCTATTTTGACGCAATTCTCATGGACATCCGTATGCCAGAAATGAACGGCATTGACGCAACCATTGCCATTCGCGCATTGGAGCGGGTGGATGCGAAAACGGTCCCGATCATTGCCATGACAGCCAATGCGTTTGAGGAAGATGTGCGGCGCTCCCACGATGCCGGCATGAATGCGCACCTTGCCAAACCCATCGTTCCGGAAGAGCTGTACCAGACTCTGGAGGAACAGATTGGCCGTGCAGCCACAAAGAACTAGCGACTTGATAGAAGGAGGGCAATGTCTGACGATGCGAAAAACTACAAGGATGAACTTGCGTAAGCTTATTTGTCTCTGCCTTGGGCTGCTGCTGTCTGCTGGGCTGACACTGCCTTGCTACGCCCTTGACAGCAATATTCTTGATAACCCAAAAATTCTGTTCCTGCTTTCTTACAATTATGATTGGGAAAGTGTGCCGAGTCAGCTAGACGGATTGACCAGTACCATCGGAGGAACCGGCAATATCGATTACATTTTCATGGATACCAAGCGCCAGACCTATGAGGCGGTAAAGAAAGATACATACTCTCATGTGCAGACCTACGAAAAAGAGGGCGGCCCGTATGATTATATCGTAGCTGGAGATGATGCGGCGCTGACCTTTGTCATGGAGTACCGCAATGAGTTGTTCAACGGTGTGCCTGTTATTTTTGAGGGCATTAACAACGAGAGCCTTGCCTATGAGGCAGCCAAAGATCCGCAGATCACGGGCGTTGTTGAAAGCTTTCCTCTGGAAGAAACCATCCGCATTGCCTGCAACGTTAATCCAAAGGCAAGCAGAGTGGTGGGCATATCCGACGCTTCTGTGTCCGGCTTAGGTTCAACGGCTCAGTTTCTGAAATGCCGGAGCAGCTTTCCAGCCATGACCTTTGAAACCATCAACACTTCGGAACTGGACCAGCGGGCAATCGGTGATGCAGTCGCAAGCTACGGGCAGGATACGATTTTCATTTATCTGATGATGACAGAAGACAACAGTGGGAACTATTACTCCAATGCAGAAGCCGTCGAATTCGTTTGCAGTCATGCCGACGTTCCTGTGTACAAGGCGGACGAGTTGGGCATGGGCCACGGAATTATCGGCGGTGTTGTTGTTTCCTATAAGGGTATGGCAGCACGTGCGGCGCAAATTGTGCAGGCGCTGGATGGCGGAGCTTCCATCAGCGATTTTCCGGTGGAGGTTGCTCCGGCGTACACCTGCTTTGATGATGACGTGCTGCAAAGCTATGCTGTGAATCTTAAGCAATTGCCAAGTGATACACATTATATCAACCGGCCCATCAGCTTTTTTGAGCAATACCGCATTCCCCTGACTGTAATCGGGATCATTATGCTTTCCCTGCTTAGTATCATCCTTGTTTTATACACAAGCCGTAAGCGCAGTAAAAAGCATTATGAAAAAGAAAGCTCCATGCGCAAGCATCTTGAAGAAGTACAGAATTCCATGGAGGCTGCCATCGACAGCGCGCAGGTCCTGTATTTCGAGTATTACCCGGACGAAAATTATGCGTTACAGTTCAACGGGCGGGAACGGTTTCGAGCTCCTCAAAGAATGGAGGATTATCCAAATAGCTGGTTTGCACTAGGTGCGACGCACCCTCAGGATGTGTCGGCCTTGCGCGCAGCATTTGAGCAGCTTGCAAACGGCCGGGAACAGCTTTCCTGCGAGATTCGCAATCTAGTTGAAGGGCAATATCGCTGGTTCCGCTACGGCTTTACCGCCATTCACAATGCGGCAGGCGAACGCATTAAGATTGCCTGCACCGCCATTGACATCACAGAAGAGAAAAACGCTGCGGATTTATTGCAGGCAGACAGAAATACTCTTTCCGCGACGCTGGAGAATATCGCAACCGGCATCTATGTGTTTGAGTTTCGTGGCGATCATTACTCCATCATTGCAGCCAATCAGGCGATTTGCAAGATGATGGGGACAGCACGGGAAAAGACCATAGGCGTTTCCAACGATGGCGTTTCACAGCTTGCCCATCCCGACGATTTAGCCATATTGAAGCATGTAGCAGAGGAGCTGAAAGTGTCCGGAGGTTCAATCGATTACGAGTATCGCTCAAAGAACCTGAAAACCGGGCAGTATATGTGGCTTTCAGCCAGCGGACGCAGTGTGGCGCAGCCGGATGGAACCGTGCGCGCCTACATCTGCTACACCGATATTACCGAGAAAAAGCGTTTGCAGGCACTGCAAACTTCCCTTGAAGCAGAGAAAAAAGCCAACGAGGCAAAATCCAGCTTCCTTGCCAATATGAGCCATGAAATCCGTACGCCAATGAATGCCATTCTTGGCATGACACGGCTAGCGGAGGAACTTTTGGATAGAGATTCCGAGGCTGGAAAATATGTCCACCAAATTGAAGATTCCAGCGAATATCTGCTGAGTATTCTTAACGACATTTTGGAAATGAGCCGTATCGACAGCGGAAAGGACCTGCTGCACAAAGAATGGGTTACGCCCCACGACGTCACCATGCCGGTTATAGAAATGATTGCGCCGATGATGAAGGCGAAGGGCGTTGATTTTGTGTATGATGAGCGGTTGATCAAGCCTTCCTTCTATGAATACTATGTTGATCCGCAAAAAACAAAGCAAATGCTCATGAATTTACTCAACAACGCCTGCAAGTTTACGCCAAAAGGCGGCCGGGTAACGCTACGTTTCCATAATATCGCGCTCAACAAAGAAACGCAGGAAGCCGTAGATCAAATTACCATTGAAGACACCGGCTGCGGCATCAGCAAGGAATTCTTGCCCAAGCTTTTCCATCCATTTGAGCAAGAGCGAACCAGTGCCAACGCCACGGTGCCGGGTACCGGTCTGGGACTGGCAATCTCCAACAGCGTTGTGCAACAGATGGGTGGAAATATTTCGGTCACCAGCGAGTTGGAAAAAGGCTCCGTCTTTACGGTGAATTTTCCTTATGCTTATCGTCTGCTTGACCCGTCTGTACCTCAAGTTGGCAAGGATTCCATCCAACAGTCGGATCATCAGGTCTTAGTAGGTCGCCATATTTTACTGGCGGAGGATCACCCGCTCAATGCAATGATTGCAACGAAGCTACTGGAAAAGTGTGGCGTCATCGTTACCCATGTTGAGAATGGCGAGGCAGCTGTACAAATATTTGACGCCAATGCGCCGAATACTTACGATGCCATTTTAATGGATGTACGTATGCCTGTGATGGATGGATTGACCGCTGCCAAAGCCCTGCGTGCTCTGCCACGGGAAGACGCCAAAACAGTCCCTATCATTGCCATGACTGCCAATGCCTTTGACGAGGATCGGAAAAAATCAATGGAAGTCGGCATGAACGCCCATCTTGCCAAGCCAATTGAGCCGGAACTGCTCTACCAAACGCTTTCCAACGTCGTGTCCCACAGAGAATAAATGCTTCGGCTGTTACGAAGAGATCATCCAATCTCGACGAGTAGTGCCTATACAGCGCCTTTCACTGTGCTATATAGGACCGTAGCGACTTCGTTGACATCGACTTCCCGTCACCCTGTACTCCCGACTTTGACACCCAAAAATGAAAAAAAGATCTGAAACCATTGTAAATCAAAGGCTACATAGCGATTGCTAAAGCAAAGCTTGCACGTTACACCACATATTTTTTGGAATCTGCACAAATATTTTTCATCGTCTTAATGGGAACGATTTGTTTTGAGGTGCAAAAGCCGAAAGCTTCATGCAACGCATCAGTATGTGCTGTGCGTGTATAGGTTGGCTGATATTCCTTTCCGGCATGCTTAACAAAATTCATCTCTTGCAGCGTTTGGATGATTTGGTCGCAGGAATAGCGATTATCCAATTTTTTCTCTAAGTATCTGTAAATCACCAAAGATAAAAAGCATGTGATGAAATGAGCAATGATTCTGTCTTGCCGTTTCAAATACACAGGGCGCGCTTGGAAGTCACTTTTCATACGAAAGGTGATGGAGAAGGGCGGACTGCTCACCTCCGACTGTCGCTTTTTTAAGGACAGCGAAAAAATGCTTGACAATATAAAAGGACAAGGCATAATGATGGGTACACGCTGCTCGCTTCATGCCCGTTTGGGCGCGCAGGTATTGCGCAGGGGGCTTCCCTGTTTTTGGAAAAGCCCATCGCTACCGAGCAAAAGGACGCTCAGGCGCTTTGGGAGGCTTATTTACAGGGCGGAAAGCCGCTTGTTGTGGTGTCCTTTCCGCTTCGTGTAACGTCCATCGCGCTTCGGGCACGAGAGATTTAAGCACAGGCTGTTTAGGAACGATTTCCCAAATGCAGGCAGTGAACAACGTACCCTATGGACAGGGCTATTTTCAGCGCCGGTACCGAGATGAACACGAAACGGGAGGTTTATTTCTCCAAAAGGCAACCCATGATTTGGACGTGGTGAACAATCTGCTTGGCATGCGTCCAGTGGAGGTGTGCGCTATGATCTCTAAGGTCGTTTATCGTGGGGACGAGCCCGAGGGAATGCGCTGCGATAAATGTCCCAAAGCTGACAGCTGCACCGAAAGCCCCAAAAACCTAAAGCGTTACTTCAATGAGGAGCGATGGGATTTGGGCTGCTGCTTTGCTAAAGACACAGGCAACGAGGATTCGGGCAGCGTGCTGGCCCGCTATCCAAATGGACTGCACTGTGTGTATACACAGAATTTTGTCGTTCGTAAAAAAGCGGCGTGTCGAAAAATCCGGCTGGTGGGCTACCGCGGCACCTTGGAGTTTGACTGGTACACCAATCAGCTAAGCGTATTGATGCATGATTCTGGCATAACGGAAACCATTGATTTTACGAGCGGCGATGCGTGGCATTGGGGCGGTGATGCAATGCTCACCGAGAGCTTTGCCAATTGCATTTTAATGGGCGAAACCTCGGTTGCGCCCTTGGAGGCAGGCATGGACAGCGTGTTAACCTGCCTTGCCGCCCGCGCTTCCGCCAAAGAACGGCGCTTTGTCTGTGTGGAAGACTTTCGAAACTGGTAGAACGGAGCCTAAAAAATAAAGGAGATTGGGTTATGAAACAAATTACGGTTGCTATTGCAGGCTGCGGCGCACGGGGTATGGACACTTATGCAAAATGTGTGGAAAAGCTGAACGGGCGTGCCAAAATCGTAGCCGCCGCGGACATCGACCCGGAAAAGCTGCAAATGATGCGCCATCATCACGGACTATCGGAGGCACAATGCTATCCGTCTGCTGACGCCATGCTGGCAGCAGGACGGTTAGCGGATGTGATGTTTATTTGCACGCCCGACCGCCTGCACTACGCGCAAGCTCGCAAAGCGCTAGAATTAGACTATCATTTGCTTTTGGAAAAGCCGATCTCCCCCATTGCCGAGGAGTGCGCAGAATTAGCCGCATTGGCGGGAGAGCGTAAGCGACTGGTGGTTGTCTGTCATGTGCTCCGTTACACGCCCTTCTACCGCGAGCTAAAACGCTTGCTAGACTCCGGCGTCTTGGGTGAGCTGTCATCCATTCAAGCCATCGAGCAGGTGGCCTACTGGCATCAGGCCCATTCCTTTGTGCGCGGCAATTGGCGCAACGCAGAGCTGAGCTCCTGTATGATTTTACAAAAATGCTGCCATGACATGGACATTCTACTTTGGCTTGCGGGCAAGCATGCAAAGCGTGTATCCTCCTTTGGATCCTTACAACACTTTAAAGCGGAAAATGCACCCGAAGGAGCGCCCCTGCGCTGCACGGACGGCTGCCCCCATGGCGATACCTGTCCCTATAATGCCGTACGCTTCTACACCACTCGTTTTCATGACGAGGGCGACGAGTGGCCCGTTAATGTTGTAGCGCCGGAGCCCACGGAGGAGAAGCTCGCGCAGGCTCTCCGTGAGGGACCCTATGGCCGCTGCGTCTACCATTGCGACAATGATGTAGTGGATCATCAGGTGGTCAATTTGGAGCTTGAAAATGGCGCAACCGTCAACTTTACCATGTGTGCGTTCACAGCGCACGGCGGCAGAAACATCCGTCTGATGGGCACCCATGGCGAAATTTTTGGCGATATGAAGGCGAATACAATCCGTGTGATGCCTTTTGTAGGAGAAGAAAAGCTGATTGACGTAAGCAAGCTAGCGGATGAC
Source organism: Eubacteriales bacterium (assembly GCA_028693055.1). GTDB lineage: Bacteria > Bacillota > Clostridia > Christensenellales > Aristaeellaceae > Limiplasma. Next base: position 6,111 of record JAQUWD010000066.1, on the reverse strand, counting down.
TTTTCGGGGCATGGCGGCGGCGACGCGCGTATGGTAGACGAGCTGATTCATTTGCTGGAGGAGGGCGACAGCCCAGCACTGCCCCTCACCTCTATCGATCGTTCCGTAGAAAGCCATTTGGTTGCCTTTGCCGCTGAAAAATCTCGGTTGCAAAATGGCATGGTGGTTGATATGTAAAGAGGAAAGCGTTGTACGCTTACCGCATTACCTTTCATAACAGCAAAGCCCATTGCATTTTACAACCGCATGTGATAAGATAAGGCACACGCGGTTCCCACTACAGGCATGGGTGCCGCGGCGCAAAGGAAAACGACACGCAGATGTGCGCAGAGAGCCGTCCCCATGGCTGAAAGGACGGACGCATCCCGTAACGCATCCCGCCTTTGTGAGGATCGGCTAATCCCCGACGGTTCGCTGCCGTTACCCAGCGCTTGAAAGGTGAAAACGGCGCATTGTCGCGCGTTTTAAGTCGGGTGGTACCGCGAAGGCTCCCTTCGTCCCAACGCATGGACAGCCATGCTTGGGAGCGTAGGAGCCTTTTTTAGTAGAAACGCAAAGGAGAGAGTAACATGGCACAGGAAGAAAAAAAGCAGGGATTTGTAGAGCATATCACTCCCCGGGACGTGGATTTTTCCCAGTGGTATACCGACGTTATTTTAAAAAGTGAATTGGTGGATTATGCGCCCGTGCGCGGATGCATGGTCATTCGCCCCTATGGCTATGCCATTTGGGAGCGGATCCAGCAGGTGCTGGACGCTAAGTTCAAGGAAACCGGACACCAAAACGTATATATGCCAATGCTGATTCCCGAAAGCTTGCTGCTCAAGGAGGCCGAGCATGTAGAGGGGTTCGCGCCCGAGGTCGCATGGGTCACACAGGGCGGCACCGAAAAGCTGCAAGAGCGTTTGGCAATCCGTCCCACCAGCGAAACCATCTTCTGCTCCATGTATTCCAAGTGGGTCAGCTCTTGGCGCGATCTGCCCATGAAATACAACCAGTGGTGCAGCGTTATGCGTTGGGAAAAGAGCACTCGCCCCTTCCTGCGCACTAGCGAGTTCCTATGGCAGGAGGGCCACACCATCCATGCCACAGCGGAGGAAGCTCAAGAGGAAACCATGCAGATGCTGGAAATCTACCGGGAAACGGCAGAGCAAGAGCTGGCTATGCCCGTTATTGTGGGCCAGAAGAGCGAGAAGGAAAAGTTTGCCGGAGCCCGCGCCACCTACAGCATGGAAGCCATGATGCAGGACGGTAAGGCCCTGCAGGCGGGTACCAGCCACAACTTCGGCACCAATTTTGCCGAAGCGTATAATATCCAATTCCTGAACAAAGAAGGCAAGCTCACCTATGCGCAGGAAACCAGCTGGGGCGTTTCCACCCGACTGATCGGCGCAATCATCATGACCCATGGCGACGAGCGCGGCTTAAAGCTTCCCCCCCACATCGCTCCTATTCAAGCGGTCATCGTCCCTGTGGCGGCCCACAAGGGCGGCGTGATGGAGAAATGCGAAGAAATCTTTGCGGATTTGAAGGCGGCTGGTATCCGGGTCAAGCTAGACGACCGGGATACGCTCTCACCGGGCTTTAAATTTAACGATTGGGAATTAAAGGGCGTGCCTGTTCGCGTAGAGATCGGCCCCCGCGACGTGGAGAACGGACAATGTGTCGTCTTCCGCCGGGATACCTACGAAAAACAGAACGTGGCGCTAACTGATCTAAAGGATAAACTGCTGGGCTTGCTGGAAGAGATACAGGCGAACATGTTCGCACTGGCAGATCAATTCCGTAAAGAGCGCATGACAGAGGTTCACAATATGGAGGAGCTGGCCAAGGCGGTAGACGGCGGCTTTGCCAAGGCCATGTGGTGCGGCGACCGCGCCTGCGAGGATAAAATCAAAGAGGAGCTGAACGCCTCCAGTCGTAATATGCCCTTTGATCAAAGCCCTATCGGCGACGCCTGCGTGTGCTGCGGAAAAAAGGCCGATAAGGTGATCTACTTCGCAAAGGCTTACTAAGATGGCTGTTCGACAAATCCTATGGGACTGGAACGGTACGCTGCTTAACGATCTGGAATATGCCATGGGCGTTCGCAACCGTACCTTTCCGGCCTTTGGCCTACCGACCATCGACAGTGTGGAAAGCTATCATGCTCAATTTACCTTTCCCGTGCGCACCTACTATGAGCGTGCCGGTGTAACCGATTCGCTCTTTGACGCGGTCGCTCATGCATGGATGGCAGAATATGTGCGGGGCGAAGCCACTATTCCCCTTCATGAGGATGCGCTGGAAACCATAGCGCGTTTCCGGGAAGCCGGGCTTCATCAGGTAGTGCTCTCTGCCAGCCATTTGGATGTTTTACAGGAACAGCTCGCTATCTATGGGCTGGAAAAAAGCTTTGATGCGGTGCTTGGCCTGTCGGATATCTATGCGGGCAGTAAGGAGGAAATCGGCCGCGCCTATCTAAGCCAATGCGGCGTTTCGCCATCGGATACAGTGATGCTGGGCGATACGCTTCACGATGCAGAGGTGGCGCAAGCAATCGGCGCTAGCTGTGTGCTGATCGCCCGTGGGCATCAAAGCGCACAAACCCTTCGAGAAGCCGGCGTCCCTGTGGTCAACAATCTTGGGGAGGCTGCGAAGCTACTATTAAACTAATAAAAAACGCCCTGACCAAGCTGCGCTTCGGATGGAAGAAGCACAGCCGCTCAGGGCGTTATATTAATTACCGCACTCGATGGATATCTGGTTGAACAACGCCAGAATCTCATCCAGCGCCAGATTGGCTTTCTCCTCGCCAGCCTTGTCCAGCACAATATGTCCCTCGTGCAGCATGATGATACGATCCCCATATTCCAGCGCGTAGCGCAGGTTATGGGTGACCATCAAGGTGGTCAGATGCTTTTCCCGTACCAGCCGGTCCGTCAGCTTCATAATCAGTTCGGCGGTTTTAGGGTCAAGGGCGGCGGTATGCTCGTCCAGAATCAAAAATTCAATGGAGGTCATGGTGCTCATGAGCAGCGCCATCGCCTGCCGCTGTCCCCCGGATAGCGCGCCTACCGGAGTGTGCAGCTTGTCCTCAAGCCCAAGCCCAAGCTTTTGAAGAAGCTCCCGATACTCGTCGATCCTGCGCTTGTTCACGCCGGGCGTTATGCCAAAGGACTTTCCTTTGTTATCTGCCATCGACATATTTTCCAAAATTGTCATACTGCCGCAGGTTCCCATGGCGGGATTTTGATAGACCCGCCCAATATTACGGTAGCGCTTGAAATCCTTGATTTTGGTAATGTCTTGACTGCCCATCAAAATTTGCCCTTCATCCACAGGGATGGAGCCGCACAGCATGTTCAGCATACTGGTTTTGCCGCTGCCGTTAGAGCCGACCACGCTAACGAATTGAGAATCGGGAATGCTCAGGCTAAAATGGCGGAATAGGCAGTTTTCATTCACGCTACCGGGTGAATAGACCTTGCTGACGTCTCGTAATTCAAGCACGGAACTTCACCTTCTTTTTATGAACTCCGCCCAGCACCAAGATGAGCAGGAACAGCACCGCTGTAATCAACTTCAAATCCTGAGGAACCAAGCCCATGCTTAACGCAGCAGCCACGCAGGCTTTATAGATAATACTGCCCACGATGGCGGCGGTGGTTCCCTTGATAAAGCTGATATTCTTGAAAAGATTCATACCGATGATCACAGCCGCCAAGCCGAAAACGATCGCGCCCGTACCCATGGAGATATCAAAGACTCGGTTTTTCTGCGCCATGACAGCGCCCGCCAGCGCCACCAGCGCATTGGCGATCACTAAGCCTTCGATTTTAATCAAGCCGCTGTCCTTTGCCAAGGTAGTGACAACCGTTTGGTTATCCCCTACAGCCCGAAGCAAAAATCCGGCTTTTGTTTTCATAAACAAATCCAGCAGCAGCTTTACAAGCAGCAAAACAATCAACACCACAATCATTTTGCTATAGGGCTGCAAAAAAGTGGGAAAGCTGGTGGTAAAGCCATTATCAAACAAGGTCTCCATGTTGAAAAAAGGCAGATTCGCTCTCCCTGCAATGCGCAGATTGATAGAGTACAAGCCCGTCATGGTAATAATACCGCTTAGCAGGTCCCGCACATGGCACTTTACATGAATCAAGCCTGTAACCAACCCGGACACAGCGCCCGCTAACGCCGCAATGGGCAAGGTCAGCAGCGGATTCATACCGTTGACTGTCAATATGGCGCTGACCGCCGCGCCTAACGGGAAGGACGAATCCACCGTCAGGTCGGGAAAATCCAATATGCGGTAGGTAATGAGCACGCCCAAGGCTAAGATGGCGTAAATCATACCCTCTTCAAAAATACCGATGATAATACCCATGGGATAAACCTCCGAAAAACGCGACAGAGGGTTGTTCCAAACCGCAGATATCATCACCAACGGTTTGGAACAACCTCATCGTTTCTTTACGAAAAGGAATGCCGAATCGACAATGCCTTTTACTCCTTAGTTACATCTACTCCGCGAGCCGCTTCCGCTTCGGGGATCGTAATATTGAGCTGTGCGGCAACCTCGGAATTATAGCACATGTCTCCTCCTTCGCTGCTCACAAAGGCGATATCGCCGGCAAATGTGCCTTCCAGCACCTGCGCAGCCAACGCGCCTGTCTCCTTACCAAGGCTTAAGTACTCAACGCCCTCGGAAGCAAGGCAGCCATTCTTGACCTGCTCAATTTCACTGCCGAATACCGGCTTACTAGCGGCGTTGGTCTTATCCAGCACCACGGCTAAGTAGCTTACCACCGTGTTGTCGGTCAGGTTTGTCATGCAATCGACCTGAGGTAGCAGCGTATCCAGCGCCAAAGGAATATCCGCGCCGGTAGAAATACCGGAGGCAACGATTTCAAAATCATAGGCGGCAGCCGTTTCCTGATACAGCTTTAGCTGGCTTTCGCTATTGGTTTCGCTGGTGGTGTAAAGAATACCGATCTTTTTCGCTTCCGGCAGAATGGCGCGGATCATTTTAAGCTGCGCTTCCACAGGCAGCAAATCACAGCTGCCGGTGATGGCCTTGTCACTTTTGCCTTCTGCATTAGCCAGCATCGAGCCCACCGGGTCGCTAACGGCGGTGTAGATTACAGGCTTGCCGCTATCCATGCAGGCGTTGAAGGCAGCCTGCGCCATGGGCGTGGCGATGGCGCATACCAGATCGCATTCCTGCGCCATCTGCGCGGCGATTTGTTGAGCAAGGCCCATGTCGGTCTGAGCGTTTTGCACCACGTAGGTCACATTCTCGCCTTCCACATATCCAGCCTCAGCCAAGCCTTCGATAAAACCAATACGGCAGTTATCAAGGCTGGGATGCTCTGCAAACTGTGCGATGCCGATGGTGTAGGTCTTTTGCGCCTCCGCGCCCGCGATAGAGGTTAGAGAGAGAACCAGAACGAGTACGACCAGAAGAGAGAGAAGCTGCTTTTTCATTTTGAATCCATCCTTTCAAAATTTCATATTGCGCAGGGTTGGCTCACGGAGCCGGAGAGAATGAAAAAACGCCCCAAGCAACAAAAGTCTGTTGCTTGAGGCGGTAATTCCGCGGTGCCACTCAATTTCCTCCCAATGGGAGCTTTCTTTCATGTACCAACATACATGCCACTAGGATAACGGGCGTGGTTCCCGTCGATTGCTACGGCTGAAAAGCAGCTGTCGCAATCGCCCTCAGAAGTCCATTCGCCGCAACGGTCTGTGCCGTGGTTCCACTCTTCACGGCTCCCTTTGTCATTCCGTCCTGCGGGTACTCCTCTTCCTCAACGGTTTGGATTGGATGTATCATACGCCCAACAGAAGCGATTGTCAAGCCTATGAATCCATGTTTTTCTGATGTTTTTTTGGGTGAAGTGCAAATGTAACATCCAGAGTGGCGGGGTGGAAATGGAAGTAAGTGATACAAGAAAATCCAGTTAGGAAAAAGTGGAAAATAGTGCTACACCTAGGATGGAAATCATTTCCAAAACAAGGAGGAAAACGACATGGATAGCATTAGCCACTTGACCCTAGAGGAGCGTCGAATTATTCAGGATGGGATTAGGCATGGATCCACTAAAACAGCGATTGCAAAAACCATTGGGA
>JAQUWD010000107.1 GCA_028693055.1 Eubacteriales bacterium | reverse complement strand
AAAAATTATAGTATCATAGGTTTCCTGAAATAAAGTAAAGATTGACTGGACAATACTCGAATTATAGCAAAGCAAGAGCCGTTGCGTTAAAGGAAAGATGCAAGGGCTCCCTTTCAGAATGAATTAGATTAGATTTAGTGGAATTCGTTTTTAGATTCTCGCGCAATGCTCATTTAGTCGGGTTGCTTAACTTCTTTCAACAAATTTTCGGCTGAAATATTGAATAGCTTTGCCAGTGCAATTAAGTTGGAAGTGCTTGGGTCAGAAGCTCCACTTTCCCATTTAGAAACAGCTTGCCTGCTTACACCAATTGCTTCTGCAACAAATTCCTGTGTCATCTTGCAAGATGACCGATGTTGTTTCAAGGCTTCTCCAAGAGATTTCCTCGTCTCGGATTTTTCATGACGAACATCTTTTGATTTAATGTACTTCAAAAGCGCGCGTACAATTAGCACAAACAAGCCAACAAAAGCAGCAAAGAATATTAGACTAATCAAACCCATTATTAATGTAACTTTCATAATTAATAACTCCTTTCTTGTCGACTTAATTTTATCAAATATCGCTCATTGCAAACACCAACTATTGCGAAAATATAGGTTGCATTATGGTTGCGCGCCTAAAAATCGAGCAAAATTAATATAAATTCGCTCCAAGAGCATTTAAATTTCCTTAAAAGCAAAAATCCGACCACACCCTTTTGCAAGGATGCTCTGGACTATTTTAGGCACATAACAAGACGAACTGGGCAGCACAGAAACTGTCCAGCTCAAATACTTGAAAGCACGCATTAGAATAATAAGATAATCTTCACTATTTTACCAAATCGCAAGTTGTGTATTTCTATAACGAAGAAAACTTGTTCAATACATGACCGCGCCCAGCACGGCGGCAATGACGATCAGCAGTATCGGTGAAAGCTCTTTTTTTCTGACCAGCAGGTAGATGACAGATAACGCGGAAAGTACAAGCAGAATGATAAGAGCCGTCGCGTCAAAGGCAAGGCTTTCTGTCCCGCTCAGCACGGCGGTAAACGCCATATAAACGCCGGTGGCAAGGATGACGCCCATTAGACACGGCTTGATGCCCTGCAGCACCGCCTGTACATTTTTGTGTTTCAGCCACTTCCGTAGAAACATGGTAATGAGCAGGATGATAATGAAGGACGGAAGTATAACGCTCAGTGTAGCGACCACCGCACCGGGAACGCCCGCCTGCGAAGCGCCGATATAGGTGGCGGCGTTAACCATGATCGGTCCCGGCGTAGATTCGCTGAGCGCCACCATGTTTGCGAACATTGCCTCATCCAGCCAACTCCGCGCCAGAACGCTCTCCTTGATAAGCGGTATTGCTCCGTATGCACCGCCAAAAGCGAACATGCCGATTTTCAAAAACTCCCAGAAAAGAGACAGATAAATCATTTCTGCGCTCCTTTCCGCTTGGGCAGCGCATAGAGGCAGAAACCGAGAAAGCCTGCGATCAGTATCAGATAGATGGTGGAGAAGTGGATGCCCAGCCAATCAAAAACAAGCACGGCAGTGAAGAATACTATGATGAACGCTATGCCGAGGGGTTTGTTGGGCGTCTTTTTGATCATTTTCTTTATCATCTTGACCGCCGCCTGCATAATGAGAATGACGACGGCAATTCGGATGCCTCTGAAAGCGTTTGCGACAAGCGGATAATTCAGTAAGTCCTCAAAGAACGCAGATATAATGAGGATGATGAGAAACGACGGCAACACCATACCCAATGTGGCGACAACGGCTCCGGGTAGCCCCGCTTTCTTGTAGCCGGTATATGTAGCGCAGTTGATGGCAATGGGGCCAGGTGTGGATTCAGCGACTACCGTTACATCCATCAGCTCGTCGGAAGTGATCCACTCTCTTTTCTCAACGCACTCATGGTCGAGTAATGAAATCATAGCATATCCGCCGCCGAAAGTGAACGCGCCGATTTTTGCAAAGGTCAAAAAGAGTTCAAGTAAGATGCTCATTTCGTGTTCGCCTCCCGAAACTCACATTGACAGGCCGACATATCCCGGTCTAATCCCCGCGATTGCTCCTGCATTAGGCGGACGGTATCAAAGAGAAGGTCGATTGCCCCCTGCCTTGGCAGGTAATGTGTGTGATAGCCGTACTTCTCGCCATACACCAGCCCCGCTTCCCGCATGACCTTCATGTGCTGGGATATGGCGGACTCGCTGACGCCCAGCTTTTTTGATAACGAACGAACACAATGCTTTCGTTCCAGCAGACAGCACCAAATACGATAGCGCATCGGCACGCCTAAAATACTCATAATGCTTCCGGCATCCATTAAACCATCTCCATTTATTTTAGCGATCGCTTAATTATAACGCTGGCATTTGATTTAGTCAACGCTTAACAAAATCGAACAGGCCATATTTATTGAGATAGGCTCAGATTGGTAGGGCTATTATGTATGCGTCACCATCCTTACGCAAAGTATTGGCTGGACTATTTTGAGGATATAGCAGTAGCCATAAAGGCAGATCGGCTTGCCAACGCGGGCGCGCCGCCAAAAAACCTTTACTTTCCCCATGTTGGCGGTATATAATAAATCAATATAGACAAAGAAGGGAGCGGCGAAAATGCTGAAGATAAACGGCGAAATTCTATCACGCGACAAGGTGATCGCGCAAATTGAAAACGGCGTCATCACAGATGCTGATCAAGCGCTGCTGCCCCTCTTCCTGAAACGCACGGGGGATGTGGAGGCATGGCTGAGCGGCCGCGCCATCGATTCGCACCGAACCAACTCCCGACTGCTCAAGAAGGCTCTGCGCATCGGAAACACCGAAGACGCGGAAGTGGTGCTTAAAGTACATGCTGCTACAATCACCGACACCTACTGGTTTCGGGAGAGCGGGAGTACCCTGCGCTACGAGGATGTACGTTTTAAGAAGAATATGTTCGACAAGCTGGCGCTTACCGGCGACCCCGACAGCTTCAATCAGCCCTATTCCCACACGCCGGAGTTGACCAACACCGGCAGCTTTGAGAAGTGCTGGCGGCTGGAAAACGGCCAGTGGGCGATGGTCAAAAAGGGGAACGCGCTGGAGCTTTTCTCCGAGCTCTTCATCTGCCGGCTCGGTCAGGCGCTTAGTTTCCCGATGGCGGAATACCGGCTGGATGGTGACACGGTCATCAGCCCCGACTTTACAAACGGCGCAGCGGTAAACTATGAATCCGCTGATGGCATCGTGGGCGAGAACGAGGACTATCGCGTCAACTTTGATGCCTTTTGGAATCTCTCTCCCGCGCTGGCCGCACAGTACCTGCAAATCATCTATCTGGACACGCTCTGCTTTAATATGGATCGGTACACCCAAAACTATGGCATTCTGAGGGATGTCAACACAGGAGAAATCCTCACGATGGCGCCCAACTTTGATAACAACATCGCACTTTTCGCAAGGGGCATTCCTAAGAACCTGGCCCGTGAGAACGACAAGTTGATCGCCCTGTATGCGGATCTGCTGCAGGATGAGCGAGCGCTACGGCTGGCTGAGGAGCTGCCCACGCCGACATGGGAAATGGTCGTGCAATGCGCCGCGCAGACTAGCGTTGCTCAGGATATGGCCCAGAACGATGTCTCCCGCTTTATCATGAACGGTACGGATCGAATCCATAAGATTATGCAACAGCTTCGGCAGGAGCCGCAACTGGGAATGAAAATGATGTGACAAAAATCAGAAAACAACGCAGCAAAAGAAGATGTGTTTCATTTCAGAAACACATCTTCTCAGTGTAATTCAGTCCCAAAATAGAGAATATGGCGCGAGAAAAAGACGTCTCCCATTTCCATTTTGCCAGCTTTTTCAGATTCATGGCAGCAAACTTAAGCTTCACCCAATTCGTCACTTGGGCGAGGCCGCGATACTGCGTGT
>JAQUWD010000106.1 GCA_028693055.1 Eubacteriales bacterium | reverse complement strand
TGCTTGGCAAACGACTCACAGCAATCGGCGTGTATTGGGGGATTCTGGTTTCTCTGTGCGTAGGTCTGCCGATATTTGGTTATGGCCACATCACTGGCAACGCCCTGTTCAAGACTTTCGGAAGCGTTACAACCGTTCTCTTGAGTGGCCTTATCGCTGCCCTGTTCACCCGTAAGGGGGTGCAAAGAGAATGAAACCACTGGGAAGAAAGCAGAACATCAAAAACGAGGAATGGCTGGAGGCCGTGGCCAACATTGAAAGTTCAGTGTCCCGGACGGATCTCTTGGCACTTGAAGAGGAAACCGTGTTGGACATTAGAGCCAAAACGGATGGCAAAAAGGCTGCCTACGCGTGGAGTGCCGGGAAGGATAGTATCGTTCTAGGTCATCTCTGCGAAAGCGCCGGCATTCATGAATGCATGATCGGCGTGTGCAATCTGGAATATCCAGCTTTTATAAGTTGGATAGATGAGAACAAGCCGACCGCATGCGAGATTATCAACACCGGCCAAGACCTCGACTGGCTGTCTCGGCATCCTGACATGCTCTTTCCCCAGAGCAGCGAGGTAGCTGGTCAATGGTTCCATATTGTTCAACACGCAGCTCAGGCGCGCTATTTCAAAGCGCACGATTTGGGGGCTCTCATTCTTGGACGGAGACGGGCTGACGGTAATTTCGTCGGCCGCGGCACGAACATTTACACCGATGGACGTGGCGTCACTCGTTTTAGTCCTTTGGCTGGGTGGAAGCACGAGCATATTTTAGCTTACATTCATTATCACGCTCTCCCGCTACCGCCTATCTACGAATGGCCAAACGGTTATTTATGCGGTACGCATCCTTGGCCTGCTCGTCAATGGACAGGCGGGATTGAAAACGGTTGGCGTGAGGTTTACGGCATCGATCCATCAATTGTTATTTCGGCAGCAGAGAAAATTGAAAGCGCCCGGCGCTTCCTCAATGGAAAGGAGGCGCGAGCATGAATGTCATCCGGAAAAGACTTGATGAGCTAAAACGGCCGGAACGTAATGTAAGAATGCACACCGACAAGCAGCTTCATGAGTTTCGTCGCTCCGTTGAAATGTTTGGCCAGATCAGGCCTATCGTGATCGACGAAAGCAATGTAATTCTGGCTGGTAACGGTCTGTATGAAACCCTTTGCTCCATGGGCCATTCCGAAGCCGATTGTTATGTTGTTTCAGGGCTGACAGAAGCGGAAAAGAAAAAGCTGATGCTAGCCGACAACCGTGTCTTTGATCTTGGCGTTGACGATCTATCTGTTTTTGATTCCTTTATCTTGGAACTTAAGGACGACCTTGACATTCCGGGATTTGAGGAGGATTTGCTTCGCTCCATTGTTATGGATGCTGATGCGGCCGGTGATACGCTGCGTGAATATGGCACTATCGATGATGACCGCATAGAGAACATTAAGGAGACGGGGCAGCGGTATGAGACCATGGAAGAAGCCGCTGCAAAGCAATCCGAGGAAGTTGCCCCAGCGCCACCGCCTAAAGCCCAAGATATTCAAAGCGACCCTACTCACAAATATATCATTTGCCCAAAGTGTGGTGAACGGATATGGCTGTGAAACGCGTACAGTCTGACATGGATGTCGTAACTGCTGCCCGTCAGCGGATTAAAAACGTCTTTTCCAATGGCGTGCCGGTGTATATGTCATTCTCTGGCGGCAAGGACAGTTTGTGCTTGGCGCACCTGGTTCTAAAGCTTATCAACGAGGGGCAGATAAACCCGTCTCTTTTAACAGTAATCTTTATCGACGAAGAGGCGATCTTCGATTGCATTGAGGCGGTGGTCAAAGCGTGGCGAAAGAAGTTTCTGCTCGCTGGCGCGGCCTTTCGCTGGTATTGCATAGAAGTGAAGCATTTTAACTGCTTTAATGAACTAACAAGTGACGAATCGTTCATTTGCTGGGACAGCAGTAAGAAAGGCTCATGGGTACGCCAGCCGCCGCCATTTGCTATCAGAAATCATCCACAACTCCGGCCGCGCATCGACAATTATCAGTCATTTTTGCCAAAGGTCACGCTGGACGGCATTATGATAACCGGCGTTCGGGCAAGCGAATCCGTTCAGCGCCTCCAATACATGGCTGCTCTGAATATGGGGGCGCGGGGCATGACCAACAAGAACATGATCTACCCTATCTATGATTGGAAAACGGTGGACGTGTGGCTGTATCTGAAAGATGAGCACGTCGATATCCCTATTGTATACCTACAAATGTATCAGGCTGGTATCAACCGCAACATGCTCCGCATCTCGCAGTTCTTTTCAGTAGACACGGCCGCGTGCTTAGTACATATGGCTGAGTATGACCCGGGTCTGATGGAACGCGTCATCCGTAGGGAACCAAACGCTTACCTAGCCGTTCTCTATTGGGATAGCGAGATGTTCAGGCGCAGCACTCATAAGCGTAAAGAACTTGAAGGTGCTGACACGAAAGATTACCGGGCATTGCTCAAGGAAATGCTCTTTGAACGCCAGAGTGACTTCTTTACCACGGAGCATAAGCGCGATATCGCCAAGCAATACCGAAAGCTTTTTATCCGCATGGACAGTATGGCTCGGCCCCGTGACTATCGAAAAATGTACGAAGGCCTTGTTGCTGGTGACCCTAAGTTGAGAACACTGCGCGCAATTTATCAGGATATTTCATGTGCATATGTGGCATATGCCAAGCGCTTCCGAAAAGGAGGCGACGCAAATGCATAACGTAGACCTGTTTGCCCCGCTCAGCTCTTTGCAATGGGTAAGCCGGGACAGCCTAAAGCCAAACGATTACAACCCTAACAAGGTCAGCCGCGAGAACCTCAAGCTGCTGACGCAATCCATCATCACTAATGGTTGGACGCTTCCCATTGTAGTACGCCCGGACATGACCATTATAGACGGCTTCCATCGCTGGACAGTAGCCGGAGAAGAACCGCTACTGTCTAAGCTTGGCGGCAAAGTCCCTGTTGTGATTGTCCAGCATACCGACAAGGCAGAGGACATTTACGGCACTGTGACACATAACCGTGCTCGTGGTACCCATCTGTTGGAGCCCATGAAAGCCATTGTGAAGCGGCTGCTCAGCGAAGGTAAGACTGTAGAGGAAATAGGAAAGCAACTTGGTATGAGATCGGAAGAGGTATTCCGTCTGTCTGAGTTCACGAAGGATGATTTTCTTGTCATGATGACACATAATGCACACAGCTACAGCAAGGCCGAGCTTATCACAAAGCTATAGCAACTATTAATCCTGGAGCAGAGGCGCATACGTCGCACGAGAGCATCGCGCGCCTTTGCTCTGGGTGATCCTTGGTATTGCATAAGCGCTTAAGCAACAGCTGCACGAGCTCTTTTCATTACAACCAACGGGTTCAGAAAAAGGTACTGTGACAGGGGGTTGCCTAGGCATGCGGGCTCGTCGACCCCAAATTTCGCTCAGTTAGTAAAGAAAAAAATCTGACCACTTTAATTGAAATTGACCTTGTGCGAGAGGATTTAAGCATTAAACCTCGCGCAGAGGGCCAATAAATAACCCTTTGCGGTGTTGGAAAGGAGCAAAGCAAATGGCAGCAAAAAAAGACGACGTAATTGTTGATAGCGGCGCTGTCTATGTGCTGCGCGCCGGAACACCGGTGTATGTTAAAACTGCTGATATTTGCGCTATGACTGGCAAAAGCAATCAGTGGGTTGGGCAGCTCGTAAGCCAAGGAACGCTCAACAAGCGCAGCACGCCTCATGGAGCAATGTTTGATGTAACCGCATCAATTCGCAGCTATTGCAACGCTTTAGAAGATCGGGCAGATTCCCAAAAAGAAAAAGCAAATAGTGCTGCTGAAAAAGAAAAAAATGACGCCGAGATCAGCATCAAAAAGGCAAAAGCCATTATTACGGTTTTGGAAGCCAAGGAACTGCAAGGCAAAATGCACCGTTCAGAAGACGTC
>JAQUWD010000105.1 GCA_028693055.1 Eubacteriales bacterium | reverse complement strand
AACACAGAAGTTAAGCCCTAGCACGTCGATGGTACTTGGCTGGTGACGGCCCGGGAGAGTAGATCGCTGCCGCATTCCCATTCCCGCTTGTAGAAATGCAAGCGGGCTTTTTGTTTGATATGGGGAGGATAAAATTGGGGCGTAATGGAGGCACGAATGGGCGCACTCGAGGGCGCGCAAAGGGAGTGCTACCGCGCTCACTTTGCGGTTAAGCCCAACCTGCGAACCGCTTTCGCCTGTGGCGAACAGCCCACCGGGCTGCCGCGGTTTGAATGCTTGATTGACAAGTGATAAAAAATTGGTACAATAGAAACACAAAGTACGCGTAACGACCGAAAAGGAGGCTCAGCCATGGGCTTAGAACTGGATCAAATCAAAACGGAACAGCGCAATCCGCTTACCGAACATATTGACGAACTCAGCACGCTGGACATGGTCACATTGATTAACAGCGAAGACCATAAGGTGGCTGAAGCCGTTAAACTGGTTCTGCCTGAGATTGCTTCAGCGGTTGATTTAATAGCGGATAGACTGTCTCATGGTGGGCGGCTTGTTTATATTGGCTGTGGTACATCCGGAAGACTCGGAATTTTAGATGCGTCTGAATGTCCGCCAACCTTCAATGTGTCGCCCGAGCTGGTGCAGGGGTTAATTGCTGGCGGAGCAACCGCCATTCTCAAGGCGGTAGAAGGTGCGGAGGATAGCCGGGCGCTTGCTGTAGAGGATATGAAGCACATTGACTTTTGCGATAAAGACGTGCTCTGCGGTCTGGCGGCTAGCGGTCGAACCCCTTATGTGTTGGGCGGAATGGAATATGCCTCATCCATTGGCGCTCAGGTCATAGCAGTTACCTGCTGCAAGGGATCGGCAATCGATCGGGTAGCAGATATCGGGATTGCGCCGGAGCCCGGCCCGGAGGTAGTGACGGGCTCTACACGACTGAAAAGTGGAACCGCTCAAAAAATGGTTTTAAATATGCTTACCACCGGGGCGATGATACGGATGGGTAAGGTATATGGCAATCTTATGGTCGACGTACAGCCTACCAATGAAAAGCTTATCCGTCGTTGCCAGCGCTTTGTTATGCAGGCAACAGGTGTGTCCGAGGAACAGGCGACCGCAGCCCTGGACCGTACGGGCTACCGCTGTAAAGAAGCAATCGTCACGCTTCTCTGTGATGTAAATACTCAAGAGGCAATAGAACTGTTAAAACAAGCCGGCGGAAGAATCGCAGATGTGCTCAAACTGCAGCGAGAGGGATGAGGGAATGATCGCTGGAATAGACGGAGGCGGTACCTCTACAAAGCTTGAACTCAGGGACGATGATAATCAGCCTATATGCCGAATGAAATTTGGCCCGTTTAACGTTTCTGCCGTCGGGATTGAAGGCGTTCGTTCCGTGATTGATGAAATGGCAAAGAATGTAGAGCTGTCGGGCATTCGACGCTTTTGTATCGGCGGCGCCGGTGTGAGCTACGATGGGCTAGGGGAGCTACTGAGAAAGCAAATGAGCGCTCATGGATTTGTAGGACAACTACGGTTGTGCTCGGACTTTGAGATTGCTCTTCGCGGGGCAATGAAAGGCCCGGGCGGTATTTTGATTGCTGGAACGGGTTCCGTTGCGTTTGGAAACAATGACGTGGGTGCGCAAGCACGCGTTGGTGGATGGGGGCATTTAATCGACGACGCGGGAAGCGGCTATACCATCGGTCGAGACGCTTTGGCGGTTACGGTGCGCGCTGAGGACGGACGCATGGATGCGGACATGCTTCGACATTGTATCCTGTACAAGATTGGTGGAAGAGACAATCAGGATGTGCTTAACTATGTTTATTATAGTGGGAGGGATAAATCTGCCGTTGCCGCATTAGCAGCGGTTGTTCTGCATTGCGCCGAGGAGGGAGATGCAATATCGGTAAAGCTACTGGAGAACAATGCAGCTCAACTGCTGGAGATTGTAATGGCTCTAGTAAAACGGCTGCAGATGAATCGCCCACGTATAGCTTTATTGGGCGGATTGCTGGCTAACGACACGCTATATGGGAGAATCGTCCGGGAAGCACTGCGCCCAGTCTGTGAAACGCCCGAGCCGGAGCACGATGCGCTTTGGGGCGCGGCGCAGCTTGCATGGGAAATGGAATAGCCTATTTTGACTGATATTTTTGCTTCAGCATTCGTTCCAAGAACCGCCGCAAGTTTACTGCGGGTGACATACCACCATTCCAGTAGAGTTCCTTACATCGTTATCATCATCATCGGTGACGTTAATTGCGACATCCGTCATTTCGTCAGGGGACATTGAAGTGGCTGAAAACAGAGTGTCTATACCGAGAGTATCAACTATAGACTGCCGCACCAATTTGATAAGCCACGTAGAAACATCCAACCGCATCAGTCTGTCAATTTCTTTCCTTGACCGCGCGTTGCGTTTTGTAGAAATTCGGAAGGCTGGATTTCATGTCCGTAATAACCTCGGAGTGAGGCCACCTTCAAGATGGCGTGAAAAGAGGACGGAAGACGGATAGCAAGCATGCTTAAGGGCTTGGCGTGCAGGCTCATGGGCACGTTTTTATCCAATTAGTACTTGTGCCTCTACATAACGACCAGCGACGCGCAGGTTGAGGAAAGAAGCGCCATTTCGCGCGAGCAGCCTGCGCACGCTGGCGATGCCCACGCCTCGTGTCCCGGCTTGGTTGTGCCCTCCGTAAAGCAAAGTTGCGCTTCCGCAGTAAAGGTGTTGCGTACCACCAACTCGGTTTCTTTTTCCAGCCTGCGCAATTCAAAAGATATATAGGGAGCAGGGCTTTCCCTGGCAGCCTCCAACGCGTTGTCCAGCAGCACGCCTGCGATTTCGCATAGGTCGCTCTGGCTTAGTCCCCGGCAGTGAACGGCTTTATCAATGAACAGGTACGTAGGCACGGCATACTCCTGCGCCAAATCCAGCTTGTTTAGCAACAGCGCCGACAGCGTGGGACTCGTGAGGTTCTGAATCTGTATGATATTCTCGCTGCTTTGCAACGCGTATTTCTCGATCAGTTGGCGATAGAATTCCCGCGCCTTGCAATATCCAGCGTTACAGCCTGCACACAGGCCTTGAGCTGCTCCTTTGTGAATGGCTTAAGTAGGAAATCAAAGGCGTGGGATTGGCAGCAGACCAACGCATATTGTGGATAAGCCGACACGAACACCACGTATGCGTTTGGGTCAAGGGACAATAACAGCCGACAGAGTTGTAGCCCTGCTGGCTCTTTGGAATCATCCAGTTTGAGATCAAGAAAATATAAGGTGTTCGGCTGCGCCGTTTTGGCATATTCCAATACCGCGCCGGGGTCCTGGGTCAACAGCGCGATCTGGCTGGAATTCTCGGTCGCGTTCTCGCTAAGAGAATGAAACATAAACTGGAGATGATTGGGATCATCATCGCAGATGACATAGCGAAGCATACTGTCCATTCCTTTCCAAGCGGATATAAGCATATCACATATCGACAAACGAGCGCAATGCAATAGGTAATGTGAATTACTTTTTTCCTGCGACAGACGGCACAGAATCCGCGACGGACGGTTTGCAAGCGGGCGAGGTGCGCAGTACACTAATATATATTCCCGACTTTGACACCCAAAAATGAAAAAAAGCTCTGCATCCATTGTAAATCAAAGGCTACAGAGCGATCGCTAAAGCAAAGCTTGCACGTTACACCACATATTTTTTTGAATCTGCACAAATATTTTTCATCGTCTTAATGGGAACGATTTGTTTTGAGGTGCAAAAGCCGAAAGCTTCATGCAACGCATCAGTAAGTGCTGTACGTGTATAGGTTGGCTGATATCCCTTTCCGGCATGCTTAACAAAATTCATCTCTTGCAGCGTTTGGATGATTTGGTCGCAGGAATAGCGATTATCCAATTTTTTCTCTAAGTATCTGTAAATCACCAAAGATAAAAAGCATGTGATGAAATGAGCGAT
>JAQUWD010000104.1 GCA_028693055.1 Eubacteriales bacterium | reverse complement strand
GGCTGTTTGTTTGTGCTAAATCATTCATAGTGCTACTCGAGCACGATTCTTCTTCCATAGCGTAGCTGATCAGTTGCACTCGTGGCACGCCACAAAATGCTTGGGGCCAACCTCTACCAGATTCTGCGGTTCCTTGCATTTCTGGGTGGCATAAGGACAGCGGGGCGCAAACCGGCAGCCGGGCGCGGGGTTGATGGGATTGGAAACCTCTCCCTTTAGCACTTGCGTCTCCCGATTGCGGGACGCTAAATCCACCGTAGGAATGGCAGAGAGCAACGCTTTGGTATACGGATGAGCCGGGTGTTCAAAGATTTCGTACTTCGGCGCGTATTCCACCACTTGCCCCATGTACATTACCATAATATCGTTGCTGATGTGGCGCACCACGCACAAATCATGTGTTACAAACATATAGGAGAGGTTGTTACGTTCTTGCAAGTCCATCAGCAGGTTCAGAATCTGCGCCTGAATGGACACATCCAGTGCGGAAACAGGCTCGTCGCATACGATAAATTTTGGATCCAGCACCAACGCGCGGGCCAAGCCCACGCGCTGGCGGCGCCCGCCGTCCATTTCGTGTGGATAGGAGTCGTTGTAGCGCTCAGGCAGTCCGCACAGTTCCATCGTTGCACGTACTTTTTCCTCAATGGCTGCGCCACCCCGTACCGTTTTGCATACTTTCAGCGGGTCTGCGATCAACTGGTTGACGGACATGCGCGGATTCAATGAAGAATACGGATCCTGGAAGATCATTTGCATGTTCATTTGGTAGTTGCGGAATTCCTTTCCGCTTATGCCCAAGATGCTCTGCCCGTTAAACAGCACGTCTCCGTCGGTCGGTTCGTGCAATCGCAGAATGGCGCGGCCTAACGTGGACTTGCCACAGCCAGACTCTCCCACCACGCCCAATGTTTCTCCAGCGTTAATGGTGAGACTTACATCATCCACCGCGTGTACAAATCCCAGTTTGTGAGGAAAATACTTCTTCAGGTGCTTGGTTTCAATCAATGGAACGCTCACTTTTCCTCACTCCCTTCACTGGAAAACCAGCATTTAATGAAATGACCCGGCTCGACCTCGTGCATATGCGGTTCCATTTCTCTGCACTTATCCTTGCATTTGGTGCAACGATCCGCAAATTTACACCCCTTGGGTAGCGACCTGGGGTCGGGCATATAGCCTGGAATCGGCGTAAGGCGCGGCGCTTTAGACGTCAGATCTGGGATGCAGTGAAACAAACCCGTGGTATACGGATGATTCTCCTTGCGGGTAAAAACCTGCTCAATGGTTCCGCTTTCCTCAATCGCCCCGGCGTAGGTCACGGCAACGGAATCACAGAATTTCGCCACAATGCCAAGGTCGTGGGTCACCAGCACCATAGCAGAGTCAAATTTTACCTTTAACTCCTTCATCAGTGCTAGAATTTGCGCTTGAATCGTAACATCTAACGCAGTGGTGGGCTCGTCCGCCAGCATAAGCTTAGGCTCCGATACCAAGGCCATGGCGATGACGACGCGCTGCTTCATGCCGCCGGAGAACTGGTGGGGATACTGGTCTTTGCGCTCCGGCATAATGCCTACCAACGACAGGATATCGTCTACGCGCTTCCCCTTTTCCCGCTCGTCCATTTTGGGGTAGTGAAGATCCAGCACCTCTTTGATTTGGTCGCCTACCGTCATAATAGGGTTCAGGCTTGTCATGGGATCCTGAAAAATCATGGAGACTTCCGCGCCGCGAAGCTCGCGCATTTGATCGTTGGACGCCTTCAAAATATCTAGATCCCGGTACTTGATCTCTCCGCTCACAATTTCGCCAACCTGTTCAGGCAGCAAGCGTAAAACGCTCAGGCACATGGTGGTCTTTCCGGCGCCGGTCTCGCCCACCAATCCAAGCGTTTCGCCCTTGTAGATATCCAGCGAAAAACCATTGAGGGCATGAACGACAGACTCGTCTGTATTGTAATTCACATACAGATCTTTGATTTCGAGCAGCTTTTCCATTCAATCACCTCAATTCTTCTGCTTGGGATCCAACGCGTCGCGCAAGCCGTCGCCGATAAAGTTCAGGCTAAGCACCGCCACGACGATGAACAAGCCGGGGATAATTCCCAGATACGGATAGTACATCAGACTGTTTTGGTTTTCGGAGATAATCGTGCCCCACTCAGGCGTAGGCGGCGCAATGCCAATCCCCAGAAAGCCTAGGCTAGCAATGGAAAGAATGGTTCCGCCAAGGCCCTGCATAACGCCGATGATAATCGGCCCCAGCACATTTGGCAGCATGTGACGAAGCAAAATCCGCGTATTGCTGCTGCCACAGCTTCGCGCGGCTTCCACAAATTCCTGCCCGCGTAGCGTCATCACGGCTGCGCGCACAGTGCGCGCTTGGCGCGGTATTTGTGCGACGCTTAAAGCGATTAACATCTTTACCAATCCCTGTCCAAGGGCAGCTACGATGCACATAGAAAGCAGCACGCCGGGAACAGACATCAGAATGTCGCAAAATCGCATGATAACATTATCCACCGTACCGCCAAAGTATCCGGCAGCGCCGCCTAACGCAACGCCCAGCAGGAAGGCGATGAATACGGTAATCAAGCCGGCGAACAGCGAAATCTGACCGCCATAGATGATGCGGGCAAACAAATCCCGACCGAACTGATCCGTACCAAAAAGGTGGGCGCTGCTTGGCGCTTGATACGCATCGACAATTTTCTGCCGCGTTACCAGCCGGTAGTTAAGCCACAACGGCGCCGACAGGCAGGTAACCATCAAAATGACCAGAACGAACAGACCGATCATCGCCAGCTTGTTTTTACGGAACCGAAGCACGATCATATGGATCTGCCCTTTTTTTCTTTTCTTCCCTTCCTTGCGCAAGGAAGCCGCATTTGTTTCAGCATTCATACGATACCCTCCTTTCCTGTCATTTGCCCAACTGTACGCGCGGGTCTACAACCGCGTACAGAAGATCAACGATCAAATTCGTAATACCAACGATAATGGAAACCACAACGATACAGCCGACCACAATGGGAATATCCTTCGATTTGACGGCAGAGCTCAGGAAGGAGCCAATGCCGGGGAACGCATAAACGTTTTCAGCTACCAAAGAGCCGCCGACGATGTTAGAAAAGCCAACGCCGATTTGGGTAATCACGGGCAGCAGCGCGTTACGCAGCGCATGCTTGAAGATAACAACAGTTTCCTTGTTTCCCTTTGCGCGCGCCGTGCGCACATAATCCGAACGAATGATATCCAAAAGCCAAGTACGGGTCATTCGGCTGTTGCCGGCCAGCATACCGCCCGCCAACGACACAACGGGTAGCACGAAGCATTTCCAATTGGATGCCCCAGAGGCCGGTAGCCAACCCAACCGAAGAGAGAACAAAAGTTGATACATCATGCCCAGCCAAAAGGTAGGCGCGGCCGACAGCAATAAGGAGAAAAAGGTAATGATGTAATCCGGCATATGGTTATGCCTTACAGCCGAGTAAACGCCCGCCGGAATGCCGATCAGCACGGCTACCAACGTGGCGATGGTTGCAAGGGTAAGGGTGTAGGGCAGACGATGCGAAAATTCACTAAGCACGTCAAAGCCTTGATACCACGACGTGCCAAAGTTACCCTGTATTGCATTGCCCATATAACGGAGATATTGCACGACAATTGGATCGTTCAAACCAAGTTCTTCGCGTTTTGCTGCAACTATTGCCTCTGTCGCGTCCTCGGGAAGCATCATGCGCGCCGGATCGCCCGGGGAAACGGACAACACCAGGTACACCAGAAAGGTGATGCCGATGACGACCGGTACGAGCAACAAAATACGCTTTAACGTATATTTGAGCATATCGTTCTTTCCTCTCTTTGGAAATGCCTGGGTGGGCGATCCCCACCCAGGCATTTGCCTATTGGCGGATTGTCATTTGCACAATGCTTACTTCGCCCAGCTCCAGTCAGCGACGCGCCAGGTGCCATTGGTGTTGAGGATCATGCCCTGCAGGTCCTTGTTAAAGGCGATGCAAGCATCCTTGACCATGATATACACGTCCATG
>JAQUWD010000065.1 GCA_028693055.1 Eubacteriales bacterium | reverse complement strand
TTTCTGCAATAGGCCTGAACATCCTTATTGTAGCTGAAAGGTGTTTTTTTGTATAACTCTTTTGTCTTCCACCCGCATAGCGGGTGGTTTTCTGTTTCGCTCCGCTCAACTGCCTAAAGGCAAGAAATCTAAAGCGGCAGGGAAGCTTCCCCGCCGCTTGTTTTTTCATTAGATTACGCTATGATCGATGCGGTTCATATAACGGGCGAAGTTTTGCCCGGCGACAGCTGCGATGAGGGCTTCGCTTAGTTTTCGTTTTCGCATGCCTTCAAAAAGATTGGGAAGCTGGCTTGCGTCGCGCAGGCCGTCGGGATAGCAGTCGATGCCGTCAAAATCGCTGCCCAGCCCGACGCTTTTCTCGCCGCCCAGCTCACACATATATACAATATGGTTGACCACGTCGTCGATGCTAGCCTGTTGGCCGCCAGTTAAAAACAGGGGATAGAAATTAACGCCCACATAACCGCCTGCCATAAAAAGAGCCCGAAGCTGTTCATCCGTCAGGTTGCGGGGATGGTCGAAAAGCGCTCTTGCACAGCTGTGGGAAGCCATAGGCGGGATGGAGCTATCCATGACCTCCCACGCACCTCGCTGATTGAGGTGGGACAGGTCTAGCGCGATGCGATGCTTGCGAAGCTCGTCAACCATTTTGAGGCCCAGCGGTGACAGCCCCTGATCCACTCCTTGGACGGCGGGATGCGCCAGCAGGTTTTCGTTGTTCCACACCAGCCCGGCGATACGGACGCCCAGCCCGGCATAGCGCTCTACCGACGCTATATCATCCCCAAAGGCTTCGCCGCCCTCGATGGTTAACAAGCCGTTGGCGACGCTCGGTGTGGCCTCGGATAGAGTACGAATTTGGTGCAGTCCATTGGATTGTAGCTGCCGAAAAGCATTTAGTTCTCGATCAATCAGGTCGCTGTCCGAGCCGGTTAGGCCGCTACTGCCGACAAAAAGCGCGAAGGCCTGCACCCGAGTATCTAAACCCGCTTCAAGCGCGGCAAGGGTTACGTCCAACGGCTTTTGTTCCTTGGATTGCATGGCGTAGAGGGTATCGGCATGGGTATCGCAGATGAGCATAGAAAACTCCTTTATAAACGGCGTTGGGAAGGCTATTCCAGCTCGCCGTAATGGGACGAGGGGGTTAGGTCGTATACCACGCGGGAGACGACGTGGATTTCCTCCAGAATACGGTTGGTGACTCTTTCCAAAAGATCAAAAGGCAGACGGGCGGAGGTGGCCGTGACGGAACCGGCTTGCAAAGCACGGATGGAGACGGTATAGCGCTCCGGCTTGTCCGGGCTTTTCAACACGACGGTGTAGAATTGCCAGAGCCGCTTTTCATAGCCCCCCGCAAGGATTTCCTCCGTCAGGCATGCGTCGGCAGAGCGCAGCACGTTTAAGCGCTCGGGCGTAACCTCGCCATAAATGCGCAGCGCCAGACCGCTGGCGGGAAAAGGCTGGCGGTTGGAGATGGTGGCGGGCAGATGGAGCGCTTGCGCCAGCCTGCGGATTTCGGCCTTGAACAGGTTACGGATAGGCTCCAGAACGTTGAGAGACAGGCTGCCCTTGGCACAGTCGATTTCCTCGCTGGGAGAAAAGCCGTAAAGGGTATCGTTAAAATTGGTTCCCATCATCAGCGTATGCACGTCCGGCTCGTAACTGAACTGCTTTAGAAGAACGTGGGTCATCATGGAGGAGGCGATCCGCTCCTTTTTATGATCATCCGTTATTCCTTCCAGTCCTTGTAGAAACAGCTCGCGCGCGTCCACATAGGCAACGACAATGCCCATGGTTTCCATAAAATCTGCGATTACGCGATCCGGCTCGTTCAGATGGAAAAGGCCCGTATCCACAAATACACAGGTCAAACGACTTCCCAGCGCCATGCTAGCCAGCTTTGCGCAAACGGCGCTGTCCACACCGCCGGAAACGGCGCACAACACCCGGTTCCCCTCGGGTACTTCGGTACGGATGGTTTGCAGGGCTTGATCAATCATTGCGTCATCGTCCCAATCGGCGTGACAGCCGCAGATCAGACAGGCAAAATTAGTTAAAAGCTGCGCGCCGTCCGGGTCGTTGCGCTCAATGGGATATTGAAGCCCATACTGCGGGCGGGCTTCATGCTTAAAGCCGATGATTTTATCAGAGATTACGGCGATGGGCTTCAATTCATTCGGCAGCGTCAAAGGGGAAAGGGTATGAAGCATGCGGCTGCCGCCATCCAGCTGATCAAACAGCGTCGGCTCCTGTAGGGTGACTTCGGAAGGCGACAGCTGCGATTCGGCGGGGGAATACTGCCCGCCGTAGTAAGCGCATAGCGAGGACGCAGCCGCACCAAGCGCCAGCAGCGGCAAGGAGGAGCTCAACAGCGCGGGATCCAGCCCTGCAAGCGCGTTTGCGGTCGTAAAATCTCCGGCGAGGATTACGCCCTTAACGGACTGCTTATCAATTTGCGCAAAGGGGGTGTTCGCCGGCAAAATGGTGCAATAAACCTGACGGCAACGCAATATGCGCGCGATGAGCCCAGCAGTTGAAACCTCACGGCTTAGAACAAGGATGGTATCTGGCATGGAAGGCCTCCTTTACGGAATTGAAGCATAAAGGTAAATTTTAGTTGGTTATTTCGGCATAGCATAAGGGTTCTCCTGCAATGAATTGAAAGTTCCATCATATTTTCGTAATTTTTTTGTCATATTTCTGACACTGTAGGAAGTGTGATTTTTGGTCAGGGGGTTGTGGAGTTGCGATAATATTGGTATAATAATCGTTGGTATACGCAAATATAGGATTGTGGATTGATAGAAAGTTTTTTGCTATAAAGCTGTTTCGCCCGTAACAGCCGAGGACGATTTCCACAGAGCAACCAAGGATAAGGAGTGCGAAAACTTGAGTGACTTTTATCGCGGTAAGCCTAACCCCACCCATTCGCTTCCTCAGCAGGAGCAATGGGAACAGGAGGATGCATGGAATCGACGGGATAGCGAGCTGCAAAGCGAAGCGTACCCGGAGTCTCCCCTGCAGGGTGAGAATGACGCTCTGCCTCAGGAAGACGGTGTTGATCCCTTTGCGGCTTGGCGGAGGCCCAACGACGCCCCTTCTATGGGAAGTGGGTTTTTGGCTGAGGATCCAGCGCCTTTTGGTGCGGAAATGCTAGGCGGAGGCGTGCCCTTGTTTGACGCTAATCAGAGTGATCAACAATTTCGTCTGATGGGGGATTCCGCGCCTACTCGGATTGCTACGCCGGTGCAGATGGTGAACAAACGCACTACGGTGGCAGACGAGAACCCGTCTAGGAGACCCGCCGCTCCTTACCCAGTACAGGAAAGAAAGCCGGAGGATGTAGCGCAGCCCGAACGACCGATCACTGCGCCTCAAGCAGAGCAGCCCCAAGACGCTACGGCTGCGCCGCGCCGTCGTCGTAGCCGGATGGAGCGCCGCAGCGATGAAAAACCCGTTCAACAGGAGAATGCCTTTGATCCTTTTCAGGCGGGAGACAGCGAGCTGCCGACGAACGAACCATTGGAGCAGGGGAATGTTAGGCGACCGGCGGTTCCCGGCGGCCGATATACAGGCGCGCGCACCGCGATGCCCGCCCAACCTACGAATGGTACGGATCAAAAAGGCGATTTGCCTTTCGATTCAATAGAAAGAAATCAGGACTATGGCGCTCAAAAGCCTGTGGCTCAGCCCCGGCAGCAGCCTAGAGGGCCGGTACAGCGTCGACCCATTCCGCAGGGCCAGGAGCGCACGGGACTAGCGAATGCTCCTTCTCAGACGCTTCCGCCGTCCAGTCGTCCCATGCCCGTCAGAAACGGTGTTCGTCCGGATCCACAGGGCAGGATAAACGGCGAGGGAATGGTCGCGCCCCAACGGCCTAGAGGAAATGCCCAACAAAACGGTGAACTGCCACGTCGCCCGTCGATGCCGCGCCGTCCGCTGCCCCCAGAGGACGATATGCCCGTGCGAAAGCAAGCACCGGCAGGACAGCCGCCCGTCGGGGACAACCGCCGTCCTCCTCAAGGCCGCGCTCCTTATGATACAGACAAAAGGCAGCCGCAGGCATCCGTTAACCGAAAGCCCTATGATTTTGAAAATGAGGCGGAGGAGCCTGAGAAGCACCATAGTGTTTTGGTGCCAATCTTGGTTGTGTTGCTGATTATCGGCGGCGCGTTGGCTGCGCTGTGCCTACCAGATTGGGAAAATATGGGGGGCATCGGTTCCACGATCGCACCCGTCAAAGCCAAGGTTGTTGCGGCTTTTACCAGTGTTAAAAATATGGTTTTACCGGAAGAAGATCCGTTGAAAAGCTTCTCGGTATCCACTGCCGACACGGTTGCGCCTGCGTCGCTTCGTCTGACGGTGCAATCCTCCAGACAGGTGACGGGAATCCGTATTGAAGATGATAATGGAAATACGATCTACGACAAGGATTACAGCGATCAGTACACCATGTCGGGAGAGGTGATTGAGAACAGCAATGCCTTGATCTGGACGCCCGTATATACCATGGCAGAAGAGTATATCGGCGGCTTTACCGTATATGCCAAGAAAGCGGACGGTACGGAAAGCGAAGGTCTGCGAACTGCTACCACTGTAAACATCGCTGCGCCCAAGCCTGTGATGCCTCCGGTGCAGAGCTTCACTACCAGTGCGGGTAGCGGAAGCGTGCCTGCTAGTGTGATTTTTACCTTGGAAACCTCCACAGATGTGACTGCGGTGCGAATTATGGATCAGTACAAATCGCCCGTTGCGGCATTGAGCCTGAACGATATGAACGATGAGCTGGGCGCTATGAGTGAAAGCGGAGACGTTCGCACTTGGACGCTTTATACCGAAATTACCGTTCCCTATGCGGGAGAGTATACCGCCCAGTATCAAACAGCCGAGGATGAGCTAAATTATATTGACAGCACCTATACCGTAAAGGGCGAGTATACCGAGGCGGAGGAATTGCCCGAATCAACAGCCGAGCCTGAACAAAAGGAAGAGGTCAGCGCTGTTGTGGCGCCGACTCAGAGCGAGCCCGTAACTACGACGACGCCGTTGGTAACGCCTACGCCTACCGTGGAGCCAACTGCAACGCCTACGCCTACCCCGGAACCCACCCTTGCACCGGATAGCACGCCTTTGCCTGCCTTGTCCGCAGCTGCAAGCGAGGAGGTTACGGCTAGCTTGGATACAATGAAGTTGAAGGCCACGCTCTATTCCGGCGGAAAAACGGTGGAGTCCTTCACTCGCTCTAGCACGATTTCGCTTTTAAATCCCTTTACCACCTATGCTGGCGGCAGTGATTATGCCATCTGGAAGCAAGCCGGAGTACTTACGTTCCGCAGCGGCCCGCTGCGCCAAAACGCTGCTTACGGAACCGCTGATGTACAAAGCGGAAAGCTGACTGAGGCTTGGAAGCAGGATATCGGTAGCATGAAGGTTAGCGGCGGCGACGTGCTGTACGGCGTTAATGCCCCCGGACAGCCCGTCATTGTGAAATGGCCTACCGAAGTACGGCAGCGCATGGCCATTTTGGATGAAATGCGTAATGTGGTCGCGCTAAAGGAAGTCATCGTGGCGGCGCAGGACGGCAAGATTTACTTCTATAACTTGCTGGACGGAACGCCCACCCGCGAGGCTTACGATCTGGGCGCACCCAGCGCCGGCGGTTTATCCGTGGCGACCAACGGCACGCCGATTTTGGGCGTGGGTCAAAGCCATAGCAAGCTGGCTAGCAAAACCGTCAAGAGCGGGTATCATTTAATCAATCTGCTGAAGAATACCGAGGCATTATTGATCAACACCGACGGTAAGGAGCGCAACAGCAATTATTCCGGCGTGCTGGGTTCCGCGCTGTTCGATTCCAAGACGGGCTCTATGATTTTCGGCAGTCAGGGCGGCGTGCTTTATACCGTGGAGCT
The DNA here is from genome assembly GCA_028693055.1 of Eubacteriales bacterium. GTDB lineage: Bacteria > Bacillota > Clostridia > Christensenellales > Aristaeellaceae > Limiplasma. The sequence goes on along the minus strand of JAQUWD010000065.1, from coordinate 13,556 downwards.
GGGCAAGCAGTCCGAGACCTACGATTATCAGGCGGGAAAAGTTACCTTGGGCAGCACTACCCAAGCCTACAAATCGACGGTTAAGGGACAGGATAGTAAAAACACCAACATTGACAGCAGTGTAGCCATGTATAACCAATATGTATATTATGGCGACCGCTATGGCGTGGTTCAATGCGTGGACGTTAACACCCTGACCAATGTCTGGGCATTTAACAGCGGAGATAGCATTGATGCAACCGTCGCCTTGGATTTGGACGACGAAAGTACCGTGGCGCTGTACACCGGCAATACCATTTTGCTCCAACGCAAAGGCGGCGTATGTACGCTGCGCAGGCTGAACGCGCTAACCGGCGACGTGGATTGGAGCTATGAAGTACCCGACGTCGTGTACGACGCGAAGTATAGCGTCGGTCTGGAAGCCAGCCCGGTTGTGGGCCAGGAGAGCATCAGCGACTTGGTAATCTTTACGGTTACCAACGGCGCGTCCGGCTCCCGGATGCTGGCGCTGAACAAGAAAACCGGCGCTGTGGAGTGGCAAACCGACTTTACCGTGGAAACAGTATCCAGCCCTGTGGCTGTGTATAACGAGGATGGCGACGCTTGGATCGTGCAAGCCATGAGCGACGGCCAAATCAATCTGCTCAATGGCAAGACCGGCGAGGTACTGGATACCTTAAAGCTGGAAACCCAGATTAAGGCTTCTCCCGCCGTTTATGGCAACATGCTGGTGATCGGCACCACCGGAAAGGATACCAGCGCGGTTTACGGTATCCAGATCGACTAACGAAAGAGGACGTAGTATGAGAATCTATTTGGACGCAATGGGCGGCGATAACGCGCCTCAGGCTCCAGTGGAGGGCGCGCTTGAAGCGCTGAAAAGAAACGCGGAGCTGAGCATCGAGCTAGCGGGGCCTATAGCAACGATTACCGATGCGGTGGACAGTATTTTTGCGGGGGTGGACAGCGCCGTCAGGCAGCGGTTAATCCTCACCGATTGTCCAGAGGTGATCACCAACTGCGAAGCGCCCGTTATGGCTGTGCGCAAGAAAAAGGGCAGTGCCATCGTAGACGGTATGTTGAAGCTACGGGATCATCAGGTCGACGCGTTTGTATCTGCCGGTAGCACCGGGGCGGTGCTATCGGGCGGTATGTTTAGACTGGGACGTATTCAGGGCATCGAGCGCCCTGCATTAGCACCCCTTTTGCCAAACGGAAAGGGCTATTTTCTGCTGATTGATTGCGGCGCTAATGTGGATTGCCGCCCGGAGTACCTCCACCAATTCGCTATGATGGGCTCTGCTTATATGGAGGGGATGAGGGGCGTGAAAGCGCCCCGAATCGGGCTTGTCAACAATGGCGCGGAGGCTGAAAAGGGCTGCGCTTTGACCAAAGAAGCCTATGAGCTGCTGTCAGCCGACCCGAATTTGAATTTTGTCGGCAATGTGGAAGCGCGTGAAATCACCCATGACGCGGCGGATGTGATCGTTTGCGACGGCTTTGTGGGCAATGTGATTCTTAAATTCATGGAGGGCGTGTCAGGCACCTTGCTGGGCATCATCAAAAAGGAACTGATGGGCGATTTTAAGAGCAAGATTGGCGCGTTGCTAGCAAAGCCCGCCTTCCGCAGGGTCAAAAAGACCATGGATTACAGCGAGGTGGGCGGAGCGCCGCTATTGGGCGTTCGGGGTAATGTGATTAAGGCCCACGGCTCCTCCAATGGTCACGCCATCGCCTGCGCTATTAAACAGGCAGAACAAATGATCTCCGGCGACGTGGTCGGTAAGATCGAAAAGCAGTTGGTCTGTACGCAAGCCTCAGAGGCTGGCGAATAGATAAATTTATTGAAGAGTTGTAAGGAGGAATCGCACTATGGTTTTTGATAAGGTTCGCGATATGATCGCTTCTCAGCTGCAGGTGGACGCTTCCACGATTACCAAGGAAAGCCGTTTGGTAGAGGATTTAAAGGCTGATAGCGCCAATGTCATGGTTATGATTTTGGAATTGGAAAGCGAGTTTGGCATTGAGGTCGAGGATGAGGTTATTCTGCAATTAAAGACCGTCGGTGACGTTGTGGATTATATCGAAAAGCATCAGTAAAATATAACCGCCGCCATCCAAGACCGTTCCCTGCTTCCAATGGCAAGGAACGGTCTTGAACGTTGACGGACGGGGAGGTCATTATGAAAGATTTGGAAAGAGCGCTTCGTTACCATTTTCAGGATTCGGCGTTGCTAAGCAGGGCGCTGACTCATCCCTCCACCAAGCTGCCCGATAACCAACGGCTTGAATTCTTGGGCGACGCTATATTGGAGTTTTGCGTCAGCGACATGCTGTACCGTAAGTATTCCCAATTTCAGGAGGGAAAGCTGACTGCGCGGCGGGCTGCGCTGGTATGCGAGCATACGTTGAGCGTGCTTGCGCGTCAATTGGAGCTGGGCCGTTACTTATTGATGGGTAATGGAGAGGAACAAACCGGGGGACGGGAAAAGGCAAGCATTCTTGCGGACACAATGGAAGCTGTGCTGGCTGCGATCTATATGGACGGCGGATACGAAGCGGTGAAGACAGTCATCAATCGTCTGTACGAGAAGGAAGAAACGCTGATTTCCCAACAGGTGAAGGATGAGAAAAGCGCCTTGCAGGAATATACGCAGGCAATGGATATGGGGTTGCCGGAGTATGAAATTGTAGGGGAAAGCGGCCCAGATCATGACAGGCATTTTACTGCCAGAGTGCATATTCAGGGCAAGGCTGTGGCGGACGGCAGCGGCAATAGCAAGAAAAACGCGGAACAGGCGGCGGCGCGCGCAGCGCTTGAAAGCCTTGCTGCGAAACAAAAGTAAGGAGGGTGCGGATGCGCCTTACCAAGCTGGAAATATACGGTTTTAAGTCCTTTGCACGACGGACGGAAATCATCTTTCCCCAAAACGTTACAGGGATCGTTGGACCGAACGGCAGCGGAAAGAGTAATATATCCGACGCTGTCCGTTGGGTGCTGGGGGAGCAGAGCGCTAAGAATCTTCGCGGCAATAGCATGGCAGACGTTATTTTTAACGGTACCGAGCAAAAAAAGCCTATGAATTATTGCGAGGTTACACTGGTTTTTGATAATACAGATCATCAGCTGCCCGTAGAATATGGCGAGGTCAGCATCACCCGGCGGGTTTACCGCAGCGGCGATAGTGAATACCTGCTCAACGGCGGTAACTGTCGATTAAAGGATATTGTAGATTTGTTCCGGGATACAGGCGTAGGCAAGGAAGGCTATTCGATTATCGGTCAAGGCCGAATCGACGAGATTTTGAGCCAACGCAGCGAGGATCGCCGCGCCGTTTTTGAGGAAGCGGCTGGCATCAGCCGTTTCCGTACCCGCAAGGAGGAAGCGGAAACCCGAATGAAGCGGGCGGATGAAAATCTGGTTCGCGTATTGGATGTGCTGGAAGAGCTGGAAACGCACCTAAAGCCATTGAAAAGGCAGGCAGAGGTGGCGCGAGAGTATATGACGCTGAGCGAAACCTTGAAGGAGCTGGATGTGCGTCTGTTCCTGCTACGCTATGATAAGCTGAATGAAAAGGAAATAGCGGCAGAACAATTATTATTGAGCATCAAGGACGCCTTGCTGGAAGCCGAGAAGCATTTGGAGGACTGCAAAGCCCGTCGCGAGCAGGGGGACGCGGAGCTAGAGGCTCTACAGCAGGCGTTGAGCGAGGCGCATACCGGGCTTTTAGAAGCAAATGAGGCGCTTCATAACGCACGGGACAGCGTGGTTGCCATCGAAACCAAAATGGACGCGGGGCAGGAAACCGCTGCCCGGCTTCAAGCGGAAACGGAAAGCGTGCAAACCCGGATGCGTCTAATTGAAGCAACGATGTCCCAAAGCGACGGCGGACTTAGCGCGGCGGAAACGCTGCTTTCACGAGCCAAGGAAGCCCTAGAGCAGCGAAAGCAGCAGCAGAGCGAAAAGGCCGCCAAGGCGGAAGAGCTTGAGGAAGCCTTGAACCGTCATAAAACGGATATGATGGAGCGGATCAACCGATTGCAGGGCGTGCGCACCAATCAAGCGCGGCAATCGGCGATGCAGCAGCAGATGACTAAGCGGCGAAGCGAGCTACAGACCCAACGGGAAGCAGAAAAAGAACGGGAAGCCGCCTTGACCGCAGCACTCGACCAAGCACAGAGTAGTTTGGTAACAGAACAGGCGCGGCTGGAGGGCATGCAGCAAGGCGTGGGAGCCCTCGAGGATTCGTCCAAGCAGCTTTTACAGGACATCCTGCAAAGACAGAAAGCAATGCAGGAGGACGCGCAAAACGTTCGGGCTGTGGATACGCGACTGCGTACGCTAAAGGAATTGCAGGACGGCTATGAGGGCTATCAGTACGCCGTAAAGAATGCCTTAAGCTATGCTAAGCACCAGCGGCTTTCCGGAGTGCGGGATGTGGTTGCAATGCTCCTGCATGTACCCCGCGAATACGAAACGGCCATGGACATGGCTTTAGGCGGCGCGATGCAGAATATCGTAACGGAAACGGAGCAGGACGCGAAGCGACTGATTGATTATCTGCGGCAAAACCGTTTGGGACGCGCTACCTTTCTTCCTCTATCTACCGTTCGAGGACGCACATTGTCAGCTGGAGAACGGCGCGTGTTGACCATGAAGGGCTGCGTTGGCGTAGCCAGCGAGCTGTGCGGCTACGACCCTGAATATCGTGGAATTGTGGAAAGCCTGCTAGGACGCACGGTGGTGGCTGAGGATTTGGACAGCGGTATCGCCATTATGCGGGAGGGCGGGCATGCCTTTCGCTTGGTAACGCTGCAGGGCGATGTGATGCATTCCGGCGGTAGCATGACCGGTGGAAGTATTCAACAAAAGGCGCAGAATCTTCTGGGGCGAGAACGTGAAATGAAGGAGCTGGAAGCGTCTCTTCAGGAGCTGACGGAGCGGGTGAATACGGCTCAAGCCGAAATTGGAGAGATGGAAACCCGCAGAGCAGGAGAGAAGGAGCGCCGAGAGCAGGCGCAGTATAACCTTCATCAGCAGGAGATCGCCGTTGTGCGGGATACGGAGCATCATAAGGCCGCCAAAGCGGAGTTGGATGCGTATTTAGAGCGAAGCCAAAGCATTGAGACGGCGATTGCACAGATCGATGAGAGCTTGGAGGAAATCGAGCAAGAGCTAAAGCGGATGGAGCAGCTTTCTACCGAGCAGGATGTGAATCAGGAGGAGCTGAACGCCCGCACAGAAGAGCTATCCGGCCGTTTGAATGTGGCGCGGAGAGAGCGGGAGGCTGCTCAGGAAGCGCTGACCGACGCACTGCTGACACTGCAAAATGCAGAACATGATTGCGACCAAATTCGTCGGGATCAACAGCGCTTGTCCGGCGACAGCGAGAAATGCCGAACGGAAATCGCGGCTTTAATGGAGCGGCGGCAAAAAGCATTGCTGGACATTGAAGACGCTCAAAGGCAAAAGAAAGAAGCGCTTGTCAGTGCAGCGGATGCAGAAGCTGCCGTGGAATCGGCCAGAAAAAAAGTGGCGGATACGGAGACGAGGCGCGACTTAAAGCAACGGGCCTTGCGAGAATTGCAGGACGAAATTGATGGAGCGCAGCAGAGCACGGCTCATGAAAGCGAGCGATTGCATCGGCAGGAAATGGCGCAGTCCAGAATCAAGAACGATTTGACCTTGCTGTCGGATCGCTTATGGGATACCTATGAGGTAAGCTACGCCGGGGCTCAAGAGCTGCTCAACGCTTATCCCTCGCTGGAAGAGCCTTTTAAAGAAAACGAGGCTGACGGAAGGGCTAAGGAGATTCGGGATCGAATTAAAGCCATGGGAACGGTGAACGTAGGCGCGATTGAGGAATATGCTCAGATGCAGGAGCGCTTCACCTTACTGAACGCCCAGAAGGACGATTTGGAGCAGGCCAAGCGGGATTTGGAGGAGCTGATTACCCAACTGCTGCAAAAGATGGAAACCGTTTTCGTGGATCAGTTCGGGATGATGCAGGGGTATTTTTCTGAAACCTTCCAGCGCTTATTTGGAGGCGGCTGCGGCGAAATCTCCTTGAGCAACCCTGAGGATCCGTTGAACTGCGGTATTGAAATCATTGTGCAGCCACCGGGAAAGAAGCGTCAGCTGTTAAGCCTATTCAGCGGTGGAGAACGCGCCCTGACGGCTATTGCCATCCTTTTCGCTATGCTCAAGCTAAAGCCGACCCCCTTCTGTATTCTGGATGAGATCGAGGCGGCGCTTGACGACGCAAACATTAGCTATTTCGCTGATTATTTGAAGGAATTTAGCAAAGACACCCAGTTTATCGTCGTGACCCACAGAAAGGGCACAATGGAACGGTGCGACACGCTGTTTGGCGTAGCGATGGAGGAACGGGGCGTAAGCAGTATGGTTAGCGTTAATTTAACGGACTATCAATAACGAAGGAGCGGAACGGAAATGAGTGAGAAAAAAGGCCTCTTCGCCCGTCTGCGGGAGGGCTTGAGCAAAAGCCGAGAAAATATGGCGGTTGCTATGGAGGATACGGCGGACGATCGCATTGCCGACGAGGAGTACTATGACGGCCTGATGGACGCGTTGATCCTTTCGGATATGGGTACTGCCTGCGCCATGGAAGCCATTGACGAAGTGAAGGCGCGGGCGAAGGAAAAAAAGCTGCGCACAGCCGGAGAGGTAAAGGCGGAGCTAAAGGAAATTTTGATCAGAATGCTGGATGTGGAGAAGGCGCCGCTGCATTGGCCTATGGTGATTTTAATGGTGGGTGTAAACGGCGTAGGTAAAACCACTACCATTGGCAAGCTGGCGCTTCGCTTTCAAGGCTTGGGCCGCACGATCATTTTGTGCGCGGCAGATACCTTCCGGGCGGCGGCTGCGGAGCAATTGCAGGTATGGGCCGAGCGTGCCAAGTGCCCCATTGTACGGCATAAGGAGGGTGCGGATCCGGCGGGGGTTGTGTTTGACGGCGTTCAGGCTGCGAAGGCACAGAAGGCGGATTTGCTCATTGTGGATACAGCTGGTCGACTCCATAACAAGAAAAATTTGATGGATGAGATGGAAAAAATGCGTCGGGTGATTGATCGGGAATACCCGGAGGCAATGGTGCGCTGTTTGCTGGTGGTAGATGCAACCACCGGGCAGAACGGCTTGCAGCAGGCGAGGGCTTTCCGAGAAGCCGCCGGAATTAACGGCATTGTGCTTACGAAGCTGGATGGCACGGCGAAGGGCGGTATCGCATTCGGCATTGTCCGGGAGCTGAAGGTGCCTGTGATGTACGTGGGAGTAGGGGAAGGAATTGAGGATTTGCAAGCCTTTGACTCCAAAGAATTTGTAAACGCGCTATTCGATTAGCGTGGATTATCGGGGAGGAAATATCGAATGATGCTTGGACCCTATTATTTTAAATTAAAAGCGAAGGAAGCGCTAAAGGGAAACTGGCAAACCGCCATGGTTGTGGCCTTCTTTTCCGGAATCTTTATGACGATTAGTCAAGTGCTGATCTCGCTATACACGCCTAGTATATACGCCTATGGGGACGTCGACACGTATTTATTGGCGGTAGCCGGTATTTCCAACACGGCGGTTATCGGCATGGCGACGGTTAATGTGCTGGCGCTGCTTTTTACACCGGTTTTAAGCTTAGGCTGCAACCATTATTTTGTGGCACGATTGCAGGGTACGGAATTGGGAACGGCAGGACTTTTCAGTCGTTTTCATTCCTTCGGACGCGCCCTTTGGCTGTATGTGCAAATGGGCGTGCGAATTTTTCTATGGAGCCTTTTACTCGTTGTGCCCGGAATTATCGCGTCGATTCGGTATAGCATGGCTCCCTATTATTTGGCGGAGCACCCTGAAATGACGGCTGGCGAAGCGCTAAAGGCTAGCAAGAACACCATGAAGGAATTGAAAACCAGCTATTTTGCGCTGATGGTCAGCTTTATTGGGTGGATGCTGCTATCCTATGTAGCGCAAATGCTGTTGCTCTCCATCAATGGGGTGCTGGCAACCATGGCAGGTTTGTTTATTCAGGTGTGGATTATGACCTATACGAACGGAGCGGTGGCGTCCTTTTATATCACGGTAAGCAATCAAAGCGGAATGGAACAGGCCAAGCGAGATATGGCTGAGCGTATGCGGCAGATGGGCGTCGATCCGCGGCAATGGGAAACGGGAGAGCAGGAGGAAAAGCCCGATGCGGATGATACGGAGGACGAAACCGACGACTCCCATGAGGAGAGCGGGGACGATCGGTCGTGAAATTTTTCAAGCGCAGGCAACAGCACCGAAGCTTCGCGCTGCCGGTACTGCAAACTGAAAGGCTCGTTCTGCGCTGCTTTGACGTGAGCGATGCGGTGGATGTATATACCTATGCAAAAAATCCGGCTGTGGGCTTAATGGCTGGGTGGCAGCCCCATGAGAGCATTGCTGAAAGCAGAGAGTGGATCGAGGATATTTTGGAGGACGGGCATACTTGGGCGATTGTTGAAAAAAAGAGCGGCAGAGTGATCGGCGCGCTCTCCCTCAGGCCTGATCATTGCCGTCGATTGGAAACCGCTATGGAGATCGGCTTTGCCTTGGGAGAGACTCATTGGGGACAGGGATATGCAACGGAGGCCTGCTTGGAGGGGATGCGTTATGCCTTCAATGATATGGGCTGTATGATCTTGGCGGTGCGGCACATTCCTTCCAATGTCAATTGCAGGCGCACGGTAAAAAAGTTGGGCTACACCTGTGAAGGCACGATGCGCAAAGCGTTAGCCGTTCCCGGTGGGGAGCCGGAGGATCTGGTTGCTTACAGCATGACTCAGGATGAATATCGAGCGCTTTGCGCCCGCTAAGGAGGACTTCTATGCCATCGCTAAAGCCATATGGCGCAGAGCTGACTTATAGTTATGCGCCGGGAGTATTTCCCTCCCTGCAGCTCATGGAGGCAGCGCCGAACCGGGCGTTGAGATTGCTATTGAGCGAAAAAGCGCAGGGCGAGGGCGTGGAAAAGCTTCGAGCGCTTTGCAGGGAGCAGCATGTTCGCGAGGAAGTTGCGGATAAAGCCCTTCGGCGTATCAGTGGGAAGGAAAACTGTTTTGCCGCCGTCGTGTTTGAAAAATGGCAGAGCAAATTGGAGCCAAGCCTGCCCCATGTGGTTTTGCATCATCCTATGGATGAGGGCAATTTGGGTACGATCCAAAGAACATTGCTGGGACTTGGTCTTAAGGATATCGTGATCATTCGACCGGCGGCGGATGTGTTTGATCCCAAGGTGGTGCGCGCTACCATGGGAGCGATTTTTTCCTTGCGGGTTAAGCAATATGATGCGTTTGAAGAATATCGGCAGGAGTATGGGCGGCATACGCTTTATCCGTTTATGCTGGACGGCTCGATTCTGCTGGAGGAAGCGGTAGCAAAGATTGCCTCCCTCTATGCCTTGGTCTTTGGAAACGAGGGCAGCGGTTTGCCTCCTGAATTTGCGAGTCTTGGACATGCCGTGCGCATTCCGCACAGCCATGAAATTGATTCGTTGAATCTATCGATTGCCGTTGGGATTGGAGCCTATGCTTTTGTGCATGGGGGAAAGGGTGAATAAGGATGGATGAAATTCGCAACGAGGTACGGGAGTGCCTCTTCTATTTGGCGGACGTAGCGAAGCTGAAGCCCGGCGCGGTGGTCGTGCTGGGATGCAGCACCAGCGAGGTAGCGGGGGGACGCATTGGAAAAAACAGCGTGCCGGAGCTTGGCGACGTGCTGGCGGAGGCGTTCATTTCCGCCTGTCGGGAGCGGGGAATAGAGCCCGCGTTTCAATGCTGTGAGCATTTGAACCGCGCCTTGGTGATGGAGCAGCAAACGCTGGATCGTCTCCGCTTAACTCAAGTAAACGTAATGCCGGTTCCTAAGGCTGGGGGCAGCACTGGCGCCGCTGCTTATAAGCGTTTCGAACACCCGGCTATGGCCATGAGCATCCAAGCAGACGCGGCGATCGATGTGGGCGATACGCTAGTGGGGATGCATATCCGTCCGGTAGCGGTTCCGCTTCGGATGGACGGAAAGGAAGCAAAGGTAGGACGGGCTCATGTAGTGATGGCATACTCCCGCTTTCCCAATATTGGCGGTGAGCGAGCACAGTATCCCTCAAAGTAAAAAAGCGCCTCCAGCAGCAGCTCGCCGGAGGCGCTTTTTCTATTCGGACTTGACAGTGAAATCGTTATTGAGGATTTGCTGGTAGTATTCGCGGCAGGCTTCAAAATCAACCTGACGGGTCTGCATACCTGCGTATACGATGTCTTCCATAGCGCTGTTCGGGGGCATTTGATAACCCTCGGGGATTACGCCGCGTAGCTCCATAGCGTAGCCCACCGCTTCCAGCATATCCTGTAAGGTCATGTTAGTGGTTACGATGGTATCGGACACCTTGGTTAATAGTGTCAGCGCCTCGTCCAGCGTGGCGTTCTCATATTTTGCGGTTAAGGTGCTGAGGACGGTGCGGATGCGGCGAGTACGGCCTGCGTCCCCATCGCCGCCTACCTTTCGAATACGCATGTAGATCACAGCGGCATGGCCGCCAAAGAGATAGGTTCCAGCTTTATCCATGCTAGGCGTGGTAGAATCTCTGGAAATGCGGTAGCGGTTGAGATAATTCGCTTCCGCATCCGTGACAGTGATGGTGACCCCACCCATGGTGTCGATGATGTCCTGAATGCTGTTCATGCTAAAAATAGCATACTTCTCTACCTTAACGCCAAAATGAGTGCAGACGGTCTTGAGCATTTCATCCACGCCATAGCGTTTTGCGATGAAGGTAAAGCGGCCGATGCCGCCGTCCGGGCGTTTTACCAGCATTTCGCGGGTTAAGGTTGTAAAGATGATTCGCTTGGACACCGAATCCAGCGTAACCAAAATGACGCCGTCTGTGTTGCCGAGATTGTTGGCGTTGCCCTCCCAGCTGTCCACACAGGCCAGCAGATAATGATGCTGTCCAGTTAAAGCGTCGGGCATGGTATCGTAATCAAGAGGAGTGATATCTCGTGGTGTTTCCGCAGAAGCGGGGCAGAGAATGGTAAAGCATAAGAGAAACGCGATCAGAAGAGCGGAGGTTTTTCTTCCCATTTCCTTCTTCCTTCCTGTTCAATGGCTTGTGTAGCTGATATTGAGACACTATTAGTAAATACGATACCCATTGAAAAAACCCTGCCTGTGAGAGGCAGGGTTTCCAAACTGTTACAGTTTACTTGCACAGCATTTCCAACAATTTGTTGCTGCGATTTAAGAACGCAGTTACCTCTTCTTTTTCTAGCGGACGAGTGCTCATGCGAGCCAAATCGTATAGCTGAGCAGCCATCAGGTTGCGTTTCTCGCCATCTTCACCGTTCATGACAGACTGTACGATGGAATTATCGGTGTTCAGCACCAAAGTGCAGCGCTCCGGCATTTGGAAGCTTTGGCCGTAAATCTTACCCATTTCAGAGAAACGACGGCCTTGCTCGTCTTGCACAAGCATTGCAGGAAGCGATGCGTCCTTTAGCGCAGTTAGCTTAACTGTCAAATCCTTATTGGCGGTGGCGGCAGTGAAAAGCTCGGTGAGCGTTTTAGCTTTTTCCTCGCTCTGCTTTTTCTCTTCCTCGGTTTCCTCTTTGGAGAAGGTGTCGCTGTCCGCGTCGACACGGGCGAACTTTAAATCATCAATTCCGGCGGAATACTCTATAAAGCTGAGGAAGTTCAGGTCAATCAAGGCGTCCATAACGACGACATCGATATCCTCTGCGTCATAGAGAGTAATGCTTGCAGTTTGACGGGTAGGATCGCTGGTATAGACGACCTTCTTGCCCAGCTTGCCTTCGTTTTTGCTTAAGTATTCGGAAAGGGTAACATAATTGCCCTTCGTGGTCTTAAACAGCAGCGTGTCCTTTACCTGCTCAAAGAACTTGGCGTCCCGCATGCAGCCGTACTTTACAAAGGGATGAATATCATCCCAATAGGTTTGATAATTCTCACGCTCCGTATTGAACAATCCGGTAAGCTTGTCTGCCACCTTACGAGTAATATAGGCAGAAAGCTTCTTTACATAGCCGTCATTTTGTAGGAAACTGCGGCTAACGTTCAAGGGCAGATCGGGGCAGTCAATTACACCCTTTAAGAGCATCAGGAATTCGGGAATGACTTCCTTGATGTTATCCGCAACAAAGACTTGACCGCTGAATAGCTTGATTTCGCCCTCTCTGGTGCCAAAATCGTTAGTCAGCTTCGGGAAGTATAGAATTCCTTTGAGGTTGAAGGGATAGTCTACATTTAGATGAACATAAAACAGAGGGTCCTCATAGGTGTGGAACACGTCGTGATAAAAGGTTTTGTATTCCTCAGGTGTGCATTCCTTGGGGTTCTTTAGCCAAAGAGCGGCGGTGGAATTGATCAGTTCAGGGCCTTTAGGCTCGGCGGGCGCAGCTTCCTCGGTTTTGCTCTCCTCGTCTTTATTTTCCGTTGTTGTTTCTTCTTCGGCTTTAACCTCGGGTACTTCTTTAATTACGTCAAAGTAAACGGGGGTTGCCATGAAGCCGCAGTAACGCTTTAGAATCTCACGGACACGATATTCGTCAAGGAATTCTTTTTCTTCTTCAGAAATATGAAGGGTGATTTCGGTACCGCGCTCAGTTCGATCGCCAGCTTCCATAATGAAAGACATGCCGTCCTCGCTGATCCAGCGAACAGGTTGAGCGTCTTTAGCGCCGGAAAGCGTATGGATGGTTACTTTATCAGCCACCATGAAAGCGGAATAGAAGCCAAGACCGAAGTGACCGATAATGCCGCCTTTGTTATCGCCTTCATATTTCTTAAGGAATTCCTCGGCGCCGGAGAAGGCAACCTGATTGATGTACTTCTTCACCTCTTCGTCTGTCATACCGATGCCGTTGTCGTTAAAACGCAATTCGCCGGCTTTAGCATCCAAGGTGACGGTTACGCGGTAGTCGCATGGATCGTCGGGAAGAAGCATTTTTTCCTTGGTGATAGCGTCGCATCCATTAGAAACCATTTCGCGAATGAAGATGTCTTTGTCAGAATAGAGCCAGCGTTTAATGATGGGCATGATGTTTTGCGCGTGAATAGAGATGTTGCCTTTTTGCTCTGCCATAGATAACGCCTCCGATATTGTTTATGTAATCGTTCATGAGTGAACAGGAAAAATCTGTTCGTTTCTATTCTAACACGCCAAGGTATGAAATGCAATAAAAAATTAGCACTCCTCCAAATCGAGTGCTAACAACGACTGACTTTTGAATATTGGGAGAAAGATGATAGCGCTATGACAGCAAAAATATGAATGTTTTATACTTCACAAATGTTAATGTTCGTTAATTATTTAGATGTATCTGAGAATACAGAAATAGGAGCTTTAGAAATGTTCGGATATGCGAAAATCTCTTAAAAAAAGCCAAAAAACAGTTGACACGAGGAGACAAACATGCTATTATGTACAAGCTCGCTTGAGAGCAACGAACCTTGAAAACGATACAGAATAAGAGAAGAACGCAAAACGACAGTCAATGAATTTTGAGTGAAT
>JAQUWD010000064.1 GCA_028693055.1 Eubacteriales bacterium | reverse complement strand
AACAGGCTCATTTGGATTCGTCCACGGTTGCCCCATATGCTGGCAAGCTCTTCTAGCGTGATCCCGCCGTTCATGATGATATGGTGATGCCAGCGCCCTTGCTGCTCGGTAACCACGATCCGCTTTATCTTGCGTTTTTGCGGGGGATCAACCGAAACGGAAAAAATGTGGTTCCGATGGCAGCATTAAAACAAGGCTTTGACCTGCTCGGGTTTAGCGAGGTCAAAACCTTTTTAAACAGCGACAACGTCGCCTTTTCAAGTGATGAAAAGGAACTTTCCAGCCTTCGAAGCCTTATTGAGGAAAGCATCCAAAATCAGTTTGGTTTGGACGTTCCCGTCTTTGTCATTGCCCAAGAAGAGCTTGCAGACATCTTACGCCATGCGCCTTCATGGTGGGGCAGCGAAAGCAAGGAAATCTATGACAATTTGATTTTGATCCTTCCTCCGACCTCCCTTGACGAGGTGCTCCGGGAGCTTGGCGAACCGAAGGAAGGCTTGGAAAAGGTCATGGGTTGCCAAAAAGCAATTTTTTGGTCCTTCAGCCGTAAGGACTATCAGCGAACCAATTGGTGGTCAAGGACGGCAGCCTCCGGCGTTGGCGGAAGGCTGACCATTCGCACGGCAACAACCGTTCGTAAGCTGGCTCAGGGATAGTTTAGCGATGGTTTCACCTTTTGGCAGGTCTGCTTACGCCTGCTGCTCCATCTTGGCTTCAATGGAAGCAATGCGTCCCTCGCGAACATCCAACGCATCCTGACCTCGTAGGATGGGGCCTGTTACGCTTCTCACACCGCCGCTTTGCTCATGCAGCACATATCCGCTTACCCGGGTTTGACCGGGTTCCAGTTGATGCAAGCCCTCTGCAAAGTAAATAACAGCAACGCTGCCTAATAGCGTCGCCTCTGCCCGACCGTCGGCGGGCATCAGATAAGCCGGAAGAAAGGGTACAAGCGTCATGCAAAGGGTTCCGTTTTCGCAGAAGAAAGGCTTCGCGCCAATCATCATGATCTGCCATATTTGCAAAAACTCTGCCGTGGACCCCGATAGCCGCGCGACAAAGCCGCGCCCCCGCACCGTTGGATCCGGATTAGCGGAGGATGCAATGAACGACACGTTTTCCAACGGACTGCGGCCATACCGCTTGGGGTCTAAAAAGGGTACCCCAGCGTCGTGCAGCGCTTCGGCAAAAACGTCGTATAGCTCGCTTTTCAGCAGCTCCAACAGATATTTGTATTCCATATGCAGCCAGATCGATTCATTTTCCAGCCAGCCGGGGGTAAAAGCCAGCGCGCGCCCTGCTTCATAGCTCACGTCGGTTAAGGATGCATTGACCTTGTACATCCGCAGCTCACGGTCGTATAGTGGGCTTTCACGGAGCTTTTTTGCTGTGCGACGCTTGCTCTCGGCGCTCATGGGCAGTTTTAACGACCGTACGGGGCCTTCCAGAAACAGCGGCAGCGGCGTGGGAACTAGTTTTGTGGGCATAGGGCCGTCGTCCGTTTCGACCATTTGCTCCGCCTTGAAGGTGAAGTAGGTCGGGCATACACCGTCGCATAGCGCCGTCGCCTGTTCAATCCCGTTTCTCACTTCTTTTTCCAGCGCAAACAGCATTCTCGCCACGTCGTCTGCGGAGGTCTGCTTGCATGCTGACGGTAAGCAGGAGAAGGGTTTTGCGCGGAAGGCTTCCTTTTCCTCGTTGAGCCGTTTCCAGCGTTCAAACCTGTCCGTTTCCTGCTGAAAAATTTCCGTCACGCAGGTAAGCAGCTGTAGAATAGCTGCGTTAACCGTTATCTGACCGCCGCGCTCCACCAGTGCGTCCGCCGCAAAGCGAAGCATCCGCGCCAGCTCGCAGCTCTCGGCTACAGAAGAGCCCAATAGTCCCGGCAGCCCATTGAGCGCATCATACCAGCCCGGCTTGCCGCCCTCCATCTCCACACCCATGCCCGCCGCATCCAGCGTTGCGGCTTTCACGGCGCAGAGTAGAAGGAGCTTCTCCATAAGGGAGCTATGTATCTCCCGCCCGTTTTCGTCCCGGAGCCATTGCCCCTGCGGCTTGTTTTCCGGCAGACGCAGCGCATGGTATTGCCGTAAGCCGTCCTCGACGCGCTCGTAACGTCGGGCGCGCGGGTTTACTTCCGCTTGCGCCTGATACCAGCGATAACGCTCTTCCTCAAAGAGCAGCGCGCCCTTCTTTTCCGGCCAAACGGCCAAATAGCTTTCGATCAAATCTAAATTGTAGGTCCAATGGTCGCACCAGTAGCCTTCGGCGAAGTCTGCGTTGGGCTGGCTTTCCGCACTGCAAATCACCTCGGCTACCCAAAATTTGAGCTTATCCCCCATCCCCGCGCTTTCCGCAGCCATGGCGAGCCGTCCCGGCGTAAATTCATCCCTGAGCAGCGCAGCCGCCGCTGGGCAGATCTGCGCATACGCTTCAGCCTTCTCTGCTGGCAGACGATAGGTGGCAGCCTTCAGCACCAGCGGGTTATAGCCGTCAATCTGGATTAGGTCATAGAATACATGAATATTCTCCGCGCCTAGCTTTGGCTGAAACAGCACATCGCAGCGACGGTTCTGATTAACATCGCGGAAGTTGCCATTGCCTTGGGCGTAGTATTCATTACCCAAGGAGAAAGCGTTGTACTCCCGCTCCGGGTCGCCATGCTTGCGGGAATATAGGTAAAAGGGCTTGGATACGCCATTCGCCTCAAACAGCATGGGTACGCCCCCGCGCAGCAGGTTGTCGAGGTAGGTTTGCTCGCAGTAGCGGTCAAAGGTGGAATTCCCAGTTCTCGTGTGTACGGCGGTGCATAGGCGGGCGATTAGCGCCCGTGCCTCGACGCGCTTTTGCTCGAACCAGCCCGGATCGCCAGCCTTTTGGGCGATTAACCCCACGCGCTCCTTGTTCTCCGCATGTCCATAGAGACTGTGCAGACTGGCCTTGCCATTAGGCGGTAAAGTAACCGAAAGGGGCGCGAAGCAGCAGGGGAAGCGGTTCTGGGTTGCCTGAGGGCGCGTTTCCATTTCCGCAAGGCCGATGGCTGCAAAGGTCTCCGGCCATGCGCAGGCGGTATCTGTTCCAAAAACAGACCGTTGATCTACAAAGGGATGCAAAAGATGCTGTTCGTCGTCCCACGACAGGGCGAAATTGCCTGCCGCTATTCGGGTGACCCTTGCCGAATCCTCCATCGAAGCGCGCACACGGAAATAAGCGCGCCCCTCCTGGGTGTCCTCGCTCTGCATCCATGCTTGAGCCAGATTGACCATGTCCTTCAGGCTGCTTTGCGATATGCCGTAGGGGACGATTTCCGGCATGCCGTCCAAAAGCTCTAGGGTCATGGGGACAGCGTTTTCATTGGTCACAGTCAGCACCCGTGCCAGCATCGCGGCACGCTCGTTGGGAACGCCGAAATACAGCGCCTGGGCCTTCAGGCCGTCCACCGTGCCGGAGATTTCCCGCTCGCTCATGCCGATGGCTAAATCCGGCGCATCGCAAAACAGCTCCTTGGTTTTACCGTTTATTTTTGCAAAGGTGCGAAAGCCCCTGCGGGCGGTATCACGATAGGCGGTATAAGCCGGGCTGAACTCCATGATGGAGTGCTCCTTATCGTTTACGCCAAAGCTACAAACGCCCTGTCCGCGATTGACGTAATAGCACCACAGCGGAATGCCCAATTCGCCCCCAATCCCCGGCAGAAAGCTGGCGAAGGTGGGCTGGTGCTGATAATCCTGCAAAACAAATCTTCCTGCTTCATCAAACATGGCGGCCTCCTGCTTCTATGGGGGAAAGAATCACGTCCACAGCGATGGTATCGCCGGTTAACGCCTCGCGAGGAATCACGCATCGAGCGCCGTCTTCCTCCACACGCGCTGCGCTAAGGCTTACGCTTTCAATGCGGTACTCGCCCCAATCCAGCAATAATGGATTGCGGTAGCACAGCGCGAGCGTATGCCCCGCAAAGGGGCAGGTAATCCGCGCCGCACCGCTTTTATCAAACTGAGCTGCCGTCAGCTTCGGCTCCAAGCAAAGGTTGCCGCCTTGCCCACGAACGCCGAACACCTGCGTGCGAAGGGTGAGCATGAACCAGCTGGCGGCGCCCGTCAGGTACGGGTACATTCCCTTTCCGCGATCATCAAAATATTCGGGGATACCGGGCAGGATTTCACTGACGGAAAAGCTTCGGCTCTGGGCATACAGCAGCTCCAGCACCCGCGCCCCCTCTGCCGCCAAGCCCCGTGCATACAGCGCATAGGCGTACATCACCGCCATATGGCAGAAAACAGCCCCGTTTTCCTTGTGACCGTAGGCAAAGCCAAACATGCGTCCCATGTTGAGCTTCACCTCATGGAAATCCGTATTGAGGCAGTAACCCCCTCGGCTGGGGCTGCATAGGTATTTCTCCACAGCCTGCGCAAGCTGAACCGCCTGCGGCTCCTCCGCCACCCCTGCCAGCAGGCAGAACACCTGCCCCGTCAGCATGATCTGCACGCGATCCCCTATAACGCCCTCCAAGGGGTGACCGTCATTGTCATAATAGCTGTTGAACCAATGCTGACCCGCGCCGTCGCCCACCCATTCCCGTTCGCGAATATTTTGACGGATGTACTGGGCCATCGCATCCAAGCGATCGGCAAGCAAAGTGGACTTTACGCTTTCCATGGACGTATCGGTTGAAGCACAGTAGCGCTCCAGCGCCGAGCGCATGACGGCCGGCTCGCCAAAAGCATCGGTCATCAGCTTCCACAGGGGCGCACGAAGCGTTAGCCGGTCCTGCCCTCCAGCTGCCAGCCAACGCGTCATGTCGGATAGAAGACCAAGCCCGTAGGCATAGGCGGCGGTGAAGGCTACGCTTTCGCCGCGCTCCCGCGCCAAATCCAGACCGTCGTTCCAATCCGCGCCCCGCAGACGAATATGCCCATGTTCGCCCACATCGAAAAACGCTGTGACCGTCTGGGTCAAAAGATGCTCTAGCACCGTGCCTTCGCAAGGCAGGGACGGTTCGTTTCGGGCTTCGTCCTCCCCTCGCCACGGAAGCGCATCCCGGAAATAGGTTTGCTTTTCCAACAGCAGCGTAGGGTCGCCAGTCTCATCCAGAGAGAGACTGGTGGTCAGCACGGGCCAGAAGCCGTGATCCATCCATACTCGAGGGATGCCGTTGCGGTCTGCCTTGAACTCGCCCGGCTTTGCACCGATGATGGTCGCGTTGGTGCCGTCCAGCCGGATTCCGGAGCAATAGCTGAGCAGATCGTCGCGTACCCCGGCAGGGTTTGCCAGCAGCAGCGCCAGACTGTCCTGCCAAAGATCGCGCCACCCCCTGCCGCCGCGCCCATAATCGTGATGGGGAAGAAAGCTGCACCCACAGATACGCCTTAAAATGGGCTGCGCCCCAACCCATACCGCCCATGCGCCAAAGTCGCTGCTTTGCATCGTTACCCGCTGCCGAACCTCAGCCTGCCACCAAGCCTTGGTTTGGGCTAACGTATCGGCTACCGCCTTTGGAGTGAGGTAGGGCGTGGGGTCGTCCTCAATGGACATAACAATTTGATAGTGACGGCTTTCCCCGACGGCGAGAACCGTCTCGGCAAACCACAGCGCCCCAATCATTTCGCCGCCCTGCGCCTCACAGCCAGCGGTCAGATACTTCGCTTGCTCGGGAAAAATCAACGCGTCGGGCCAATCGTAGCTTCCGCTGCCAATATAATCGGATACTCGTGGCAAAAATTTTTCCGGGGGTTTGCCCTGCTCGTCGCCGCCAAAGACCCGATAGATCGTATCGCCCTTTTGATGGCCGCGCTCATCAAACGTGAGCGTCTGGCGAAGCTCCATGCCAAAGGTTGTCAGCTTCACGCGCTCAAGCAGGCTGGTTACGTGCCGATGGTCGCGCAGGTTCTCCGCCGAGCGGCCATAGAGCGGAATAGCTGCCACGGGCGTAAGCGTTAGCGGCTGTGCGCCCTCGTTGGTCAAAGTAAGCTGTAGAATCTCCACCCGATGCTGACCTGCAGGCACAAAGCTAAGTGCTTCGGCTAGCAGCCCCGTTTTTTTCTGCTTGCGGGCAAGCTTTTGCCACAGCAGTCCGCCCGTAAGCACGGTTTCCTCCTCGTCCGCACTGCCGCGAAGCGCCGCCTGATACGCGCTCTGCCCGGTGACCGACCAAGGCCGCTCCCCCGCAGAAAGGATCCACAGGTTTCGCGTTGAACGGCTTTCGTGCAGCGTCTCCATACTGGCGGGAGCCAGCAAGAAATGGTTTTGATCCGTTTTGCAGTCGCCCGCCAGCCACGGCGTGACGCTAGACATCATGGAGCCCTCGTTCACCAGCGGAAAATAGACGCCCGGATACCGCTGTGCATTGTGAAGGACAAAATCACCGGATACGTTTAAAAATTCCCATTGATTCATTCCAATAGCCGCCTATCTGCGAAAAGCGCAGAGGCTGCAAAGAACCTCATGCTTTCGCTAACGATTGAGATTTATTGTCAATCAGTATATCACAATATGGAGGGAAACGCATTCCCTACCAATGAAAGACTATTCTTTTTTAAAGAGGGTATGGCATACTATGATCATTCCTGTTCGTCGGTCGCTCCGCGGTATGCGGTGGGCTTATAGCCCATATGCTTGTGAAATTGCGTGGCAAAATAGGATACGCTGTTATAGCCTGCTGCCGTCGCAATTTCAGCCACCGTCAT
Organism: Eubacteriales bacterium; assembly: GCA_028693055.1. GTDB lineage: Bacteria > Bacillota > Clostridia > Christensenellales > Aristaeellaceae > Limiplasma. The sequence continues at coordinate 12,853 of JAQUWD010000064.1, read as the reverse complement.
ATCTGTATTTCTCAACATATCCGCCGCCTTGCTCAGCCGAACAGACGTGATGTACTCATTGATCGTCATGCCTACATTTGCCTTAAATATACGGCTGATGTACCCGGAGGACATGCCGATGTTCTCGGCAATCTCCGAGATGGACAACACAGAATCAGAAAAATGTTCCTCCACATGCAGCTGAATCGCCTTGCTCAAATTATCCGTACGCACATGCGCGTTCTGCTCGCGAACATACAGGTTTTCCTTGACGCAGGCCGCCGCCTTACGATGAATACAGTCCATCACCTCATCAAAATGATTCGCGGAGTTGATTTCTGCATAGCCTGCACGGATATCGGCAATCAACGGGGATAAGGCATACTGCTGCTCGGCTAGCGCCTCCAGCACCTGCGTCGCCGCAATCCGGCAAGCCTCTGGGCGCAGTGCGAGCAGCTGTTCCTTTAATTGCGCAAGGTCCTTTTGCACAGCGTCCGGGCTGCACCGCTGCACATCGGAAATCAGCGCGCCGATCAACGAGCGACAATCATTATCCAGCTCGTTATGTTCCTGCATAACGCCGCTGGTCAAGACGGAGCGATCTTTGGCATAAAAAGCAAACTGTATCAACAATTCCGCTTGGCTAAACGCATCCGCCACCTTCTCCCGCTGGGGCATCGCATCGCTGAGCAAAATATGATAGGAAGGCGTAGGCAGCATGCGATCCAGCACCGCCGTCATCCGATGTAGGCAATTCTGCGGAAGCTGCGCATCCGGCAGACATAGAAGAACGATGATCTCGCTACCGCGCCGAAGCAGATGCGCATAATGCAGCGGAAACAACGCGTCATCCAAGGCAAAGGCCGCCTGCGTCAGCGTTTCTACGTCGCAAAGAGGCATATGCACAATACAAACGCGGTAATAGGGCGCGGCATATTCCACCTGCATCGCTTCCAGATGCGCCGCATCCATCTCCTGCGGCATGCCCGTGAGCAGCGCGTACAGATAATGCCGGTGAAGATAGCCGCGAAGCTCGTTGTTTTCCTGATCCAAGCTGTAAAACACGTTCGAAAGCAGATCCGTATCCCCAAAGCGCGCATCCTGCTCCGGTACCTGACAGGTTTGCAGCAGTCGACGGATCGGCGCATAATTTCGTTTCGTTATGCGGTAAATCATCCAATACGCCGCCGCAAAAACCGTTAGACAGATTCCCGCTACCGCTAGGATTACGCTAAATAGACGCGAAAATAGCGTAGTGGTCTTGAACAAGGCCACTGCATACCAGCCTGTGTCGTTTAATCGGTTATAGGAGACGATATACCGGCTCTGCTCTTCGTTGGCATAGAAGGATCCGAAGTCGTCGCCGTTTTGCAGCACCCGCGCCATGAGGTCGTTATGCATTTCCCCGGAAAGAAACAGGGATGCGTCATCCACAGACACAAGGGTACCCCGCTCGTCGATCACATAATTTTCTCGCTGCGGGCCACGGTCCAGCATATGCTGCAGCGTGTCCTGCGCAACATCCACAATAATGCCGCGCGGCACTTGCTCCGATACGCCGACAAATGGAAAAAGAATGCTGATCACGTCCAGCGACGCGCCGTTTCCCATCGTAATGCGCCGTGCCTTTAGCGACGTTTCGCCTGAGTACTCTTTAAAAAAAAGCGTCTGATTCTGAAGTCTGCGGTTGGAAACGCTTCTATCGTCATTAATCAAGGTCAGATTCAATATGGTCGGGTCTAAGGATCTGTAAACGCCAAGGGAGCGCAATGCAAGATAACTGACTACCTTGTCATCCTGCTCGGCCGACAAAAAGTTCACTATTTCTTTGTTGTTCATCATGGCGCTGGCTAGAGCGGACATTTTGCTAAAAAAGCTGTCCACCGAAAGCTTTAGATCCTGCATGCTCTCCGTCATGCTATTCGCGGTCAACGACACATACTGGTTGCCCATAATTAAGCACAAAACCGAGCTGACGACCACGAGCGCAACTAAAAAAATGGAGGTTAGCGACAGCAGCATACGGCGGAAATACTGTGACTTCATCAAATTGTCAGCTAGGATATCCGCACGTTTACGCATCTAGCGCACCTCCTCCAAAAAAGAAATCTCCCCTTTTTACCATGCTAATCATTCAGGTTATCGAAACTAGTGCGAAAAGTCAAGGAAAAACCATTGCAAATTTCTGACCTTGTACAAAATTCATTGGATATTCGATTTTTAAGCCATCAGGTTTCAAGCTTACTCTAGTTTTCATCTTATCGTATTGATATAATCTGGTTGAAAAGTGATGAAAAACAACCAGCACAAAGGAGTGAACAGCAAATGAAGCCTTTTGTCCGTGCGGCAGAAAACCCACTGATAACGCCCGACATGGTAAAGCCCTCGTTGGAAGGCTACCGCGTGGTTTGCGCGTTCAACGCCGGAGTTGCGCAGTATAAGGATGAAACGCTGCTTCTTCTACGCGTCGCCGAAAAGCCGCCTACTGCGCCGGTGGGCTTCCTAAATGTTCCTGTGCTGTGCGAGACAGAGACAGGTATTTGGCAGGTCGAAGTCCACACCTTGGCGCTAAACGATTCCCGTTACGATTTTTCCGATCCCCGCAAGGTGTTGGATAAGCAGCAGGGTAATTATGTTTTTCTAACCTCCATCTCTCACCTGCGTCTAGCTCGTAGCCGCGACGGTATCCACTTCACCGTGGATGACGCGCCGCTGATCCGTCCCGACTGTGCGTTGGAGGCTTTCGGCACGGAGGACGCCCGCATCACGCAGTTGGGCGATACCTACTATATCAATTACACGGCAGTTTCCATCAACGGCATCACCACGGCGTTAGCGGTGACGAAGGATTTCGTTCATGTTGAGAAGAAGGGGATCATCTTTGTCACAGAAAACCGGGATGTAACCATTTTCCCTGATAAGCTTGATGGGCTTTATTATGCGCTGGTGCGCCCCGTTCCTCATCAAATCGGCCGAGCGCAGATATGGGTCGCCGCTTCATCCGATCTGCTACATTGGGGCGAATTCTCACCGCTGCCTCTGCCCAGCTTCTCCTGGAGCGATTCACGCAACGGCGGCGGGGCCGTTCCCATCCGTACCGAGAAGGGCTGGCTGATTCTATATCATGGGGCGGACAAGGCTTCCAATCGTTACAGCATGGGCGCCGCCCTGCTGGATGGAACAAATCCCCGCAAGGTGCTTGCCGTGTCCGCCGAGCCTGTGCTTGAGCCTGAGACCGACTACGAGCGGCAAGGCTTCTACCCCAATGTGGTATTCAGCTGCGGCGCTATCCTGACCGGCGACACGGTTTCCATGTACTACGGCGCGGCAGACCGGGTCATGGGGCTTGCGCGCGCAAAGCTTAACGTGCTCTGGGATGCGCTTGGCGTGAATGAAGACAAGGAGGTACAACATGGTCAACAGTATCAAGCCTCAGCAGATGAACGGTAAATACAAATGGGGCATATTCTCCGACATCGCGCGGAACCGCTTCTCCTATCTGCTGCTCCTGCCCGCAGTAGCCTATGTATTCATCTTTAGCTATTGCACTTACCCCTACATGATTATCGCCTTTAAAAACTTCAACTATCAATTGGGCGTTTGGGGCAGCGAATGGTGCGGAACGGCAAACTTTGATTTTTTCCTTCATTCTACCAACGCTATGCGCGTCATTCGCAACACGCTGGTGCTGAACCTGCTGTTCATTCTGGTAGGCACGGCCATGTCGCTTTTCTTGGCAATTCTTCTAAACGAGCTGCGAAGCAAAACCTTCGTCAAGACCACGCAAACCTTCATGCTCTTCCCCCATTACCTATCTTGGGTGGTGGTCGGTTACATTCTTCTTGCAATTTTTTCCAACAAGAACGGTCTGGCTAACCAAATCGTTACCTTATTTGGGGGAAAAAGCATCTCATGGTATACCAAGCCCCAGTATTGGACAACGATTCTGGTGATGATGAAGCTGTGGAAAGACGCAGGCATGAACGCCGTCATCTATCTGGCAGCCATTACCGGCATCGACGAAAGCATCTATGAATCCGCCACCATAGATGGTGCAAACCGTTTTCAGCGGATCATCCGCATCACCGTGCCGCTGATCATGCCTACGGTGTGCATTATGACGCTGCTGGCTGTGGGCAAGATTATGTTTGGCGATTTCGGGATGATCTACGCGCTCGTGGGCGATCAAGGCATGCTGTACGAGACGACCGACATCATCGACACCTACGTTTACCGTGTGCTGCGGCAAACGGGCAACCCCTCTCAAGCCATGGCGATCGGCTTGTTCCAGTCCCTCATCGGTCTGATCATGGTGCTAGGTTCTAATCGTATTGTCAAGCGCACCTTTAGCGAAGGCGCACTGTTCTAAGAAAGGAGGGGATTTCCCCATGGTGGCTCAAAAATCCAAGCTAAACCGTTTGAACGCCGGAGATTACGCCATGTACATTTTCGTGGGTCTCTTCGCCCTGTTCTGCATGATTCCTATGCTGCTGGCGATATCCGTCTCCTTCAGCGACGAAGCCTCCATCTCCCGGTATGGCTACCGCTTCATCCCCTCCGCCTGGTCCACCGAAGCCTATAGCCTGATTTTTAACGGAAGCTCCAGCGTTATGCAGGGCATGCTCATCTCCATCCTCACAACCTTTGTGGGAACGCTGGGAGCGCTAGTCATCACCGCCTCCGCCGCCTATACGCTGAGCAATCGCAATGTACGTTATCGCAATCAGCTATCCTTCTACTTCTTCATCCCTATGACGTTTGGCGCGGGTCTGGTACCGTGGTACCTGATGTGCAACGCGCTGGGATTACGCAACAATTTCGGGGCGCTGATCATCCCCAGCCTGCTCTTTTCACCCTTCAACCTTTTCTTGGTACGCAACTATATGAGCGGCTTGCCTAACGAGCTTCGCGAGGCAGCCTGCATTGACGGCGCAACGGATATCACCATTTTCGTGAAAATCTACCTACCGCTATGCAAGCCTGTTCTAGCCACGGTTGCGCTGTTTTACGGTTTGGCTTACTGGAACGATTGGTGGAACGCCATCATGCTCGTGGAGGACAAAAAGCTCTATCCCCTGCAATACCTGCTATTGCAGCTGAAGTCCCAGATTCAGATGATTAAGGACATGCAGCGCATGACCGGCGGCGCGGCTGCCGGCGGACGAGCGCCTTCCGAATCGCTGAAAATGGCAACTTCTCTTATTACCATCGGCCCCATCGTTCTGCTGTATCCCCTTTTGCAGAAATACTTCGTCAAGGGATTGGTGGTCGGCTCTGTCAAGGGGTAATTCACCCCTGTTTCTATCGAATGTGAAGCTTCTAAAGCTCACTAAAATAAAAGGAGGCTACCCAGATGAAAAAGATTCTCAGTATTCTCATGCTTCTAGCCCTATGCCTAAGCATGGCCCCTTCTTTCGCGGGAGCGGAGGAAATGGTCACGATCAACTACGTTGTCCCCGGCACCGCCCCCAGCGATTATGACATGGTCATCGCCGCTGTAAACGAAAAGCTTGCCAAGGATTGCGGCATTCAGGTGAAGGTCACCTATTATCCTTGGGATGTATGGGATTCCAAGCTGAACCTGATGCTGTCCACAGGTGAAGAGTTTGATCTCTTCCACGTGATGCAGGATCGCGTTTCCTTTGCCACCTACTATTCCCGCGGCGGCCTTGCCGACATCACCGATGCGTTGGCCAAGAATGGCGAGCATATCCTGAGCGCCATTGATTCCAGCGTCATGAGCGCCGCGCAAATCGGCGGTCATACCTACTGCATCCCCACCAACTGGGCTGAGCTGGGCGTTGAGGGCGTTTTCACGGTTCGCAACGACATCCTAGCCAAGTATAACAAGAGCGTTCCTACCACTCCCGCCGAAATGCTGGACACCCTAGAAGCCATTATGGGCGAGTGGGACGGCGATGACACCCCCTATTTGAATTTCATCCCCAGCTATGATCCCTCCTCTAACCATCTCAACGTGCTCCACAGCGAGTATGACTCTTATCCCTTCAACGTTGTGGACGGCCTGTTCATGGTTGCGCAGGACGGCGCTGTAACCAGCTGGGTGGAGAGCGACGAGTTCAAGCAGGACGCCGCCTTCATGAATGAAGCTTACACCCGCGGCCTTATCGATCCCGACGTGCTCACCACCACCAACGAGTCCCATGACGACATGCTCAAGCGCGGTCAGTTTGTGTTCCACTTCGGCACTCTGGATTTCTATGCCGATATGGTGCAGACCTGGCCCGAGCTTCAGCTGACCGATGTGACCTTTGAGCGCTTCAACGCCGACAGAGGCTCCATCCGTCCTTGGGCCTTCAAGAACTGCAACGCCGTGTCCTCCACCTCCAAGCATGTGGACGAAGCGGTTCAGTTCATTGATTGGCTCTACACTGACCAAGCGAACTTCGACCTGTTCTTCTATGGCATTGAGGGTACCCACTACACCGTACCTGAGGAAGGCCGCATCGAGCAGCTGGTGACCAGCGACGTCTGGGCTTTCTCAACTTGGATGGCTGGAAACATGAACTTCCAGCGTTATCCCACCACCACCTTCCCCTCGCTGATCGAAGCCCTATACACCAAGGATGACACCGCTGTGAACAGCGTTGCCGGCGGCTTCTTCTTCGACGCCAGCCCCGTGCAGGCCGAGTATAGCAACCTACAGACCGAGATGGAAGCCTGCATCACCCCCATCTACATGGGTGTGCAGAGCTATGACGAAGCCTTCGACGCCGCCTTGCAGCGTTTGAAGGACGCCGGTCTGGACACGGTGCTCGCCGAATATCAGCGTCAGTTCAGCGAATATATGGCCTCGATGAATTAATCCCGACATCCAAGACCTTATAAGGAGTTTTTTCGACAATCTGCGGCGTGCCCGACAGGGGTTGGGCACGCCTTATTTTAAAATGAGGTGGCGTCATGAATATTCGTGATGAACGGAAGATCTTTGACAAAAAAGGAAAAATTTACGAATCCGCTATATTGACCTTCCATGGCGTAGATGGCTTCGACGTATACAACTGCTCCATTCCTTTTCAGTGGGAGGGGAAGGAGTATCTCTACGGACGCGTGGAAAAGCGCGACGAATGGGCGCGAAGCTGGGTGCGTCTTTTTGAAAGAATCGGCCCCGACGAATACTCTCTCACCCAAACCGACCCCATGATCTATCAACTGGAGGATCCTTATATTCAGATTCTTGGCAAAGAAATGGTCATGGGCGGCACCCATGTGCGCAAGACGAACAACGAGACCGTAGACACCTTCTATGGTTATTTCTTCCGCGGCACGCAGCTTGATGACATGCACTACTTCACCACAGGTCCCGATTACATGAAGGATATCCGTCTGTGTCCTATGCCGGACGGCAGTATCGGCGTTTTCTCCCGTCCGCGCAATGCGGAGGTGGAGGCCAAATATGGCAGCGGCGCAGTCGTGGGATTCACGACCATCAAGGAGCTAGGCCAGCTTACCGCCCAAGTGATTGCCGACGCGCCTGCGATTGGCGCATTGTTTGGCCGCGGCGAGTGGGGCGGCTGCAATCAGTGCTATCCCCTCAAGGATGGAAAAATCGGCGTCATCGGCCACAAATGCTACAGCGAGCCTAGTGAAAACGGCGTAACGCTAGCCGTCTACCTCAATGTAGCTTTCGTGTTTGACCCTGCCACCCACACGGCTACCGAGCCGCGCGTGATTGCCACACGTCAAAGCTACCCTGCCTTCCCCGCCAAAAAGCCTGAGCTGATTGACTGTGCCTTCACCTCCGGTATTGTTCGCCGGACGGATGGAAAGGTCGATCTGTACAGCGGTATTGGAGACAGCGCAGAGGGCCGCGTCGTGATCGATGATCCTTTTGCCGATCTGTGGTAAAAGAAGCACGGTGGCCTGCAGGCTCCCCAGACTGCCCCTTAAGGAGTTTTTTGACAATTTAAAAAAGGCTGCCGTGATGGCAGCCTTTTTGAGTATTACTTCTCGTTGGTGGAGCTTTCATCGGTAACGCATAACAGGTCATACTGCTCCTGGGTCAAAGCTCCTGAATGGAGCATGTCAAGCGGCGTTACAGTCCCGAGGGTTAAAGCTTCTACCTGCTCGCTGGTTAGCAGGCCATCCTGCGCAAGCTGCTGTAGCCGCTCTGCATCGTCCGTCCAAAAGGAGTCGTTTTCCGCTTGCGCTCCACTTTGACTATTGGAGGATGATTCCTTCAGCTCTCCGTTTACAAGCCCCTTCTTCGTTCCGTTGGTCATACCGCTTTGCATTCCGTTGGTCATGCCGTTCTTCGCGCCGCTGGGCATTCCGTTCTGCATTCCATTTTTTCCACCCGCGGGCATTCCGTTTTGCAAACCGTTCTGCATTCCGTTGATCATGCCGCTCTTCATGCCTGCGGCAGAGGCGGCGCTGACGAAGGTTAGCAGCAAACAGCATACCATGGAAAGGACTAGGATTTTTTTCATGTTGATTCCTCCAAGCTTTTGTTTTAACGGAAGGTATCCTCCGTTCCCCTACAGGATACGAGAAATCGTCATGGCAGAACCAGAGCTTTGGCGGGGCGTTTCCTTGGTAAAACTGTGGCAAACCTGCGGCGGCGCTTTACGGTGCTCTTCCTTTCGTGGTATCATTCTGTCGGTAGCGCCGGGAAAGGAGCTTGGGTATGCCGCAAACAGTATATTTGGCAGACGATGAAAAAAATATCCGCGAGCTGATGGCTGCATTCTTAACGCAGGAGGGTTTTATAACCAAAACGTTTTCCACCGGAGATTCGCTGTTAAACGCTTGCGAAAAGGCTATGCCGAATGTGGTCATACTGGATATCATGATGCCCGGAACGGACGGTTTAACAGTGTGCACTCAACTTCGCAAGCAAAATACCAACCTGCCAATCATCATTGTTTCTGCCAAGGACAGCCCTTATGACCGAGTCATGGGGCTGACGCTGGGCGGCGACGATTATATGGTGAAGCCCTTTCTGCCTTTGGAGCTGGTGGCAAGGATACGCGGGTTGCTGCGCCGCTCGCAAACGGTTGAATCCGAGAGCGCAGCCGCCGATCTTACTTTTGGTCCACTTTGCGTGTCGCCAAGCTTTCGCACAGTGACGCTTCATGGGGAAGCATTGCCGCTAACGCCTACAGAATTTGATTTTTTAGCCTATTTGATCGCCCATCAGGAGCGCGCCGTCAGCCGCGAGGAGCTGCTGCGTGCGCTTTGGCAAGTTGATTGGCAGGCCGAAACCCGCGCGTCTGACGATCTGGTGAAGCGTTTACGGAAAAAGCTGCGAGAGCGGCACAGCGAGGTTCAAATTGAGACGGTATGGGGCTATGGCTTTCGCTTGACGCTGGGGGATCAACGCCTATGAAAAAGGCCACGCTCTTCACCCGTTTGATGGTTCCGACGTTGATCGCGTTGCTACTGCTGCCGCCGCTGTTTTCCGTGATTTTTCAACGTTCGGCGGAACGGTACGCCTATAGCGAGGCTGCCGAAAACCTAACGTCTCTTCAGGAAAGCATTCTGCCCTTGATGTACGCGACCTTTGACGAAGCGGAGCAGGCTATGCCGTCACAGGCAAGGATTCGCTCCTTTTTGCGCAGTCTCAGCCCGGTCATACGAAAAACGGAAGGAACTGCGAAGCTGCTCCTTTTAGAATCGCAGATGAAGCTTATTTATCCTTATGACGAGCAGGAGCGAGTCGAAATGGAGCCCTTTGTAGCGCTGTGTAAGGAGCATCTTTCGTCGTTGTCCTCCGATGCTCTTGATCAACCCGCAGAGATACAGGATGAAAAAGGGGAATCCTTCCTTGTGCAATACTATCGGGTGCCCACGGAATCCGCGCAGATTCGGTACTTGATCACCTATTGCTCCATATCGCAAATTCATGCTTGGGTCGATGACGCCACCAAGCTGGTAGCGCTCATTGCCGTCTGCTTTGCGCTGCTGATTACCGGCGTGCTTTATGGAGCGGTGCGAAGCGTTAGCCGCCCCCTGAACCGGCTTAGAAAGGGCGTGAAGGCTATCGGGCAGGGAAGCTATCTTCATCTTGAGCCGCCCTTCGCTTTGAGCGAGCTTGAAGCCCTTCGCCGGGATGTAAACCAAGCGTCCCAACGCTTGAAACAGGCAGATCAGGCCCAACGAGATTTTCTTCAAAATGTTTCCCATGAGCTGCGCAATCCGCTAATGTCTATCGGCGGATACGCCCAAGGCATTGAGCGCGGCGTATTCCCATCGCCCGAAAATGCCGCGCATATCATTCTTGAAGAAAGCGCGCGACTGACGGGGCTGGTAAATCGACTGTTGACCTTAAGCCGAATCGAAAACGATCCTCACGCGCTACCCTTGGAAAAGGTGCGCGTTGCAGAGCCCATCCGAGATTGTCTGGATCGCGTCAATGGCGCGGCGGTTCAGCGAGGGATTACGTTAACGCTGTTGCCCTTCGATTCATCGCTTTGCGTGCACGGAGAGGAGGAGCTGATCTGCAACGTGCTGGAAAACCTACTGACAAACGCCGTTCGATATGCAAAAGCAGAGGTGGAGGTATCGGCGCGTCAGACAGAGGGGCAGGTAGAGCTATCGGTGCGGGACGATGGCGACGGAATCGATGAAAAGGATATGCCCCACCTCTTTGAACGCTGCTATAAAGGGAGGGGCGGGAGCTACGGGGTTGGGTTAGCCATTGCGTATTCCTCCGCTCAAAAGCTGAAAGGCACACTTCGAGGGGAGAACGACGCCCGTGGCGGCGCGGTCTTTACGCTGCGCCTTGCCAAGGAAGCCTGAGAGGAAATACGCATTGCCGTTTCAAAACGGCATTTATACGGAATCATGAACGATAAAAATGCGAACTCAATCCTCGGCGGAAAGAGTTCGCATTCATGATTCCCTTTCATCCTAGGCCAAGCATTCTTCCCTATCTGCGCCAGAGAATGACCTGCTCCCCCGCCGCGCCGTCCTCCAAGGCTGGATTCATGCGCTTTAGGCTGTCACAGCTGACCCGGTAGCGCTTGGCGATGTCCCATAAGGATTCTCCCTCTTGGCTGAAGCAGAGCAGAATCCCCGGCTCGGCGGGCTTGGAGGGCTGCTCGGCTACATCCGTCACTAGAGGTTCATCGCCAAGCTGCACATCATAGCAGCTGACATGTAAAATGTATTTCACCTCTACCCGGTCGCTGGTGATGCCCGTCACCTCGATATTGGAGGGGGAGAGCACCATTCCTTCCGGGCAGCTTAAATCGCAGGTAAAGCTCATACGGAAGGGCTCCTCGGTTTGATAGCTCCGGGGCACCTCGCTGTCGTCGGTCATGTACAGCAGGTTGACCTCCATCATGCCCTCCACATTGAGCTTTCCACCGGAACGGTTCAAATCCGTTACGATCGGGCGGATTCCTGCCCGAAGGGGAGTGCGTGCCGGCGGCTGACCGTCCAATAGTAAGGTCAGCTTGCCGCTCTCCGCGGTATGCACCTGATGGTGCCGAAGCGCCCGCCGTACCGGCTTGGTGACGGGCAGCAGTAAATCTCCCTGGGTGGTGTACGCGTCTAACAGCAGGCACACGTCCCGGCTGCCGGTAGCCCGGGCGCTTAAGCCCAGCAGCACCTCCGCTCGCATGGTGCGTCCGCCCTCCTCCGGCCCCTCCTGAGAGAGCACCGCTACATCCTTCACCACCGCATCACAGCAGAGCTGATCGCCATTTTCCCCCATGAGGGACAGCGTTTCCTCAAAGGGGATGGTGTGCCGGGTAACCACGATAGGCCGCGAGGGCATGGTGCTGCGATGGTTGACCTCCAAAAGAATATTCCCGGAGATGGTAGCCTTCTCCTCGCCGCCCATCACATCCTGCACGGTGGCAATAGCCGTGGCATATAAGGTGTCCTGAATTTGCAGCACCGCGCCCAGCTCACATTCGTCCCGTACCAGCACGTCCTGCGCTCCGGAAGCCAAGGTGCGGCAGCAGGACAGCGTTTCCGTTTTCTGCATCAAGCCGTCCATGCCGCGCACGCCGGTAACCACAGATAGCGGCTCGTCCGAAAAGACCCGGGCCTGTACCCGTAAAATGGCCAACAGATGCAGCCTGCCGCCTTGCGCGTTGGCTTCAACATGCTCTACCATCAGGCTGACAGGCGCGTTCATGCCCGGCAGCGCCCCGGCAAAATCCATGGCATGGCTGAACTCGGCCGAAGCCTCCAATGCGCTGACCAGCGTGGGATCCCCTTGGGTGTAGAGCACGTGAAAGGTAACCTTGCCCTCGGCGTCCACCCGCTCCGCCTGCACGTCAGTACGATCCAGCACTGCCATGGCCTCTGCAGAGAGCACGTTGGTTTCCTCTCGCAGCCCGCCGGGCAGCGCCACTTCGCCCTCCACGACCGCCTGCCCCAGCTGTTCGCCGACAAAGCGCTGCAAGGGCAGCTCCTCCCGGAGGATTTCCGGGGTGATCGTTCCTTCTTTCGCAAGCCTGCCAAGGCCGTCCTGTTTCATGTCCATCATGATGCACTCCTCCTGTGTCTTTGTTTGTAGCGTATGCGGCGGGCAATCAAAATAGAACGAAACCGCCCGCCTTGGCCGGGGCCGCTTTTCATAATTTCCCCATCCGGCTTGCGACCGCGGGAAAGCATATGTTACAATGAATGTGTTTTATACCATATATAAAGGAGTTATTCGAAAGTGCAAACCCTTGGCAAGCTAAACCGGGCAGAAACCCCTGTCGCCTCCTCCCGCCGGGTCATGCTGGTGCTGATGTCCATCGCTTCCATGTATCAGTTTATGTATTGCACCATGCTATGCAGCGCTCTCTCGCTGCTGCCGGTTTTTGGCGGCGCTATGTTTATGAGCGCACGGATTTCCGGCATGCTGTGGCGGCTATTGCTGGGCGAGGATCGGAAATATGTTCTCAAGCCC